>NZ_JAIVFW010000019.1:26012-107175 GCF_020829595.1 Nostoc sp. CHAB 5844
CAGCATCAGCTTTTTTGGTGTCAGCGTCTTTCTGAGCTTTGTCACAATCAGCTTTCTTGTTGTTAGCATCTGTCTGAGCTTTATCAGCATCAGCTTTCTTGGTGTCAGCGTCTTTCTGAGCTTTGTCACAATCAGCTTTCTTGTTGTTAGCATCTGTCTGAGCTTTATCAGCATCAGCTTTCTTGGTGTCAGCGTCTTTCTGAGCTTTGTCAGCGTCAGCTTTCTTGTTGTTAGCGTCTGTCTGAGCTTTATTCGCATCAGCTTTCAGGATGTCAGCTAGTGTTTGCTTGATGGTCTTATCTAAACCAGCTTTGTCAGCGTCTTTTTGAGCTTTGTCAGCGTCTTTCTGAGCTTTGTCAGCGTCTTTCTGAGCTTTGTCACAATCAGCTTTTTTGTTGTTAGCGTCTGTCTGAGCTTTGTCAGCATCAGCTTTTTTGTTGTTAGCGTCTGTCTGAGCTTTGTCAGCATCAGCTTTCTTGCTGTTAGCATCTGTCTGAGCTTTGTCAGCATCAGCTTTCTTGCTGTTAGCATCTGTCTGAGCTTTGTCAGCATCAGCTTTCTTGCTGTTAGCATCTGTCTGAACTTTGTCAGCATCAACTTTCTTGCTGTTAGCGTCTGTCTGAGCTTTGTCAGCTTCTAGTTTTGCTGCTTTTACTGCTGCTTCTGCATTAGCCAACTCAATAGCTGCTTTGTCAGATGCTTCTTTGGCTGCTTTTGCTGCTTTGTCAGCTGCTGCTGTTTCATCTGTCGCTGTCTTCAATGCTTCTTGTGCTAGTTTGTCAGTAGCTAGTTTGTCAAATAGTTCTTTTGATGTTGTGTCAACTATATTAGCTGCCGTACTAACCGCTGCTGCTGCATCAGCCAAGGTTGTTCCAGCAAAGTGAGGTTCGCTGAGGTTTGTACCATACTGGAAGATAACGTTACTGAAGCTAGATTCAGTTAAACCAGAAGCTCCCAAAAATGTGAAGACAAGGGAATTTTTAATTAAAGAAGTTTCTTGTACTGGTTTATTAGCATTTGTAGTCAAATTTGAACTCGCGCTCAAAAGTCCGTAATCAAATTGGTTCCCGTTACCTGTTAAGTTACCGTTGAAAATTCCAAAGCCAGCAGTACCGATACCTTGATTGACACCTTTTAAGCTAGAGTCACTAATGTTGGACTGATACTGCCAACCACCCTTTAAGCTATCAACTGATAAGTTAATAGGCTGTAACAGAGATGCATAACTGTTTTGGTATACTTTTGAGCCATAACCTAATGTTGCAGTCACGAGATTGAGAGATTTAGATGCATTGAAAAAAATCCCAGTGAGCAAATCTGCGGGGGCTGTAACATTATTTGAGCTAGTGTTGGTTAGCTTGAGAGTTAAGATATCGCCGTTAACTTGAAAATCTGCTGATGCAGCCAAATTGCCAGATGAACCTGAAAAGGTAATAGCTTCTGCGCTATGAACTTGTGAACCTATAACTACAGCTAAAGACGACAAACCACAGGTTATATAACCTATTAGTTTTTGTGAATTCATTTGAGCCACTTCTTTAAAACTCCTGTTTGCTTGTAAAAAAATGCAAAAAAAGCATTCCAGCAGAAAGTATCCCTACAAAATAGAAATTTGAAGCTACTACAAACTAAGTCTATAAATCGCTCTATAACAGCTAGTTTATTTGCATAAATTTTTAGTATTCACTAGCTGACTTAGTTTGTATAACTGCAATTTCTAGTTTCCAGGGAGTTCAAATTGGGATGCACTTGACTTGGTAGGAATCTCTGAAACTTTTTTTGCTTCTCAGTGATTAATAAATATAATTTGCCACAGCAAATTATCAGTAGTCTATAGATTATCTAGATTTTTATGAGAACTTTAATCTAAAGAATAAAAATAAGATTTTTTATGTATTTATATAGATATTATGTGTTTATACTTAGAAAAAGTATTTAAGTATTTTCTAGCAAAGTATATTTAATTTTAAACTTATTCTTTATAAACATAAAAGTGAGGCGATCGCTCCACTCCAAGATAGTATAAAGTAACTACACAGCTACCCTAAGATGCTTCTCGACGTACCCAGCCATTAATAGTAAAGCGACTATCTGCAAAAGCTTTAGATGGACATTTTACAGGTAGAACTTCGTGCATATATCGGCTAAAGAAAAATACAATACTGTTATTGCGCGGTTCGATAGTTTTAAAAGATTCTGCTTTGACATAAAAGTTATTTTCAACTTTACTGTCGTATATTAATAATTCACCTCCCGAAAATCGTTTGGGTTCTCGATTAAAGTAATAAACATAAGTTAATTCTCTTGTAGCAGTATCTGGGCTGCCATTATCGTTATGGATTTTGTAATAGTTTCCATCATTATGAGATGTCAGTTGGCTTTCAATTTGAGAGATCGGAAATGATGATATTCCCAATTTGCTTATGACATCAGGCATTATTTTCTGAATTTTATGCACCATTAGTTCAGTAAACTCAGGAAATGAGTACAGAACCATTGAGCGACGATAATTTTTCTCATGGGTAGAAGTGCTAGTAGATACAAAATTTGACTTGTTAGCTAGTACATACTTGATGAGTCGCTCATGCTCATTAGGTGAGAAAAAATTATCTATTTGTACATAATTAGAATTCAAAATATCATTAGCTACAGGTTGGATATTGTCAGTTTGTTGTATCCAAAGAGGAGGCTCAGTTACTAAACCAACAAGATTTTCACTAGCAAAACATAATGAAGAATGTCCCTCACTGATGGGAATTTGAAATAAGCAGTGACTCGCAGATTCTTGTTTGTAAGCACGAGCCACAATAGTTGTTAACAAACTATGTAGTACAGGATCATCAGAATTTAAATAAACTATGTACTGATGTCCTCCTGCTAAAAGAAGCTGAACTTTGACTTTTTTAGGTTCTAGTTGTTGGGAAGTTGTTGACATAAATAATTAATGGCTAGGATAGCGATCGCCGGGAAAATTTGCAAAAATTATGTTTCCTAAGAAGTACAAGAACAGCTTGAAAGCAAAGAGTCTGGGCGAAGTCTGGAGTTACTTCCTATATTAAGTACAAAAATAAAAATACCCAGTAGCTATTGGTTTTAGCACATTTTTGATCATATTGTCATTCAGGAAATACCGCAGTAATGAGTAGAACTTGCATATAGTAGAAATATATAAAAATTAAAGCCGTAGTTAGATTAACCACGGCATTGTGCATCAAATATTCAAAATTTATTTTCGGTATTTACCGAGGATCAACAGCGTATTGAATCAACTGGCTAAGACGCAAACGCAAGGTTTCTAAGCCTAAACGTTCACTTGCAGAAATGAACACAGCTAAAGGAAATTCCTCCCGCGCTATGGCTAATGTCTCGCCGTCTACTTGATCAATTTTGTTAAAAGCAACTAATGCTGGGCCGGGAGTCACAGGCATGGCTGCGAGGATTTCTCGAACTGAGCGAATGTGACTTAACCAAGCAGGATGAGACAAATCCACTAAATGTAATAAAGCATCAGCTTCTGTGACTTCTTCCAAAGTAGCACGGAAGGCATCCATTAAAGATGCAGGTAGTTCGTGAATGAACCCTACAGTATCTGTAATCAGAATTTCTTGGGGTTCATTCGTGTCAGCATGGGGAATAACCAAGCGACGTGTGGTAGGGTCAAGGGTGGCAAATAGCTGGTCAGCGGTATAGACTTCAGCGTTAGTTAGGGCATTGAGTAAGGTAGATTTACCAGCGTTGGTATAACCAACCAAAGCTACTGAAGGAACTTCCTGATGTTGCCGTCGTTGCCGTAAACGCGAACGATGGGCTTGCAACTGGTTGACTTCTTGTTGCAGTCGAGAAATCCGCCGCCCAATAGCCCGGCGTTCTGTTTCTAGTTTGGTTTCACCAGGGCCGCGAGTCCCAATACCACCGCCCAACCGCGACATTGCCTGCCCTCTACCAGTCAGTCGCGGCAGCATATATTCTAGCTGTGCTAGTTCTACTTGTAATTTACCAGCGCGAGACTGGGCGCGTTGGGCAAAGATATCCAAAATTACTTCTGTGCGGTCAACTACCCGAACACCAATTTGTGCTTCTAAGTTGCGGACTTGGGCGGGTGAGAGGTCGCGGTCGAAGACGACAAGATTACATCCTAGAGTTTGGGCTGTTAAGGCGACTTCTTGCACCTTACCTTCACCTATGACTGTTTGAGGATGAATGCGCGATCGCTTTTGTTGTACTGTCTGTAGTACATCGCCACCAGCAGTATCTACCAACAGTCCTAATTCCGCTATGGTGTCGTGGAATTGTTGAGGAGTCAATTCATCTGTCATTACTCCCACAATTAGCACGCGATCGTGGTCAGCATCTACTTCTTGGGCAACAAATTCCCGCCGGAATTCTTCTTCCAGTCCTTCCACCAAATCGATGAAGTCTTGTTCTGCCAGCATATCCAAGCTCATAGGTGGGGAAATGCTAGAGTAGATTGCCTTTTGAGTATCGAGTGCTGAGTTTTGGGCGGCTACTAGTTGTTTTGTGTCTGATACTAAATGAGCTAAATAAGCTTCTTTGACATAACCTGTAGCGCCACCACCACGCCGAGTAAATCCTGTTCCAGTGATATTCAGCATTACCAACGCGTCTAACCGTTGCATTGCCATAGCTGTCAGCGCTACCTCGTTTGGTGGTTCTGACTTAAGATGTGTGGCAATACACCGAATACCGCTGAGACGTTCTGCACCGTAACGGGGCAGTTCTAGCGGTGGAATTTGCGTCTGACGCGGTGTGCCTACCCCAACACGAATCACTTGGCCGCGACGGTTGAGATAGGCACACACAGGTTGATTGATTTCTGTGCTAATGGCTGCCAGACGCTGGGAAAATTCAGGCGTTGTGATGCGATCGCCTGGTATACGCTGGTGGTACAGCCGCTGTAGTTGTTTCAGCTGGCTGGACTTTAAACCTTGGAGATTTCCAAAAATAGTTTCTATAGGCGTTTCTGACCAGTTAACTGGCCCTCCAAATCCGTCTATTGTCTATTTTACAACAGGCTTTAGGGTGCAAGCTCTGTCTTCTGGGGGGTAACTCTGTTTAGATGCTTCTAAATGAGTGATATTATCTTTATTCTTATGGTAATTTTTTATAAAGTTAGATATTAGCCTGTCCTACTCCTCCAAATTTGGGTTTGGATGATTTTAAATATTATTTAGAAAGAATAAAACTTATTGAACCAAAAGTCATCTTTTGGGAGCCGATTAATGCTCGTGGAACTAATGGCAAGCGGATGATTGCAGCAGGTTTAGACTTTGCTCGTTCTGTTATGAGTAAAAATTCTTGGGCAGAATGCTTCGTAAGACAATGGAAAGAAGTTGAAGAAGCTGCAAAATATGCTGATTGTATAGAATCTCTTCATATCTGGCCTGATCCAGAGCTAAAAGGGTATGTTAATATAACTGACTTGGAGTACTGGTGGCATAAACCTACAGTAGAACAATGGAACGATACAACTAGTTAGTAAAATAAAATTAAAGTTATTTATACATCTCTCCAGTTTTGAATCCGGTTATATTTCGCCATTGTCGCACTGCTATTTGCAATTCTTTCGGCAACCAGCTATCAAATTGGGGATACACAGGTAAACGCGGCACTAATTCCCACCCCGCAGGCTGTAAAATTTCTCTCAATTCCTGCTCTTGAAGATGTGGATAATCGGGATTCACTTCATCTTTTGGCCCAATTCCGCCTAAGTCTCTCGCGCCAGCATCGATACAAGCTAGTAACCATTGGTCATCTTTAACTAAATTCGGCGGAATTTGAATTGTAATATCTGGCGGTAAAATCTGACGTGCTTTGGCAATCACTTCTGGTAACTGATGGGGGTCAAAAGCTGGTGCATCAAAGGTTTGCTGATTTCCTGGGCTGTGCGGTTGTAGAATGACTTCTTGAATGTGATGGTAATTTTGATGCAGGTGAGATATGGCTTCTAATGTTTCCCACCAATCATCAGCGGTTTCGCCAATTCCCAAGAGTAAGCCTGTTGTAAAGGGAATCTGTAACTCTCCCGCCCATTGTAGTTGTTGTAGCCTGACTTCTGGTACTTTACTCGGTGCGTGTCGATGTACGGTATTTAACAATGCTGGCGTTAACTGCTCCAACATCAAACCCATTGAAACGTTGACATTCTTTAGCTTTTGCATCTCTTCAAAACTTAGCGGTCCCGCATTTGTATGCGGTAAAAACCCCATTCCAAGTGCTAATTCGCACAAATCATAAATCCGCCCAAACCACGCCTGACGTTTTGATGAATGGGGATGCACTTCACCACTGAGTATAAGAATTTCACAAACATTTTCGCTTTGAAGTTGTTTCAAAACGCTTTGGGCTGCTGATAGCGTCATCCAGGGACTTTCACCCGGATCGGTGCGGAAGTTGCAGTAAGTACAGCGATTAAAGCACTCGTAAGTGGGGACGATTGTATAAGCAGGGCTGTAAGTAACAGTGCAAGAATTGTTAATTGGCATAAGACTACATAATCTAGCTCACCTGGGTCGCAATAGATTCTACTTAAGTATGAATATTGCTGTGGGGAGCGATCTCAGTAGCACTTCATATTGTTATCTGTTCTGGCTGCCACTACAACAAACATCCTATAACACGCGAATCATCAGGGTTTCAGCACTCCTTACAGAGTTGCTAAAAATTTTTTCTCAAAATACTTTACAAATCGCAACATTTTGCTTAATATAAGTTTACAGGCACAGAAAAGCCTAATACATACTGAAACAAACGCAATCATCAAGACATGACAGCAACCATACAACAGCGCAAAAGCGCCAACATCTGGGAGCAGTTCTGCAACTGGATAACCAGCACCAACAACCGCCTCTACATCGGCTGGTTCGGCGTGTTAATGATTCCAACCCTGTTAGCAGCAACCACCTGCTTCATCATTGCCTTCATCGCCGCACCCCCCGTAGACATCGACGGTATCCGTGAACCAGTAGCAGGTTCATTAATGTACGGCAACAACATCATCTCCGGTGCAGTAGTACCATCTTCCAACGCAATTGGATTACACTTCTACCCCATCTGGGAAGCCGCATCCTTAGACGAGTGGTTGTACAACGGAGGCCCATACCAACTAGTAATTTTCCACTTCCTGATTGGCGTATTCTGCTACCTCGGACGTGAATGGGAACTCAGCTACCGCTTGGGTATGCGTCCGTGGATTTGCCTCGCATTCTCCGCACCCGTTGCAGCAGCAACCGCAGTCTTCTTGGTATATCCCATCGGTCAAGGTTCCTTCAGTGATGGAATGCCCTTGGGAATCAGTGGCACCTTCAACTTCATGATCGTGTTCCAAGCAGAACATAACATCTTGATGCACCCCTTCCATATGCTCGGTGTAGCTGGTGTATTCGGTGGCAGCTTGTTCAGCGCAATGCACGGAAGTTTGGTAACAAGTTCTTTAGTTCGTGAAACCACCGAAAACGAATCTCAAAACTACGGTTACAAGTTCGGTCAAGAAGAAGAAACCTACAACATCGTGGCGGCACACGGTTACTTCGGAAGGCTTATATTCCAATACGCTTCCTTCAATAACAGCCGCAGTTTGCACTTCTTGTTAGCAGCATGGCCTGTCATCGGTATCTGGTTCACCGCTTTAGGTGTCAGCACAATGGCGTTCAACTTGAACGGTTTCAATTTCAACCAGTCGGTGATTGACTCTCAAGGTCGTGTGATTAACACTTGGGCTGATATCATCAACCGCGCTAACTTGGGTATGGAAGTGATGCACGAGCGTAATGCTCACAACTTCCCCTTAGATTTGGCTTCTGCTGAGTCTGCTCCTGTTGCACTTCCAGCTCCTGCTATCAATGGTTAATCTAAACAAGTAAACCAATAGTTTCATAGCCAATGAAAAGTGTCCTCTTAAAAGGGGGGCGCTTTTCATTATTAATTATTTAGCCAAAAAGCTTTATTGATCAAAGGTTTAATATAATCATTGTCTTAGTATTGTTTTAGGCACTATCTGAGAATTTCAGCCTTATAAAAGATATTAATGGAACTAGAAGCTCTGCTCAAAAATCACCGCACAATTCGAGCTGTAGGTTTTGACGATGCTCCTTTTATTCGGAGCGCAAATAAACCTGTGGGAGTTGCAGGAGTTATCTGTGCAGATACTCGTTTTGAAGGTATGGTTTGGGGAGAGATACAGCCTGATGGTTGGGATGCAACAGAAATACTTTGTCAGTTGCTAATTGGTGGCAAGTTTTTACCACATCTGCATATAGTGCTTTTAGATGGAATTTCTTTAGGTGGGTTCAATATAGTTGATTTGCCATTGTTAGCAGAAAGATTAGAGCGGCCTTGCATTGCCGTAATGCGAAAGCAACCTAATCTGAACGCTATGATTTATGCAATGCAAAGATTGCCGCATCCTGAAAAACGGCTCGAAATTATACGTCATGCTGGCCCTGTGTATGGATACCCACCGTTTTATTTTCAGGTTTGTGGTGCAGAACCTGATGTTACTGCTCAAGTGCTTAAGCAACTGACAGACTGTGGTCATGTACCAGAGGCTTTGCGTTTGTCTCACCTGATAGCCTCTGCTGTTGTGAAAGGGGAGAGTGGACGACAGGCTTGATAGGAGGTAATACCAATTCACAATTCGCAATGACGCTCGCGGACTCGCTAACGCTACGCTAACGCAATTCGCAATTAAAAAACGCCAGATGCAGCAAGGCTTTCATGGTTTATATCTGTATCAGATTTTTCGGGAAATGGTATAAAGAGTAGGCGGAGGGAGAAAAGAACAAAGGACTATTGACTATTGACTATTGACTTTGTAAAGCAACTTCTTTAAGGATGGTCATTGGGCCTGTGTTTTTGAGAAGTTGCATTTCTTGTGCATTTCGCACCAGTAAAGCACCAGCGAATCCTAATGAGTTAACAGAAATCGACTGGAAATGTTCTTGCGATCGCGGTACGATTAACATCCATTCTCTAGTTACTAGCAGATTGTAAGCGCTAGATTGTCTGTTATTATTGACTGCTTCTATCCTGACAGCACTTAATAAATTTTGATATACCTTCAACATAGTCGCTGCTGAAGTTAACGGAGACTGCACCCAATTAGGATGTAAAGTTGCAAAAGCGTTAACAAAAGGTAGTTTCGGTATTCTTCCTACACCATCTTCAAATTCTGCTGATGCTAGTAATGGTTCAATAGGTGTCTGCACTCCCGAAGCAACAAGTGGTAAAGGTACTATCTGTAAGTGCTTGTGTCGCTGACTAGCGCCTGCGGTTTTACCACTGTTGTAAAAAGCTAAACCATCAAAGTCAGCTAAACACGCCAACAAAGCAGCAAAATCTTCTGGCGTAAGTAAGCTTTCTTGTTCTTCAAAAGCTCTGGTGATGATGAGCAGGTGATAGTCAACAACGTTGAATTTGTTCAGTATACATACATGAGTGTCGGAAATATCCGCCACAAACAAATCTTTTTCGTAGGGAAGGAAAGGGTTGAACTCCTTACCAACAGCAATTTGTTTGTCTTGCTGTTTTTTAGCTGTGTATTTTCGGTCAAGGTTAGATAAAATTCGGACTAAAAAGTTAACGCCGTCTTGCTCGAAAAATTCAAAGTTTGTTGGGATAGACAGTAACGCGCCGCATTTTAAAGCATATTCTGTACTTGCTTTGACACTTGTCCATAAAGTGCCAGATTTGAGTAAGATTTCTCCCTGTGCCATTGATGAGTTAATTCTTTAACATTCATCAGTCTAAATCAGGTTCAACGCCAAGCGATCGCAATTTTGCAATCAATCTTTCTGTTTTTTGTCGTTCTTGTTCGGCACGTTGTTTTTCCTGTTCGGCGCGTTGTCTTTCGTGTTGTACTTGTTGACTTTCTTGTTCGGTAGGAGTTAATACCCAATTGCCTTGATGATCATACCAGCGTAACCAAAGCTGTTCAGCACTTTGATAGCATCCTTGCCATACACCCAAACCTAATTCTAATTCTGGTATCCAAAAGCGTGGTTCTGACAGTGATACTTCAACATAATGACCGCCATTCAATTTAAAAACTTTAAACTCATGTTGGTAACGGTCAAAGATGGCGTAATAGGGAATACGTAAAACTTGTTCATAAACTTGCCATTTTGTGGGTGGTTGTTTGATATCTCGCAAAGTTTGCCCTAAATCTTCTTTTTCTGTACCAGGAGACAGCAATTCCACTACAATATACGGATGTACGCCTTCTTGCCAAATTACATAACTCAAGCGTAACTTCTTTTGTTCATAAAGCCGAGAACCACCTACAACTGCAAACCAGTCTGGTCGCTTGTACCACAGTGGATGACGCACATCATAGTATAAGTTTAAGTCACTAGCGGTAAATACTTGATCAATAGGATAAGTAGGCGGACGGAAGGTTTCGTCTAACAGGCGTGGTTGTAATAAATGAAACTGATCTGGCAAACCAGGTTCCTCTGGATCTTCACTGGGAAGATCATACATTGTAGGTAGTATTTCTCTTGCGGGTAATGGTGGGTCAAATTGATACATTGTTAATTCATCCTGAATTTGAGTCTCTTGGTTCTATTATCGAACTTAGCTCATCCAAATTCGTACAAATTGAGTACGGTAAACTGCCATACAATGCTTAACGACTACCTTTTACAATTAAAAATAAGAAACAAATTGAGGAGCCGCCAGGATGCAAGTTTCATACGATTCTGAGAAGCGCAAACTGCTATCATCTCTGTGTCATGGGGCAATTTTCTTTAGTACAGCATTGTTTTCGATTGGTGTACCGATTGTCATTAATATTATCTCCGATGACCCAGTTGTTAAAAGTAATGCCAAAGAATCAATTAATTTTCACTTCAATGTTTGGTTTTGGGCAACCGTGATTGGAGTACCAATTGCCGTTTTATCTTGGATCACTTTTGGTATTGGCGGAATTTTGTTCTTTCCTGTTGTAGCTTTGGGCTTTTTATTACACTGGGGACTGACAATTGGGGCGCTTGTGCATTGTTTCAGTAATCCTGATGTACCGTTCCGTTATCCGTTTATTTTTCGAGTGTTCTAATCGTCAAGAGTTGATATTTGGTTTTGAGAAAGGGATGATTAACTCATCCTTTTTTTGTACTTCTGATTCTAAAGTCTAGTTTAAAGAAGAATGGTAGGTTGGTTGAGTGCGACAGCAAAATTCAATAAATTCTTGATGATATTGGGTTCTGTTCCACCAACGCCACTTGCTACAAATTTGAGAACCAACGCAACGCACTAGCTCCCCAACCTACGCAACTGTCACAGCCATCGCTAGTTTTAGTAAGATTGAATGACTGATTGCGTCGCCAAGCAATGCTAGTTGCTGCCAACAACTGCACACAACAAAATAACTAAAATTATAGTCTGCACTTGGTCGGCAGGCAGGGTTATTTGCTCCTAGTGGCGGAATACCCTCCTTGGCCAAAAAGGCGACGGCGGAAGAGTTTGTTGTTGGAGTCGCAATGCTCTTACTTGTCCAAGCAACAGACATTGTGATGACCGATGTCACCCCAAGACCAATGGTAGTTAGCAACCTAGTCTTGCACGACAAAGAGGAGCCAGTGCGTTGCGCGGGTTCCCCGCGTTGTAGCAACTGGCGTGACGCAGATTTAAGAGAATGGTAGCCGCACTTTACTCGCCCACTTGAACGGGAATTCTCTGCGTTTGCAAGTAACGATAAAGGCGGTTTAAAGCGTTGAGATGGGCGTAAGCTGCGGCGACGACAATATCTGTGTCTGATGCTTGTCCAGAAAATATCTTGTCTTGATATGCCAAGCGAATTGTGACTGTCCCTAAAGCATCGATGCCACCAGTGACAGACTGCACGGAAAATTCAATTAGTTGATTGGGAAGCTTTACTAAGCGGTTTATTGCTTGATAAACTGCATCCACTGGCCCTGTGCCAACACTGGCATCTGTGAGGATTTTGCCATCGGGGGTAACAACGGTAATGGTTGCTGTTGGACAGGTGCAGTCACCGCAAATTACTTGGACGTGTTCGAGTTGAAAGCCGCTTTCTACTTGATTTTGAGTTTCATCTCGCACGATCGCTTCTAAATCCCAATCTGATATATCTTTTTTCTTGTCGGCAACTTCTTTAAAGCGATTGAAGGCTTTATTCAAGTCTGCTTCATTGAGTTCAAATCCTAATTCTTTCAACCTTGTACGAAAGGCGTTACGTCCTGAGTGTTTGCCTAACACAATGCGATTTTCTGGCAAACCAATGGATGCAGCTTCCATAATTTCGTAGGTTTGGCGATGCTTGATGATGCCATCTTGATGAATGCCAGATTCATGGGCGAAAGCATTTGCACCAACGATCGCTTTATTCGGTTGAATTAACATTCCCGTCAATTGGGAAACTAACGACGATGTTTTATAAATCTCCTGGGTTTTGATGTTGGTAAGTGGTGCATCAGCATCTACAGGACGGCCAAAATAAGGATTAAAGTAATGTTTCCGCACCTGTAAAGCCATAACAATTTCTTCGAGTGCGGCGTTACCGGCACGTTCGCCAATGCCGTTAATTGTACATTCCACCTGACGCACACCGTTTTCGAGCGCAGCTAAAGCATTGGCTGTGGCTAAACCTAAATCGTTTTGAGTGTGGATGGAAAGAACTACTCTATCAATATTCGCCACGTTTTGACGAATTCCCTGAATCAAGTTACCTATTTCTTTGGGTGTGCAGTAACCAACGGTATCAGGAATATTGATTGTCGTTGCACCTGCGGCGATCGCTTTGTCTAATACCTGATACAAAAACTCTGGTTCAGTCCGACTAGCATCCATTGGCGAGAATTCTACATCATCTACAAAGGATTTAGCATAGGCGACCATTTCTTGGGCGATCGCTAAAACTTCACTGCGGGACTTTTTCAACTGATATTGCAGATGAATATCAGATGTCGAAATCATCGTATGAATTCGCGGATGTGCGGCAGGTTTTAAGGCTTCGGCGGCAGCTTGAATATCTTGACGAGTGGCTCTAGCTAAACTGCAAATGATTGGCCCGTCTGCTGTACCAACTTGTTGGGCAATGGTTTTGACAGCTTGAAAATCTCCCGGACTAGCAACGGCAAAACCTGCTTCTATGATATCTACACCCAGGAGTGCCAGTTGATGAGCGATCGCTAGTTTCTCTTCTACGTTTAGGGTTGCACCTGGAGATTGTTCGCCATCCCGCAAGGTGGTGTCGAAGATAATAACTCGGTCTGTTGCTTGAGATGCAATGCTCATAACTGTCTCCCGTAGGATTAAAGCAATTATTACTTTGGATATTGTATACAATCTTCTAAATTTTGTATACAATATACATTTCTAGTCAGATAAGTTAGGATATTTTGAAAGCTTGAATGCTAGGAATAGTAACCTTCTGCCTCCTGCCTCCTGCTATAAAATATGAATTTAACTGACTTAGCAGCTAACGTGCTGCAACAACAACGCAGCACCCCCGATTTAATTGCCGATGCCTTGCGGGAAGCGATTTTGCGCGGCATTTTTCAAGAAGGACAATCTCTCAGACAAGATGAAATCGCCACGCAATTTGGTGTGAGTCGCATTCCTGTGCGGGAAGCTTTACGGCAATTGGAAGCGGAAGGTTTGGTGACACTGCATCTCAATCGTGGTGCGATGGTATCAGTACTGACAGCCAATGAAGCGCAAGAAATTTGTGAGATTCGCAGTGCTTTGGAAGTGAAAGCAATGCAGTTGGCAATCCCGAAATTAAGCGCAGCAGATTTAGAAAAAGCAGCCTTAATTCTGGAAACAACTGATCAAGCCACCGATGCAGGTTTGTTAGCGCAACTTAATTGGGAATTTCACGCCATACTTTACGCCAGTGCTGAACGTCCGCGATTATTAATGATAGTGAAAAATCTGCATATAAATTGCGATCGCTATGTGCGTGTGCAGATGGCACAAATGGATTATCAAGCACGTTCTCAAAAAGAACATTATCAACTTTTAGATGCTTGCAAAAAGCGAGATACGAAAACTGCTGTGCGGCTACTAAAACGCCACATCGATACCGCAGGCGAAGAGTTAGTTAGTTACTTGCTGCAAAAATCTTAATAGTAAGATAGCAATCCTATTTTTAAATCCCCGACTTGTTAAAAAAGTCGGGGATCTGGTTGTTCACGAATGATTTAGAACTGCACAAAGTGTTATTTACTAACACTTGTAAACAGCGAAAAATTAATAATGATGAAAACAAAATTTATTGTTGAATCCCGGGTGTAATTTATCTCAGAAGCCTGGTTACTCTAACATCATATTCAGTGCCTTTTGGATGTTCAGTTCTGGCCTGAACCCGTGCCATACCATCTGCTTTTTCTCTTGACTCAGCGCTAATCTCGTATCTTGACGTTCCGCATTGATAGGTATTGTTGGCTTGATCGGCATATTCCTTAATATCAACCAACACCTCAAAAGTGTGAACCATTGGAACCTCCTGGTGCAATTTGCACACGGTGGAAATTAAGATCCAGTATAGGAACACAAATAAGTATCTGTTTGAGCAACAATACAATTCTTTATCAAAACTATTAGGCAACTTTCACTGAGAGTTAATACTCATAATAAAGCAATAGCTATTCTGCTCAAAATTATCTCGCAAAGTATTATTAATAGAATTGATGAACAAATGTTTCAAAATTAATACATAATTAACAAATAATAAAAATGAATTACGAATTTACCTCATTCCCCAACCTAGAAACAGAACGTCTAGTTCTCCGCCAGGAAACTGCTGAAGATGCTTTAGCTGTCTTGAGAGTTTTATCTGATCCAGCAGTGACTAAATTTCATGATTTAGATACTTTCACAAAAATTGAGGAAGCGATCGCTGTTATTGAACGACGAACAAAACGCTTTAAAATTGGGAGTGGCATCCGCTGGGGAATTGTGCTGAAGCAAAACAATAACTTGATTGGTTCTTGTGGCTTGATGTGGAACCAACAAGCAAATAGTGCTGAAGTTGGATATGAACTTGCCAGCGCTTTTTGGAGACAAGGAATAATGACTGAGGCGTTGAAGTCGATTTTAGAATTTGGTTTTCACAAGGTAAAGTTAAAGTCTGTAGTTGCCGAAGTCATGCTGGAGAATCTCGCTTCTAAAAAGCTGTTAGAGAAATTGGGCTTTCAAAATCGAGGTGTATTGAAACAGCATGGATTTTGGAAGGGTGAGTATCATGATTTAGAACAATTTATCCTGACAAATCCCTGTAAATCTTCCTAAAAATCGGTGCAAAGTTACTCGCCGTAGACTGTCACCATAATTTGGCGTTGGCGGGGTTTGATATCACATTCCAAATGAAAAATTTGCTGCCAAGTACCCAAAACTAACCTACCATTTTGTACGGGAACCATTAAAGAAGGGCCTAGCCAAGTAGCTTGTAAGTGTGAATGTCCATTGCCATCGTGCCAGGTTTGTTCATGTCCATAATCACGGCTGGGGGGAATTAGTTTATTTAAGATTTCTGGTAAGTCTCGTTGCAGTCCTGGTTCAAATTCAATTGCACCAATAGCAGCAGTACTGCCGATGTTAAACACATTCACCATTCCAGCACGAATACCAGATTTCTTGACGATTTGATGCACTTTATCGGTCAAATCGTGCATTTCACCATGACCTTTCGTTGACATCATAATTTGCTCTTGATAAACCATAATTATGCCAATCTCATACCAATTCACAATTCGCAATGACGCTCGCGGACTCGCTAACGCAATTCGCAATTAAAAAACTCAGATGCAGCAAAGTTTTCAGGATTTACATCTGTATCATATTTTTCGTGAAATGGTATCAGATGGGGACACTTAGAGAGAAATGTTGATGCTTTGTTGTGGGCATCTGGGTTATGAATATGGGCTGGTGTTGGTCGAATAATGCCAGCAAACAGGTCATCTAATCCATAAGGTGTAAAAAATTCCCATTGCCCTTGGTTATCTAACCTGACACCGACAGCAGTCGCTGTGTGTAACCAATCTTGTATACCATCCTCTGTACTAGTGTAAGGACGGCTGCAAGTCCGCCACCGGGCAAAACTCGCTTGATTTTTGACATCAAACATATAGTTGGGAAATTGTTCTGTGAGACTGGTTTTTGCAGATAGTTCTTGGGAACGGTCTTTGGCTGCATCAAAAAAGGCAATATCAAAGTCGTTGATGACTAAGGCGCAGTTTTCACCAAATATTACCCGCCAAACGCTGTTGCGGACTGCACCTCCAGCTAACCACCAGTTGGGTAGGTTGATTTTAGCGATCGCAGGTAATACAGTACCAATCGGTGTGTCAGTTAAAATTGTCTGTAAACGAGTATTAGTATTCATCCTTAAATTTATTGGCTAAAATGTGAAGATATTATGAGTTATTTCTGAAACAATTGAAAAGATAGGTGTGCGGTTAAATCTCTCCTCTAGATTTTTTAATAATTTTAATAATTACCGAACTAAACCTACTGCTATTTGCGGAAAAGTTGGCATTGGTTCAGTAGTCTACTAGATGAAATTAAAATTCTCTGTTCCCTATTCACCGTAAATTTCCCGATTACAACTGTACTATGCATCAGTGTAGGCTTGAGTTGCCGGATGTAACTAATTGGCTGGTTAGTTCAATAAAAGGCAAATTGTTTATTCTTTTAATGTAAAAAATACAGTCCCGATTGTGTTAGACTTGACAAAATTACTGACAAATGACAGTTCTTTAATAAAAACGTGCCAATGCTCCACATCAACCTCAATAAAATTGCGGGTAATCACGTAGAGCAAAGCTTATTTACTGAGAATTCAAACCAGTATAGAAGGCGATCGCTCGTTGATGAAAAAGTTATAAAGTTGAGGCTCAGACGTAAGCATAATCACAGATTAACTCTACAGTGGTTATCTTCCTTCTGGAATACAAGCTGAGGCGATCGCTGTGTAAAAATTAGCCATGATTGCAGCAAATAGCATCTACTATCCTCATTGACAACTGTTGCACAATTACACTAGCTTTCTATTTCAGTACACGTCTGGAGTTACACAGGTGCAATGAATAGAGTATCAATCACAAATTTTCCAACTGTCTAGCATTTATCTAGGCAAAAATAGCACTTTTAATGCTACAAATTTTATGATTAGTAACTGTTTTAGGAGATAAAAGTTGTGATTGAGGCAATTAATTGTGAAATATATAAACTCAAAGAAGAAATTCAAAATTTTGAAAAAACTATAAAATATTATTGATTTTACTCAATGTTAAGAATTGATTAACTTGTCCTTAATAATTAATAAGAACATGAATATATATCATGCTTGTAGTACATAATTTCTCTTATATGAATAATCATTTGTGTTAAATTAACATGGTTTTCTGGAAGCAACAACTAAATTTTTTAATAAATAACTAAGGAAATTCACAAATGTCTAGACAGGGTTATCGTGCAGGCAACATTCGCAAGATTGTAAATAATAGCGCTGGCAAAAAATTGCCTAAAATTCAGGCTACTTTGGAATTTTGGCGCATTAGCTTCATAGAATCAGTCCCCTTCTTACTGGCTTGTGCCGTATTTTTGAGCGTTATCAGCTTCAAAAGTCCAGTCTTACTTTTTTGTTTACTAATTGGCAGTTTAATCGTTATATCAATACAACAAATTGGGCAACAAGTCAATTTACCGCCATGCTGGCGCATAGCACTACAAATATTGACACCAGTTGTGATTCTGAGCTTATTTTGGTTAGATTACTTTGCCGCCCCTGCACACGCCCAATTTTTTAAGCGAGCCGAAGATTTTTTCAAAAATAATCTTACACAAGGTACAACTACTAATAATGCTGGTACACAAACAGCAGTTAGTTTAATATTTAACGTCTTGCGGGGGATTTACTTGCTTTATATTGCAGTTTCTTTGATTGGGGTAATTAACGCAGTACGTAAAGATGAAGATTGGCAAAGTATAGCAAGAACACCTTTATTAGTTGTGCTTGCTGTCACAATTGCTGATGTTCTGACAGGCTTCGTGATTGGTAATAGTAATACTAGTAATCCGTAGTAGATGATTCAATGATTGTATGTCTGAAGAACGAGAGCAAGATTTTCGTCCAGTCAATCAAATATTAGGCACACAACCTTCATTAGGGCCAATTCCTGCCGATCAAATTTTTCCTTGGTTAGTAATTGCCCTAACTTCATACTTTATTATCAATGGCGTTTTTGGTGGCTTATTCGCTGATGATTTTCAAAAATGGTTGTGGACAGTCTTAATCGCTGGTTGGGGCATAGCAACTTGGTGGATATTATCTGGTGGTAGGAGTTGGCGTTTTTTAAGTAAATTTATCGGAGTTCCCACTTGGACTAGAGGCTTTGCTCGTTATCAAAGCTTGCTGGAAATTAATCATGAAGCAAAAAATCGGAAAAAAAAGCATCGGCAACCCAGGAAACGAAAGTAGATTAACGCCCTTTGAAGACGCTCTACACCTAGCAACAATGCTACGCATTGCAGTGGATGGACGTGATCTTGGCGCTTATATTTTGGCTAAAGGCACTCAAAGAGATAGATTTTGCTTTGTCTTTGGTTTTGAATGTAAAGGCATCCATACCACCTTAAGAACTGAACAAATAAATACTATATTTAATAATATTGAATCTGGTCTCAAAGATATCCCCGAAGGCGAAAGAATGACATTACACATGGGGTCTTTTAGTTCAGATAAACAGCGACAACGAGAATTAGCAGATTTAATAAAACGTACTCCTTCTAACGATATTAAATATTTAGTCATGGCAGAACGAGCCAGAATTAGAGAACTTACTACTTCTGGAATTCGCAAGCCAAAATTTTTGCGGATTTATGTAACTTATACTGTAGAACCAAATTCTACTAATGCTGAGGATTGGATTGAAAAATTATTAGCCAGGGCCGAATCATGGTGGCTAAAATTTAAAGGCGAACTCGAAGAAATAGAAAATCAACGCATTGAAACTGTTATTACCGAAGCTTATAAACAAGGTTTTTGCCGTTGGGAACAAATATTATCTAACAAAATGGGGTTAGATATTAAACCCTTAAACGCTGAGGAACTTTGGGAAGAAGTATGGTTGAGATTTAACGATACACCACCTATAGAAATTCCCCAATTACTGACATTAGACGAAACCGGACTGCACGAACAAGTTAATTCTGACTTAGCCAGTAGCAAATTGTTGGTTGAAAATATCCACAGTACAACTTTGCTGATGGAATCTAGTGTGCCTTGTGCCGATCGCCGCTGGGTAAATATTAACAATCATTACATCGGCACGATGGCTTTTCTGGAAAAACCAGGTGGTTGGCCAAATAAATTTTCGCAACTGCGGTACTTATGGGAACTCTTGGCTAGAGAAACAGTAGTCGATACAGAGATTTTTTGTCAGTTAACAGCAGCCAATCCTGCCATAGTCAAAACAACATTACAACGAGTCTTGAAGCAGTCAAATGTCTCAGCACTATTGGCGCAAGAAAAGAGTAAAACAATTGATGTCAACGCCCAATTAAAATTAAAAAAATCGGTGGCAGCCCAAGAACAATTGTATGAAGGAGCCGTACCGATTCATGCAGGAATTGCCATTTTTGTGCATCGCCCCACCCAGGCAAAATTAGATGAAGCCATCAGATATATCGAAAACTGTTTTCAACGTCCAGCGCAGGTAATTCGAGAAACAGAATATGCTTGGAAAGTTTGGCTGCAATCTCTACCAATAGTTTGGGAAGGATTGTTAGTCAAACCATTTAACCGCAGACAGTTATATTTAACTAGTGAAGTGCCAGGATTAATGCCTTTAGTGATGACGAAAGCCGGAGATAAATATGGCTTTGAGTTGGTAGCAGAAGAAGGCGGCACACCCATACATTTAGATATGTTTAACCAACACAAAAATTTAGCCTTGTTTGCTACTACTCGTGCAGGTAAATCAGTGTTGGTATCGGGAATTTTAACTCAAGCTTTAGCCCATAATATTCCGGTTGTCGCCTTAGATTTCCCCAAACCAGATGGCTCATCTACCTTCACCGACTATACCGAGTTTATGGAAGGGAATGGGGCGTACTTTGATATTTCCAAACAATCGAATAACTTATTTGAACAACCAGATTTGCGATCGCTCAGTGCCGAAGACCAACGCGATCGCTTGCTTGATTATGTCGCCTTTCTCGAATCAGCCTTAATGACAATGGTATTAGGCTCATCTAGCGAAAATCAACTGCTGGCTCAAACTGTACGTTCCCTCCTCAACCTCGCACTGGGAGCCTTCTTTGCCGATGAAGGTATCCAAGAACGATATCGCCTCGCCATCAACGGCGGATTTGGCAGCCCAGAATGGCAAAAAACACCGACTTTAAACGATTTCCTCTATTTCTGCTCACCAGAACATTTACGTCTCGATTCTGTCAGCGGTAGAGTTAAAGATGCACTCAGTCAAATTCAACTCCGCTTGCGGTTTTGGCTGTCTAGTCGGGTGGGACAAGCGATTTCTTCACCATCCAGCTTTCCCACCGATGCCCAACTTTTGGTTTTCGCCCTCCGCAACCTTGCCGATAACGAAGATGCTGCCGTCCTTTCTTTAAGTGCTTATTCCGCCGCCTTGCGACGTGCATTAAGCAGTCCCGCTTCTATCTTCTTTATTGATGAAGCCCCAATTCTATTTGAATTTGACCAAATTTCTGACTTAGTGGGCAGAATTTGCGCCAACGGTGCAAAAGCCGGCATTAGAGTTATCTTATCCGCTCAAGACCCCGATACCATTGCTAAATCGAAAGCATCATCAAAAATTCTGCAAAACTTGTCAACCAGATTAATCGGTCGTATTCAACCAGTTGCAGTTGATAGCTTCGTTAATATTTTGAAATATCCCCGCGATATTATTGCGCGTAATGCCTCCGAAAGCTTTTTTCCGCGCAAAGAAGGAGTTTATAGCCAATGGTTATTAGATGATAACGGCATTTATACATTTTGCCGCTACTATCCAGGTTACGAACAATTAGCAGTAGTCGCTAATAACCCCCACGAACAAACTGCCCGGAGAAAAGCTATGCAACAACACAGTGATAAATACGAAGCAGTTTCTATATTTGCCCGTCAGTTATTAGCTTCTTTGCGGGGTGGATAACATTCTAGTTTCGTAATCTTAAATTCTTTGTAAGAAACTACAAATGACAAGTGACAAATAACAAATGACAATTAAAACTTATGCGTAAAACAACTCTATTAACAATAGCTTTTTCCAGCTTATTAATTCTACCAGCAATGGCACAACTAGGAAAAGTCTGGACTGATTTCCAATATTACTCTGTAGATTTACAAAACTATCTCAGAAGTAATGTGAATGAAACTTTCAGACCACTAGATATTAGAACTCAAGGTGCGCTCAGTAATTACAGTGGCGAATTGAATATACCAGATCCAGTTTCTGCTGGTAAACAAGTACGCGACGATATTATTATTAACTCCATATCAGGAAGATATGAAAATAATTCAGCAGTCAATGGCGCAGGAGTAAGTAATGAAGTCAATCGCATAGTTACTCGTGGGGCTGTTGTTAGTGTTCTTGGTAGAGACGGACAAGTGCGCCTAAAAACTAAATTAGAAGATACAGAAAGAAGTATAGAAATCATTGCCCAAACTATTGAAGATGCTGATAGTTTTTTTGATGATCTTAAAAACCAGGTATGTAAAATAACAACTGGAGCAGGTGGAGTAGCAAATGTTGCTAATCAAGGTTTATGTCAATCAAGTATACAACAAGAAACAACTGTTAAAATCCTCCAAGAACAAGCAAAAATTAACGCCGAAAATCTGGCTCAAACAATCCAAACAAATCAAACTGTACAATACACTAATTTAAATTTAGCTAATATTTCCCAGCAAGTAGAAGAAGCAAATCGCGCTCGTCGAGTTGATTCCGCAGCAGAAGCAGCACGACTTTTACGGACTTCTTCTCAAATAGATTTATTTGGGCGAAAACCATAATAATTAGTTTAAAAAAATGTGAATTAAAATGCAGCTTTATTTTCAACAAGTTTTTCCAGGCATTACTGATACTCTTGAAAACGGAGCAACAACAGCTAGAAGTATTGCTGAAAGTTGGGACAATCAATGGGTAGAGTTATTACAAAATAACACAAGTAATAACTTATATGGAGCTATAACAAATTTAGGTGTATTCTTTGCTGTTGGTACTCTTTTATTTTTTATGGTGCAATGGCTCAAAGATGTTATTTACAGTGAATATTCTCGCCCTATATCTGGGTTAATTTGGCCTTTTGTTGTTGTAGTTTTATTGAGTAATCCTGGCAATGGTAGCGTTCTTTCAAACCTCACTTTGGGTGTCAGGAATTTTATCAATACGGTGAATCAACAAGTAGTAGCCACAGCAGATGCAGAACAAACTTATCAGCAAGCAATCAACATGAGTGTGGCTGAAGAAGTAGCAGGTTCTTTACTGCGTCCTTGTCAAGCACTCACTGGAGACCAACAAACTCAATGTTTGAACAAAGCTAGTGATCAAATTGATGACCTGTGGCAAGAATATAGAAATCTCTACGGAAATAGAACTTGGATAGATAGGTTAGAAAATCAAGTTAATCAAATTAAATTCGGTACGGGAATTGCTAATGGAATTGTCACTGATACTGCATTTAATGCATTGCTAGGGAATACAGGACAAACAACAATTAAAAACTTTTTAATTTCATTACAATATGCTTTTCAAAATTTGCTAGAAGCTACGATGTTACTGATAGCAGCTTTAGGGCCAATAGCAGTAGGTGCATCATTACTGCCAGTAGCTGGTAAACCAATTTTTGCTTGGATAACAGGGTTTTTAGCAGCAGGAATTGCTAAAATTTCTTTCAATATTGTTGCAGCATTAACAGCCGCAGTTATTGTTAACGGCCCAGGACAAGATATCAATGTCAGTCCTGATTTAATGTGGTTCATCATCTTTTTAGGAGTTTTAGCACCTTTGTTATCTTTATTATTAGCAGCGGCTGGAGGGTTTGCTGTTTTTAGCGCTATTAGTAATACTGAAACTTTGGTGAGGAATCGGATATAGCACAAAAAGGCTGAAGTATAAAGTCTGAAGTATGAAATGAAGAAAATAGTATAATAAGGCTTTCAGCAATTTAAAAAAAGACTTTCTTCTCCTACTCACCACTCCCCATTCTCTATGTCTCTTGAAAGGTGATCGTATGGCTAATTTGCTCAAAAAAAGACAGCAAAAACAAACAGGAAGTGTGTTAACAACTTTTGCGATCGCCACTTTTAGTTTGCAAATCTTAGTGTTAATTTTATTTATTATTCAAGGCTTAAATATTCGCCAACTGAGTCTGAGAAAACCACCTAACTTTGTGCAGATGATTGATGGTAAGTCACCCGTCGCAACTGATAACTTAGAAAGAGACTCTGAAACAATTCGCCGATTCGTTAGTAAAACGATGATCGCTATGTTTAACTGGTCGGGAAACTTACCACCGCAAACTATCGAAGAAGTCGCTAAACCTAAACCAGATCCTGGAATACAGGTGAAAACTATCAAAGGTGGTAATAGAAACGTTACTACAAGTACTTGGATAGCTAGTTTTGCAATTTCTGAAGATTTTCGTAAAGGTTTATTAAGTGCGATCGCAGAACTAACCCCACCAGAAGTTTTTGCTAACAACACTAGCCAAAGCATCACAGCACAATTAGTTATCAAGCGCCTATATCCTCCCCAAAAAATCGCCCCTGGTAAATGGCGCGTTGGGATGGTAGCCGACTTAGTTCAACTCAAACGTTCTGACAACCGCCGCAGAGTCACAGCATTCAATAAAGATTTATTAGTACGTGCAGTTGATTATTTTCCTTATCCTCTGGGCGAAAATAACACAGACTTACAAAAAGCAATTTATAGCACTCGCACAGACAAACTAGAAGTTTATGAAATTCGGAATTTATGTTTAATAGATGAATATAATAGCCCAGAAAATAAAACAAATCAATGTCTTAATAATAGAAGAAACAATACTTTTCTTAGATAAATTTCTGACAAATAAAAATAATTAAACCCACTTTTTATTAACATAGTATTCATGCAAATACTCAAAACCGAAAATAAAAAAAGTAATATTTTACCTTTATTTGCCGTTGCTACCTGCGGATTAAATGTATTCGTCTTACTATTATTAATGTTTCATGGGTCTATGTTACAAGCTCTGAAACTACAACTAACACCGCAAAGTTTGGTACAACTTGTAGATGGTCAAGCCATAACTGTAGATCCTAAACCAAGCTTTGAAAGATATCCCGAAACAATTCGCCGCTTTGTTGGGGAAACCATGAGCCTCATGTTAACTTGGTCAGAGCAACAACCACCACAAACAGCCTGGGATATCAGTTCTCAAATGTTATCTAATAACATTAAACAAAAACTACTATTAGAAATAACAAATTTAAAATCAGACTCACAATTTCAAACTATCAATAAAGGAAGTGAATACCTATTAATTATCGATAGTATTTCCCAGCCCACTAAAATCACAGATGGAACTTGGAAACTAGAAATGTATGCTCATCAATTAAGTTTTAGTAATTACGACAAGTTAGGAGAATCAAATCCTTTTAATAAACAAATTTTAATCCGAGTCGTCGATGAAGCCGTGACATCATTACCGGAAAAACCCCAGCCTTGGCATTTAGCCGCTCATCGCCTTGGCGAAGCGAGATTAGAAATTTACAATATATGTGACATAAAAGACAAAAATTGTTCTTAACATTATCACCAAGCTATATACTATGACTTCTTATTCCATTTCTTCAGAACTTCCTGCTCAAAGTCTGGCGAATCGTCCCAACCCTGATTCGCAAAAACAAACAGAATCTTCAGACTGGGAATCTAAAATTGCCAGACTAGTAGGTTTTGAAGACGAATCAAAAACTGTGAATGTCGAAGCCACAGAAGAACCAGACATTCCAGAGGCTTTGACTTCTGAACCAGAAGAAGTTAAAACTACCCAACCTCTGTCGGCAAATCCTTTTGCGAAATTAACTTTAGTCGGTTCTGCCACCTTAGTAGTAGTTTTGTTAGCTGGTGGTTTTTTATCACAACTCATGAGTGGCAGCGGTCAAAAGTCTAATAATAAAGTTGTTACTGTTCCTACCCCAGCACCAGCCACTGCTCCTCGTCAGCAAGACCTACAACAAGAAATCGAGGATTTAAAAACAAAATTAGCCCTAGCTGAACAAGCAGATGAAGTCGCAGCATCTCAACAAAGTCTCAGAAATCCAGCCAGATTAGTTTCGCGGGTGGATACTAGACCTAACCGCGAAACCACAAGAAATGTCCGGCCAGCAGTACAAGCACAACCACAAATAGTATATGTTCCTCGTGCAGCTAATCCTGCATCAATCAGACCTGCTGTTGTTACCCCTATCCCCGAAAGTCGGCCAGTCCCGGAATTTTCTCCGCCACCACAACCAGTAGTGATAACTCCACCTGCTCCACCAGATCCGCTTCAGGAGTGGGCAAAGTTAGCTAAATTAGGCAGTTATGGACAAGTTTCGACAACTGGAACATCTGCGGTTAATGTTAGTCAAGTTCCCCCACCTAACAACGATACAGTTACCTCACCAGAGCTAACACAACCGCAGAATCAACCACAACCGCAGCCAAATCCCGGACTTAGCACAACCCAAAATCAAGGGGGGCCAAAGACTGTAGCTGTTGGCACTAGTACCAAGGCTGTGGTAGCTACAGCAATTTTTGGAGAAACTACCAGATCGAGAAATAACGACAAAGACGACGAAGACAAAAACGTATTTGTTATTCAATTAAAACAACCTTTAAAATCTACAGATGGTCAAGTTGCCATTCCTGCAAAAACTGAGTTATTGGCTGAAATTAAATCTCTTTCCGAACAAGGTTTGTTGCAGTTGAATGTCACCAAAGTTGTCTCGCAAAAAGATGGTGTGATTTCAGAAACAACCTTGCCGAAAAACGCCATTATTATTCGTGGTGTCAAAGGTAGACCTTTAATAGCAAACAAGTTTCCTAATTCAGGTGGCGCTATAGCCAGTATGGATTTAGGGTTATTTGTGTTGGGTGGTATTGGTAAAGCCGCAGAGTTATTTAACCGTACAGAGGCTCAAGTTGTAACTACAACGGCTACAGGCACTATCGTGAGCAATACTAATCCCAGACGCAATATTTTAGCTGGTATTTTGGAAGGTGGTTTTAACTCTGTAGTTCCCCAAATTTCCCAACGCAATCAACAGGCAATTGCTCAATTAACTCAACAAACTAACGTGTGGTTTATAGCTGCTGGCAAAGAAGTGGAAGTATACGTTAATCAACAAATGCAGTTTTAATTTTTCATTTTGATCTAGTTTAGCGATCGCAGTTATGAAACATGCCAAATCTTCTCATATCTTTTCTTTGGCCTCCTTAATGGTTTCAGCTGGAATTCTCTTGCTGGCTGGCCGTGCTGTAGCCCAAAATGCGGTTCTACGTTCTATGCTTTCATGTCAAGCACAAGGTTTAAGTGGCGTAGTCCCAACTATTACAGTTTCTTATGTGCAAGGGACAAATTTAAGCTTTCTGCCCGCTGGCGAAACAGTAAAAAAAGTTTGGTTAAATGACCCATCACAAGTAACTATAGATTTTGATGGGCCAGTATGTACACAGTTCGGTCAAAATCAAAATTTCAATTCTGGAGATTGTAAAAACTCCGCTGCCAATGTTATTCAACTCAGGCGCATTCCCAAATTAAAAATTCCTGGGCTACCCAACACAGATAAAACACTTTTAACCGTAATTACTGAAGGGCAAGGCAAAAGTAAGCTGTATACTTTTCGAGTACTTTATACAGACTCTGATCCTGGTTATCATACTTTAGCAATTTATGGTGATGAAGCCACCACAGATAACCAGTCTCCTTGTCTGCGGCATCCTCGGTGAACAAGGCAGAAACCAAGCAATGCAGGGGTAATACCAATTTCCGAAAATAATGATACAGATGCGTAGGTTGGGGAGCCACTTGTGTGGGCGGGTTTCCCGACTTGAGCTGCATTGGCGTTTGAACGCAGTGAAACCCAACATTTACAAGACTTTGAGGTGTTGGGTTTCGTCCCTCAACCCAACCTACATCTGCTGAAGTTTTCCAAAATGTAACTATTCTGCCCTAAATAAATTAAGTCACTTTGGGCAGATAAAAATCAATGTAGGTTGGGTGGAACGAAACCAAACCCAACAATGCCAAGCTCTTCAGATGTTGGGTTTCGTGCCTCAAACGCCACTTGCGTGACTGTCGGGAAACCCGCGATAGCGCAGTGGCTCCCCAACCTACGCTAAAATTGATGTTTTTGGTAAAAGTCTTATTATGTAAGCATTGTAGGTTATTCTCTCCCGAAAGTGATTAAAGAACAATAATCTGAAGTTTTCCAAAATGTAAATATTTTGCCCTAAATAAATTAAGTGCATCAAGTTATAAGCTATCATATACACTGATTTTAACTAGCTAACAACTACGCTGGCAGGGTTCACTCAGTGTTTATTCGCAGTTGGTCAGTGCAACGAGATTGGTCTACCCACTGGATAAAAGCAGCTATGTCATCTGCTTTCATCATAGGTGTACTAATTTGCAGAGAAAATACAGCCCAAGCCCAACCTACTCCAGATCAGACTCTACCTCATAATTCCATTGTTACACCCTCTGGTCAAACCTTTGTGATTGAAGGAGGCACACAGGCTGGTAACAACTTATTTCACAGCTTTACAAAATTTTCTCTACCAACCAATAATACAGCTTATTTTAATAACGCTTCATCAATTCAAAATATATTTGGTCGTGTTACAGGTAGTGAAGTATCTAATATTGATGGTTTAATCAGAGCCAATGGTATAGCCAATTTATTTCTACTCAATTCTAACGGTATCATCTTTGGCCCCAATGCTCAATTAGATGTGGGTGGTTCGTTTGTAGCGAGTACAGCGCAGAGTATCAACTTTGCCGATGGTACACAGTTTAGTGCGAAGGCTGCTCAAACCTCGCCATTACTTTCTGTCAGCATCCCCATCGGCTTGCAACTAAATATTCATTCTCGCAATATTAGTAACGCTGGCAGTTTAACTGTTACTCAAGGCAAAAATCTCACATTATTAGGTGGTGCAGTTAATCATACAGGCTCATTAACAGCCCCTGGCGGCACGGTTCAAGTATTAGGCAAGCAAGTAGGCTTGTTTAATCATGCCCGTATTGATGTATCTTCCGAGACTGGTGGTGGTACGGTTTTGATTGGTGGAGATGTTCAAGGTAAAGGCGCAGTACCGAATGCAGCACGTACTTATGTCGGGCCGAATGTCACAATTAAAGCCGATGCACTGACTACTGGTAATGGTGGCAAAGTGGTAGTCTGGGCAGATGAAGCTACTGGCTTCTATGGGAATATTAGCGCTCGTGGTGGTAGCATCTCTGGTAACGGTGGCTTTGTAGAAGTATCAGGTAAACAACATCTGATTTTCCGTGGCGATGTGAATACTAGCGCTCCTCAGGGTATTTTAGGGAAATTACTGCTCGACCCTACAAATATTACTATTGCTAATGGTGCTGGCGATCGCTCTGGAGATGGCACAGATACATTTGCGGGAAATAACTCTAGTGTTGCGGGGAGTATATTAAACGCTCCCTTGAGTCAGATAAGCGATACTGCACCAACAACTATCTACGAGTCAGAATTAGAGGGGTTGTCTGGAAATACCAATATTGTTTTGCAAGCCACTAACGATATTACTCTGCAAAATTTAGCTGATAACACCCTTAACTTAGCTGCTGGTGCTGGAAGAATTAATTTTACTGCTGATGCTGATGCTGATGGCGTTGGTAATTTTGTCATGGATGATCTCACAGATAGCATCAGAACTAATGGACGAGATATAGCAATTTCAGGAGCGAATTTAACGCTAGGTAACATTGATACCAGCTTGGTGGTTAGGGAAGAATTGTTAACGGCTGCGGGAAGCGGAGCAATTAATCTCACAGCTACCAATGGCAGTATAGATGTTGAGCAACTTAATGCTAGTCATTTAACTGATATAGATAGAGTATTGGGAACGGGTGATATTACTCTGACTGGTAATGAAATTAATTTGAATAGTACAGTTTCTGGCTTGGGTAACTTGACACTGCAAGCGAGTAATCCCAATCAAGCGATCGCGATTGGTGGTATTGATAGTGGTAGTGCTAACACGTTAGATATAGCAGGCAGAGAAATTAACCGCTTCCAAAATGGTTTCAACTCTATTACTATCGGTGACGCTAATAGTAGTGGAGCGATTTCTTTGGCAGGAAATGTAATTTTTGCAGATCCAGTAATATTGCGATCGCCTATTGGTTCTGGCTCTATCAACACCGCAGCTTTTAATCTTATCGGAGCCGACAACGCCACAATTAGCTTACTCGCAAATCAAAATATTACCACTGGCAATATTATTAATACAGGACGAAATATTAATATTACCAGCACCAACGGTAACATTGACATCAGACAATTGATTAATACCAGTTCTGAACAATTTAATGCTGGAAATATAGCCATTAATGCTGGAGGTAATCTCACCATTACCGGAGATATTGCCATTAATCCTGGAGGTAATCTTGTAATACCTCAAGGAGTTATAGCGAATTCAGCTACAGGCGCAGGCGGCGGAATTTCTCTTACCAGTGGCAATACTCTCTCTCTTATTAATGGTGGATTTGTTAATAGTGTTACCCATCAAAATGGTAGTAGTAATAGTTCGCAACCAGGAGGGAACATTTCCCTCACTGCTCCTTCAATTCTGCTAGAAAATGGCAGTCGAGCCGAAGTTGCTATAGTTGGTGCTGGACAAGGTGGAAATCTCATCGTTAACGCTGATGAAGTAAAACTAATTAATGAAGGGGGATTGACTTCCACTACCGCAGGTCTTGGTAATGCCGGAAATATTACAGTTAATACCCGCACTTTATTAGTGCAGAACACTATTCCTTCTCGACCCCTTGATTTCAACACTCTTGTGGGATTTCGTAGAGGTATTACAACTTTTGTTCAACGCTTTCCTGTGCTTTCTCCTGCTGATTTGCTGGCCTTTTTTTCAGGTGGGAGTGACTCTTTATTTGATGCTACGGACTTTCAAACTGGGAGTGGCGGAAATATTATAATTAATGCCTCAGAATCTGTAGAATTAATTGGCAACCAACCAGGGGCATTTACTCCCAGACTTAGTTTAGAAACTGTTCAAGCTACCGGACAACTAGCAGCAGGAATTTCTACAGGAGCCATAGGCAGTGGAGATTCAGGAAATTTAACAATTAATACTGGTAGACTAATAGTTAAAGATGGTGCAGCAATCACAACAAGTTCCATACCAGCAAGCTCTCTATCCACAATTTTTCCAAACATTATTCCATCGTATGTGGATTCACAGATTAATTTAGAAAATCTTCCTCCAATCATTTCTCGTGAGCAAATAATTGAAACTATAAATAGTCAATTAACAAATATTACAACTGCCGGAGCAGCAGGTAATATAACAGTCAACGCTAACCAAGTTGACTTGCAGGGGTTAGCAGGCTTAGTCACAGCTACCTTGAGTAACGAAAATGCCGGGAATTTGACCATTGATGCTAATCAAGTCAGGCTTCGTAACGGCTCTGCTATTGCTGTTAGTACCCTTGGTTCTGGAAATGCAGGAAAATTGGAAATTACAACAAACCAATTGAGCATTCGTGATGGTTCACGAGTAGTAGCAGGAACTGCCAATTCAGGGTTAGGCGGAAGTGTAGTAATTAATGCTGCTGACTCAGTGGAATTAATTGGTAGATCTGCTGATGGTCAGCTTCCCAGTGACCTTGCCACTCTTGCCGAAGCAGGCTCCACAGGCAATGCAGGTAATTTAACAGTCACTACCAGACAACTCAACATTAAAGATCAAGCACAAGTATCAGCAGCTACATTTGGAACTGGCGATGCTGGTGACATTTTGATCCAGGCGGCAGAATCAGTTTCTCTTTTTCAAGGTAGGATTTCTTCTGAAAGCACACAAGCTAACAGTATTGGTGGCAACGTTACTATTAATACCCAAAGATTAAGTGTGAAAGATAATTCTGAGGTATCAGCTTCTTATGTTGCTAGTGCTAGTCAGGATGTTAACTTGCGCCAATCAAATTCCTTAGCAGCGTTAAATGACGGTCAAAATACTGCTACTGTTAACGGTCGGGCGGGGAACTTAAGCATTAATGCCACAGAGTCAGTATTAGTAAGTGGTAACAGTAATTTATCGGTGGAAGCTAACGCAGGTGGTACTGCTGGCAACTTAACAGTCAACACAAATCAGTTTAATATCTCTGATAATTCACGAGTTAGTGTTAGCAGTCCTCAAGGCCAAGCAGGTGACTTAGAAATAGCTGCTAATTCTTTATTTCTCAATCGAGGCAGCATTACCGCCGAAACTGGCTCAGGAGAGCAAGGAGGAGCCGATATTACGCTAGTAAGACTTAATACTTTGTTACTGAGAAACGAAAGTCTCATTTCTGCCACTGCTAACGGTAGAGCTAATGGTGGCAACATTGATATTAATACCAAATTCTTAATTGCTTTACCAGCAACGGGTTTCAAAGGTAGTGATATCATTGCTAACGCCGAGTTTGGCAACGGTGGCAGGATTGACGTTGACGCTCAAGCTATATTTGGTATTGGATTTCAGCCACAGCAAACAGCCGCCAACGATTTTACTGTTAGTTCAGAGTTTGGCGGACAGGGTGAAGTCCAAATTAACAGCGTTAATGAACCTAACAGTACCTTGACAGAATTGCCGGAAAATTTGATTGATTCCAGCAGACTCATTGCCCAAAACGCCTGTCAACAGATTTTGGATAGCACGTTTAGCATCATTGGGCGTGGCGGTTTGCCACCTACTCCGAATGATACTCTGAGTAATGATGTGGTGTGGTCTGATACTCGTGTAACGGCATTTCCCAGGACGACTGAAACCCCAAGAAAATTAGCACAGACAAAGAATTTTATTCCAACTGTTGAGGTTATGGCGATATCACCTGCGGCAGGTTGGGTGTTAGACAATCAGGGAAAAGTCACGCTGGTTTCTCATATACCCAACGCCACTGCTAAAGCTTTTCAAAACTATTCTACTTCTTGCCCATAAAACTCAGATTAATTGTTGAGATTGGGTGTAATACCAATTCACGAAAAGGTTGATGCACATAAAATCTGTAGAGACGTTGCAATGCAACGTCTCTACAAAAAAATTCGTTTGATCTTTAAAGGAAATTGGGTATAAGTTCTGTTATTCATTCTTTGGTACTGAGGCAGGAGCAGCTGGCGCAGACTCAGATGATTGTCGAGAACGCCGCAGAGCATTCCGCAACCTACTGCTATTATCGGAGGTTGCAGCTGAATCTGGACGACGGCGACGACGACGTTGTACTCCAGGTGCTTTATTTTCACCACTTGATGTGGCTGCTTGGCTAGGACGTGGCTGTGACGTGTTGCTGTTAGTACGCTGACGACGCAGCGCAGTATTTTCTGATGCAGCTGAGTTTCGTCTCTGCCTTGGTTCTGGGCGCACATCAACAATAGTCCCTGAAGTTAAACGCCCCCTGCGTCTAGGAGTTTCACTAGTTGCACTTTGATTAGCCACTGCTGTTGGTTGATTTCTTTGTTCAGTTTCTCTAGCTTGTCTTTGCCGTTTGCGTTCTTGAGCTTCTCGATATCGTCGTGAGCCTCGGATAGCGTAATCAGTTTCAATTGATACTCCTTGTCTACCTCTCTCAGTTGGCTTCAGTTTCCATTCACGAGCTTGTCTGAGGTGCGCCTCATCTAGCTCTCGATTTCCACTAGAACGAGTCAATCTGACATTAGTGACATTTCCGTTAACATCAGTATCAACAGCTACACCAACTTTGCCTTCAATACCTTGTCGTCTTGCTTGTTCTGGATACTTATTATTGCACTGAAGGCAAGCTGCACGGCCATTGCTACTTCCGCGATTGGCTGGTGCTTTAATTTTGGGCGGTTTTGGTGCTACCGCTACTGGATTACCAGTACCAGTGCCTGTACCGCTACCGTTACCAGTACCAGTACCAGTACCGCTGCCAGTACCACTACCACTGCCAGTGCCTGTACCACTGCCGTTACCTATACCAGTACCACTACCAGTGCCACTACCTGTACCGTTGCCAGTGCCAGTGCCTGTACCATTACCGCTACCTACACCAGTACCACTCCCAGTGCCACTACCACTACCTACACCACTACCACTCCCAGTGCCAGTTAAAATTCTTGTGCCGCCACTAGAACCTGAACCACCACCGTTACCAGTACTGGTTAATTCAGATCTAGTACTAGAACTTGAACCACCAGTGCTTCTGGATGTCTGCGTAGTTTTGGAACTAGTAATAGTCTGCTTTGGTTGCTGTTGAACACGCTCAATTTGAGGCTTTTCCACAAATTTTTGGACTGGAGCGATCGCTATTGACTGTTTTTGAGCAATAACAGGTGACTGTTCACGAATCTGAGTTTGCGGCTGAGACACAACTGGATCAGGCTGCTCCTTTTTTTCTTCTATCGGAGCTTTTTCTATTTCTGGTGCTGGAGCATCAGCGATCGCTATTTCTATTGGTTCATTCTCGTCAGCAGGTACTCTTGCCAAAAAGTTGCCTATACCAGAAGCCAGTACGACAATATGCAGTGCCAGAGAACCCACCAAACTGAAACCTAGAAATAACTTCAGAGCCTGAGCTTCTTTAGAACGTTGCTCAACAGCAATGCTGGAAAAGCTCATAGTTATTGCCACCTATTATCACTAAACTCTGTAATCTTATAATGCTCTTTTACAAATATCAAGCCAACAATTAGGTTTTTCTTGTACTGCTGTGGCTAGAACATTCTTGATTAATTAGAAAAAACAGTTATTTTCGCTATCAATCAGCTTTTGCAAGGCATGGCTTTTGTTAAGAATAATATACTTTAAAAAAATAAATATCAATTAAGATAAAGAGCTTTTGAGAAAAACTCTCACTTATAGCAAAGTGCTGAGTGCTGAGTGCTGAGTATAAACCCTGTGAATTCAAGACTTTGAGCCATCAACACTGTCCTAACCTCAGTGACTACAGCTATAATTTGGATAATAAAAAATTGGAGTAAGACAACCTACTCCAAAGAGGATCACGCGGTACCGGGGAACTAAAATTTAAAAGGGACGGCTACCCGCAAGGCTAATGCGCTTCATAACTCGGCGCTCATTCGGATCAAAAGCTTGACGGTAGTGTAAAGTAGCTTGATTGTCCCAATAAACGATGTCGCCTACAGACCATTTATGTTTGTAGTAAAACTGAGGCTGATTTAAATGCTCTCGCAACTGTTCGATGAGTTCTGCACCTACTTCTGGTTCTAAACCGACGACTTCAACTTCTGTGGCGTAGTCTAAATAAAGGATTTTTTTGCCACTTTCAGGATGTGTCCTTACCAAAGGATGGGGAAATACAGGACTAGTCAATGGAATATTGCGGTCTAAACGGTATTTAGCTTTAGGTGCGTTACGATCGCGCAAAAATGGATTATACGTAATTAACTGCAAATCTGCAATCCGGCGCTTAGTTGCTTCATCCAAAGTTTCATAAGCTAAATTGAGATTCAACCAATAAGTATCGCCACCTTGAGAAGGAACTTCCAAAGCATAAAGTAACGAACCAGCAGAAGGCCGGGGAGTCCAATGATGATCACAATGGAAGGCTAATTCCCCTGTACCTGTATAGCCACCATCAACATTAGAAACGTTAATTACTACTGGAGTTACACCTGGTTGCGAAGCCAAAACAGGAATCTCATCTGGTGGTACATATAAGTCACCAAAGTAATATGCAAAATTCAACAGTTGTTCATCAGTTAGCTGTTGATTTTTGAAGATTAAAATGTGGCGATCGCGCAAAGTTTGTTTTAGTTGTAAGATAACTTCCGGTGCAATAGGTTGACTAGCATCCAAACCAGTCACCACCGCTCCCAAAGGCGCATCGATAGATGTAATTTTGACTTCTGTTAACGTCAAAGTTGGCATAATATCTCCTTACTTTTAACTAGAAATATCTGCAAAATTTCTTATTGTTTCGCTAACACATCCGAGGGAGTGATTTTGGCATATTCTTCAGGAGTTAAAAATCCTTCTCTCACATTCACTTTCTTCGGTATTTGACCTAAGCTGTACCACTTATCTGCAACTTCTTGTTGTTTAACAATCACTTGCTCAGTAATTGGTTTGAGACCATATTGATACTTAGCATGCATAACTTCTAGAGTAGGTGCATCAAGCTGGGTAACTGGAGCTAATAATTTTGCTACTTCTTCACGATGCTCCTTAGTCCAGATATCTGCTTTTTCTAGTTCCTCTAAAAATGCTTTGATCACATCAGGATGCGCTTGATAAAACTGCCTTGTAGTTGAGAGAAAATTGCCTGTATCTCGTAAATTCCCACCATCTAACAACACACGACCAACTTTCTTTTGTTCGGCTCTCGTAACAAACGGTTCCCAGATAAACCAAGCATCTATTCTGCCTTGGCTAAACGCTACATTAGCATCTGGTGGAGGCAAAAATACAGACTGTACATCACTTAATTTTAGTCCTGCTGATTCTAATGCTTTCACCAAAAGATAGTGACCAATTGATGCTTTTTGAAAAGCAACTTTTTTACCTTTTAAGTCAGCAATAGATTTCACAGGTGAGTTTGTCGGAACTAACAGTGAGACAGATTTACCACTAGGAAATGTAGTTGCTAAGTATACCAACGGTGTTCCTGCGGCTTGCGAAAATACCGGCGGTGATTCTGCTGTCGATGCAATATCAAGTCCGCCTGCGTTTAAGGCTTCTAATTGTTGTGGGCCAGCAGCAAACTCAGGCCACTCTACTTTAAAACCCAAGGGTTCTAATCTTTTCTCCAAAGAACCCTGCTTTTCTAAGACCGCTAGTGAAGAAAGTTGTTTTGAACGCACAATTCGCACCACTTGCTTTTCTGTATTAGTTGGTGCGGCTGCTTGCTGTTGAGTATTGTTAGATGAAGCGTTACAACTCAACAGAGTAGTTGATAATACTAAAAAGTAACCAATTACAAATAGTAGAGAACGACGAACTATTTTTAGACGTTGCCAAAAATTAAACTTTGTTGGTAAACCTGGCATGATGTTTTGACTTAAAAAGTGTAGTAAAAATTTGTATTTACAGTTATTTTTTTAGAAAATAGAGTGGGTATAACCCACCCTATATTGACTCGATGAGGGACTGAAAACTTAGGAGGCAACTTTGAGAAAACTTGATGAAAGGAAAGCAGAATTACAATCTGCAATTAGTGAAAAGCTTGTGTTGAAGCACTCCTTCTTTTTACTTTTCACTTTTCACTTTTGCCTTTTTGTACTAATGCTTCCAAGCCACCAGAATATTAGCTTTGATTTCTTCGGAGAATTCTCCAGAAGGTTCAATCGCTAATAATGCTGCTTGCAAATCTGCTTCAAATGCTGGCGCATTATCACCAAAGAAAATCTTCAATGCAAAAGCTGTAGTGTATAGATAGCCAAGATAACTAGAGACTGTCCAAGTTTTTTGAAACGGTACTTCAAATAATTCTTGACGAGCAAAAGCAGAATTGGCAATTACCACTTCATGAGGAGGATCTACTGGTTTACGAACACCTTGTCCTCGTTGTCCAGTCCGTCGTTCTTTACCTAACCATTTTTTCACAACTTCAATGGCAGCTTGTTTCCAAGGGAGAGAACTTAACCAAGGATTCTCATTAGTATTAATCAGTGCTAAACCACCATCATCAGAAAGTAGCTCATAAATACGTTCTAGTACAAGCTCTCGCTCCATCCAGTGGAATGCTCTACCGATGGTAACTAATTTAAATATCCCTAAACTAGAGTCTATGAGTTCTGCGCCTTGTTCTAGCCAAGTAATATTATTTGCTCCTACAGCAGCAGCTTGGTGTTGCGCTTCTTGCAACATCTCAAAAGCGGGATCTACAGCAACTACTTCCTCAAATTGAGTTCGTAAAGGAATAGCAATTAATCCCGGCCCGCAACCTAAGTCTAAGAGTCGTCCTTGTCCATTAAGATTAAATATTTCTGTTAGTTTATTAAATAGAGCAGGTGGATATTTAGTTCTGTACTGAGCGTAACCTTCCGCAGCACCTTCAAATAAGGTTGGGTCATAATTAGGAAGGGTTTTCAATGCCTGTACCATTATTCAGTTTCCTTGAAATTTAGGAAAGTAAGGTGGACATTTAATCATGTCCACCCTATGAGTTAACGAGTAGACAACTGTATTGAAGTATGAAGTCTGAAGTATGAAGTGGGAAATTTTTATGCTTCAGACTTCATAATTTATACTTCAGATTTTTCCAAATATTTTTCTGCATCTTTTTCAACAGCTGTACCTTTGAAGAAGTTGCGGTTGAGGCTGGTGTATAACTCTAACGGATGGATGGAAAGGAAATAACGTAAATCTTCTGCGGTGATGATTTCGTGTTCTACCATTGAATAAGCGTTGGCAGCAACAGAAGTAATATCTGGCACATCCCAGTGACCAGCATCGGAACCTAAGAAAGCTTTGACGCGATCGCCAAAAGGTAAGGCAGCACGGTTAAAGGCTTGTGATACACGGGTATCATCCGATTCTGTACCGAAGTAGAAGTGATTTAAGAAGCGAGCGCGCACATCCTCTGGTTTCTCAATCCCAGCCAGCGCAAATTCATCTAGTTCGCCTGGATCTTCGGGAGCTAATAGATGATGGTGAAATCCTAAACCATCGCCAATTTGATCCAAACGACCATGCACTAATTCGCCACCATAACGAGCATAGTATTCTGTGAGTGCTTCTTTATCTACGAGTTTGGGGTCGTTACTTGTCAATAAATGGTGTTTGTTACGGGTTTCCCAATGCCAAATAATATCAGCATATAAACTAGCACCCCAAGCCGAACCGCCTTCCATAAAAGCAAATTTCAAGGTGGGGAAGCGGCGAGTTACACCACCAAAGAATAGAGATTTGCACAATGCTTCGGCAGCGATCGCAAAGTGGTTGATGTGGTTATACTGAGCGTTGGTAACTGAGCGTTGAGTTGTCCAACCTTGGCTGGAAGCGTGAGTAGTCGGTACAACCTTCAACTCAACGCACTTCGCCCAGAATGGATCGTAATCATACTCACTATCCAAACCAAAGTTATCAATCCACACCACTTCATTAGCTACTTCCGGGCCATACTTCTCAAAGGCGGGAATTGGACGACGCACGTAACCAGGGATTTGGATGGTTTTTAGCCCCAAAACGTTTACCGCGTATTCCAATTCCTCAATTGCTTCTTGAGGTGTGTGCATCGGGATAGCAGCAATTGGAGTTAAGCGGTCAGCGTAAGGACGAAAAATATCAGCGTGGTAAATATTAATTGCCCGACATACAGCCCGACGCATTTCTTCGTTGCCAATGTTCGGAGCCATCGTCGCCAAGTTAGGATACACAACGGCAAAATCTGTACCTGATTCTTGCAACCGTTCATGCAACAACTTTGGCAAGCTGATAGTAGCTAAATTCAAAGTATTTTTGGTAGGACGACCCCACCAGTTAGGACGATTAGTGCGATAAGCAAAACGTTCTTCCCAAGTTTGCTTGTACCACTTAAACCGGGAAGCCCCTGGTAAATGTTCTTTAAATCGTTCCGCGATCGCACTTCCACCAACTTGCTCTAAATAATCTAAAACCGCTGGTTCAAATTCCTGGGTATGGACATCAGTATCAATGATGGGATAACCCAGCTTTTCCCGAATCTGAGCCGACTTAGATTTTTGCGGACGTTCTAAGGCAATTGTCATGATGGTTCACCCTAATTTAATCAGGAGGCAGAGGGCAGGAGGTATGATTTATCTACGTTCATCTGTGGTTAATTTTTTTTATCTTCGATACCTCTCCTAAAAGGCGAGGGAGGAGTAACGAGAAATTTATGTGTTGGCTCCCCTCTCCGCGTCGGAGAGGGGTTGGGGGTGAGGTTAAATCTTCATTTCAGACTTCAGACTTCAGACTTCAGACTTTTTTACTTGCTAAATATTCCTCGGCTTCTGTTTCAATTGCTGTACCTTTGAAGAAATCGCGGTTGAGGCTGGTGTACAACTCCAACGGATGAATAGACAAGAAGTAACGCAAATCTTCTTCGCTGAGAATGCCGCGTTCTACAAAAGAATAAGCATTAGCACCAACCGCAGTGATATCAGGCACATCCCAGTGACCAGAATCAGAACCTAAGAAAGCTTTGATGCGATCGCCATAGGGATTAGCTTTGCGGTTAAAAGCATGGGCAACACGGGTATCATCTGATTCTGTACCGAAGTAGAAGCAATTTAAGAAGCGATCGCGGATATCTTCTGGTTTTTTCACTCCTGCTAAAGCAAACTCATCAAGTTCACCAGGATCATGAGGTGCTACCAAATCAGCATGGAAACCTAAACCACTACCCAATCCATCCAAACGCTCATGTACAAGTTCGCCACCGTAGCGGGCGTAGTACTCTAACAATTCTTCACGGTTGACGTTGGCAGGGTTATTCACTTCCAGCATATGGTCTTTGTTGCGGGTATCCCAGTGCCAAATCAAATCGGTATACAAACTAGCGCCCCAAGCCGAACCACCTTCTAAAAAAGCAAATTTTAAAGTCGGGAAGCGATGAGTCACACCACCAAAGAACAGGGCTTTACAAAGTGCTTCGCCTGCGGAAGCAAAGTGACCGATATGGTTGTATTGATAGTTAGATATAGAGCGACGCGGCATCCAACCCATACCACTAGAGTGAGTAGTGGGGACAACTTTTAATTCCACGCACTTCGCCCAGAAGGGGTCGTAATCGTACTTACTATCTAAGCCATAGGTATCAATCCAGATAGCTTCGTTAGCAACTTCTTCGCCATACTTCTCAAAGGCGGGAATCGGACGGCGGACGTGTCCGGGGATTTGAATTGCTTTTAATCCTAGTACTTTTACCGCATATTCTAATTCTGCGATCGCCTCTTCGGGCGTGTTCATCGGGATAGCGGCGATCGGGGTTAAACGGTCAGAATAAGGACGGAAAATGTCTGCGTGGTAGGTATTTACAGCCCGACAAACAGCCAGTCGCATTTCTTCGTTACCGATGTGCGGGGCCATAGTTGCCAAGTTAGGATACACCACAGCGAAGTCTGTACCTGCTTCTTGCAAGCGATCGTGTAATAACTTCGGCAAGCTGATGGTTGCTAAGTTCAGCGCATCATTGGTAGGACGAGTCCAGAACGGAGGACGCGCGGTGCGATAGGCGCGGCGTTCTTCCCAAGATTGTTTAAACCATTTAGAACGAGATGCGCCAGGTAAATGATTTTGAAATCGTTCTACAATTTCCCTTCCAGCAACTTGCTCTAAATAGTCTAAAAAAGCAGGTGGAAATTCTTGTGTATGGACATCAGTATCAATAATGGGATAACCCAATTTTTCCCGAATCTGAGCCGATTTAGATTTTTGCGGGCGTTCTAGTGAAATGGTCATAGTAAGAATCCCGGTTTGATATTTTCAGTGAATGGCGAGGATAACAATACTTTTTTTTAAAAGTAGAAAGAGGAGAACAACATAGAGTTTTGTCACTGTGATTCTTTAACCATCCAATCTGTTAATGGAAAGTCAGACTGCGCTAAATGTTGTGAGACAAGAAACTTTTTAGTACCTTCTAAGAGTTTGACACCTTCAGATGGAAAAGGTTGTTCGGGAATTTGATTTAGTGGGTACGATGTTTTGATGATCTCGACTGGATATTTACTAGTTTGGGCGTGATACTTGTAATATTCTTCGGAGTTAGCTTTTAAATCTTTGACAGATTTTGTGAGGAGTGTATTTAGCTTCTGTGGAAAATCAGGCTGTTTAGCCAGAAACTTTTCGGTTGCGACAACTAATGATGTCCCTGACAAACCATTGTGATCTGCTGATGAATCAATCACCGGAAAGCCTTGAGATTTGAGAAAAGGCCCCATATCGCTGGAAGTTGCATAAGCGGCAATGTCACCACGTTCTAAAGCGGACTTTGCCTCAGTACTCATTAAATGGACTACTTTGACATCTTTGGTAAGTTTAGTCTGATCTAATAGACCCAATACGTAACGGTGCATATATGAACCTTTTTGGGTAGCTATTTTCTCACCTTTGAGTTGAGTTAAAGAACGTGGGCCATTTTTTTTCGTTACTAGCCAAGCGGTGTTATTAAATTGAGTAATCCGCAACAACCTAGTATTAATACCTCTGGCTCTCAGAACTATGGCTGGTGTATCGCCTAAAAAACCAACATCTATCTGTCCTGCAACAAGAGATTCATTGAGATCAGGCCCATTACTAAATCTGGCAAAGGTAATGTTTTGAATTCCAGATTTTTGCAATTCACTCTCTAAGATTCCCTTTTTCTTTGCCCAACCCAGTGGCCCTGTAGGCTCTGCACTACCTACATAGCCTATGCGTAGGGTAGAAGGTATAGTAGCGCTGATATTTTCAGCTTGGACTCTAGAATTGCTACTACCTTGATTACACGCTGTTGTTAGTAGCAGCAGGAAGCAAACAACTACAGTTGATAATCTTGTTTGACTGACAGAACCAGTTCCTACTGCAAACGACAGCATATCTGTATTTCTCCGTTGTGAAATAAAAATTGAGGAATCAGAACTGAGGTTCGTTGAGTGTTCTCCTCATTTCATCTGTTTTAAGATTTGAAATGTTTGATCAGTTTTTGCAGTGGAAGTTTGTTGTTTCCCCCAACCGATATTTTTACGGTAGCTGCCAAGTAATCCGGTTGCTGCCAATTCTGCCTCGTTGACTGAGGTTTGTAGCTCCGTTTCTGGTGCTACATAAAGAGCGTCAACGGGACAATACAATTCGCACATAAAACAGGTTTGGCAATCACTTTGACGTGCAATTGTTGGCGGTGCATCAGGTACAGGAGCAAATACGTTAGTAGGGCAAACGTTAACGCAGAGATTACACCCAATGCAGCGTGACTCGCTGACTAACTCAATCACGCCGCTACTCCTGTTTTTAATAAAGATTTATCGGCGCTGCTGAGTGGTTCAGTTTTTACCCAAACTTGATCTAAACCACCGCTAATTAGGTAATGTTGTTGATTAGCATCCTGTTGGGGATAGTCTTGGTGTTTGTGCATTCCGCGTGTTTCTTTGCGTTCCAAGGCACTGCTGTACATCCATCGCGCTGTGGCTACCATTGCGGCGGCTTCTCGCGCCTGGATGAGTTGGTTGTCTTCGATTTGGGTATCGCGGATGATTTGCCACAGGCTATTTAAACGAGAAAGAGATTCCGATAAGCCTTTTTCTGTGCGGAAATAATTGCGATTGTAGGGGAAGACTTCGGTTTGTACTGCTTGGATGAATTCGTTGATGTTTGGGCTAAAGGCGTTTTCCATTTTTGGCTGCAATACTGCTTCACCTACACCTCGAACCCGACGTTGATGTGCTTGCTGTCCTAAATTTAAGCCATACTTGGCAGCAGAATGACCCGCCCAATAACCAGAGGAAATAGCCCAAGCTGCATTATGGCTACCGCCACCTGTGAAACCGCCACAAATTAGTTCGCGGGTAGCGGCATCACCAGCTGCATAAAGTCCTGGTACAGAGGCCGCGCAAGTATCATCAATAATCCGAATCCCACCTGTACCGCGTACTGTACCTTCTAAGCGTAGGGTAATACGGAAACGTTGGGTAAATGGATCAATCCGCGCCCGGTCAAAAGGTAAAAAGAAGTTGGGCTGCGCTAAACGCATCGATGCCCGCATATCTTCAGAAGCTTTATCTAAAATGGCATAAACTGGCTGTTGCAGCAAGGTTTCGGCAATTACAGAGCGTCCGCGTTGAGAACCTGCTCCGGGAATAGGTGTGCCATCTTCGTAGGTGAAGGTTGCCCAGTTGTAGAAGAGGGTTTTGGTAACTGAGGAAAAGGCAGGAGAGATGCCGTAAGCGTTGGAGAACTCCATACCCGACATTTCGGCACCTGCTTCTGCTGCCATCAAGTATCCATCCCCAGTTAGGATGTTGCACCCTAACGCTTTGCTCAAGAATGCACAACCACCGGTGGCAATGATGGTAGCTCCTGATAGCACTCTCCATTTTTCACTTGTCTGACGGTTGATACCAGTCGCACCTGCAACTTTGCCTTCTTCGTCTACTAGCAGTTCTAAGGCGGGGCTGTGGTCTAATATTTGGACTCCAGCGCGTTTAATTTGCCGCCGCATTAGCCGCATGTATTCTGGGCCTTGAAGCGATCGCCGATACGGTTTACCTTCATCATCAGTAGGAAAGGGATAACCCCACTCAGCTAATAAGTTGACGTTGGCAAAAGTCTGATCCAAAACACGAGCCATCCAATGGCGGTTGGCTAAGAATCCCCCTAATGATTCTCGACTCGCTATTGCAGTTTCTCGCGCTTCTGGTTCGGGTGGTACATACCACACTCCATTACCAGATGCAGCCGCACATCCAGATGTGCCACAGTAGCCTTTATCTACAAGCACTACCCTAGCACCACCAGACGCAGCACTCCAGGCAGCCCAAGTACCTGCTGGGCCACCTCCAATTACAAGTACATCTGCCTCTAAGTTGAGTGCAAAATTGTTTGCTAACGTCTTCAACATTAACTTTCTCTCCCCATCGATAGCTGCACACCGGAGAAAATTTTTCCCTTTGCTAACTGCTTACTAACCACCTCATTTGGTAAGTTTTTGTGGCTGATTGCCAGCAGATTCGCCCTGAACTTTTAATACGGTATCTTGACCGATTTACCGTATTTTAACCATAACGAAGTCTCTCATGGTTTCCCAAAAAAAGCAAGTCTCCTAATAAATTTCAAAGTAACGTTATATGAAGTAAGTTTTATGTCTATAAAAAGGGCTTGCTTTTTACATTAGTTTATGCAACTATCACAAGAGTGATCTTAAACAACGTAAAGTCGATAGATTTACCGTTGTTTATGCATCTAAGATTAACGATAGACCATAATTAGGGCTATTTCTATATCAGGGCGAATCTTACTTGTCGAATAGCTGAGTTAGTGAAAATCACTAGTAACTAGATATTTCGAGATAATATCATTAGAGTTATAAGCTTGATTATGCTAGTTGAAAATTTTCACTAAAAAAATTTGCGAGTATTTCAAACTATCATTTATTTGTCAGAAAATCTGAACATTTTTTTCAAGATTTGGGTTGACAAATACACTATAAAATATGAAAAAATTAGCATCAACAATATTCTGATTAATTGGATTATATAAATTAATCAGAATATTGTTGAAAGTTGCACCAAATTAAAAGATTTGTATTGCATGAAGTTAAATATAAGCTTTCAAAATGATAGCTTTTGCTAATCAACGATAGTAGCTTTCAAAAATCTGTTTTCAATTTAAGAAAAGAAGTTGATAACTAACAATTAAATATTTCAAATAAGCAACCTGGAAATTATCTTTTCCAGGAATGATATATACCAATATTTGCTCTTCCATAAGGTTTTATTACCTTTTGCCAGAACATAAATCCAGATTGTACGAGAAACAACCCATGTCTAAATTTTTGTGGAACTATTTGCTAGTTATCCCTACTGTTTTTTATGGATTTTTATTTTTATCATCAATAGCAAATGCAGGTGTTGTATTAGCACCAAAACAGGAAACTGTACCAAAGGCGATAATTCCGCAAAGCACTCAAAGTGAAACAATTTCACCAGTAGAAATAAATCAAAACCAAGAAGCTGCTAATTCGCCAACCGAAATGACAGGACAAGTGACATCAGTCTCACAACTATCAGATATTAGACCTACAGATTGGGCATTTCAAGCTTTGCAGTCTCTGGTTGAGCGTTATGGTGCGATCGCTGGCTATCCAGATGGTACATTCAAAGGGAACCGCGCTTTAACACGCTATGAATTTGCAGCTGGGTTAAATGCAGCACTTGAACGTCTAAGTGAGTTAATTGCTTCTAATACTACTGATTTAGTGAAAAAAGAAGATTTAGCGACTCTGCAAAAGCTGCAAGCCGAATTTGCCCCAGAACTACAAGAATTACGTGGAAGAATAGACAGCTTAGAAGCGCGTACTGCTGCGGTAGAAGCTAATCAGTTTTCCACCACCACCAAACTACTGGGCGATGCAGTATTTGTCGTGGCTGACACCTTTGGCGATCGTGCCAACAACACAGCAGCAAATGATACAAAAGATGACAATCAAACTTTTTTTGCTTATCGCTCCCGATTAATCTTACAAACCAGCTTCACAGGTAAAGACCAACTCTCAACCATTTTATCCAACAACAATATTCCTAACTTGGCAAACAGTACCGGTACTCACATGACCCGGTTTACGTTTGATAGTGGTGGTGAGGACGGGGTATTTCTTAGCCAGTTAGTATACCGTTTTCCTCTTGGTAAAAACGCCACTATTTGGGTAGGGCCTAGAGCATTGCAACCAGCTGTTTATGCGCCTACTTTAAACTCGTCTATTGGCGGTCTAAGTGGCGCTGTTTCTCGATTTGCCACATTCAACCCGACTGTTTACAGACCAGGTTTTGACGGTGCAGGTGCAGCTTTAGGATACAAGTTTAGCAATCAAGTGCAATTGAGCTTAGGCTACACAGCTGATAACAATCAGTCTAGTAGACCAACTGGTGATGGAACCGGATTTGCCGATGCAAATAGCATTATATTTTCTCAACTGACCTTATCGCCCAGTCGTCAGTTAGATGTTGGTCTTGCTTACGCCCATAAATACTTCGGGACTAGATCTGGTTTTAATCTCACTGGTGGTACAGGTAGTGCTTTCGCTAGAAACCCTTTTGAACAGAACTCCACCACAAGCGAGAATTTTGGGCTGCAATTTAACTGGAGAGCAAGTCGTCGCTTTGTTTTAGGTGGTTGGTTTGGTTATACACTAGCTCATCAAGAAAGTGGCCCTGATAATGATGCAACGATAGTTAATGGCGCACTCACCTTTGCTTTTCCAGACTTATTTACAGAAGGTAATGTGGGTGGATTTATCGTTGGTGTACCGCCGAAAGTTACCAGTAATGACTACAGAAGTAGACCAGGCGCACCACGTCGAGAAGATCCTGATACTGCTTTACACTTGGAAGCTTTTTATACATTCCGAGTTAATGACAATATTAGAGTTACACCGACTTTTTATGTAATTACAAACCCAGAACATAATGATGCTAATGATGCAATTTGGGTAGGTGCGCTGCGGACTAGCTTTAGTTTCTAAAACAGCAAGACAGTCATACCAATTCACAATTCGCAATGACGCTCGCGGACTCGCTAACGCAATTCGCAATTAAAAAACTTAGATGCAGCAAAGCTCTTAGGGTTTCCATCTGTATCAGACTTTTCGTGAATTGGTGTCAATTATGGCGAAAACCCGCAACCAAACGCTTTCTTCTCTAGTCCCTATATCTCAAGTTGTAAAATTGGGACTTGCTTTTTCCATAATTTACGGTACAATCATCACTATTAAATACGGTAACTCTACCGAAAAACCGTAGTTTATTAAGTTAGCTTAACAATGCAAATTCTTTGGTTTATCCCTACGGCTCGTGACGGACACTATTTAGGAACACAACTTGGAGGACGTGATGCGACTCCAGAATATTTACAGCAAATTGCTCAAGCTGTAGATAACTTGGGATATACAGGTGCTTTATTACCCACAGGGCCTTTTTGTGAAGATGCTTGGATAACTGCCGCCTCGCTTATACCTGTCACCAAGCGGATGAAGTTCCTAGTAGCAATTCGTCCTGGAATTAGTTCACCCAGCGTTGCTGCACGTATGGCAGCAACATTTGATCGAATGTCAAATGGGAGATTGCTAATCAATGTCGTCACAGGTGGAGAACCAAAGCAATTAGCAGGGGATGGCTTGCATCTGAGTCATGACGATCGCTATGACTTAACTGATGAATTCCTCACAGTCTGGCGGGGAATTATGAGTGGGGAGACAGTTGATTTCCAAGGCAAATATCTCGATATTCGAGGCGGGAAGCTGTTATTCCCACCAATCCAAAAACCCTATCCACCACTGTGGTTTGGCGGTTCATCAGCGGCGGCGAAGCGAGTTGCAGCCAAACACATTGATGCTTACTTAACTTGGGGAGAACCACCCGAACAAGTAGCCCAAAAGATTGCTGAAGTCAGGCAACTAGCTGCTGAACAAGGTAGAACAGTGCGTTTTGGCATTCGCTTGCATGTGATTGTGCGCGAAACCGAATCTGCCGCTTGGGATGCAGCCAACGAGTTAATTAAATATGTCGATGAGGATGCGATCGCTCAAGCTCAAAAAGCCTTCGCCAGTTCCGATTCCGAAGGGCAACGACGTATGACTGGGCTACACAACGGCAGTCGAGAAACCTTAGAAATTAGCCCCAACCTCTGGGCAGGAATTGGTTTAGTGCGCGGTGGTGCTGGTACTGCTTTAGTTGGCGATCCTGATACCGTTGCCGCCAGGATGTTGGAATATCAGCAACTAGGTATAGAAACCTTCATCTTCTCTGGATATCCCCATCTAGAAGAAGCTTATCGTACCGCAGAATTATTATTTCCTCACCTGCCTTTGCAGAGTGAATCTACACCACCAACACAACCAATCGTAAGTGCTTTTGGTGAAGCGATCGCCAGTGAAAAATTTGCAAAACAACTAACGAGTGCCTCATGACCATTACCTTAAAAAACATCAAGAATTACAGCATCTCGCTGAATGAGTTACTTCAAAATCAGCAAATCCAAAAAATAGTTCCTTGGATTGTACCAATTGGTGTAGTAGTACTTTGGGAATTGTCATCAAGAATTGGTTTACTTTCAACCAGAATTTTACCTGCGCCTAGTGGTGTAGTAATTACAGCATTTAAATTAGCTTCAACCGGAGAATTATTTCAACATATAGGCATCAGCGCTGGACGTGCCATCTCTGGTTTTTTAGTTGGTGGCAGTATTGGTTTTAGTTTGGGTTTACTGAATGGGATTTTCCCAGTTGCAGAAAAACTCTTAGATAGTTCATTGCAAATGCTGCGGACAATTCCTAATTTGGCATTAATTCCTCTAGTAATTTTATGGTTTGGAATTGGCGATCAAGCGAGATTATTTCTCGTATCTATGGGGGTATTTTTCCCTCTTTATCTCAATACATTTCATGGAATTCGTAGCGTTGACCCAGGCTTGATTGAGATGGGCAGAGTGTATGGATTAAAACCAGCACAGCTTTTGTGGCAAATTATTTTACCTGGAGCATTATCTTCGATTTTAGTAGGTGTCCGGTTTTCTTTAGGAATTATGTGGTTGACACTGATTGTTGCTGAAACAATTGCCGCTGATTCCGGTTTAGGATATATGGCTATGAATGCTCGTGAATTTATGCAAACTGATGTTGTAGTGTTGAGCATTTTTATTTATGCTTTGTTGGGCAAATTAGCAGATTCAACTGCCAGATTTTTAGAAAGAAAATGGTTGGCTTGGCATCCTAATTATCAAAATGCATAAGTTGCTGGATAAACCTAACAAAAAATGACAATTTTCTCAGGAGATTTTATGAGTTTTCATCCACAAGGAACACAACTAAGTATTTTGGATTTAACAAAAGCTTTTGGCAGAAAAACTGTTTTAAATTCAGTTAATTTAGAGGTATCACCAGGAGAATTTGTTGCCATTGTTGGGCGTAGTGGTTGTGGTAAAAGTACTTTATTACGCCTGGTGTCAGGTTTAGAAAAACCAAGTGCCGGCGGAATCCTCTTAGATGGCGAACCATTGCGTAAGTTGAGTAGTTCTGTCCGAGTTATGTTCCAAGATCCGCGATTGCTGGAATGGAAACGCGTCATTCAAAACGTAGGGCTGGGATTGCAAGAGAATTGGCGTGAAAGGGCGCAGTGGGCGTTAGAACAAGTTGGATTGCAAGATAGAGGCGAAGAATGGCCATCTATACTCTCTGGTGGACAAAGACAAAGGGTATCGTTAGCCAGAGCATTAGTGTGCCAACCCCGCTTACTTTTATTAGACGAGCCTTTAGGAGCATTAGATGCTCTGACTCGGATTGATATGCAACGATTGATTGAAAAATTGTGGCAAGAACAGCAGTTTACAGCATTTTTAGTGACTCACGATGTCGAAGAAGCTGTAGCCTTGGCAGACCGCGTGATTGTGATTGAAGACGGCAGAATAGCTCTAGATTTGCCTGTGAATCTTTCACGTCCCAGAGATAGGGGTAATGAAGCATTTGTTAGCATCAGAGAAACGATTCTAGACCAAGTAATGAATCGAGAAGGTAGCTATGCACATAAGCAGTTATTGCAGTTGGGTAGTTATTAATTCAGGACTGACGCAGTGATACGAAAAATCAAGAATTGGGACAAGGTGTGTAGGGCTGTGAGGATGTAGACGAGCAAAACCCTTACACCCGTAAACCCTTACCTCCTTACACCCGTCTCAAGGTAACTTAATATGAAAGTCATTTTGCCTATCGAAATCGCTGCCGAAATTGAGCCACATCTACCAGCGGATACTAAGGTTGTCTTGGTTGATAGTAATGGCAATCTTGATAATGATGGCACTGGTGCAGAGGTTTATTTAAGTTGGTTTTTTCTGAAAAGCCATATTTTGCATCAAGTGTTAGCAGCAGCACCGGCTTTACGTTGGCATCATGCGCCGAATGCAGGGGTAAATCATATTTTGACTCCGGCTTATTTGGAACGTGACCTTATCCTCACAAATGGTGCGGGAGTTCATGCAATTCCCATTGCAGAATTTGTCTTAACTTATATACTCTCCCATACCAAACATTTGGCTGAGTTGCAAGCCTCACAAGCTGAACGTCAGTGGAAAAGAGGTTTTCCGATCCAAGAATTAACGGATGCCACTTTATTAATTATCGGTGCTGGTGGTATTGGTCAAGCGATCGCTTCCCGTGCTAAAGCTTTTGAAATGAAAATTATTGGTACTCGCCGTCACCCGCAAGCACTACCAAATTTTGACCTAGTTGTAGGTGTAGATGAATGGCGATCGCTTCTATCGGAAGTAGACTATTTAGTAGTTGCTACACCGCTCACATCAGAAACTCAAGGTTTGATTGACGAGACAGTATTGCGATCGCTTTCTCCTCATGCTTATTTAATTAATATTGCTCGTGGTGCTGTAGTTGATGAACAAGCATTAATCAAAGCACTCACAGAAGGTTGGATTGCTGGTGCTGCTTTAGATACAGTAGTGAAAGAACCTCTACCATCAGACAGTCCTTTGTGGACGGTTCCGAATCTCTTGATTACTCCTCACTGTTCTGGTCATTCCCCAAAAGTTAAACAACGTTCAATTGAGTTATTTCTTGATAACTTCAATCGCTACCAAACTGGTCAGCCTTTACGCAATGTCGTAGACAAGCAAGCAGGATATTAAAAAAGAATTCTGGAGTCAGAAACCAGAATTCAGAATTGAATTAGGATTGCTATAGTTTTAATTTTCTTGCCACGTTAATCACGATACATAAAAATCCTGTAGAGACGTAGCATTGCTACGTCTCTACAAAAAGGTCTGTTTCACCTTTAAAGAAAATTGGTCAGGACTTACGCACCTCGATTGTCTGTTAAAACTGGGGAGCCAGCGCCGTGGGCGGGTTTCCCGACTTGAGGCGACTGGCGTTGTAAGGGTGAAAGGGTATAGGGTGTAAGGGTTTTGAAGACTTATACACCTACACCCACACACCCTTGCCCAAACCCTTAGTTTTTCGTTTTCATGCGTAAGTTCTATTGGTATTAAGCAGACCATCATAATAAGCTTGATTTTTGGAAATAAACCTGCCCTAGAGTAGCAAGAGCAGGCAAAGGAATTTGTATCAGGAATTCCGTGAAATAGTATTCAACATTATCCTAAGTTTTGCATGGCTCGTTGATAATTCTTCACTTGCAAATCAATCCTGGTGATGGCAGTCCCAACGACGACAGCATAAGCACCTAAATCTAAAGCATGACGTGCCATTTGCGGCGAAGAAATACCTCCTTCACAAATTACAGGAACTTTTAACTCCTCTACCATTTGCGTCAGAAGTTCCCAATTAGGCGGAGAATCATTATTAGTTTTAGCTGTATAGCCATAAAGAGTTGTTGCCACAATATCTGCACCTGCGGCGACGGCTGCTTTTGCTGCCTCAATTGTATCTACATCAGCAATGACTGGGTTCCCTAATTCCTGATGAATGCGGGTGATTATATCTACTACTATTTCACCACCCGGACGATGCCTTGTCGTTGCATCGATCGCAATTATATCTGCTCCAGCTTGAGCAACAGCAGCAGCATGGTGAAACTGAGGTGTAATGTATACATCATATTTAGGAATGACTTGCTTCCATAAACCAATAATCGGAACTTTCACTCGTTCCCTTACGGCACTGATATGTATTGGTGTATCTATGCGTACACCAACAGAGCCATTATTAACAGCAGCCTGTGCCATTGCAGCCATAATTGTTGGATCATGCAGAGGTGAATCGACAGGCGCTTGGCAAGATACAATCAGTCCGGTTTTTAAGGTATTAATTAAGTGGTCATTTGTCATTTGTCAATAGTCATTAGTCCATAGTCAAAATTTATTCTCCCCTGCTTCTTGGCACTCAGCATTAACTTGACTGAGCAGGTATCCAGACAGTAAAAATAGAGCCGATACCCACTGTGGATTCTACTTCAATTCGACCACGATGCAGTTCTACAAGTTGTTTCGTTAAAGCCAAACCAAGTCCCGTACCTTCATAACGGCGACGATAAGGTGTATCGAGTTGCTGAAATTTCTCAAACATTAATGGTAATTGCTCTTCAGAAATGCCAATTCCCGTATCTTCAACTTGAAAAATAGCGGTATTATCTTCTACCCAAATTCGCAGGGTAACACTCCCACTTTCAGGTGTGAATTTAATGGCATTGGTTAACAAATTCCAGAGTATCTGTTCTATGCGTTCGGCATCAGCACTAAAGCGATCGCGCCGTGGATCAATCTGTAAATCAAATTTAAGATTAACTTGTTGGTTAGTTGCCTTATCTCTTAATGCTGCAATAGCATTTTCTGCAATTTTTGCTAAAGAAAATTCATTAATATTTAAAACTGTTTTACCCGCCTCAATTTGTGATAAATCAAGGATGTCATTAATCATTTCTAATAAATGTTCGCCACTGTCATGGATGGTTTGCAGATAATCTCGCTGTCGTTGGCTCAACTCACCTATAGGCCAGCGCAACAATGTAGAAGACATGCCAATAACATAAGTTAATGGTGTGAGCAATTCATGGCTAATAGTGGCGAGAAACTCATTGCGTAAACGACTAGCGGCTTCAGCTGCTAGTAAGGCATCACGTAAAGCCATTGTCCGCTCCAGCACCCGTTGTTCGAGAGTTTGTTTTTCTTGAGTTAGCGATCGCATTAACTCAGATTGATGAATTGCGATCGCTAATTGTTCAGCAATAGAAGTCAGTAAATTTCTTTCATTTTCATGCCACTGGCGAGGAATTTCACACTGATGAGCAATTAATAAACCCCAGATTTTTTCCTCAAAAATAATTGGTGCTGCCAACTTTGCCCTGACATGATTAGTGCGGAGAAAATTCAATAAACACTCTTCTAGAGCATAAGTTTTTTCGACATCCTCGACAACTAAAGTAAAACCTTGACGATACTTATCCCAACAAACAGAATGGCGTGTAAAGCAATTTGTCTCCTGGCAATCTAACACAGAAGGAATCGCATCCGTAGCTTTAGCTTCATAAACAATACAACCCCCATACTTTTGCCAGTCTTGTATTGGGGGTTGAGAATAATTTTGTTCATTAAACGTTGAGTTTTGGGTATTGACCCTTGACCCTTCAAATTTATAGATTACTAGTCTGTCTAATTTCAAAAAATCACGCACTTGTGCGATCGCTGTTGCCATAATTACTGGCAAATCTAAACTTTTGCGAATCTGAGTTGTGACTTGATGCAACAGTCGCTCTTGAGAGATTTGTTTTTGCAGAGCATTTTCGATTGCTTGACAGAGACTTCCAGCCTGATTTGCACTTGGATTTACTATTACTTCCTGATTCTTTTGTGGAAGAAGATATTCTAATAACAACAGCGTGAATTGACTTTGGAGCGTAGCATCATTAGGACGCAGAATTTGACTATAGTATTCCAGATTTTGATGAGTATCAGAATCATTAGCAAACAAATCTTTCAATTTGTCAACAAAGGAGGCGATCGCCTCTGAATTAAACGTCAAGCTAGTGTTGAGTGCTGAGTGCTGAGGAGCCACTGCGTTGGGGAGACAGTGCCGTGGGCGGGTTTCCCGACTTGAGGCAACTGTCGTCGGCTCTGCCGACTTGAAGCAAGTGGCGTTGCTGAGTGCTGAGTGCTGAGTGTTAAGTGTTGAGTGAGGAGTTATAAATTCTTCCCCTGTCTGTCCTGCTTCCGTACTCCCCTGCGCCAAAGTTCCTAGCAAAAGCGCACTAAACTGCTCAGAAACCACCAATGTGAATCTTTGACCTTGCCATTCTTCAGGTATGAGAATTCTTGCCAGCACGGCTTCTGTTAGCATTAGCACAGAATTTTCCACAGATTGAGCCATTTGCTGTAACAATTCCCCAAGCTGATTAAATACAACTAAAGGCAAATTTTGAGAAAAGCTCAAATCAGGTGAACTAAGCATTTTCAATGGTCGGGTGAGAGGGGGTAACGAGCCAGTGTCTTGGAGAAAGTACTTCCCTTTTAGCAGCTGGCTTTGCTAGGCTGAAATGTTTTTCAATCGTGTTCTAACCAACAGTTTAAGACGGTAAGGCGGGATCATGCATCGAATAAATGCTAAATCAGTCGGATGGAATCAGTCAGAAGGTTTAATTTTTGTAGAACAAACTCCAGCGCCGTTTGTATTTATTACGGCTGCGGATACTGACATTCAAACTTTGGCAGCAGCAGTTACCAAATTACCGACCAATTTTCCTGCACTAAGAGTCGCTAACTTATTGCAGTTACAACAACAAATAAGTATTGATACATATAGCGAGCAAGTTTTGGAACTTGCTGAGGTAATTATTTTACGTCTTTTAGGCGGACGTGCATACTGGGCTTACGGTTTAGAAGTGGTGCAGGAAATTGCACAACGTAACGGTACAACCTTAATTGTAATGCCAGGAGATGATGCGCTTGACCTTGAATTAGTCGCTCAATCAACTGTCTGTGTCGATATTGTTAACCAAGTATGGCAATATTTCAGCGAAGGCGGCGTTAATAATTTTGTTAATGCTTTGAAGTTTATCGCTGATACTTGCTTAGACACATCCTTTCATCCCTTAGCACCGCAAATTGTTCCCCGTATAGGGTTGTACGAGTGGGGAGTGGAATCTCTATTCCCTACTCTCCACTCCTCGCTGCCCAAAGTCGGCATTTTGTTCTACCGCGCTCATTATCTCTCGGGAAATACTAAGGTGATTGATTCTTTATGTACAGCCTTAGCCCGGAAAAACTTACAACCAATACCAGTTTTTGTTTCTTCGCTACGTGACCCCAGCGTTCAAGACGAATTGAACGAATTTTTCCAACCCAAAAACGCAGAACAAATAGCCATACTTTTGAATACCACTAGTTTTTCTCTAGCGCGTTTGGACACAGAAATACCTCAAACTGATCTTTGGCAAAAATTGGATGTGCCAGTGTTGCAAGTGATTCTCAGTGGAGGTTCGGTTGAGCAGTGGGAGTCCCAGTCCCAAGGGTTATCTCCCCGTGATATCGCTATGAATGTAGCGTTACCGGAAGTAGACGGACGAATTATTAGCCGTGCTGTGTCCTTCAAAGCTTTGCAAACGCGCAATTCTGACATAGAAACAGATGTAGTCGTTTATGAACCAGTGAGCGATCGCATTGAGTTCGTCGCCCAACTTGCCGCTAATTGGGTACGCCTGCGAGTTAAACCACCCCAAGAACGGCGCATTGTTCTAATTTTGGCTAACTACCCCAACCGTGACGGTCGCCTTGCTAACGGTGTAGGTTTAGATACACCAGCTAGTTGTGTAGAAATTCTCAAAGCTATGCAACTTGCTGGGTATGAAGTAAAGAACTTACCAGCCAATGGCAACGAGTTAATCCAACGCCTCACAGACGGTGTAACCAATGACCCAGAAGCCAGAGAGTTGCGTCCAGTTCAGCAAAGTCTTTCTAGTGAAGAATATCAAGCATATTTTGCTTCCTTACCGGAATCAGTCAAGCAAGGGATTAATGAACGCTGGCAATTAAGCAGTAGTGAAGAAATTTCTCATCAGTATCCAATTCCCGGAATTCAACTTGGCAACATTTTCATAGGTATTCAACCAGCGCGGGGTGATGATACTGACCCTAGCTTAAATTATCACGCCCCGGATTTAGAACCAACTCATGCTTATTTAGCTTTTTATTACTGGGTTAGAGAATGCTTTGGTGCTGATGCTGTTGTCCACGTCGGCAAACATGGCAACCTCGAATGGCTACCTGGGAAAAGTTTGGCTTTATCCAGCAATTGTTACCCCGAAGTCGCTTTGGGGGCAATGCCTCACCTATACCCATTTATTGTCAACGATCCTGGTGAAGGTTCCCAAGCCAAGCGCCGCGCCCAAGCTGTGATTATCGACCACCTTACACCACCAATGACTCGTGCAGAACTCTATGGTGCTTTGCAACAGTTAGAAAATTTAATTGATGAATTTTACGAAGCCGAAAGTTTAGACCCTTCGAGATTACCAGCAATTCGCGATCGCATCCGTGAACTAGTCATTAAAGAAAACCTCCACCTAGATTTAAGACTAAAACCCAAAATAGAAAATGCTCCTCAACAAGACTCTTCACTTTTGACTTTTGACTTTTCACTTTTGCCTTCACTTGATGGCTATCTTTGTGAATTAAAAGAAGCCCAAATCCGCGACGGCTTACATATTTTTGGGCAATGTCCCCAAGGTACACAACTACGAGACTTAATAACTGCGATCGCTCGCATCCCCAACCGCCATTCCATCGGCATTACCCGCGCCCTAGCCCAAGATTGGGGACTCGACCTAGATCCCCTCACGGACAACTTCAGCACCCCCTTCACCCTCTCAAACTCTCACTCCGCGTCTTTGCACACACCACTTGCTTTAAGTCGGGAAACCCGACGACAGTCGCTTCAAGTCGGCAAAGCCGCCCACAGCGCTGTCTCCCCAACGCAGTTGCTCCTCTGCGTAAAACTCCAATCCTGCCGCACCATCGGCGATGTCGTCGAACTTCTAGAACAACAAGCAGCCGAACTAGTAGAACAACTGATAACTAATAACTCAGCACTCCCAACTCAGCACTCCCAACTCAGCAACGCCACTTGCTTCAAGTCGGCAGAGCCGACGACAGTTGCCTCAAGTCGGGAAACCCGCCCACGGCACTGTCTCCCCAACGCAGTGGCTCCTCAGCACTCAGCACTCAGCACTTCACTTAGCTGGATCAACTCCAAACTCCTCCCCTCCCTCCAACAAACCCACGCAGAAATTACCCATTTATTACACGGACTTGATGGCGGATACGTCCCTAGTGGTGCTTCCGGCGCACCTACACGCGGCAGACCAGAAGTTTTACCCACAGGCAAAAACTTTTACTCAGTAGATATTCGCGCCTTACCCACAGAAACAGCTTGGGATGTTGGCAGAAAAGCAGCCGAAAACTTAATTGAATCTTATACACAGGAGCATGGTGAGTATCCCAAAACACTAGGGCTATCTTTGTGGGGTACAGCTACCATGCGAACTGGCGGTGATGACATTGCCGAAGCCTTGGCATTATTGGGTGTGCAACCTGTGTGGGATGGTGCAGCGCGGCGAGTCGTAGATTTTGAAATTTTACCGTTGTCGATTTTGGGTCGTCCGCGTGTGGATGTCACCTTAAGAATTTCTGGATTTTTCCGAGATGCTTTCCCCAATTTGATTGATTTATTTGAGCAAGCAGTGACAGCAGTCGCAGCCTTGGATGAACCTCCAGAAGAAAATCCCTTGGCGATGCAAGTTCAGCAAGATACAGATTATTGGGTAGCACAAGGTTTAACACAAGAAGCAGCCACAGCGCGATCGCGTTATCGGATTTTTGGCTCCCAACCAGGTGCTTACGGTGCGGGACTCCAAGGTTTAATTGAATCGCAAAATTGGACTGATGACCAAGATTTAGCCCGTGCCTATATCAACTGGAGTTGTTATGCCTACACTAGCGCCCTTTCTACTTCAGAAAAGGGAAAACTCACAGGAATTGCTGCACCAGAAGCATTCCAGCAGCGTTTACAGCAAATGCAAATTGTGTTGCATAACCAAGACAACCGCGAACACGATTTGCTCGATTCTGATGATTATTATCAATTTCAAGGTGGCTTAACTGTTGCCGCCCGTTCTCTGCAAGGCAAAAATCCGCAAATTTACTTCGGTGATCATTCTATTCCGGCGCATCCACGTATTCGCCAACTGAGAGAAGAAATTGCGCGGGTATATCGTTCGCGCGTAATTAATCCTAAGTGGATTGCCGGAGTTATGCGCCACGGTTATAAAGGTGCCTTTGAAATGTCAGCAACTGTTGATTTTCTATTTGCCTACGATGCCACCACCAAATGCGTAGAAGACCATATGTATCAAGGCATAGCAGAATCTTATTTGTTTGATACTACCGTTTCAGGATTTATTCAGTACAATAATCCTCATGCGTTGCGTGATATTGCTGAAAGATTACTTGAAGCACACCAGCGTGGTTTATGGGATGATGTAGATATACTGACACTAGAAAATTTAAGAAATTTAGTACATCAAGCCGAAGCAGCCATCGAAGAAAAATACATTCCAGATAAATAAATGGTGTAGGAATCAACTATGGACAACCTTGCATATTTGCACCTAGCTTTCGCCTATGAAGACTGTGAATCCAGTGACTTGGTATCGCTGAGTGCTTTGTTAGACAAAGCCGCTGCACCAGACTGGAAGAAGCTTTCGGGTAAGGCTTGGAAGTATATGTTACCTCTGGCGCTTACCTTGTCTATTCTCAGTAGTGTCAATAGTGTCTTGGCTCTAGAAAGAGGTGATCAAGGCCCTTCTGTCAGAAATCTGCAACAAAAGCTGCAACAAGCAGGCTTTTATCAAGCTCCTGTCACCCAAGTTTATGATTTTCCCACAGAAGACGCTGTCAGACGCTTTCAAAAAGCGGCGGGGTTACCAATTGATGGTGTAGTGGGAGCCAGCACCCTGCAAAAATTAGATAACTGGCGTAAATCATCTGCAAGTAGCCAAGTCAAAAAACCAACGGTTGTGCGGACATCCCAAACGACTAGAGTTGCGGCTGCTAGTACACCAGCGAAGAAAACCACAACCCAAGTTGCCAAGCGCAGCAATTCCCAATACCTGATGAAAGGTGATGAAGGGCAAGAAGTTAGGGTTCTGCAAGAACGCTTGCGGATAGCAGGTTATTACTACGGCAATGCCACAGGTATCTTTGGCCCAATTACCGAAGAATCTGTCAAACGCTTCCAAGAAGCATATAAATTAAGCGTTGATGGGATTGTTGGCCCCGCTACTCTCAGTAAACTGCCAGCAAGAGGTATAGGTTATGGCGAAGATACTCCACCAAGACGAGCAGCTGATAGAGACAATCTTCGCATGGGCGATCGCGGTGAAGCTGTCAGAGTTGTCCAAGAACAATTAATCAAAGCTGGATATTTACAGGGAGAGCCAAACGGCTACTTTGGTTCTTACACTTCCGATGCTGTACGTCGCTTCCAATCAGACAATTACTTGGCAGCAAGTGGCATCGCTGGCCCCACCACCAGAGCTAGGTTATATAGCAAGGTGAACAATGCACCTAAGAGCGACTTTAGTGTTTTAGAGATTCAACGAAGGCTCCGAGACAAGGGCTTTTATAAAGGCAAGCTCAACGGTGTCATGGCAGATGATACAAGAAAAGCAATTAAGCAAGCCCAAGAATTTTACGGTGTCAGTCTCAGTGATATTAGAAGCGGACGCTTTTAGCATCCGCTTCGGTTTGTGAATGTGAATCCCCAATCGGTTACTTCCCTCCGATAACTGCAAATAGATGATTGCTCAAATTATTTGATTTGAGTAACTTCCTTTGGTTATCTTGCCCTAGTGCTAAAGTGGCATTAATGCCCGTTGGCACTTGGGGCATACTGCATGAATTGTCATTTGACAGTCGAGCAGATGAAATCCTTCTTTTTGAGCAGTTTTTGCACCAATTTTTAAAATTGAATCATTTTTAAATTCAATAGTTGTGTTGCATCGAACACATATCAAATGGTGGTGGTGATGCGGGTAGGGCTGGTTGAGTTCGTAATGTTTATGTCCCTCGCCCAATTCTAATTCCCGCAAAATTCCCATCCGTGCCATCAGCTTCAATGTTCGATAGATAGTTGAGAGACTGATGCCTTCACCGTCGGTTTCTAATCGATGATAAAGATCCTCCGCACTGAGGTGTTCACCTTGCGGAAGTTCTTGAAAAATGTGTAAAATTACTTCGCGCTGGGGAGTTAAACGCCAGCCTCTTTCATTTAACTCTGCTTTGAGTGAAGTAGTTGTGTAGACTGTCATACTAATTTTTCTCAACAAAGCCTATTAGTTGAGAATATAACAAATGTTGTGAGCAATTTGCAACAATTGCAGCTTATTGAGAATATTTGTTAAATGCCCAAAAGTTGTTAATCAAACTGTTAAGGCAATGCTAGAGTAGCGATCGCCATCCTCAAACTAACTTGAGAAGTAGGAAACTCAAGAGTCAGTTTCCCTAGCTGCAAAAGATTGCTTATAAGCTTGAGAAAGATTCTAGCCGCAGCGATCAAAACAATTTTCCACAACATAAGTAAGTCCAAAGTCAACAATCTATAGTAGGATTTTTGGTTTGCTATTGACCCTTCGGGTTCGCCAGTTGCTTCAAGTCGGGAAACCCGACGACAGTCACCTCAAGTCGAGCCACTGCGTTGCGGGGGTTCCAAGCGTTGTAGCAAGTGGCGTGGCAGAGCCGCCCACAGCGCTGTCTCCCCAACGCACTGGCTCACCATTGACTCTTGACTAGGAACGCTTGACTAACTCAGAGACTCTAAATAGTCACGGATGAGATTGCGGCGCTTGGGTTGGCGTAGCTTTTGCAAAGCTTTAGATTCAATTTGGCGTACCCGTTCCCGTGATAAATCAAGGGCGCGACCGATTTCTGCCAAAGAGTAAGGATGACCATCAGCTAAACCAAACCGCATCAGAATTACATCCCGTTCGCGGCTAGTTAAATCAGCTAGTAGATTTTGCAAGTCTCTTTGTAAAGATTCTCGCATTAACATTTCTTCGGGAGTAACACTATCAGTTTCCAGCAATTCTCCTAATTCAGTATCTTTATCTTTACCAACTTTGGTTTCTAAAGAAACAGAACGAGGCACTCTTAACAACACTTCTCTAACTTGAGATGGTGTCATTTCTAGCTCAATTGCCAAATCTTCTAAGGTAGGAGTCCGACCTTTTTCTTGAGCAATTTTGCGTTGCGCTTTTTTAATTTTGTTTAATTTTTCTGTAATATGGACAGGTAGGCGAATTGTGCGACTAGAAGTAGCGATCGCTCTTGTAATCCCTTGCCGAATCCACCAATAAGCATAGGTGCTAAAGCGGTAACCTTTAGTAGGATCAAATTTTTCTACGGCTCTTTCTAAACCAAGAGTCCCTTCTTGGACTAAATCCAATAATTCCAAACCACGATTTTGATATTTCTTGGCGACAGAAACCACAAGGCGCAGGTTCGCCTTGATCATATGTTCTTTGGATTGAAGTCCTTGGGACTGAATTTGCTCTAGTTCTTCTACTGTGATTTTGGCAATTTCGGCCCAACGGCGTTTGCCTTCTGACAAAATCGGCTTGAGATCCGATACTTGCACACCAGCAGTAGCAGCCCATCTTTCTAAAGAAGGACGGTGGCCAAGTTCAGAGGCTAAACGTTCTTGAACTTCAATTAATCGCAGATAGGGTGCAACGACAGCATCTCCTTGCTTGGCAGCATTGGCAAGTACTGTCCGCATCCGTAGGTAGCGCTGAACTTTTTGAGCTTCTGAAACTTCTTCATCACGCCCCAACAACCGGACTCGGCCAATTTCCTGAAGATATAGACGTACTAAATCTGTGCTACGACGGTTAGTATTTACACCAAAACTAGCAGGGTCAACAGAAACTATCTCCAAATCTTGGAGATCTTCGACCGACAAATCACCGTCGTCAACCGTGAGATCTGGGTCTAAAACCTGGCGGGACTTTTGGGAATTGTAGGCGGCATCCGGATAAAAAGATGTTGCTGGCATATCGTCTCAATGGCTCCAGGTAACAATAGATTACGGTGAGTCAGCGCTGCGGGAGGGCCTATCTCCCTGGGCAACTGCGTTCCCCGAAGGGTCAGCTAATCAAAATCAACTGTTGCTATTGTTCCCGTGATTCACGATGAAATAACACGGTAGAGATTTCCAATACAATTTTTTTTCAAAAACTGCACTAGTGTTTCCAACATTAATGCTGAAATCTTTCGGCCGCTGAACATTTGATTGAACCAATAGCTATTCAAATCTACAGATAGGCTTTAGTTTCTGAGCTACCTAGTCAGCATTTCAACTTAATAAGTATTAAATGTTACTTTTCTAACTGGTATAAACATCTTTCAGTAAAGTTATGTTTAATATCGGTTAGTCATATCTACATGGCTATGAAAGTAATTTCCTGACGATTTAGTATTTTTTGTCTAAGGATTTTTTAGGAATTTGTGAAGGTAAAAACAAAAGCAGAGTGTAGACAGGCAAGTAGACAATACAGGAGTAAGTTATGACAAATAATCTTCTCTATTAGGACTTACGCAAAAATTGCCACAAAGCTTAATTTATCGAACTGCCAAAGCGCCAAGAACGCCAAGAATTCGTAGAGTGTGCGTAAGTCCTAAGTTTTTGTGCTTACAAGTTGCACAATTGAAATTTTGGGGAAAAACTTCAAACCCTCTCCCCTGCTCACGCCAGTTGCTACAACGGAGGTTCCCTCCCTTCGGGTGTCAAGAGCGTCGCTAACGCAGTTCCGTGACTGTCGGCAAAGCCGCCCAACGGACTGCTCACCGCAACGCACTGGCTCCTCTGCTCCCCTGCACCCTTGCGGTCTCAACAAGCAAATTAAATGATTATTAGCTTAGCTGATATCCAAGCTCTAGGCTAATTTGCGACAGCTTTCTTTGAATCTCGGAATTTGCCATGTGCTTACAGTTCCATGTTAACAAATAATTCAAGCCGTAAACCGTGGCAAGAGCAATATGCACAGCATCATTTGAGGCTTTTGCCGGTAGGTTACTCTGCTGTAAAAATTCCTGTGCCAAATATGTGGCTTCTTCTGTTAAATCCAGGAATGTTAAGGATTGCAATAGGGTTAAACGTTGAGATGCGATTGTTGGATCTCCCCTTGCTGCTTCATCTTCAACCAGTTCTGAAGTATACATGACTTCCTCAGTGATACTCAGGCTTGATGTCTCGCAGCATTAGTTCATCAAGTGCTTGTTGAGGCGTAACTTCACTTTGAAGTAACCGATAAACTTGCTCTGTAATTGGCATATAAATATTTTGTCGCTTGGCTAATTGCATCAAAACTTGGCAAGTGTTGACTCCCTCGGCAGTTCCTCGTAAATTAGCAAGGATATTTGTCAGGGTTTTACCACAAGCCATCTGGTAGCCGACTTGGTAGTTACGACTCAAAGGACTATTGCAGGTGGCTAACAAATCTCCCAGACCTGACAAACCATAAAAAGTTTCCGTTTTCGCACCTAAAAAATTGCCGATGCGAACCATTTCTGTCAGTCCACGAGTGACTAAAGCAGCTTTGGCGTTGGTTCCTAATTGTAAGCCATCACATACACCAGCTGCGATCGCCATCACATTCTTGAGTGTTCCCCCTAATTCCACACCTAGAGGGTCGGGATTTGTATAAACTCGGAAACGTGGTGAAGAAAATACCAACTGCACTTTTTCGGCCGCAGTGATGATGTTGCTGGCGACTACGGTTGCAGCTGGTAATGATTGTTGAATTTCCTCTGATAAATTTGGCCCTGATAACACAACCACTGCATTATCAGGAAATGTTGTTTGCCAAATTTGCGACGGCGTAGCAGTGCTTTGTGGATCTAAGCCTTTTGTCGCCGTCACAAAAATTGTCTCTGGCCAAAGGGGGCAAGATTGTACTTGCATAGCAACATCTCTCACCCCTTTCATTGATATAGCAGATAGCACTATTTGAGCATCTTGGATAACTGCTTGGAGCGTTTCTGTGCCTCGACGCGACCATAGCCTTACCTTATGACCATTGGCAGCTGCTAGATTTGCTAAAGCTGTACCCCAAGCGCCTGCACCTAAAATTGCAATGGTAGTTTCTTGCACCGCTGTCAATACCAATTAATAACTAATCACAACCACTCAGTACTCAGCACTTTTCGAGGGTAGCGTTCCATTAATTCTCGTACTTGTTCAGCGTGGTATGAACTTCTTGTTAGTGGAGAAGAAACAACTTGTAAAAATCCTAGTTCTTCACCAAATGTCTGCCAAGCAGCAAATTGTTCTGGGGGAACAAATGTATCGACTTGCAGGTGTTTTTGACTGGGTTGAAGATATTGCCCAATTGTCAAAATATCACAATCGACTGCGCGTAAGTCTTGCATAACTTGGCGGATTTCGCTATCGGTTTCGCCTAGTCCTACCATGATTCCTGATTTGGTGTATACCCAAGGTGCTATTTGACGAGAACGCTGCAATAATTCGAGTGTGCGATCGTATTTTCCTTGGGGACGCACCCGACGATAAAGGCGTGGCACTGTCTCTGTATTATGGTTGAGTACCTCTGGACTAGCTTGCAGAATTATTTCCAAAGCATTCCAATTGCCACATAAATCAGGAATTAATACCTCAATTGTGGTGTGAGGTGAGACACTCCGCACTGCTGCAATGCACTCCACAAACTGGGAAGCACCACCATCAGGTAAATCATCTCGATTAACAGAAGTAATTACTACATGATTCAGCCTCATGCGGCGAACTGCTTCTGCTAATCTTGTGGGTTCTGTAGGGTCTAATGCTTTTGGTTTTTTCTCAAAATCAATATCACAATAAGGACAAGCACGGGTACAAGCTGGCCCCATAATCAAAAATGTAGCAGTACCCGCATTGAAGCACTCACCAATATTCGGACAGGACGCTTCCTCACAAACCGTATTGAGTGCTAAATCCCGCAAAATTTCTTTAACGTTACCAACGCGCTCCCATTGAGGCGCTTTTACTCGCAACCAGTCTGGTTTTACTGTCACAATCCGCTTTTACCACTGAAAGTTATACAAATTTAATCCTAGCAAGCAATCTATATATATAGTCATACGTCATTGGTTATTTGTTCTTTGTCCTTCTACCTCATATGTTTACTTTCTTTTTCAACACATTTGTGGTATATTAATTGGGTATTGCTACTTTTTGACGGGATGTAGCGCAGCTTGGTAGCGCACTTCGTTCGGGACGAAGGGGCCGCTGGTTCGAATCCAGTCATCCCGATACCTAAGATTTTGTTCAGTTTTAGTAATTATTTTGGTAGTTAAAGAATTTGTTTCTTGCTGAGGAAACTTTTTTGCTTTCTCTAGTGTCTACGAAGTAAATTTCGTTAAATAGTAAATACTTCTAAGGTTAAGTTTAAATATCCTTCAAAAGGAATATTGACTTGAAGGAGAGAAATTTGAAATATTTTGACCTGACAGACAAGATTAAAATTATGCCTTCTTCTTTACGCATACTTGTAATTAAATTTTGTCTTTCCTTGTCAAAAATGTAAATTAATTTTTATCTAAAAAACTTTTATCATAGATAATTCAGGTCAGACTAAAATTGTTACCACTTAGGAATACTTAACTAAATCATTGATGCATATAATACCCATAATACGCTGTTAATATGCTGTTTAGTTGCTGTAAAATAGGGTAATATAAAACTATTAACACAATTAGAGATAGTTAACTCCTGTTATTCTTTATAATACTTCACAATTACTTTATAAAGTTAGGCATTATTAAAATAATGGATGAAGATATTACTTCTAAGCAACAGTAATTTCCACAAGGATGATATAACGTAATATTAGTGTAACCAATTAAAAATAAGTGATTCTACTAGAAGAATGTCCACAAAATTAAGTTCATCTGAAAACTTTAGTGTAGTAGCCTCAAGAGAGCAAATTTGTTCAGAATTACAAGGAGAGGTGGTAATCCTTGATATCAAATCTGGTGCTTACTATGGGCTGAATCAAGTAGGAGCCAGTATATGGAATTTTATACAATCTCCAAAGACTGTAAAAGAAATTCAAGAAACAATCTTAGCAGAATATGATGTAGATGCAGAGGTATGTAAACGTGATATCTCAGCTTTACTAGAAGACTTAGCAGCTAAAGAATTAATAGAAATTAAGAATGAAGCGTCTGCTTAAATTACTGCAACTCACCAACAGCGATCGCCTGATTTTATTGATGACGTTCATTTTGCTGGGATTGGTACGGCTAGGAATGCGGTTATTATCCTTCAATACTTTAAGAAAACTGATAAATAAAAATAGTAAGCCAAACCCTAAGCTAAAACCAATTTCTTTGAACAAAATCGTTTGGTCAATCAATGTTTGCACACGCTATACACCTGGAGGCGCTAAATGTTTAGCTCGTGCCTTAACTTGCCAAGTGCTAATGACTCGTTACGGTTACTTGCCAGAACTGCGTATTGGAGTTGTTAAAGGTGAAGCAGGAAATTTAGAAGCTCATGCTTGGATTGAAACACAAGGACAAGTTGTAATCGGCTACCTACCAGATCTCCCGCGCTTTACTCCATTGCCATCTTTTTAAGGTACATAGATTATGAGTGGTATAGTTGGCATTTACAATCTAGATAGTCAGCCAGTGGAGCGGCAAAAGCTGTCTTTGATGATAGATGCGATCGCTCATCGTGGGCCAGATAAAGCAGATATATGGTCTGGTTTATCTACAGGTTTGGGACATCGAATGCTGTGGACAACTCCAGAATCACTGCTAGAGAAATTACCTCTGGTTGATTGCACTAGCAAGTTAGTAATCACAGCAGATCTACGCATAGATAACCGAAATGAACTAATCTCTGCATTATCTTTTGATGACTACCCACCAGAAAAAATCACTGATAGTCAGTTAGTGCTGGCTGCTTACGCAAAATGGGGTGAACAATGCCCAAAAAAATTACTGGGTGATTTTGCCTTTGCTATTTGGGATCAGAGCAAGCAGACATTATTCTGTGCCAGAGATCATTTTGGCATCAAACCCTTATATTATTACTATCAACCTGGACACAAATTTTGCTTTGCTTCGGAAATTAAAGCTCTTTTATGTTTGCCAGAAGTGCCGAAAAAGGTGAATGAAATAGCGATCGCTAACTATTTACACCCATTTACAGAAGATAAATCTATTACTTCCTATAAAAATATCTATCGATTACCTCCGGCTCACGCAATGACAGTGAGTTATACAGGCGGATTACAATCTTATTCCTACTGGTCTTTGGAAGTGGGTGAAGAGTTAAGACTAAACTCTGATGCAGAATATGCAGAAGCTTTCCGAGAGGTGTTTACTGAAGCAGTACGTTGTCGCTTACGCAGTGCATTTCCTATAAGTTGTCATTTAAGTGGTGGCTTAGATTCTTCTTCAATAGCCTGTGTAGCACGAGATATATTGTTACAAGAAAAAGGCGCAAACCTGCACACTTTCTCGAATATTTTTGAAGATGTCCCTGAATGCGACGAACGTCCATATATTAAAGCTGTATTGAATCAGGGTGGTTTTATCCCCCACGATGTCTATGCAGATCAATCAGGCCCCTTATCAGAGTGGCAAAACTATTTTAACTATATGGATGAACCCTTAATAGGTCCTAGTCATTTTCTCGTATGGGGATTAAATCGTGCCACCCAGCAAGCAGGTATTCGCATTTCCCTAGATGGTTTTGATGGTGATACAACAGTATCCCACGGAGCAGTTTATTTTGCTGAGTTAGCACGTCAAGGAAAGTGGCAGACTTTTATCAAAGAAGCTAAGGCAGTATCTCAACACTTTAATACCTCAGTTGCCGCAATTTTTTATCAATATGGCATTGCATACTTACAGGAGTTGGCACAGCAGAGAAAATGGCTAACTTTTGTGCAAACTGCGCTGCAAATCAGCAAGCATTTTCAAATTCCCCGCCGAAAATTGTTTGTCACCTACGGACTCAAACCTTTAGTTCCGCAATCTATCTTGAAGATTTGGCGATCGCGCCATGGTTCCAATCATCATACACATCAAGTTACTCTCCTGATTAACTCTCACTTAGCAAAACAAGTTGGGATAAATCCTCTGACACAATCTCAGGATCAATACCAAAATCCGGCCGTGACTGTCAGAGAAGATCAGTGGCGTACCCTCACTTCTGCCTTTTTTACCACGGTACTGGAACTGGGAGATCAATGTGCTGCGGCATTTTCTCTAGAGTCGCGTCATCCTTTTATGGATAAACGTTTGATTGAATTTTGCCTATCTTTACCACCAGACCAAAAGCTCAATCAGGGATGGTCTCGCTTAGTTATGCGTAGAGCTTTGAACGGTATTCTTCCCCAACAAGTGCAGTGGCGTGGTGGCAAAACAGACATGACACCAAACTTTCAACGCGGGTTGTTGCATTTTGATCGGCTGCTAGTGGATGAAGTGATTACTAGTGATGCCAGTAACATTCAAGAATTTGTGGATCTAAACTCGCTACGCAGATCCTACCGCAGGCTTGTATCTAAAACAGAGGTGACCAATGATGACGAAATAGTACCAGTTTGGAAAGCTGTAACACTCGCTCTTTGGCTAAATTATAACCAAAATCAAACCATAAGTCTGACTAGGGGCAGTGCATCTTGAGCCTGCTCCTACCTAGACTTAATTGGTGAATATCTCAAAGCCAATATATAGTCCAGCAAGACATACACAAAACAAACAGGAGATCTAAAAAATGAAAAAAGCTTACAACGCTCCCAAACTAACCAACTACGGTAGTGTTCAAGACGTTACCAATGCTTTTGGTACACCAGGTGCAAGAGATACTTTCCAAGTAGGAAATCAAACTTTCCCTGGCGAAATCATTGGTGCGAGTGGTTCCCAAAATGGGGTACTAGTTCCTGAACCATAATCCTAGCCAAGTTACGGGTGTAATAGTAATAGTACTAAGTACTTTTAGTATTCACCCAAATACCATCCAGAGCTAAGATAAACTCCAGTAGTCCCAAAAAATCTAGATTTTTTGGGACTACTCTAAAACTGAATGGATATGTTTGAAAACATGAGGAAATACTTTCCTTGATGGTTTTCTTCATTACAAACTGTGGAAGCTTTGTCAATACAAAAAGTTAATAAAACTGAAGTTTTGGATAACAAAAATATTTCTTTACTAGTCATCAAGTAATATTTTAGATGCACGTTTATACCGCATATAACTTAGGTATTCACTCTGAATTACCCTTACCTGAACTAATCCCCAGCGATCAACCAGCAGACGTAGTTATACGCTTAGGTAAGCTCAATGAACCACAACAAAAGCGTAGTGATGGTGGTAACTACCTATTAGCTAAAATTGCAGAATTAGGTATGGTATTGGTGAATGAAGGTAAAGAAATTGTGCTTGATCCCAACCCAGATGTTGATGAAGCAATGATTCGTACCTTCCTTCTAGGTGTAATTATCTGTGTACTACTAAGACAGAGGGGCTTGCTGGTACTTCATGCTAGTAGTGTAGTCATCAATGGTAGTGCTGTTGCTTTTATGGCTGACTCAGGTTTTGGTAAGTCAACTTTAGCCGAATGTTTTCATGCTCATGGCTACAGCATTTTGACAGATGACGTTTTGGCAATTCAAGTTGATGGAGAACAACCGCTAGTAATTCCTGGATTTCCGCAAATTAAGCTATGGCCGGATGCTGCGGCTTCTTTTGGTCATGTACCGGATAGTTTACCTTTACTAAATTCTCAGACGGTGAAGCGTGTTCATCGACTACAAGACGGTTTCTTTCAACAGTCTGTACCTCTGAAAAAAATTTATGTTATAGCTGGGGGAACTCACCCCGAAATAGTTCCTCTAGAACCAAAACAAAGCTTTGGAGAATTAGTTCGACATTCTAGGGAAATGCAAGCACTGACTGCACCAGAGTTTCTCAGAGAACATTTTAGACAATGTACGAGTGTAGTTCAACAAGTGCCGATTTATAGTTTACGGCGGCAACGTTCTTTAGCTGCACTCCCTGAGTTGGTGAAGTTAGTGGAAAATGACCTTGCTCAGGGAAACTCATCTCCAGTTACAATCAAAGTTTAAGAAATTAGAGTTGACATTTGCACATTCTTTAATGCGATCGCCATTTCAAATATGCAACTAGGCAAAACAATTCGAGATAAACTGCAAAATACTCTACGTCTTTTGCCTGCATTGCGTTTAGTCTGGCAAAGCAGTCCCCGTTGGACGATCGCTCGCATCGTCTTACTGACTATTCAAGGTATATTACCAGTAATCTCAATTTATCTCTCGAAACTAATTATCGATGCAGTAGCTGCTAACTTGAGCCTAGCAGACAAAACAGTAGCTTTTCGCAACGTCATCATCCTCATTGCTATAGCTGGTGGAGTTACTTTATTAACTACTTTAGCCAACTCCTTAACAGAACTAGTCACCACTGCCCATTCTCAACGGGTAACTGACTATATGCAAGGAATTATTAACAGCAAATCTATTGAAGCTGATTTAGAGTACTACGAAAATCCTTTATACTACGATACCCTACAACGCGCACAACAAGAAGCACCTTACCGACCACCGCAAATTCTGAATCGTTTAGCACAAATCGGTCAAAATAGTATTTCCTTGGTAGCAATGATTGGTTTGTTACTGACACTGCATTGGGGAATTCTGGGGATTTTATTTGTGGCGGCGTTGCCTGCAATGCTGGTGCGAGTTAAATACAGCCGTGTCATGTTTAATTGGCAGCGCAAATGGACACCGATGCAACGACAAGGTTTTTATTTAGCTTGGATGCTGACATCAGACCAATTTGCGAAAGAAATTCGCTTATTTGAACTAGGACATTACTTTAGTAATTGGTATCTCCGTATCCGCCGACAAATTTATCAAGAAAGCCTGAAAATTTTGACACAACGCTTTGTAGCTAATTTTGCGGCGGAAGCTATTGCTGGAGTTTTGATTTTCGCTGTTTATGCCTTTATTATCTTTCAAGCGATCAACGGTGTGCTGCGTTTGGGAGATTTAGTTCTCTATTACCAAGCACTGCAACGCGGACAAAACGATATTAAAAGTTTATTAGCTAACTTTTCGGCTCTTTACGAAGATAATCTATTTCTTGCCAACGTCTACGAGTTTCTTGACCTCAAACCCAGACTGGTTGATGCAATAAATCCAAAACCAATACCTCGACCAATGCAAACAGGTATTGTGTTTCATAATGTTAGTTTTCAATACTCCACTACAACCCGCCAAGCACTTCATAATGTTAACTTGAGCATCAAACCAGGAGAAGTAGTGGCACTAGTGGGTGAGAATGGCTCTGGAAAAACGACTTTAATTAAATTGCTGTGTCGTTTGTATGATCCAACCGCTGGTAGGATCACTATAGATGGTATCGATATTCAAGACTATAAAATCGCTGAATTACGCCGCGACATCAGTGTGATTTTTCAAGACTATGCTAAATATAACTTTACAGCCCAGGAAAATATTTGGTTAGCTAACATTGACTTGCCACCGCATCGAGAAAGTATTATGGCGGCGGCGCGTCGTTCTGGTGCAGATGATGTAATTACCAAATTACCTAAAGGTTATGACACGATTTTAGGTAAGTTGTTTGATCAAGGAGAGGAACTGAGTATTGGTCAATGGCAAAAAATAGCTTTGGCGCGAGCATTTTTAAGAGATTCTCAGTTAATAGTTTTGGATGAACCTACTAGTGCAATGGATCCAAAAGCGGAATATGAAGTGTTTGAAAAATTCCGCCAACTGATCCAAAATCAGGCCGCAATTCTAATTAGCCATCGCTTATCTACTGTCAAAATGGCCGATCGCATTTATGTGATGGAAAACGGCACAATTATTGAAAGTGGTACTCATGCTGAACTGATACAACTGGGTAGTCGTTATGCCTACTTATATGAAACTCAAGCCCAGCAATATCGTTAACCTCAGTGCAACCTCTGTCTTACTGTTCTGCAAGCAGCTTATAAATCTCACGCTTTACCTGAATTAGCAGCTCACGTACTTGATTTGCTTGTTCTAAATTGCCACTGCGAGCAATTTGTGTAACAGCATCATTCAAATCCGTTAAAGTCCGCCGCAACTCAATCAATTCCGAAAGCAAGCCTTCGGTAAAACTGTCATGAGTGTTTTTAGAATCAGCCTGCTGGTGGCGATTGCTCAATAATTGTCTACCACTGTCTGTAATCGTGTAAACACGCTTGCCATCGACTTGCTCACTGGTCAAATAACCGCCTTCTTCCAACATTTGGAGTGTTGGATAGACAGAACCTGGACTCAGGCGGTGAAAGCCTCCTCGACGAGTTTCTAGCTCTTTAATCAGTTCATAACCGTGCTGGGGACGCTCAGATACAAGCCCAAGCAAAATGAATTTCATGTCACCACGACGGGTGCGAGGCTTATCTCCCCAACCACCACTAGACGCACCTCTGCGTCCATGTCGCCCACTCATGAAAAATTGATTGCCAGATGCTTCTCCAGCCCATGCTGGTACGAGATGACGTTGATGAAATTGTTTGAACATATTTAGTCCTGGGGGTTTTGGATATATCACGATATATCGCTATCGTTAAATAAAAATATAACGCGATATATCGGATTTTAGCAACTACAAATTCTAAATATTTCAGGACTTACGCAAAAATCGTCAAAACGTTTAGTTTATCGAACCGTCAAGAACGCCAAGAAATTGTAGAGTCTGCGTAATACCATTTCACTAAAAATTTGATACACATGTAGGTTGGGGAGCCAGTGCGTTGCGGTGAGCAGTCCGTTGGGGAGACACTGCGTTGCGCGGGTTAAGAGCGTTGAAGCAAGTGTCGTCGGCTTTGCCGACAGTCACGGAACTGCGTTAGCGACGCTCTTGAGCGTCACCCGAAGGGGGGTTCCCCTCACAAGTGTAGGTTTTTTACGTGAGCATGAGTCCATACTTAAAAATCGGCGTTTTGAACCCGCTCAAAACTTAAACATTCAATTGTCCAATCGCTGGAATACTTGAATCACTGTTTGAGAATTAGGTAAAAAATTATGGATTCATACACAACAAAGAAAGATGAGATTAATAATCCTACATATTGACCACGTAATCATCAGGGTTTTAGCCTTCGGGTAAAAAACCTATACCTGTCAGGAGCAGAGGGGAGGGGTTTTTGATTACTGAATCGATGCTCTAGAAAGCTTGAAACCCTTGCAGATAGTATTTGTGTGTACACCGTAGCCCCTTTCCAACGGCAGGCTTGGGGAGGGGTAATTTTGTACTACACCAGAGTTGGAAACGCTATATTTTTCTTAACTGTAAATATTTTTGTATGATTACTTACTATTCCGAATCTTCGTCAATCAAAGCATTGCGATCGAGTATGAGTAAGTTACGCAGTTGGTCTGTATCTAATTCTGTTAACCATTCTTCACCCGCACTCACGACTTGTTCCGCTAACTGCTTTTTACTTTCAATCATGTCGTGAATTTTTTCTTCTAAAGTGCCAGTACAAACAAATTTATGTACTTGCACATTCCTTGTTTGACCAATCCGAAATACTCGGTCTGTGGCTTGGTTTTCGATTGCCGGATTCCACCATCTATCAAAGTGAAATACATGATTCGCACGAGTTAAATTTAATCCGACACCACCTGCTTTTAAAGAAAGAATCATAATAGGCGGCCCTTGCGGATCATGTTGGAAACGGTCTACCATTTCCTCGCGTTGTTTTTTACTGGTGCTGCCATATAAGAAGAAAACTTCTCTGCCTAATTGCTTTTCTAAATGAGGCTTGAGTAATTTACCCCATTCAGCAAATTGAGTGAAGATTAAAGCCCTGTCTCCTTCTGCGATCGCCACATCTAACATTTCTTCTAGACATTGCAATTTACCAGAGTTATGTTGTGCTAATGTATTTTCTTTTAAATACTGGGAAGGGTGATTGCAAATTTGTTTCAGTTTAGTTAGTAACGCTAAAATCATGCCTCGTCGTTGCAATCCCTCAGCCGATTCTATTTCAACTAAAGATGTGTCTACTGCTTGTTGATAAAGTGCGGCTTGTTCTGTAGTCAAACCACAAAATATGGTCATTTCTTGCTTATCTGGCAAGTCTTGAATAATTTCGCGGTCTGTTTTCAATCGTCTTAAAATAAATGGTTGGACTAATGAACGCAATTGAGTTAGAGAAGCGGCATCACCGTACTTTTCAATTGGCATGGCAAACCGCCGTTGAAAGAATTGTTTATTGCCCAAATAACCAGGATTGAGGAAATCTAAAATCGACCATAATTCTTGCAGTCTATTTTCTACTGGTGTGCCTGTTAACGCGATGCGGAATGTTGCATTTAACTGTCGAACTGCCTGCGACTGTTTGGCATCAGGATTTTTCACATTTTGAGCTTCATCTAATACAATTATCTGCCAAGAAACAGTCTGCAATAATTTTACATCTCTGTGAATTAATGAATAACTGGTAATGATTAAATCATGATTTTCTACGGCTGCGACAAATGCCTTACCTTTAGGGCGTTTGTCACCGTGATATTGCATTACTTTCAGGCTAGGGGCAAACTTTTTAACTTCTCGTTCCCAGTTACCTAAAACAGAAGTTGGACAAACGAGTAATGTTGGTTCTTCTAGTGTATCCTGTTCTTTTATATTTAAAAGAAAGGCGATAAATTGAATAGTATTATGACAAATAATATTATTAGCAACGAAATTGTGATGTTTGCTTACTTCAAAATCGTAAACCAAACCTTCGTAATCTACATCCTCAATGTTAGCAATTCGGCAATAAAATACTTCTTTGTCAATTAAATGTTGCAAATGCTGTTTTGTAATATTGAGATTTTCTAAATCTAATTGAGCATAAGCTGCTAATGTTTTATTTGTCCACTTAGATGCTTTTAATAGCTGATATTGCTGTTGAGTTTCTCCAGAAATAATTTGGTTCATACAAACTACGACTTTTTGCAAACTTTTTCTGGAAAATTGCTGTGAACCATTAATATAAACTGTATTATGCATTCCCAGATGTCGCAAAGGTATACCAGTTGTTGTGACTGTTTGGGCGACAACGTCAGCAGCCAGAATACCTTCTATATTAGTGTTGCCAACTCGCTGACAAATTTCTTTTAACTTTTGCTGCTTTTGAGGGTAATTAAAACCAATCTCTTGCAAAAATCTTCGGGCTGAATTTCCCCCAATTACACCAATATAATGAGTACGGAAAATTCGCTTGCCATTGGTTGCACATTTTTGTTTAGACGAAATTCTTAACCAAATTCCGAAGCGGCGTAGCAGTGCAGAAAGTTGCTGAATTAGTAAACTTGATGCTGTTGCAATTTCAATACTCCGCATACTGTTAACTACAGCAGACTCTGCATCAAAATAGTTGCGTAAAAATAACCGCACACTATCTAAGTTAGCCTGCATAATGAAAAACGGAATGGATTTTTCTGCGGAAAGTTTACCCCAAACATAACCTTTATTTTCGAGAAAGCGCCGATAAGCTTGGCTATTAATTCGCAGACAAGGAATCTTATTTGGGAAAGTACAAATACTAGGGCAATTAATTTTCAGATTGTAGCGATCGCCTATCCTCTGAAATGTTTGGCGTAAATCTTCTAATAAGTTCGGATCTTTTTGGGTAATGCTGAGATTTCCTATATCTTGTAGTTCATGGCCTTCAGCAATTTGCCAAGCCAAGAACTTGACTAAATCCGGGTCTTGTAACTGACCATGCCACAGCGTCTTAGCAGGAACACAGACGTAGTCTCCCACCTGCAAGTTGTTTGTCCAATCTTTATTTGTTAGTAACTTGTGACGATGGGTAATAGTCACGCTACTACCGTCTTGCAGCGTAATTTTTCTTAATTTTTCGCATACTTGCTGCCGATACAATCGCTTAATAGATGCTTGTACAATTTTGCCAGTTGCTTCATCTAGGGAATTAACCAGTAACTCCTGAGTGGGTTCAGCCCAAAACCCTTCACCGTCAAATGTGGTGACTCCGGCATGATTGTTCCAGATAGCCTCAGCTGTCTGTAATATACCATTAACATTGATTAAAGTATCAGGCGCTACGCATTTTCCTAGTCCCATGTCGTCGGCCAGACACGCGCCTAAACCCCAACGTTCCAAAAAAGCCAGCCAAGCAGCACCTCTTTCTTGATAAGGACGCAATTTTCCTTGAAAACTTGCTGGTGTAGGTAAAGGTGTAATTTCCTGATTATTTGTTAACGCCCCAATCAATTCCTGTAATGCCCCAGATGCTTCAAAACTCACTACTGGTAATTTTTCAATTACTTGAGTGTCTCCTGTACTCAGGCGCAAGGCATCTTCTAAGGAAAGTGCCATTTGTTCTTTGCGCGAAGCAAAAAATGTTTGGGCTGTCTTGATGTCTTGGGGACGTAACTCCACCCACTCGCCGTTAATTTCTACTAGGGGACTATTTAAAGCGACTAACCGATCAAACTCAGCTTTAGAAATTGTCTGTCCCCCAATTGCCAATTGCCATTGAAAATTCAGCAGACTTTGTAAACCTAGGCGTTCCTTTTGTTTTTTGGGAGTTTCGGCTGTAATCTTCAAACCTAAACGGTTCGCCAAGCCTTCGCGGTTTGTCAAACTGGGTGGCAAAATCACGCCTAAACCACTATCTTCTAATCTCCAAGCTACGGACTTGATAAATTCATAGGCTTGGATGGGGTTCAGTTGGCAAGATTGAGGATATTCTGTTTCTAAGCTGGGTGCGATCGCCCCATACAATCGAGAAGCTAAACCCAATCCTCGTAAAAAAGTTTCTTGGGGTTTTTCAATGGTGCGGTTTTGGTAAATTAATTGCTCAACTGGATTTTGCCAAATTGTGGCGGCATCAAGCAAAAATTCTGGATTATCAGCAGCTTGGAGCAAATACGCCAGTTTCCACTCTGTTTCTTCTGCTTCTGGAGAATAAAGTTGAAAACAAGTGCGAAATAAGGCTTTTCCTGTCAGTTGATGCTGTAGCGGCAGAGTCCAAGCTTTGAGTGCCGCTTCTAACCGTTCTACGCCAATTGCATCTGCAACCACAGTATGAGATGCATTAGTTAAAGCTTGCAACCACTGCCGTACTGCCGATGGTATAGCAGCCATCACTCTGGTTTCAATTATGGGTTGAGTACCCACCATTTCCCGCACTTGGACATCTGTTGCACTGTTGAGAAATTCTAAAATTAATTCTTGTGCGGGCTTGGGTAAGTCTACAGAAACATCCCCATTCTCTATTTTCTGATAAGTCCGACAAGCCAGTGGCATTTTTGCTGTGAATTTTTCTAAACGAGTTCCATCTACAGCACTGTCTAAAAGCACTTGCCACCCAGCAGTTGTATTACCATCTGCTTGCTGTTGAATATTGGGTAAAAACTTAGAACGTGAAATTAAGTCTAAACTCCAACGTGCTACCTGTGACCAAAATCTTAAATCCCCGGCTAAAAAGGCATCTTCACCACTAGCAACGTTGAGAGGAAGAGACTTAAGAAATTGAATTGCTTCGCTGGCATTAAGACAAAAACCTTCAACTTGCCAAGGTTGCAGGTATGGTGAAGTGTCGGACTCTAAATCTTGACTGGCAGAATGTACAGGTAATAAGTTGAATGTTTTATCTTCGCTGTTTTCTAAAATCTGAGTTGGTAAAGCGATAATTTGAGAATAGGTTGGTATTGCTTCAGGTGGTTTTGCAGTTTTGCGCGATCGCGCCCCTTGAGTCTGTACTTGCTGTTGTTGGCTGCTGGTAATTGGGAGATTCCGCGCCGTTAACCACTCACTTAACTCCACTGCTGTCATAGCTAATGGATGTAGTGGTATATCTGTAGATTTAGTTAAATCCCAGTTTACTTGCGGCGATCGCCAAGTTTCTCCCCAGATAAATAAACAATTATTTTGATTTTTTCTTAAGTAACTACCGTGTAAAATCGCCATTTTTAACTACTCAGATTTTTCCCAAACTAAATTATTTAAAATAAATTTTTAATTTCTATGATTTACTTGTTTTTAGGTTATTTCTAAATTATCAAATTATTACTTAATTTATCAAAAATAGCAATTTAAATATCTGCTAAAAATCAAATTTTTAATTATAAATAATTTGTGGTTTGGTGATTGAATTAATCATTATTTTGTTGAGGCTAGTGCAGCTATGTTTGCAACACTGATACTATTGTAAGCTAATAATCACAAAAGTTTGCTTGTTGAGACCGCAAGGGGAGCCAGCGCGCCCCTTGCGGGTTTCCCGACAGCCGCGCGACTGGCGTGGCTCTTGAGCAGAGGAGCCAGTGCGTTGCGGTGAATCAGTGCGGCGGGAGGGTTTCCCTCCGGAGCCACTGCGGTCTTGGGGTCTCCCCAAGTGGAGCAAGTTGCATCAGGCAACCGTGTTAGCGCAGCGTTAGCGACGCTCTTGAGCGTCACCCGAAGGGAGGTTCCAAGAGTTGTAGCAATTGGCGTGAGCAGAGGAGAGGGTTTGAAGTTTTTCCCCAAATTTTCAATTGTGCAACTTGTAAGCACAAAAGCTTATAACCAGGTTTACATACTGGTGTGATATTATTTTCTTCTAATTTAATGATGATTTAAGAAATATAGGAGTCCGTTGAGGAGTTGTAAAAAAATCTACTTTCTATTCCCTGCCTCCACTAGTAGTTAATAAATCACATAGATTACTATATGTGCAATTACTAAAACTTTTGAGTATGATTAGGCATATTCTACCTGTGGCAATCTTAAGAGATAACCAAGCCGTCGAATCTACTGCCGCTTGATCGGCAAATATGTAATACATTTGGCAGGGAATAACTTGTTTATCTTTGTATGTAATAGAAGCCAGCCAGAGTGCATAAATGTTAGGATTGCCACAGAGAGAGAATAGCGTGCATAGAAGGAAAAAAAACTGAATGGCAGAAGTTGAAAAGTCAATATCCTTTGATGGACGGGATATTCGACTGAAGTTAGGCCTACTAGCTCCCCAGGCTGGTGGGTCGGTTTTGATAGAATCAGGGGATACATCTGTTTTGGTAACAGCTACGCGAGCAGAAGCCAGAGAAGGCATTGATTTTCTTCCCCTGACAGTAGATTACGAAGAAAGACTTTATGCAGCCGGTAGAATTCCTGGTGGGATTATGCGCCGGGAAGGTCGTCCACCAGAAAAAGCAATTCTCACCAGCCGTCTCATAGACCGTCCTCTGCGTCCTCTGTTCCCTTCATGGTTGCGGGATGACCTGCAAATTGTGGCTTTAACATTATCAATGGATGAGTTAGTGCCACCCGATGTTCTAGCAGTCACTGGTGCTTCCATAGCTACCTTGATTGCCCAGATTCCCTTTAACGGGCCAATGGCAGCCGTGCGGGTAGGCTTAGTAGGAGATGATTTCATTATTAATCCTACTTATGCCGAAATTGAAGCTGGAGACCTAGACTTAATCGTAGCAGGTTCGCCAGAAGGTGTAATCATGATCGAGGCAGGAGCCAATCAGCTGCCAGAGCGAGATATTATCGAAGCAATTGATTTTGGCTACGAAGCGGTGCGCGATTTAATTAAAGCGCAGCAAGATATAGTCGCAGAACTGGGTTTACAAATAATTCAGCAAGCACCACCAGCGGTAGACCAGACCCTGGAAAATTATATTCGCGATCGCGCCAATGACGAGATTAAGAAAATTCTGTCTCAATTTGAATTTACTAAAACTGAACGCGATCATGCTTTAGATGTAGTTAAAGACACAATCGAAATTGCGATCGCTGAATTACCAGAAGAAGATCCAGTTCGCGTAGCTGCTACTGCTGACCCCAAAGCAGTTGGTAAGACTTTTAAAGAAATCACCAAATATTTCATGCGCCGTCAAATCGTCGAAGATAACGTACGCGTTGATGGTCGCAAGCTAGATGAAGTGCGTCCTGTTTCTTGTCAAGTTAGTGTCTTACCAAAACGAGTCCACGGCAGTGGTTTATTTAATCGTGGACTAACTCAGGTATTATCCAACTGTACCCTGGGTACTCCTGGCGATGCCCAAAACCTTAACGATGACCTGCAAATAGACCAATCTAAACGTTACTTACACCATTACAACTTCCCCCCCTTCTCCGTGGGGGAAACTAAGCCATTACGTGCGCCTGGTAGACGAGAAATTGGTCACGGCGCTTTAGCAGAACGAGCCATCTTGCCAATTCTGCCACCCAAGGAACAATTTCCTTATGTAATTCGGGTCGTCTCGGAAGTACTTTCTTCCAATGGTTCCACCTCAATGGGTTCAGTCTGCGGTTCTACCCTCGCTCTCATGGATGCTGGTGTACCGATTATCAAACCCGTCAGCGGTGCGGCAATGGGTCTGATTAAAGAAGGTGATGAAGTCCGCGTTTTGACTGATATTCAGGGCATTGAAGACTTCTTAGGTGATATGGACTTCAAAGTTGCTGGCACGGATACTGGGATTACAGCCTTACAAATGGACATGAAAATCCCTGGTCTGTCTTTGGAAACCATTGCCCAAGCCGTTCACCAAGCCAAAGAAGCGCGGTTGCACATCCTGGAGAAAATGCTCCAAACCATCGACCAACCACGCACAGAAACATCACCCTACGCACCACGTCTGCTGACTGTCAAGATTGACCCAGACATGATTGGTTTAGTCATTGGCCCTGGCGGCAAGACGATTAAAGGCATCACCGAAGAAACTGGTGCCAAAATCGACATTGAAGATGATGGTACAGTGACCATATCTGCTGTCGATGAAAGCAAAGCCAAGAAAGCGCGGAACATCATTCAAGGTATGACCCGCAAGCTGCATGAAGGGGATGTCTACGTAGGGCGTGTAACTCGAATTATCCCAATTGGTGCATTCGTGGAATTCCTACCTGGTAAGGAAGGTATGATCCACATTTCTCAACTTGCTGACTACCGAGTTGGTAAAGTTGAAGATGAAGTCGCCGTAGGGGATGAAGTAATTATCAAAGTGCGCGAGATTGACGGAAAAGGACGGATTAATCTCACACGTTTGGGTATACATCCAGATCAAGCAGCTGCGGCGCGAGAAGCTGCGGCAGTGAATCGATAAATCGATTTGGGATTTTAGAGAATATCTAAAATCCGCGATGCCTTTGTTGTAGGCATCGCCGTAGCTTCTTTAAAAGTTTTGTCCAAGGGTATATAAATCAATAAAAAATAAGCCGAACGAATGAACTCGCGGCTATTAGAACTAAGCCTGCCTTCGCAGGCTAAAAAAATTACAAGATTTCCCAGTCGGGAATTAGCGATTTTTGCTGATAGTGTGTGGCTTGGTTATGAATATAGTTAGGTGTAGCTCGAATATAAAAAAAATGTTCTTAAAAAATACCTATCCGCAGGTCGAAGTTATCTTTAGCTCAAACTATGCATTGTTCTAACCGAGGAGGGTGAGCAAAAGCATTTACAAAGGTGTCAGGATTAGTAAAGTCGAATGAATACATTCCAAGTTTTCAGCATTGACTTTATCTGTTCATGTATATCAGGCTCACGAATGATTAAAATCAACTGTAATTATTGTATTTAATAAGTGATTATAGCGTTTCTTAGTCTAGTGAAGTACAGTAACAACAGTGGGTATACCAATTATAAATATCATTCAAAGAGACTTGGTTAAAAGCAGTTTCAATGGCTTCTGCTAAAGAAGGATAACTTCTAGCA
>NZ_JAIVFW010000001.1 GCF_020829595.1 Nostoc sp. CHAB 5844
TGATTAAACATAAATTCAGCCGTTTGAATTTCCACATTATTGACATTCAGCAACATCTCAAGAAGCAAACTGGCTTTGTCGTTCGCTCTCAGCCTGTTGTTGACCCTGATGACATTGTTGAGGATTAGTCACTCTCTGGTTGAGTCGATGGCGGGTATTATCCCGTGATTCGCTTACAACGAGTCGCACGGGGATTCTCATTAGAAAAGCTATCTAAGGCCAGTCTACAGCCAGCCGCGTCATTTCTGTTATGCAGCGCAATATTAAGCAAACAGTTACGCCTAGCTACGTAAAGTTATAAGACGTTGACTTTTCAAAGTAATTAGTTATTTTGTAGTCTTAGTTACAGAATTAATTTTGCTTTAACCCATCAGGGAGGCTTACAGCTATGACAATCAATACTCAAAGACCAAATTGTGCTGTACCAGCAGTCAGGCAGAATCTAGATTGGTTAAGCAAAGCCTATAGCAAAAATTCAGTGCAGCAATGCCAACCTGACCTATGGGTGCGCCTTTTAGAACTCCCTAGCCCTTACAGTTCTAATGAAGCACTGTTACTATGCCAAGTTTCCGCCGATGAGTGGTTAGCCTGGGTTCCAAATCATGGGGAAGTGAGGTTGCATGTTAGTCAATGGCAAGTGGTCAATGATCAATAGTCAACCCTTCGGCTACGCTCAGGGCAAGTGGTCATTTGTGATTTGTCATTAGTTATTTACTCCCTGCACCCTTGCGCCTCTGTTGTATTAGTTATGTTGCCAAAAATCAGTGACTTCGTATCCCAGTTCTGCCAGCATCTGCCGCAGCAAGGGTAAACTGAGACCGATGACATTGCTGTGACAACCTGCTATTTTTTCGACAAACAAACTACCAAAACCTTCCAAGGCGAAAGCACCAGCACATTTGAGAGGTTCGCCTGTAGCTACATAAGCTTGGATAGCGCGATCGCTCATTTTTGCAAAGTAAACCTTTGTCACCTGACACTTGACTAAAGTCCGGTTTTGCGTTGAATCAATCAACACATGACCCGTGTACAAATCGCCAATATTACCTTGCATAAATTGCCAACGAGCGATCGCTTCTGCGGCATCTGCTGGTTTGCCATGAATCTTCCCATCAATAGCCAACACCGAATCACAACCCATAATTAAAGCTGATTCAAACTGCGGTGCTATAGTTTCCGCCTTTCGTTGAGCCAGAACTTGCACTAACTCAGCCGGATCACTCAGTTGGATTTGCGACTCATCAAAATCACTCGGTTTCACTATCGGTTCAATACCAACAGTTTGCAACAAACGACGACGCGCCAAAGAAGCAGAAGCCAGTACAAATTGAGGAATGTTCATTGTCATTTGTCAATGGTCAAAAGTCAATGGGTCAAAAGTCAATTGTCACACACTGGCTTTTCCCTTCTGCCTTCTGCCTTCTAGTTAATAGACTGTGAAAGAATCTACAACATTTTCCATAGTCCGTTTAACCTTTGCCCAACGTTTTTCGGGAATTGAGGCGTTAAAGGTAAACAGCTTGCCACGACTAACAGCAACACTAGCGATGTTATGCCGTTGTTGATTATTCGGTAGTTTCACTAAATACTCTAATATATAGTAGATTTTACCTTCAGTATCTTTCTCTCGTGCATCCACTAATTCGGCTGTACGACCAGAATCTGAAGGCGCAAGGGCAGCTTTGCCTAATTTATAGCCAACTTCTGTAGGAGCGCCAAGTTCTTTTAAAGTTTTACCTTCTGGCACAGGACTAATAACCACAGAGACATTTTCGGATATTTCAATCAAATCATGGAAGACTACATCAGGGCCGTTAGCAACTTTGACTTGTAACCAGCCGTTGGGGTATGAAAACTGATAGCCATCAGCAGTATCTACATAGCTTTTAAATCCAGCCGCAGCTGCTACACCAGGATTACTCAAGCTGAAGCTCAAAATTAATAACAAAATAATTGCAATTCGTTTCCACATTGTTAAAGATTCCTTTGGGCTGGAAGCAACACAACTTAAGCGTTATTGATCGTTTTCATTGTCCCACCAACTGGGTCGCAGCGGATAAGGCATCAGATGGGGAGATTCGTTACCTATGCTCACAACTATCGAATTGCGCTGGTTTTACCCTGGTACAATACCAACAGAGATTGAAGAATGGTTTCCGCAAAACTGTTCGCCAGAAAAACGAGAAGACTGGTATCTTTACGCGCCAGGATGTAATTATTTGGGAATTAAACTGCGGCAAGAACGTTTAGAAGTCAAATGGCGCAAAGCCGAATTGGGTGTAGTGCGTTTTGGGGAATTGATAGAAGGTAAGGCAGAAAAGTGGGGTAAGTGGATGTGTAGCGATTCCACAGGAGAAAGTTTTCAGCCTGCAATGGTGTTTGGTAATTCGATTTGGGTGAATGTCCAGAAAGTACGCCGTCTGCAATACTATCAAATTTTAGCTCACTCTTCAGTACAGGCAGTTGCTAATGATGAAAATATAGATAACAGTTGTAGTGTGGAAATTACGCAACTGCTAATTCAGGAGCAAGCTTGGTGGAGCCTAGCATTGGAAGCTGTTGGAGAATATAGCCATCTGCTAGAAAATCTCCGAGCAACGGCAAGTTGCGTATTTAATAACTATCGAGCGTCTAAACTGATAGCTGCAAATTCCTACGCTTATCCTCAATGGGTAGAACTGATTTTGCGGAACTAAAATCACCTTATAGGGTACTGTAATAGCTAATAATACTGAGTCATGATGTTTGTGAGCAAACAAATTTATGCGTCAAAAATATTTCTAGATTTTAAGTATTAAGCCTGAGATGGAAAATTACAGCAGAATTCAGAATTCAGAATAAGAACAGGCTCTATACTTAGTTTTGAGGCTTAAATGCTGTAATTTACTTACTTGAAATCTGCTGTATATGTGGCGATCGCTTGCTATCAATGTGCGTAAGTTTACCACCTGCGTTGTCATCTTGACATGAAATTGAGGAAAAATAGATGCCTTTGAAAAATTACGGTGTTCTAAAATGTCGAGCAATTAATCGCAAGCTAGGTGAAGGGCCTTCACCTCACTACCAAGTGCTTGTGACTGATGAAAAACAAAAGCATCGCATCGCCATCAATGTAAAGTCGCAGCAAAGTCCCTCAGAATTACTCTATTTTGTAGACGAAAATTTTTCTCACCCCATCACCAGAGAATTGCAAGCGTTAGATTTTGGCTTTCATGAGTTACCGAAGAAACCAGGCGGACTCGCCTTAGACTACATCAGGGGGAATTTGTTTGAGCCAGAGAATATGAAAGCGTTGCCTTATGATGTGCCTGGGCCAGACAACGACTTGAATGAGTTGTTGGAATTATACATTGCACGGGCGATCGCCTCTCTAGATGCAGTGCTTTATCCCTTCGGCGAAAAATGGGGGCCGGAAACCGATGTCAAGGATAAATATTTTGGTTTTCTTCCTGGTAACGGTATCCATGACATCCACATGAACCAGGGTAACGCCGCCCAATTTCAAAAAGACAACGGTGTTTGGCAAGATGGCGGACTGCTGATTTACTACCCAGCCCGAAATCAATGGTTAGGTATATTTTTAGCTTTCCAATCACAGTCTTTCCACACAGACGATACTACTGGTAATAGATTAGATGTAGTAATTCCAGCCACTACTGCCGCAATTCGGATTTTGGCTGCTTTGGTAAATCCTGTTGGAGACGATATTGGCAAGGAGACAATTAGTTTAATTAATACCTCGCCAGAAAAAGTAGATTTAAGTGGATGGTCACTGGCAGACCGAGCCAAGCGCAAGCAACGCCTCAGCGTTATCATTCATCCAGGCGAGGTTGTGCGAATACCTGTAGCTAAAAACAGCATCCAACTAGACAATACTGGCGGCATCATTACTCTACTTGATGACAAAGGCATCAAGATAGATGGTGTTTCTTACACCAAACAAGATGTTCAAAAGCAAGGTTGGACAATTGTGTTTTAATCTCGTCATTGGTCATTTGTCTTAAACCAATGACAAAGGACAAATGACAAGTAACTAAACAATCTGCAACACCACAAGGGTCATATCATCAGTGTTTTGCCTATCAGCACCGATGAATTGCTGAACTTGGTTAAAGAGATAATCCACAATTTCTTCTGGCCCGTTGCAATAGCGACAAGCTGCGCTGAAGGCAGCCACAAAATTTTCTTCATCGAAGCGATCGCCACTGGCTGCGGCAGCATCAGTCAAACCATCTGTATAATAAATTACTGTATCTCCTGGTTCTAACTGTGCCTGGGCATCTTCATATTGGCTGTTCGCATCTAAGCCAATTAGCATCCCTAGAGTATCTAAACGGGTAACAGTTTTTGTTGCTGCGTGCCACCACAAGGGAGGATTGTGTGCGGCATTGCTGTAAGACAAAATCCGATTTCTGGGATTGTACTCAGAATAAAACAACGTTACAAAGCGGTGCGAATTTTCTAAATCCGCATACATGACTCGATTCAAATTTTGCAAAATTCCGGCTGGGGAATTGCCATGCAATACTTCACCCCGCAGCATTCCCCGCATCATGGTCATAATTAGTCCAGCGGGGACACCTTTTCCCATTACATCCCCAATTACGAAACCCCAACGACTGGCTTCTGGAGAAATTCTACTGATTAACTGCAACTGATTATGATTGGTGGCAATAAAGTCGTAATAGTCGCCACCGACTCGATTAGCAGGTTTACAACGTGCAGCTAATGCTACGCCTGGAATATTTGGGCATTGGCGCGGTAGGAGTCGCCTTTGAATTTCTGCCCCAATTTCTAATTCTTGGTCTAGGCGTTCTTTTTTCCTTAGTTCGACTGCTAGTTCATCATTTTCAATTGCTACTGCTGTTTGGTCTGCAACTAAGCGCACTAGCTTTTGTCTAGTTTCTGTCCAGCTATAGTCTGGGTCACGGCTTAAGACGTACAGCCATCCACGTTCTGTATGCTTGACTAAAATTGCCGTACCAAATATTTGTACATCTGGCCCCAAATAGCGATGCATCTGATCGTCTAAAATACCTGTGGAACTTGCTAGTGGGGTACTATTGGGCAGCAATGTAATTTGACTGCTGGCTGTTTCTAAGGCTTTGCGGATATTTTTTCGCTGGCGACTGTCCTGCCAGTGTAGTTGCTCTAATCTAACTTGACCGTTAGGTTTGTAGAGAAATAAGGCACTCCCATCAGCATCTGTAACTCTTGTTGCCATTAACGGAATCAGTTCCAAAAACTGATTCAAATTATTGAAGCTTCTGAGAGCAAATCCTAAAGAACTCAGCAAATCTTGAATTTTGTTTTGTTCTCGGTGCAATCTGGCGACAAGTTCTTTTAGTGCCACGACTGGTGTGACATCCGTCGCGGCACTATTATTACCATCAGTAGGTTGAAAAGGCACTTGAGACACAGGCACAGATACTATCCAGTTAACAGTAGTAGATTGTAGATTACTTAATAAGTTTTTTGGCAAAATATTGCTAAATCATATTGAGACAAGATGCCTCAATTTAGCAAGAGTAGAAAGACGTAGGGTGTAGCTAGAAAAAAGTATTGCATTTGCTAATTTTATTTCTAACTAAATACAGATACAAAAATTTCATGTATTTTTACTGAAACACTGATGAGTATAAATCAGTAACTTCCTCCATTACCTAAAAAGTTTTTTAGAATTAGAGAAGTCAATTAGCAAATCATACATCATGAAACATAAAATTCCTTAATTAATTAATTAATTAATAAATTTTTTCAATTTTTTAGATTTTTTATTGTCTCAGAGAAATAGACAGATACTGAAATAAACGATAACTTAAGCTTTTCAGTTAAAAGTTGAATCTGTTGTTGTAGTTTGAGCAATTTCCTCACTTCTAATTTATCTCCAGAGAATATTCATAGATTTTTAATTAAGGTAACTTCATGTATGCTCCTCAGTTAGACAAGTCTGTTGAGGTTATTACTACAACCGTAATTGAATCTTAGCCAGGTTCGCTTTTGCCGAGTAAGAGACTAATGAGCTTGAGATCTTTTGTTTTTTTCAGTATTTATAGCAGTTCTCAATTGGGTTTACAAGATGATTGCTAAGAGGGTAATCCTTATACGTACATACCATTGAGTTGGCAAAAGTAGGTGAAGAGTGAGTGTGTCTCCAATGGCGTAACGCACTCTAATAGAGTGGCAAGACTAAAATAGTGCATAAATATAACTATTGTGATGTGGGACGGAAAGCCTGCACCGGACGGGCAAGATGCCCATCGTACAAGAAAGCTATAATGCAACATTTTAGTCTTGTCGTGCCAGTCGGTTGTCTGTCGTCTTATCCACTCAATAGAGCCTCGACAAACTCGTAGCTAGAAAATGGACGTAGGTCTTCAATTCCTTCGCCTGCACCAATAAAACGAATTGGTAAACCCAATTGCTGCACAACAGCCAGCGCCACACCGCCTTTCGCTGTGCCATCAAGCTTGGTTAATACAACACCACTGAGTTGGGCGGCTTGAGAAAATACTTCTGCTTGGCGCAAGCCATTTTGACCGAGGGTGGCATCTAAAACCAATAAAGATTCAATTTTGGCATTAGGCGCTTTTTTATCGATAATCCGGCGAACTTTACTGAGTTCATCCATTAAGTTCTTTTTATTTTGCAATCGCCCAGCAGTATCGACTAATAATAGTTCTGTTTCTCGTGCTTGAGCAGATGCGATCGCATCAAATACTACGGCGGCGGGGTCTGTATTTTTACCAGGGTTGGCAATTACTTCTACGCCGCTTCTGGTTCCCCAGACCTTGACCTGTTCGACAGCCGCTGCTCGGAAAGTATCTGCGGCACCAATCAAGCATCTGTAGCCAGATTTTTGAGCTAAGTGAGCAATTTTGCCAATGGTTGTGGTTTTCCCGGCACCATTGACACCAGTAATCAACCAAATATTTAGGTTGTCTTTTTCTGGGGCAAAGCTGGGTTTGTCAGATTTGCGGATTGGCTCATCTAACATATCTCGCAGAATTTGTTTTAAGTAAGCGATCGCTTCTTCTGGGGGTGTAACTTCTTCTCGCAGTTTTTTCTGTAAAGCACTGATAATATAATCTGTGGCTTCTACACCGACATCAGCTTGTAAAAGTACAGATTCAATTTCTGCTACTGCCGCTTGGTTAAGTGGCCCTTGCCCAACAATGGCTTTGAGTTGGTTGACGATGTTACGCCGAGTTTTGTCTAATCCTTGCCGTAACTTTTTTAGCCAAGTTATTTCTTCAATCGAAATGTCTTCTGCTCGTCTACCTTGAGCTGCCAACAATTCTGCTGACCAGACAAATCCTTCGTCAAACACCAAATCTGGTGTTTCTGTTTGGGTTGTTTTGCTAACAGTAGCAGGTTGCGCCAATTCCAGTTCTGGTACTTCAATGGCAGTGGCTATCAATCTTTCTTGCTTGGCTTGCCGTTCTGCTGCTGCTCGCTCTAAAAAAGACAATGCAGCTGGCTCGGTTGGCGGTGTTTCTATAGATGTCGGTTCTTCAGCGCTGACTGTAATTTCTGGTTCTGTTGCAGCTACTTCCTCAACATTTGTCTCTGCTTCTGGTTGTGGTGTTTCGATAATTGCCGCAGGTTCTGGGATAGGAGTTACTACTTCTTCGGTAACTGCAGCTACGGTTTCCGGCGTTGCTGATGGTGTTGAGGCAGTTTCTTCAAGTTCGGATTGTTGTTTTTGCTGAATATTTTTATAGGCAGCTTTAGCAAACGCCAACAGGTCTGCTGCCGAGTCTGGTGCAGTTGTTGGGTTAGTATTTGATGTTTCGGTTGCCTCTGGTTGGGTTACAGGTGCTGGAGACGTTTCTGCCTGTTGGGTTTCCGAGGGAGTATCAGAAGAATCGTTATATTGACGACGAAACCAATTAAAAGCCATTGCTGCTAACGGTGTTATTTGTTATGTAAGTCAGGAGTTATGAGTTAGTAAGTTATGAGTTTAATTGAATTTGTTACTCTTCCCTGTGGTGAAAACCTCCGGGATATCCTCACCTCTCAAAGCCGGGTTACTGGCAGGGGGTAATTAATACCCCGCAAGCAACTGACTTCTCCTCACCTTCAACTCACAACTTAGCATTCATAATGGTTACAAAGTTAGGATAAAACACTGGGCAGTTTTTTTTGTTCTGTGAATCGGCGTAGAACTCCATTGATAAATCGATGACCTTCATCGCTGCTGTAGCGTTTGGCTAATACCACTGCTTCGTTGATGGCCACACTCTCAGGAAGGTTTAAAAATTCCATTTCGGCCACAGCGATGCGGAGAATATCGCGGTCAATTTGAGCTAAGCGGTTGACTTGCCAATCTACCAAAGCAGCAGCTATTTGTTCATCGATAAAGGTACGATGTTCATTGACTGTTTTGACAATTTGAATGGCATATCTACCAACTTCTCTGTCTTGATTTGCTAATTGAATCAATTCTGGGAACTCAACTGCTGCACCGAGTTGATTGATTGCAGTTTGGGTATAAGCGATCGCTTCTTGCAACATGGTTCTCGCGGTATTCATGTCGGCAGCGCGAGTTTGGCTGGTTAAAAGGCGATCGTTACTGCGTTGCAGTTCCGCAGCAGCATTGTCTAAGGTATCTTGAACTTCTGCTCTCAAGGTACGCACGGTTGCTAACACCAATTTGGGCAGATGTTCCTCGGTTAATTTTTTTGGGTTGACTGGTAACTGGCTAAGACTTAACAGCGCCAGTTCACGAGCGATTTGTTGAGGTTTGCGGTCTTGCATGGAAGTGAGTGCCTAAGCACTAAACTAAGGGTTAAAAGTTAGTTGATTTCGACAAAGCCAGACATTCATAATATCTATTTACTTGTGCCTTTGCCGGATAAATTTTATATTTCATCGACGGAAATTACTGAATGCTTTGGTTCTCTATTTGAACCTGGCAAATTTTGTTCTTTGCCTAGAACTAAGGGAGGTAAGGGAGTGTTAGGTGCAACAATGCCACCAGAGATTATGATCTTAAAAGCATCTTCTATCGACATTGAAAGGTTGATGACATCTTCCTCTGGTACTACTGCATACCATCCTGTTGTCGGGTTGGGTGTAGTTGGGATGAAAACGCTCAACATTGGACGAGACATCTGGGCTTGAATTTCCGAACCTATAGCACCTGTAACAAAAGCGATCGCCCAGATTCCTGGTCGGGGATACTCTACTAAAACTACACGGCGAAACTTGCCATTAGAGTCTTTGAGGATTGTCTCTAAAAGCTGTTTCAGGGTTTTATATACCTGTCCAGCCAAGGGAATCGCCTGCAATACTCGCTCACCCAAATCTAGCAACCACCGCCCAGCAATATTCCGAGCCATTAACCCAATTAACAAAATACTTAACAGTGGTACTGCTAGACCTACTGCTAAATTCAGTATATTTACCAGGATTGGGTGTAGTCCATCAAAGGGATTGAGTTGTTTGGGAATTTGGGTAAGAAAGTCGATTACCCAATTAGCGATCGTCATCGTTAGCCAGATGGTCGTCGCTAGGGGTATAACCACTAACAATCCAGCTATCAGGTCATTTTTCAAATCCTGCTTTAAGCGATCAATTACCAAACCTCGTTTCTCCTTTTTTAGGTTAGTGAAGCTCTGATGATAGAAATTCATATCAGCAGATAGTCAGCTTGAGAAAGCTTTCCTGGTGACATTTTTGACCATAAGCTCTTTTGCCTAGCAGACAACAATAGACTATGGCTGCGAGAAAAGTAGTTATTGTTCGCTAGTTAGGTATAGATATCAAAAGATATGGCTAACTATGGAAAGTTGTTCCATCTGCGAGGATGTTACTTTTCTTTGTACAGCTTGTAAATGATTGTTGCAATTATTTTAATTATTACTGATCCTACCGCGCTCTATCAAAATCTGCCGATGCTTCTGAAAGCTAGGCAGCACAAATAAAAGATTGTGTTTAACTAGTTTAAGACTAGCAAGTTCAGCAAATAAATTTTGATGAAAGATTTTTGTTATAAATTTTAATAAAATTAAGTGGCACAGAACTATTAAGCATGAAGGCTAAAGCATGAAAAAAATTTACACTTCAGACTTCAGACTTCAAACTTCATACTTTATCCACAACTGATGTAGCTACAACTTTGCTGTCCACACTTTGATATGTTGTCTTTTCTAAGCTAGGCGTAGGCAGATACTTCATTTCCCAAACTTTCAGCAAAATCAGGTATTCATAAAAAGCCTGCAATGTACACCAAGCCATTCCAGCACGACCGTCTAAGCAGCCACCCAAAAGAAAATACATATATAAAAAGCGTAGCAAAGGTCTAGCAGGTAAACGCAAAGACAAATCTTTTAAGGCACGTCGTCTTTCTACTTCAGTCTTGCCAAAAAATAAATCTCGCCAGTCAACTCTGCCATTTTCTAGTTGATGCAGTGTCTCCCTAGCTTCATCTGTAGAATAACGATTGTGTTTTTCAATCCAACGACTCAAACCCTTGCTGCAAGTGTAATGGGGGTAAGTTTCTTTTAAAAAGCTAGTAGCACCATCGCAAACTTCCCGTTCAGTGTGACCGTAGTCGGTAAACCAGACCTTACCGTGGCGGAAAAGACGCATCTGATAACGGGGATATTGGGTGCTGTAGCGAATCCAACGATTCATGAACATCACCCGTTCAGCGACGTAGTAACCAATGTAGTTTGAATTCTGCGTTGCTTGTAAGCATTCAGTAAATAGTTCTGGTGTCATACGTTCGTCAGCTTCGAGAATGTAAACCCACTCATATTTCGGGGGAATCGACTCTAGCATCCAAGTACGTTGACGACCGTGGCTTTCAAACGCGTGTTGAACAACACGGATTGGATAGCGACTAGCAATTTCCACAGTGCGATCGCTACTGCATGAGTCCACAACTATAATGTCATCTGATAGCATTGCCGATTCGATACAAGGCGCAATATCTAGTTCTTCGTTATATGTCAGTATGTAAATTGAGAACATTGCAGATTTTATAGCGATTTTACTAACAGTTAATTACTAAAAAGTATGAAGTGTGAAGGCTGAAGGCTGAAATTTCATAATTCATACTTCATACTTCATACTTCATTTACCGTGCAGCAGCTTTACGTCCACCAGTTTGTAAAGCACCGCCACCTCTTAATCCTGTCCAACCGATAATAATGTACCCAATAGACAACAAAAGACTGCTAATTCCAATCCGTAATCCAGACTTCCAAGCATTGTCTCTAGCTTGTTTTTCCGCATCTTCCTTGCGCTGGCGAATTTGAGTTTTTCTTTGAGTTGCCAGTCCTTGAGGATCGGTTTGTTGGGCAATAAATTTGTCTAGTTCTTGAGGATTAGCTTTAAACTTCTTGAGTAAATCTTTCTGCGATTGCGGCAGCTGAGTACTTGCAAGCGCTTGTTGATACTTTTGTTCGTCTTTGAGTAATTCAGAAAACTGCGCTCTTGCTTGGGCGCGGAGTTGTTCTAATTGCGCTTTACCTTGTTCAGTATTGAGTTGCGCTTGAAATTGATTTAACTGGGTGTCTAGTTGTTTTTCTGCCTGATCTGCTTCTTGAGTAATTTGATTTATGGTTTGGGCTTTGGCTTGATTGACATTATTTAGATGCAACGGGAAAATCAACAAGAAAATTAGTCCTAAGATACTGGACAGGACAAAAGCTGGAAGTCGCAAGTCAATGCCTTTTGGGCGATCGCTATCACTAGCACTATCAATCCAATATCCAATCAACAAGGAACCCAGACCCACCATAGGTACAATTCCTCTGTCAACTAGGGCTGTTGCTAAGTTAATTTGCCATCCGCGATCGGTTGGTTGAAAGGGCAACAACAAAATTAAAAAGTCCAGCAAAAAGGACAAAATTAAAACTACCCCAATCACTTTGAGTGCGAGGGCTGCGTTCCCGGAAGTAAAACGATTAGTCATATTTTCCAAACTTATAGTGAATCAGCGTGATTATCCTATTTAAAGTTACTGGAATATTGTTCCCATAACTCTGCCTGTTCAATAAAACTATCTCTTATATAGAAAAGGCAAATATAATACTAGTGGTTACTTGTAGGTTTGAAACTACACCACGGTAGCACTTGTTATCTTGAGTGTCTTCAGAAAATACTTGGTGTTTGAAGATACGAGATTAGCTGATATTGGTAGAAAAAACAACTGTGATTTTAAACTTCTACCTCGTTATTCTCTGCCAGTTCCACTTTCTGCTGAAAAACTTGCTCCCAAATAGACAAATCCTCTGGTCGGTCAATGTCAGCCAAAGCAGGTAAATACGTACGTGATACACCAAGTTTTTCCGCAATAGCAACAGTTTGTTGCAATACCAGAGAAGTTCCCCAGTCGATGTTAGCGAATAATTTTGGGATGAGACGACGCAAACCAATTAAGTAGTAGCCACCATCAATAGCTGGGCCCAGTACCAAGTCAACAGTTTGTAATTGTTGGAAAGCTGTTGCCAGAATTTGGGAAGTAAGTCCAGGGCAATCAGTACCAATGATAATCACATATTCAGCATTTTTTTGGAACGCATCAAAAAGCGATCGCTCCATCCGTAAACCTAAATCGCCTTCACCTTGAGGTTGGTAAAATAGTTCCAACCCTAACCAATCTTGCATTAATTGCAAATTTCCACCAGCAAACCGCACTTCTACAGAGATACCAGTAGCTTTTTGCAATTCTTGGGCCTGCAACGCCGTATATTCGGTCATCTGCTGTTGCAGATTAGCAGCACCAATACTACCCAAAGCTGGTATTAGCCGGGTTTTTGTCTTCCCTGGTTCGGGATAACGAGTAAAAATAATCAAGTGCTGTTTTTGAATTCTCGGTAATTTCAGCACGCAATAACCTTGTTTTTTATCAACTTAAAATATTTTAGTAGCAATACTTATCGTTTTCATTAGCGTTAGAATGCTCTTTACCCTTTCGCATTGCACCTAAAATCGTAGAAATATAAACACAACGCCTAGTTTGACCACCTCTATCACTGTATAAAGTTAACTGCCCTAGCGCTTGGAGAGATGTACTACCACACTCATCTCCGACTTGATATACAGGACAACCTTGGTAGTTAAATACAATTCGCCATAATTTCTGATTTTGAATAGTCTGTTGTGGCAAGGTTGTCTCAGATTTACCTTGTAAATTTAACTGTTGCTCAATATGTATACTTGGTTCTAAACTCTGCCATAAATTCTGATTATTTGCAACATAATTAGGAATAAATACTTCAGGTTCTGCTTGATGAACTGACCACTGAACAATGCCATCTTGTTCACGAAAACTAACTTGATTACTTAATTTATCCTTACTGGCTTGCCTCTGAGCTTGACGCATAGCCAGATAAACTTTATCTTGAGCCGCATTAAGGCGGCTTCTCTCTATAAAAGATAACCAATTGGGTAGTGCCAGCCCAGCTAAAACACCAATTATTAAAACGATCACTAAAATTTCTAGTAATGTAAAGCCACTACTATAATCATTACATAAGATATTTTTTAACTTTACTTTTACTCTATAAGATAAATGCACCTTAAAATATTTAGACAATTAATTTGATTATCGACTATTAGGAAGGTGACAAAGGCATATTTTTATTTTTTTACCTCCCTTTTTGTTAGTAATACTGTAGATAATTTGGCTGGTAAAATAACCATTACAACAACTTTTAATAATATTTTAATTGTAAAACTAACTCGTTTTAACCTGGAATAATCGTGAATAAAAAATAAAGCTAAAAACCTAGCTGCTACTATACCCTTTTGTCGATTAAATGGTTTTTGCAGAGCCTTACATACTAGATATTTGTAGAGGTTAGTTAGGCTTAAATCTAAAATGTTTTTACTTAAAAATTTTCTAGCATGATATGCACGTTCTAAGACTTGTAGACAAGCTTTTTCTTGCCTAGAGAGATTAGAAGACAATGAATTAGCACTAACTCTATATAAAATTTGCACCGCAGGGACACAAATAAAAGAATTTTTAGCAGCTAATCGCAACCACATATCCCAATCTTGAGCCGCACTAAGGGATTCATCAAAGCCACCTAATTCAATTAAAGCTTCTCTATAAATTAATGGATTTGAGCCATTTTCTAAAAAATTACTTACTAACAATCTCTCATAAACATCACCATTAACACTAATGTGATTTCCTGCAACTAAAAATTTACCATTCTCATCTATATAATCAGTCCAACTATAGGCAACCTTAGCATCAATACTATCTTGTAAAGCCTTTAATTGACTTGCTAACTTATCCAATGTCCAAATATCATCTGCATCCAAAAAACTGACAAATTCTCCAGATGCTTGCTGTAGTCCTCGATTACGACTTACATTACCACCAGCATTTTCAAAGGAAAGTATTTTGAGCCGTAAATCTTGAATTTGTGAAACAATATCTAAAGTAGAATCTGTTGAGCCATCATTAATTACAATTAATTCAAAATCAGTAAAACTTTGGTTGAGGACAGAATCTATGGTTAATTTAATAGTTTTTTCACTATTATAAGCTGGAATAATTACAGATATTTTTGGGATGCTTTGACTTGCATTAGTCATAGTTTATTTACACCCTCTGCAAATTTATTAGACAAGTAGCATCTTAAAGCATGGAAAGGACTTATCATACTAGCCCAGTAAAACTCTACTTCAAATAATACAATTAAATCACTTTCTAAATTCCCTTTATATTTTATGAGATGATACAAAATTCGGCGGAGATTACCGATAAAAGTCCGGCACAAAATTATCGGTTTTTGCCAATACTTGGCATTAATTAGGCGAAGTTGAAAAATACATAAACCGCAACCACGAGCCAGCTTTAATAAGTAGTCTTTCTCAAATCGCCAGTGTGGAATTTGATGATAAACGTGCATCGCAGGATTATACCAAATTTGCCAACCAGCTTTGTGTATGTATAGAAGTGCTTCTGTGTCATCACCACTAACCATTAATTTTCCTAGTCTACCTTGAAAAATCAATTTTTGAGGTACACTTTCAAGCCATACTTGTTTACGAACAACCAGCCCCGCACCAGGAGGTAATCTTAAATTATCTGCATCAAATATATATGCTTCTTGTCCATCTTCTCTAACAGCCAAAAAAGACTGTATTCTTGCAAAATTCTTTGGGGGGTTTACCTCAAATTTTCCATGAATTTGACCGCTCCACGCACCTGCTTGAGGATGTTCTTGTCCAAATTGATAAGACTGTAAAACCCAATCAGGTTCAGGCAAATTATCATCATCTAGAAACGCAATAAATTCACCTCTAGCTTCACTTACACCACGCGCACGCGCAAAGGCGATTCCTTGTTGTGTCTCCAAAAAATATTTTAAACAACAGTTTTTACCATAAAGTTTCTGGTAATCGATAAATACTTCAGCCGTTGAGTCGAAACTATTATTATCAATAACAATAATTTCCCAATTGATTGTTTCAACACCCGTTTGCTTGAGCAAACATTCTAGAACAATAGGCAGGCGTTCAGCACCATTATATGTAGGAATTACTATAGAAATGTCCAATTTAGTATTCATTTATTAAGATAGAATAATTAGTAAATTAGTTAATTGTCCTATTTAAATAGCCTTTTCGCCACAAATAGAAAGGACTAATAAAACTGCTTAGAAATAGCTGCATTTCACAAGACGCTACCAAGTTATCTTTAAAATCACCTCTGTATTTCAGAAAATGTAAAATAATTTTACGTAAATCGTTTACTAAATAAGCCAAAAATACAAATGGTTTATTATAATATTTCGCATTTGCCGTTCTGGTAACATAACGACTGAGTCCAATGCCTCTGAAGAAAGGTATAAGATAATCTTTTTGTAATCTAGAGTTTGGTATTTTATGAGAAATTTCCATTTTTGGGTTATACCATATTTCCCATCCAACTTTTTGGATGTAACATAGTACTTCTAAATCTTCACTGGTCAGCATATTACCAGGAGTTCTACCAGTTAATATAGTTTTTTGAGGTACAGCATCTAACCAAGCTTGTCGTCTAACAACCAAACCCGCAGATGGAGGAAGCAATTTCTTTTTCGCTTCATAGAGTAGAGGTATATCTCCACGCTCTGTAATTGCTAAAAAAGGAGCAATTCGTCGTTGAAATTCTTCTGACGGTACTACTTCCCAGTCTGGGTGAATTTGACTGGCATAAGCCCCAGCTTTAGGGTATTTTTGAGCAAAATTATAAGCCTCTGCTACCCAATTTGATAATGGGTAATTATCATCATCAAGAAAACCTATCAATTTGCCAGAAGCTTCTGCAACTGCACGTTTTCGAGCATAAGCTGCTCCTTGTTTGGCTTCAAATATATACTTCAAAGGGTAAGGATATTGCCAATTTGCTTGATAGCTTTGAACAACTTGAGCAGTATTATCTGTGCTGTTATTATCGACAACAAGAATTTCCCAAGTGAGATTCTCAGTATGTAGTTGATTTCGCAGTCGTTCTAATAGTTCTGGTAAACGTTCTGCACCATTGTAAGTTGGAATAGCTACTGTAAAATCAATGCTCTCAGTCATGGTTTGAAGTTTATATTTTGTTGAAATTATTTTTTGAAGTATGGGGAAAAGAATATCTATAAAACTTCAATGCGAAGAGTTGTCTAGGTTAATTATTCAATTGCTAATACTAAGTTGCACTCAAACATAATATTCCCACTGCCTACTCCCTTCTCATCACTTCCAGCCTAAGTTACTATCTCTGGCTACAACTTAGTATAAACACGTAATTTTTAAAACTTAGCTAGTAATAATATAGCGTTTCCTAATCTGCTGAGATATATTTTGTTGAGGTTAGCGGCTAGATAGGGTATACCTCATGTGATTTGGAATTGCCATATTACAATTTTGCTATGAATATGCAGTCTTATGTACCCGACTTTTAGGGATTTTTCTGCTTAATTTTAATTACACTCATTATCTCGGCCTTTGAGAATTGAGCCTAAAATGGTTTTTACAATCACACATCGCTTTGTAGAACCATTAGATGCAGCAACGACAATTTTTAAACCAGGTGCTTCTCCTGTTGTTGGTGTAACAAAATTTGGCAAAGTACCCATATAGTCAAAAGTAATTGTCTGTGGATTATTTAAGTATGTTGTAGTTGTATTCACCGCAGGATTATTAGAGTTAACAGCATTTTTGCCAGTCAAATTTGTAAAAAATGTTATTTGTCTCGATTGGATTCCTGAAGATTCACTTATAGACTGCCATTGGTCACTGGAAAGACTAGATGCTGCTGTAGAATCGGGATGAACAGCAAGTTTAGGGATTTGATTATCGATTTTAAAGCTTACACTGTAACTTAGTTTTTTCTGTTTAGCTTGTAGCTGTGCTTCTTGTATCGCTGCGAAAACAGCATCGTTGGCTTTATTCACCTGTTGTCGATTAATAAAACTAAACCAACTAGGAATAGCAATGACGGCTAAAATTCCTATCATCAGCACTACAGCAACCACTTCTACCATGCTGAAACCAGCATCATTTTGAATATTTTTAGATGTGTATTTATTGTTGGTTGTTTTAAAAAAAATTAAACTTGACCTGTGCATATTATTGTTTGATAAATTCTTTAAATACTCTGTAGAGCTTACTTGGTGAATAAAAATCCGCGTCCTTGTACCCGAACACTTGCACTAGGAAAGTAGCTTTTTTGAGAATCTTGGTAATTTAGGTTATTGTTTTGTACGCGAGCAAGTGCATTACCTCTGATGAAAACCTGTGCAAGTACTTCGTTGGCATCAATACAAGTAAAAAATCCACTTGCTACAGTACCTACAAGTTTTGGACTGGCATTTGTACCAGGGCAAACTCCAGCAGTATTTGTGCTAATTGTAGGGCTGGTAGTACTAATATAATCAACTAAAGTAACTACAGGATTGTTAGTACCATAATTTTGTCCGCTAGTTAAGGCAGTTTGCCATTGGTTCATTCTTTCTTTGAGGGTAGCACCAGTAATGTTTGGGTCAAGTGGAGGAGGATTAAAACCTGTATCACTTGCTAGTCCTACAGTATTAGCATTTGCAGCGTTGACTCTACCTCTAATTTGAAATCGGCCTATCCTTGCTTGCTTAGACCAAGTAGTGTTATTTCCACTTGTATTGTTAATTAAATAATAGGCAACTAATGAGTAAGCATAGCCATCATCTTTTACAGAATCAGTAGCTGAACTAACTCCAACACTATCGGCAAGAAATTCCCGTTTCCAAAATACAAGTATTGGTTTACAAACATTTGCATCACTGCAATTAGTGGCTGTTTTGACTGGTGGTATTTGATCTTGGATTCCTGACAGAGTGATATCTGTAGTATTTCGGTTCCTGGTTACTCCATCAGCATCATAAATATAAACGGCTTGCTGTAAATCGCGTGCTATGTAATCAAGTGCTGCCTGTATTTCTTGCTCAGTTGTTGTCTTTGCTTGTTCTTGACGATCGCTATCTAAAATACTCATCATAAATAGCATTAAAGGCGTTATGACTAGAAAAGCCAGAATCATCGCCACAAGCAATTCAATTAGTGTAAAACCATTGGTTTGATCATATTTTTTGAAATATTTTAGTTGAGTAATCAGGATAAACTTTAGTGAACTCATCATGTTGCGGTTTCCCTTTTGTTCACAGGTAATTAATAATCAAGATTCAATTACATTGACTAGTTGATGTTTTGAGTCGGGCGCAAAGATCACTATATTTAGGTACAATGTCGCTGACATCTGCTGTCATTTCTACTAATGGTGCTGTACTCTGACGCTGACTGAAATCTGATGTAAAAGTACTTTGTGTAGCCCTACCTTGACTACTACTTTGACTATCCGAATCGCTGTTTTTGCGTAGAGTTGCACTGTATCTGAAAGCATTAGCTCTATAAACGCGCAACCCTAAAGAGTATCCTGTAATAGCTGAGTTACTGGTATTGCTGTTGTTTTGGTTGTAGCGAAAAGCTTGGACAACCATATCTGTGAGACTGTTAGTTTCGCAGTTATTAGTACTATCAAAATCTACACAATACAATGCTGATGTTGTTGGTGTTGTTGGTGCTGTGCAGTAAGCGTTAGAACCAGTACAAGTAAGAGTTCCTGTAGCTGTGGGTGCGGGATTAGTAGAAGGAGTATAGGTTCCACTCTCTGGTGGGGCTGTAACTTTTTGAGTGCGGACTGCATCAATGTACGCTTTAGCCGCTTGCGTTGCCAATTCCACCCGTCGAGATTGTACACGAACTGCCACAGATAGGGAAAGCACTGGAGCGATCGCTGCAAGCAAAATAGTTGCTACAAGTATTGCTACTAAAGATTCGACAATGGTAAAACCTCCTTCGCTATGTATCTTAGATATTGCTTTCTCGGCTGCTTCAGCGGTTTGTTGTTTAGCTTGTTTCCCTATCATGGCAATTTACCCAATATGTACAAGAAACTGATTTTTAGTTGTTTGGTATGGATGTAAGAGTCGGACAGTCACTTGGGCGGTACCCATCGGGAGCTGCATACGCGGATGGAGATCCTGATGCCGGTTCAACAGCACAGAGCAATTTTTTTACCCAAATATCATCTCGGCTGACTTCTCTAAAGAACTCATTCGGACGACCTGTTGACGGTAAGGTAAATCTTTGAGCAAACAAGTCTGGTTGTTCAGATAACAGGCCAACATCAAACCCCCATTTTCTTTCAGGTGGCGAGTAGGAAGGTAAAACACCATTACCGTTCTGAGTGGGGTAATTGTCTAAGGCGTAGTCGAAAAGACTCAAATTATCAGTTGCAGAAGCTGTGGTTGTGGTTCGGTCGCTAAAAATTGGTGCAATAGGCGCTGTGGCGTAGGCACTGCGTTTCAATTGAATAAAGCTGCCACTAATTTTGGCTGTTACGCTATCCCAGTTTTCTAAGAACCGCACTAAGTTTTGCAAACCTGCTGAGACTTCCTCTGGTCTACTAGGACTGTTACCTAGTACAAAGGTCGCATTAAATGTAGTACCAGTATTGGGTGTGGGAATTTGTAGCCAATGAGACCTAAAATCATCTGCGCTTGATACTGTTGTTCCATCAGTTCTGATATTAGCGTTGTTCAACGCACTGGTACTTCCTGCGTTGTGAATTTGCAACACAGGCACTAAACGCGGCTGATCAGTAGGATCACTGGGAGTTTGATAAAATAGGGACTGATTATTGTTGTGGCTTACATTAGCAAGGGCAGTAGGATCACTAGCATTTGTCGCTATAGTTCTAAACCACAAGGCACTGTCTCCCTTCTGACCATAATGAGTTCCTTCTGTTAAACCAGTGGTAGCATAACTGCATCCATTTTTATCGAATGTATTACCTGTGGTATCAAGAGGACAACCTATCCCTATAGGTTTATAAATGTTTGGACTTGTACTTACAGTAATTAGTTGGTTAATGTTATTGCGTGCAAAGGCGACTCTACGGGGGTAGCGTTTATCTGCTGTAACTAACGCTGATTTAGTACCTGTATCACCAGCACCAAGCCTGTCTCTAATACTCTTGCTAGGTGTACCAAATCCAGTAGACCAGCTTAGTTCGCTGTTTGTCAGTATGTTGTCTGCACCAGCTACATTGGAACCACGAGCAGTAATGATGGCTTTACCTAATTGATAGGTTTTAATATCTTTCTCAAAGAAACTTCGACCCTCACCAATGCTGGTGTCGGTTGTGTCGCCGTCCCCATTCCAATCTAATGAAGTTTCTCCAATGTCGGTTGTGTCGCCGTCCCCATTCAAATCCAATGAAGTTTCTCCAGTGTCGGTTGTGTCACCGTCCCCATTCCAATCTAATGAAACTAAGTCTGCTAAGTCTTGATCGCCATTCATATCAAACCCAACCACCCAATCACTCTGAGTGCATTGCTCAATTAAATCTTTACGGCACATTTCCATGACATACATAGGGTAATCATCAATTCGTCGTTGAATTGGTGTTACACCGTTGCGTGCATAGGAACCTGCATTTGCTGTAGGGAAATTCTTATCAGGTGTACTGGTTCGCCACCAGCTTGCATTGGTAGCAAAATAGTTTTCCCAAAAGCCATTTTTTAGTCGGTTTGCTCTGGCGGGATCAGTAACATCAACTGCAATACCACTATTATTGTTGAGGTTATAGTCACCATCACTACGGAAACCATCTATAAAACCTTCAGTTGGCAATGTCCCAGATAATAGAGTCATTGAATCGGCAATGATAGTTGCTGGTCGCCAGTAATCGCCTGAAGTAGTCGGACAACCACCTCTGTTGGGACGACAAGCGAATCGTGTTTCTGCTGTACTGCGAAGGTAGAAGCCGGTAGTTGGCTCTTTTTCTGTAAATTCTTCTAGTTCCGCTGTACTGCCTAGACTAGGTTGGTGTACGTTAAATTTACCTTTGATATACGCAGGCAAATTAGTAACTAAAATTAAACCTTTTTCTTTAGCAATGTAAGTGTTGTTATTTGTGCTGGGGTTTCTTGCCAAAGTCTCGCCATTGATGAGACGGATACCATTTGGACGACGTTTGGGGTCAAGCTTAAAATCTGTGGGGCTGAGTAATTCTGAACGTAAGACATCGTTGATGTCATTTTCGTTGTAAGACTCACTTGCATCCCGCAGAGCATCTTCCCTAGAGGCATAAATAATGCCGCTATAAGGCAATAAATACTCGTTTGTTGCTATGGCAGTACTGCCTAACTGACCTAAATCAATATCAGTTACGCGAATTTCTAAAGGTTGACGCTGTTCTAAGTCGAGGTCGTATGTGGTTGATGTGCTGGATGCGCTGATCTGCTTTGCTTCTCTTGCATCTAAGAAAGTTGCTTCTTTGATTGCACCATGAGGAGGCTTGTTAGTTAATGTGGTAGCAAAACCAGATTCATTATTCAGAATTGAAATAGCACAAAGAGCGGTATCAATTGCGGAATAGTCAGCTAACTGTAAGCCTGTGCTGGGTACTGTAGTACCACTACCAATTTTCCCTAGAGCATCTTGTAATGGTTTATTTGCCCAACGTCCATTGGGGAACTTTAACTTAGCTTGTCGTTGCAGAAGAGCTTTATTGGTTGTAAATGTGTTTCTGCCAGGATAAGCGTAAACAATACCATTATTAGATTTACCGCCAGTAGCAGCATTCCAAGGCAAATTGACTATTGTCGGTGTAGCAGGAGGAGGCGGAGTAACAGTTAAACCAGTTTTATTCTTACTTGTGGTTGCATCTGTTGGGTCATAGTAGCTACTTACACAAGCTATTGGTTCTTGGTCAATGCCGTAGTCGACTTTATAGTGATAAACTGCTGTAGCTCGCATGAGTAAATCACCTTTTAAATTCGGTGATGCTTGGCTAGACATCGGCATGGTATCAGACCAGACAGGTATATCACTAGTAGTATCAGCAGGCGTAGGATCTGGTGGATCAGGAAGAAAAGAATTCGTTGGGCGATTGTAGGAAGCACCTGTTGTTGTGCTACCAACGTCAGGGTCATCAACATAGATACCAGCACCTGTGACTATTCTGACTCCGCCTACACTGTCTAAATCATTGATAGGATTTTCAGCTGCTTTTTCTTCCCAAAAACCATTGCGGTCTGAGATACCTAAGTCTGCGATCGCTTGAATTTGGGTATTACGCCATCTTTGCTGATTTTGTGCTGGATCAGGAGAAGGTGGTTCAGTCCAGTTAACACTAGCGCCAGAACTATTTTTAACGAAATCTTTACCATCTGAACCAACATATTGGCCATTGAACAACCATCTAGCGGGTAGGTTGTTACCAACAAAGGCGCGATCGCCCAAATACATTTGAATGCCTTTTTGCTTTTGAAAAGTTGGATAGGTTGCAGCTAGTCTAGTTTCGTTCAGGGTAATAGTAGTACCAGTTAATTGATTACTACTGTTGATTGGTTCTCTCCAGGTTGCCTGCGGAGTTAGATTGGCAGTAATAGCGGTATATCCAGTTGTTGCTCCCGTTCCACTAGCATCAGCTACTTCTGCAAAAGGAACTCGTCGTGTCCGATTTCTCAGATAAATTTCAACTTCATCAGCCAAAACGTTTTTAGCTGTAACAGCATCATCAGTATTTTTTACTTTAGCTGCCACATTTCTTTTCACATCTTCTGGATATCCACTGCCGTTAACAGCAGTTATCAGGGTACTACCACTAGTCGCACTCTGACAGGCTGTACATAAAGCCAGCCCATCGGTTTTCATTTGAGCAATACGTTTGTTATATGCCTGATCGTTGAATCCAATGAGTGAACCACCAGAACTACTTGTAGATCTTTCAGTACTATTAATCTGTGCTGTAGTGATAGTTTCGCCAAACCCTCGATAAAGGTCAATGGTGACAGCGTTCTGATCTGTAGTCTGGTTAACGTTTCCAGTACCTACATTACCTCCAACACTAATTAGTCCATTTTCTTGATTATAGAAACAGGATGTTTCACTACTAACTTGCCGCAAAACGAGGCTACCGCCACCTCTTCCTACTAATAAGTTACCGTTTGTGTGAATTCTGCCATTCAGTAATAAGTCTGTATTACCTACTATAATGTCTAAGTCATTTTCAAACCAAACAGCATTATTTGGTAGAGGAACACGACTGCGGTCTTGTTGAAATTCTAATGCGGCAACACTTTTGTTACCTTTGTATGATTCGTATTGACTTTGATTAGTAGTAATTGCGTTATATGCCGCTTGTGTTATTGGTACATTAACGGTGTAAACAAAAAAACTCTTACCAAGATTACCGCTTTGAAGTTGATACCAACTGGAGTTACCGACTAAGCTAGAAAAACCAGCAGCGGTGCTACATTGCTGATTTGTGAAAGCATTATCCATTGGTGGCGTTCTAGCTTCCAATGCGTTTCTTTCACGATTAAACTGCCCTGTGGAAGTGTTTCTGGTGGGTGTGCGGAAGTAAATTCCATACAAAGTGAAAGTATCTTTTTTGCCGTTATTATCTGTATCAACAGCATATTTCCAAGCAGTTTTTAATGTTTCATCACTCTCTAATACGGTATTAGCTTGGATAGTACTATCACCGTTAATATCAAAAGCAAGTTTCAATGGAGTTTCATCACCTAATTGATATTTATCTTTTTTTAAAGCATCATATAAAGCGCTATCACTAGGAGTTCCTCGTGGTAGTGTTGGATCTTCAAGTAGAGCATCTATTTTAGCTCTAGCACGGTCAATTGCTGGAGTAGCAGCATTAAGAACTACCTCATTAACTCTGACATTACTAGCATTTTTAGATCGCTCAAAAGACCGAAATAAAATCGCTGTAGTTAGTAATACAACAACCAAAGCTACCATTGCCACTGTAGGCAAAACAAAACCAGCATTAGCTGCACTTCGGCGCTTTTTGGTCAGAAATAACGTTCGCAGTAGCCAAATAATTTGCTTTTTAATTGCAGTCAAAAAATGCGGTTTCAGCTTAAATATTTTTTTTATAAACTTGAATAGCTGGCGTTTAGATGACATAGCTAATTTCCTATCAACTAGTTTGTTGCGAATCTATTTTCTGGCAATTACGAACTTTACCTATTGAGTAAACCCACAGGTAAAATTAGAAATTTTATTAAAGTTAATAGTTGCTCTGTTTAACTAACTCCTCAACGCAGTAAAACACCAGACAATGATGTTTAAGTTATATCATTGCTCAACTTTTTAGATTTTTCGGAAAATACTGATTTTTCCAATTAAATGATTTTGTTGCTGATATGGGATAAAATACTGATGCTTCATATTAGCTTTAAAAATATGGTTTGCATTTGAATGCAATTTTATGAAGCTGTGTTTAGCAAGATAAGCTTAGGTTACCCAACTTTAAAATAAACATATCAATTGAATGTAAAGAATATAAAGTAATTAAAAACCTCCCAGCAATAGGGAGGTTAATAGAATCAATATTTTGAATGTTGAATGTGAATTCAACGAACCTCTGTGTTTTATCTCACAAAATTATGAGGCAGAATAACTGAAAACCCAGGTTTTATTTTCCAGTTGTACAAATAGAAGGGTTGAGAGAAGTAAATATTGTCATCGTCAAATTCACTTTGCTTAAGGGTTTAGTAATGGTTCAGGTTAATACCTGCTTCTTTAGCCATTGCTTCTAAACCTTTGACTTCTAAGGTTTTGATGGCTTTGGTAGATAGCTTAAGTTTTACCCAGCGATTTCCGCCTTGCCACCAGACGCGCTTAGTTTGGAGGTTGGCCTGTTGAAGACGCTTTGTACGGCGATGAGAGTGAGAAATTGCAAAGGCGTTATTTGCCTTCTTACCAGTTAGTTCGCAGCGACGAGACATAGCTAATTTTGATTTTAGATTTCAATACAACCTTTCTATTTTAGAGCCTCGCAAACAGAACTGGGAGAGTTAGCTGCTAATACAGTTCAGTTAAGGCTATGGGTGAGATTTGCTCATCTGTGGAGACGTTGCACTGCAACGTCTCTACAAAAGTTACTACTTAGTAGCTTGTTCTGTCAGCTTGGTGAGTACATCATTTGAGCGCTCGACGAAAGATTTCATTCCTTCAGCGTCAAACCCTTTCTGAGACATGAGCGCCAAATCATAAACGTGTTGACAAATTAAATTGACTAGCTGACCTGTGGGTGATTCTGCACCGTCTTGAATAATACTGCCTTGGCTGAGATTTGTCAGATTTTGAATTAAGGGATGGGCAGTATTTACTAGCAGAATATGGTCTTCGGGAAATTCTGCGCTTTGCTGCTGCATCATGGCATTCATTTCTCGCAGGCGGCGGAGAATTTCTGGTAACAGCACCATTGCCGGAGGTGTCCCTTGAGGATCATCGGATTTTAATGCTTCGGTGCGAATGTTAACTTTGGGTTTGTTGAGAGCTTTTTCAAATAGCTCTTTGATGATTTCACTCTTGGTTTTGTTGGTTTTGGGGTCAACGATTTCGCCAGCTTTGTCTTTATCGAGCAGGGTATTATCTAAGTCGGAATCTACGCGAGTAAATTTGACATCGTTATATTCCCGCTCCAAGAAGTTGATAAAGTGGGTGTCGATGAAGGAGTCCATAAACAGAACTTCCAAGCCTTGGTTTTTGTGTAGTTCTATGTAAGTGGCTTGGCTGGCTTCATCGGTGCTGTAGAAAACGCGGTTCTCGTGGCGTTCTTTGTTGCGTTCTAAGTATTCTTTGATGGTGGTGTAGGGGAGACTGCTGGAGGTGGCAGGAGTGACATCTTGCCAAGCATCACCTTCTTGGGACTGTACTTCAACTGCGGGAGTTTCAGCAGCTTTTTGATCAAAGTTAGCGGTGGTACGGAAGATGATAATTTCTTCGACTTGTTTTTTAAATTTTTCGTCGTTGAGAGTGCCAAATTTGACGAAAGTGCCGAGATCCTTCCAAGCATTAATGTACTGCTCGCGGTCATCGCGGTAAAGTTCTTTGAGGCGATCGCCTACTTTCTTAGCTATATAATCGCCGATTTTACGTACTGTGCGATCGCCTTGTAAGGCACTGCGCGACACGTTCAAAGGAATATCGGTACTATCAATTACCCCTCGCATCGGCATCAGGAATTGCGGAATGATTTCTTCGCAATTATCGCTAACAAAAACTTGATTGCAGAATAATTTGATTTGCCCTTTCGTGACATCCACATCTGGGCGCATTTTGGGAAAATACAGAATGCCGTTGATAATAAAAGGATAATCTGTGTTCAAATGTACCCAGAGCAACGGTTCTTCTTGGAAAGGATAGAGATAGCGGTAAAACTCTAAATAATCTTCTTTAGTTAAACTGCTGGGAGACTCTCGCCAAGGTGCTTTTTGTCTGTTTAATACTTCACCATCCAGCTTGATGGCTACTGGCATGAAGTCACAGTAGGTCTTGACGAGATTTTTGATTCGTGCTGACTCTAGATACTCCTCTTCATCTGGCATGAGGGTGAGAGTGATGGTAGTACCGCGAGTAGTACGGGGAGACTCTTCTAGAGTGAACTCTGGCGAACCATCGCAACTCCAGTGAACTGCTTGTAATCCTTCCCTGTAAGATAATGTATCAATTTCTACCTTCTTTGCCACCATAAAGGAAGAGTAAAAACCCAAACCAAAATGACCGATAATCGGTTGGTCTGCTTTCCCCTGATATTTGTGGATAAACTCTTCCGCACTTGAAAAAGCAACTTGGTTAATATATTTTTTGACTTCCTCTGCTGTCATCCCAATACCATTATCGGTAATGGAAAGAGTCTTTTTATCTTTATCGATGGCAATTTGAATTTCTGGTTCGCCTACATCGCCACTGTATTCTCCAGCGCGGGATACCATTTTTAGCTTTTGGATAGCGTCTACAGCATTGGAGACTAATTCCCGTAAGAAGATTTGATGAGCTGAGTAAAGAGACTTTTTGATAATCGGGAAAATATTTTCAGTATGTATACTGATAGTTCCTTGTTCAAGCATGGTTTGTAATTAATAACAATGTCTCAGTGAGGATTGTAACGGCTACTGTCCAAGCAGTCACTTATAACTGGTAAGTAATATCTAGACATCACAGATTCGGATTACCCTACTCATTACCAAATCATCAATATCCATGTAACATACAACTGCGTAACTTTAGTTTACATTTTGAAACTTTCCTATTGATTTACTGCATTTTCCTGGAGAATACAATATGAATAATTCTGTGGTTAGCAAAATATATGAACAATTCAAGCAAATCTATGATACTGCAATTTTTTATGACTATGACCAGCCAATTATACTTGGTTTTTTAGAGAAGTACGTTAAACAGGAACGGTCAAAATGCAAAGTATTAGATGTTGGTTGTGGACTTGGTAAGAAATTGACAGCACTGACTACAGCTGGTTATCAAACATTAGGTGTGGATGTTAATACTCAAATTGTTGAATCTAATCAAAAGCAGGGATTAAATTGCGTCACAGTAGAAGAGTTTTTCAAGACAGAAGACCAATTTGATATAGTTTTGATGTCTCACATTATTGAACATTTTCATCCATCAGAATTAAAAGATTTCATGGATTCTTATTTAGATAGGTTGAAAGTAGGAGGATACTTAATTATTGCTACTCCTTTATTCACCAAGTATTTTTATGATGATTTTGACCATGTTAAACCATACTCACCTACTGGGATTTGGATGGTTTTTTGTCAAACAGAAACTCAGGTTCAATACTATTCGCGGAATAAACTTCGGTTGAAAGATTTGAAGTTTCGCAGACAACACTACAGATTTACTTTTGTTAGAGGAAAATATATCAGAAATTGGACTACCAAAATTTATCAAGTTATTGAGTTTATCAGTGTGATGCTATGTCTAATTTCGTTTGGGTTGTTAGGTAAAAAAGATGGCTGGGTTGGTATCTTTCAAAAAATCAAAATTTAAAGAGCTATCAATACGGCTGAGTTAAGGATAAATTAGGTTAATGTTGATTTAACTGCGGATATTGACGATTGGTTATTCTTATCTGAACCGTATTGATATTTAAATGAAGTTTGGCGTTCTGTTTACTTCTTGAACAATGCTAATTTTTACTAATAGTCTTTTCCAAAACTAAAAAGTAATGGTATGGATTCACAGGGTCGGTAAATTCTTTTTTAATAGTTAAGCCAGCATTGGTAATTGAGTTTAAAATTCTCTTTTTCGGATAACCTTTTAGTCCAACTTCCCAATAATGTTTATCAGATACAGGTTTTGTACTCCAGAATTTAGGGATTTTGAGTGATAAATATCTTGACCTGGGAATGTCAGAAATTCGCAGTTGCATTGACAAATACATACTGTTATGAGGAAGCGAAATTACCAAGTATTTATTAGTGGCTTCAGCCAGCTTTTGTAAAGCTTTTTCTGCTTGTTCATAAGGTATGTGTTCCAAAACTTGAAACAGAACAATAGCGTCAAATCTATTCTTTGGTAATGAAAAATCTGTGGCTAAGTTTAAGATGATATCTGGGTTGAGGTTAGGATCAATATCTGCGGTTGTTACCTCATAGCCATTGCGTTTGAGAATATCTGTTAATAGGGAATTATAAATTCCAATTTCTAAAACATTCTTAACTTTCTTTCCCAGCGAAAATATTAATCGCAACTGATGGTGATAACTAATGAATCTGTCTTTGGATAAATACTCTGACTTTATCAGATCAAATGATGTGATTAGCTGCATAGCAATTGCTTTTCTAACCTAGTTTTGGGAATAGATTATTCTAGTTTTCCCACAAAATTACTATAAGTAACAGGCTACAGCCAAGATACCCAACTTCTTAAAGATGTAGATGTTAAATTTAACTGCACAAATTCTCGCTGATTCGCTGTTCTAATAAATCCAACAACCCATCCACATCTTTACCAATTTGTGCAAAACAATCAGGTGGTGCTGGTTCTGGTGCAAACTGAATTAACTTAACTTCTCCTTTGCCAATACCAATCATTAACACTTCGACTTCTGGTTGATGATGTGCAATAATTCCTAAAATTTCTTGTAAGCGATTTTCAACATTATTATTCAATTTTTCTATCCCCTCTTGCGGACAATAAACAAAGTGTGGAGTTGGCTGCAAATCAATGCCGATAGTACCTTGGCTATTGCCATTTTGTAACCACAATGCCCAAGATAACGCCGCCAATTCTTGTTGATTTGCTTTAACAAATCTATCCAACTGACTACGCCACTTACTATTACCTGATTCCGGCTGGGTACTACCAAACATCATGATTAATTCGTAATTCGTAATTCGTAATTAAGGCGCGAATAGAACTTCGCGCCTTTAAGCGAAACTTATTTTAACCCACTCTGTACACGCCACAGACTCGTATAAATTCCATTTTTCTCCAGCAACTCCTCATGGGTTCCCGACTCTACTAATTGTCCGTATTCCATGACATAAATGCAATTGGCGTTGCGAATTGTGGAAAGACGATGAGCGATCGCAATTGTGGTTCTATTAACTGTAATCTTTTCCAGCGATCGCTGGATAGCAGCTTCGGTTTCATTATCTACGGCTGAGGTAGCTTCATCTAAAATCAAAATTGGGGGATTTTTTAACACTGCACGAGCGATCGCAATTCTTTGGCGTTGTCCACCAGATAACTTTTGTCCTCGTTCCCCGACAATTGTCTCATAACTTTGGGGCAGATTTTGAATAAATTCATGGGCTTCTGCCACCTTAGCAGCCGTAATAATTTCTTCTTCCGTAGCATCAAAAGTGCCATAGGCAATATTCTCCGCTACCGTACCGTGAAATAAAAAGACATCCTGACTGACTAAGCCAATACAACGGCGTAAATCACGCAAATTTAAGTCTTGGATGTCAATTCCATCTACCATAATGCTTCCGGTTTCCACCTCATAAAACCGCAGTAACAACTTGACGAGGGTGCTTTTACCCGAACCTGTTGAACCGACAATTGCGATCGTTTTGCCAGCAGGAATTTGCCAAGATAAATTTGTAATTACCGAAAATCTATCTTGATAAGCAAAAGTGACATTTTTAAATTCTACTGCGCCGCGCACATTCTCCACAGGTAATGCTATATTTCCCGGATGAATTGTAATTGGTGTATCCAACAAATTCATCACTCTGTTAGTAGAAGCCATTGCCCGTTGATATTGATCAAAAGTTTCCCCTAATCTAGTTAAAGGCCACAACAAACGTTGAATTAAAAACACTAACACACTGTATGTACCAACCGTCATTTTTCCCGCAACAGCAGCCATTCCACCGTATAACAGTAATGCAGTAAAACCAACTAAAATCAGCATCCGAATCAAAGGAACGAATGCAGCCGAAAGTTTAATTGCTTTAGCGTTACTTTTTTTGTAAGCTTCACTGTCTTGGGCTAAACGGTAACTTTCATAATCTTCGGCAGTGAAACTTTTAATAGTAGTAATACCGCTTAAATTATTTACCAGTCGCCCATTTAAATAACCCACCTTTTCTCGCACATCAGCGTAACGAGGTGCAAGCAGCTGCTGAAATGCAAAGGAACCCCAGAGAATAAAGGGCATCGGTGACATCGCCATCCACGCTACACTAGGAGCCAATACAAAAAAAGCACCACCTATAATTATTACCGTAGTGGCAACTTGGATAATGTCATTTGCTCCCACATCCAAAAAACGCTCTAGTTGGTTGATATCATCACTGAGGATGGACATCAAACCGCCTGTGCTGCGTTCTTCAAAATAAGCTAACTCCAAATCTTGCAGATGTTTGTAGGCATCCAGCCGCAGATTATGCTGAATGTTTTGCGCCAAATTACGCCAAAGTTTAGCGTATGCGTACTCAAAAACCGACTCTAGTATCCAAATGATGACAGTGAGTAGAGAAAGAATTAAAAATTGTCCAAAGACATCTTTTACACCCAACTGAGCAATGATAGAATCCTGCTGTTTGACTACTACATCCACCGCTACGCCAATTAATCCTGGTGGTGCTAAATCGAAAAGTTTATTGAGGATAGAATAACCAATTGCTAACCAGATTTGTTGACGATACTGGTGTCCGTAGTCAAGCAGGCGGTGGAGAGGATGCACTGAATGTCTACGCTTGTTTAATATCTGACGAGAATTAAATGCTATAGCCACAGTCGTTTAAAATTGTGTGCATTTGATAATAACACGGAGAGGAAGTATCTGACTTTTGTAAGCTTGAGCCAGCCTCAGCAGATGAAGAACCAAGTAATCTCTTAATGGTACAAGCCCTCAGAGTTATGTGTAGTATCAATCTAAAATCCCAAGCCCGAAAATCTATGTATGAAGCAAATTTAAAATCAGCAATCTAAAATTCAAAATTGTTTGACGTGTCACCATAATACAGGAGTTGCCGGAGAATTCAAGAGGAGATACAACCTTGAAAAGTCAGCAATTGGGAAATTGGCAAACTACAATTTTAGGAATTGTGTTAGGAATACTGGTGATTGTGGGACTAAATTCCTTTATCATTATCAATCCAGGACAAGCAGGCGTGATTAGCATTTTAGGTAAAGCTAGAGATGGTGCTTTGTTGGAGGGGCTTCATTTGAAGCCACCCTTTATTTCCGTGATAGATGTGTATGATTTAACAGTCCAAAAATTTGAAGTGCCAGCCGAAAGTTCGACGAAAGATTTGCAAAATTTATCGGCAAGATTTGCGATTAACTTTCGTCTTGATCCTTCACAAGTAGTAGAAGTGAGAAGAAAACAAGGAACATTGGAAAATATAGTATCAAAAATCATTGCGCCCCAAACTCAGGAAGCATTTAAAATAGCAGCTGCTAAAAGAACAGTAGAAGAGGCAATTACCAAACGCAGTGAATTGAAAGAAGACTTTGACAATGCTTTAGGCGATCGCTTAGACAAATACGGAATAATTGTGTTAGATACTAGTGTAGTTGACTTAACTTTCTCACCCGAATTTGCCAGAGCAGTCGAAGAAAAACAAATTGCTGAACAACGCGCCCAACGCGCAGTTTACATAGCACGAGAAGCTGAACAAGAAGCCCAGGCAGAAATTAATCGTGCTAAAGGTAAAGCCGAAGCACAAAGGCTTTTAGCCGAAACTCTCAAAGCCCAAGGTGGACAATTAGTTTTGCAAAAAGAAGCAATTGAAGCGTGGAAGACTGGTGGCGCTCAAATGCCAAAAGTTTTAGTTATGGGTGATAAATCACAAAGTAGTGTTCCCTTCATATTCAACCTTGGGAATGTTCCCAACCAACAATAATTTCGGTAAATTAACCAAGTAAATTTGACTGTGCCAATTTTAAGTTTTAGATTGCTGATTTTAGATTTTTTTGGTTCATGCCTGGAAATCTACCTACTTCATTTGTTTCCTTTTGTAGTCAGTATCAATACAAAATCCGTCTGGAAAAATGAGGCGAAGAGCAACGCCGTGCGGGGGTTCCCACGCCACTTGCTACAAGTCGGGCATTGCCGCGATAGCGCAGTGGCTCCCGTTGAGGCGATTGCGGGTACAGAAACCGACACGCCACGCTAGTTGCTACCCTACCCTGCGGGAAACCTTTTCGAGGGAACGGGAACGCTTTCAGCTAACAAGCTGGGAAACTCGTCCAACGTACAGGCTCAACTTTTCGTAAAATTCCAAATTAATTGGCTGTGTTTACCTCACATACTAAGGCAAATCCTAGAAAACAATGATTAAATCTATGCCAAATTCTAACCAACTTCCTCTCACTGTCGCTGAAGCTAGAAAATTCCTCAACAAATTCAACTGTTTAGATATTGCACCAATTCTTGATGCTTCCGAAAAAGCCTTGGTACGTCAAGCTTTAATTTTAGTCACCAAACTTTCTGACTATCAAATATTGGGAATTTGTGCCGACACAGCCGAAGAAGCGCTACTAGCAATGAAAACTTACTCGCGGGCTTTTGGTTATGAAGCACCGAGTGTACCCACAACTGAAGGGCCAGTTTATATCAAATTAAACGGCAAAAATGGTCTGTGCTATCTCGATTCCTATGCAGGACATCATCGCGGTGTATTAGTATCTTGCCAATCTTATGATGAAAGAGGAATCAACGAAATGTATGGACATCTACCCCTCGATTTATTTGCTTAAACTTGGGAGAATGTAGGTAAGGTAAAAACCTTGCCTACTAGCGATCGCAAATAGCAAACTACTATATATTATGAGTATTATTACACTCCAATCTGTTAAAAAAGATTTTGGGATTAAAGAAATATTAAAAGACGCTAACTTTAGCATTGATGCTAATGATAAAGTTGGTTTAATTGGTACAAATGGTTCTGGAAAATCAACTCTATTAAAAATGATTGCCGGGTTAGAACCAGTTGATAGCGGACAAGTTATAGCCAACTCCGGTGCAAAAATTATCTACTTACCCCAGCAACCAGATTTAGATGAAAATCGCACAGTTTTAGAGCAAGTTTTCGCTGACAGTGGCGAACAAATGACACTGGTGCGCGAGTATGAAGAATTATCAGATAAACTTGCCCATTATCCTGAAGCTAGTCAGTTGATGTCTCGTCTATCTACAGTTATGCAACGCATGGACGCAACTGGCGCATGGGAATTAGAAACCAATGCTAAAATCATTCTCAGCAAATTAGGAATTGCCGATTTTGATGCACCCATAGCCACTTTATCTGGAGGTTACCGTAAGCGCATTGCCCTAGCAACAGCCTTGCTATCAGAACCAGATGTTTTGCTCATGGATGAACCGACAAACCATCTTGATGCGCTATCTGTGGAATGGTTACAAAGTTATTTAAATCGCTTTCGAGGCGCACTTTTATTAATTACTCACGATCGCTACTTTTTAGATAAAGTCACCAATCGCATCATCGAAATTGACAGAGGTGATATCTATACTTACACGGGTAATTATTCATATTACCTCGAAAAGAAAGCCTTAGCTGAAGATTCTGCCGCCAGCAGTCAACGCAAACATCAAGGCGTGCTACGGCGAGAATTAGAATGGTTAAAGCGTGGCCCTAAAGCCAGAAGTACAAAACAAAAAGCCAGAATTCAGCGGATTCAAGCCATGCGCGAAACTGAGTTTAAACAAGGTTTAGGTAAAGTAGATATTTCTACAGTTAGCCGTCGCATTGGCAAAAAAGTTATTGACTTGAAGAATATTTCTAAAGCTTATAACGACAGAACTCTCATTAAAGATTTTACTTACGAATTCAGCCCTGAAGACCGCATTGGCATTATTGGCGGTAACGGTGCGGGTAAGTCTACCTTAATGAATATTATTACTGGACGCGTACAACTGGATGCAGGTAGCGTGGAAATTGGTGCTACAATTCACATTGGTTATTTTGACCAACATTCAGAAGAATTACTCACAGCTTTGAATGAAAATCAGCGCGTGATTGACTACATCAAAGAAGAAGGAGAATTTGTTCAAATAGCTGATGGAACTAAAATTACTGCTTCCCAAATGTTGGAGAGATTTTTATTTCCTGGAAACCAGCAGTATGCACCAATTCATAAACTTTCTGGGGGCGAAAAACGCCGTTTATTTTTGCTGCGTATATTGATAAGTGCGCCCAATGTTTTAATTTTAGACGAACCTACCAATGATTTAGATGTGCAGACATTAGCAGTTCTAGAAGAGTATCTCGAAGATTTTTCAGGATGTGTTATTGTAGTTTCGCACGATCGCTACTTTTTAGACCGCACTGTAGACACAATTTTTGCCTTAGAGGAAGGCGGAAATATCCGACAATATCCTGGTAATTACTCTGTTTATCTCGATTACAAAAAAGCTGAAGAAGCAGCACAACAAGAAGCAGCCAAAACTCAAGAGAAACCAAAAAATTCCGAAGTTCAAACAGCCACGCAACCCAAAGATAGCGACACCAAAAAACGCCGCAGATTATCCAATTGGGAAAAGCGAGAATTTGAGCAATTAGAAGCTAAAATTGCCCAGTTAGAAACTGAAAAAGCCGAAGCCGAAACAGCAATGATTAAAGTTGCTCCCGGAAATTATAGCCAAGTGCAAAAACTCTACGAACAAGTGGAAGCACTTAAGCAAGCAATTGATACAGCCACCGAACGCTGGTTAGAATTAGCCGAAATTGAGTCTTGAATCTTCTAGCGACGTTACTATTTGGTTATAAAGTCTGCAATTCAAAACTTACAAATTACGAATTACGTTAGCGAGTCCGCGAGCGTCATTATCAATTGCGAATTACTTTTTAAACCTGATGGCATCAGTCGCTTATGATCAAAAGTAGTCCTCAACGCCTGCGTCCCAGTTATGAACAATCCTTTTCCAGGCATGAATCCTTATCTGGAACAACCGGAGTTTTGGTCAGACTTTCATACTCAGTTGGTGACAGCATTAGCGCGAGTCTTGATTCCCCAAGTACTACCTAAGTATCGGGTTGTGACTGAGAAATGGATTTATCAAATTGCCGATGCAGCCACAATCGGGATTGGTCGTCCTGACATCACTGTGCAGCAGCGCAGAGGAGAGCCATCGGAGCGGATGATCGCCATTGCATCCGCCGCAATCTCAACTCAACCGATTCAGGTCAAGTTACCACTGTTTGAGGAAGTGCAGCAAGCTTATTTAGAAGTGCGAGATGTTGCTACCCAAGAAGTCGTAACTACCATTGAAGTGTTATCCCCTGCCAACAAACGCAGTGATGGACAAAGAAAATACGCAGCCCAGCGACAAGCAGTGTTAAGTAGCCTGACTCATCTTGTAGAAATTGACCTGTTACGGCATGGAGAACCTTTGCCAATCCTACCTCCGAGTCCTTCGAGTCACTATCGCATCTTAGTCAGCCGTTCCCACACCCGGCCGATGGCAGATTTATACGCTTTTAACTTGGGCGATCGCATTCCTAACTTTCCTATACCTCTACGTTTAGAGGATACAGAACCGATTATCGACTTGCAAGTGATCGTCAACGAGTTATATGAGCAGTTGGGCTACAGCTATTTCATCGACTATAACAACCCGCCTCCCCCTCCCTGGTCTCCAGAAGAAGTTGCTGCTATCAAAAAGATCTAGAGCTATGAGATTAGGAAATAGCGATCGCACTGAAAAAAATACGTGATAACTTATGAATGCTCTCAAATTAAATTTACCCTCTATTTTGGCATTAACTGACGAACAGTTTTATCAACTTTGTCAGGTAAATCGTGATCTAAGAATTGAGCGTTCAGCAAGGGGAGAGTTAATTATTATGCCACCCACAGGAGGCGAAACAGGGAATCGTAACATTGAAATTGCTTTTCAATTGCAAGCATGGAGCCGACAAAATAATTTAGGCATTGCTTTTGATTCTTCTACCTGTTTTAAACTTCCTAATGGTGCAGAACGTTCTCCTGACGCTTCTTGGGTGCGGCGTGAAAAGTGGAATAGTTTGAGTGACGAACAAAAACGCAAATTTCCGCCCTTATGTCCTGATTTTGTTTTAGAGTTGCGTTCTGAAACAGATGCGCTAAAACCTCTGCAAGAAAAAATGCAAGAATATATGGATAATGGCGCAAGCTTAGGTTGGCTAATTGATCCAAAAACCAAACAAGTAGGAATTTATCGTGCTGGTCAAGAAATAGAAATATTAAATAATCCAGAACAACTCTCAGGAGAAAATGTCTTATCAGGATTTATCCTAAATCTTAAACCAATTTTTAGCAGTTTTTAGCCGCCATAATGCTCAACTTATCCTCTCAAGATTTACGCCACACAGCAATTCAATTTTTAGAACAAAATCCTTTACAACGACTAGAAACTCTCAAACAATCGGGTATTGGTCGTTATGAATTTTTAACTAAACTTCAACTGAATGAAGCCAATATAATTTGCACAATGCGGTTCTTGCAAAATCCTAGCCAGCTAAAATTTCCTAATCTAGCTGATGCAGATTTATCTGATTTGATATTAAACGAATTAAATTTTATTAGAGGAAATTTAACTGGTACGAATCTGCAACGTTGCAGTTTAGTAAATGCCGACCTCCTCTTTGCTAATTTTACCAAAGCTGATTTACACAATGCCGATTTAACAGGCGCAACATTAAATGAAACTATTTGGCTAGGTGCTTTAGTAGAAGAATGTCAGTTTGGTAGAGGTATTGGTTTGACTCAACAACAGCATCAAGATTTAAAATTGCGGGGTGCTAAGTTTACTCATCCAGGTAATAATGATAATTAAAATCAGAAAAATTATAAGATGATGATACTAAAATTTTTCTGGATAAATTGATGAGTAATTCAATTAAGTTACCCCAAAAACTGATGCTGTTGGGTTCAGGCGAACTCGGCAAAGAATTTGTCATTGCTGCTCAACGTTTGGGTAATTATATCATTGCCGTTGACCGCTATGCTAATGCTCCAGCTATGCAAGTTGCTGATTGTTCAGAAGTAATTTCAATGCTGAGTGCTGATGATTTGGAAGCGATAGTAACTAAGCATCAACCTGATTTAATCATACCAGAAATTGAAGCGATTAGAACAGAAAAACTGTTAGAATTTGAACATCGAGGTATTACAGTTATTCCAACGGCGGCGGCAACTAACTACACAATGAACCGTGACCGAATTCGGGAACTGGCACATAAAGAGTTGGGGATTAGAACAGCTAAATATGGTTATGCAGTAACGTTGGAACAATTAATCACAATTTCTGATGAAATTGGTTTTCCTAATGTGGTGAAACCTGTAATGTCATCTTCGGGAAAAGGTCAATCTGTAGTAGTAAATAAAGATGAAGTTGCACAGGCTTGGAATTATGCGATCGCTAATTCCAGAGGGGATAGTCAAAAAGTCATTGTCGAAGAATTTATTAACTTTGAAATTGAGATTACATTACTAACAATTAAACAGTGGAATGCCTCGACAATTTTCTGTTCTCCCATCGGTCATCGTCAAGAAAGAGGTGATTATCAAGAGTCTTGGCAACCAGCAGCAATTTCTGAAGATAAAATCTTACAATCTCAAGCAATAGCTAAAAAAGTCACCGATGCTTTAGGAGGAGCCGGAATTTTTGGCGTTGAATTTTTCATCACGAAAGATGAAGTAATTTTCTCCGAACTTTCTCCTCGTCCACATGATATAGGTATGGTGACATTAATTTCACAAAATCTTAACGAATTTGAATTACATCTTCGGGCTGTTTTAGGTTTACCAATTCCGCATATTGAACAGCTAGGCCCATCAGCTAGTGCAGTAATTTTAGCATCCGAAAAATCAAACTCTATTGTTTTTTTAGGTGTCGCCGAAGCTTTAGCAGAAAAAGATGTTGATATTAGATTATTTGGTAAACCTGCTGCTCATCCTTATCGACGCATGGGTGTAGCTTTAGCAAAAGCAGCGAATGTTGAACAGGCAAGAGAAAAAGCTACAACAGCAGCGAATAAAGTCCAAATAATTTCAACTTGAAAAATGCATAATTAAAAGTACCTCAGAAATGAGGTATTATCACGCTTTGTCGCATTACAATCCGCAATTATTAATAAATTTTATAGAAAAAATCTGAATATGCTCCTATAGCACGACATTCACGATCGCAAACAAGCCCAAATTGCCCTTGCCCAAGCTAAAGAAGCAGCAGAAGCCGCCAGTCATACCAAAAGCGAATTCCTTGCCAACATGAGCCACGAGTTATACCATTTCACTTTAAAATTGATACATTTAGGCAGGCAGAGGAGCAGGGGAGCAGAGGGGCAGAGGAGAAATTATTTGTATCATTTATTTGGTGAAATGGTGTTACGCACACCGTTTAATGGCATTCTTGGCTATGCCCAAATTTTACAACGTTCCAAACACCTCAACGAAGACGAGCGATCGCGCATTGATGTCATTTATCAGTGCGATTTTTTTGTCACCATTGACTATTAACCAATTCTCAAATCCACAGCAATGCGATGGGCGCAAGCAAATCCAGAAAAAGCCACAGCATTCAACCCTTGACCAGGAAAAGTGCTATCACCAACGCAATAAAGTCCCCGAATAGCTGTGCGATTAAATGGCATTCCTAACAAACCCCACAATTTACGCCGGGGAATTGGCCCGTATGTCCCATCCTGCCGTCCTAAAAAGCGACGATGGGTGCGGGGTGTCCCTACTTCTAGATAATCTAACCCTGCATCTAACCCAGGAAAAATTTTTTCTAGTCGGACAGTAATTCGCCAAGCTGCTGCTTCTTTCTTCGCTTCATACTCACTTGTAGATAGCCCTTGCCAATCTTCAATCCAGTCAGGGGTAAAGGCATGAATGATGTGATGTCCCTCTGGTGCTAAACCTGGGTCAAGCAATGTAGGAATTGAAACAAAAATCGTGCCTGCTGTTGCTGTCATTTTTGCCCAATCTTCTAACAAAATATGATGGCATTCGCTGTTATTGGGTAAAACTGAACTTTTGACACCCATATGCAAACTCAAAAAGCTGGGTGATTTTTCATAACGTTGTTGCCATTTTTTCTCATTATTAGGTATTTCCTCTATAGGAATTAATTTTCCAAATGTATCCCAGCGTGTAGCATTAGAAACTATGCGTTTACCTTGATAAATTTGACCACTAGCTAGTTCTACACCAACAGCGCGTCCCTTCTCTATAAGAATTTTTTTTACCCTAGCTTGATACTGAATTTGCCCTCCAGCTTTTTCTAAACCCTCTACTAGTTTTTGAGCAATTATTCCTACTCCCCCTTTAGGGTAATTGACACCACCATAATGTCTATCAGAAAAGACCATACCTGCATTAATCATTGGTGTCATGTTCGCTGGCACTACCGACCAGCAATAACATTCCATATCAATGAATTTTAGTAGTAGAGGGTCTTTGATATAACGTCGCGCTACATCTCCAACATTTTTTGGCAGATATTTAACTAAACCAAGACATGCCAACGGATGCTGGAAAAATACCCGCATGAGATACCGAGGTTCTTCTAGCGACAATAAATCCATACTGTTAAGGCAATTAAAAACTTGCCAACATTCGTTATAAAAGTGACGAATGCCTTTTACTTCTTGAGGAAAGTAAGCAGTAAGATTTTGCAAAAATTTGTCATAAACCCGGTCAACTTTAATGTCTAAATTATCAGGTAAATGATAATGAATCTGCACAGGATCAACGATTGTTTCCAGATGAACATTTACAGTATCAAGGGCGCGAGTAAGTAAGTTAGTTGTGCCGTTTTGTCCTAGTCCAAAAATCATTGATGCGCCAACATCGAAGCGATAACCTTGGCGCTCAAAATAGCCAGCACTCCCACCAGGAATCAGATAACGTTCTAGCACTAAAACTTTAGCGCCTTTGGCTGCTAGTTGAGTTGCTGTCACCAAGCCACCAATTCCAGAGCCAATGATAATGGCATCAAACACAAAATTGTCATTGGTCATTGGTCATTTGTCCTTTGTTGGAGTTTTAGACGTAGTCACACAGTTCACTCATAATATTTAAGTAGAAAGGCTCAACCTTCTCAAGGACAATTAGGTTAGCAAAAGTTTTTTGTATTTTGTAATACTAATAACCAACAACAAATGACTAATGACAATTGACCTATGACAATACACAAAAAAGAGGGACAAGCCTGCTACCGCTGGCTAATCCCGTCTGCCGATCCTTAAAGAGAGGAGAACACTGATTAATAATATAACCTTGATTGAGAATATATGTCAACTATTAATGAAAAAGATTTTCAATAATTTTGTAGGTGTTGATTTTGGCTGTCAGCCATACGCAGGAAAGAGTATGATGAGGTTTCAGTCCTATAAAATCAAAAGTGCCAATTTCCAGCTATGACGGTACAGCTGCGTGTTTACGTTCCACCCCATCCTTTAATTAAGCACTGGTTGGCAGTTGCCCGTGATGCTGCTACGCCTTCAGTATTATTTCGGAGTGCCATAACTGAGTTAGGCAGATGGCTAACTTATGAAGCGGCGCGAGAGTGGTTGCCGACGATAGAAACGACGGTGCAAAGTCCTTTAGAATCTTGTCCAGCAATTTTTATTAATCCAGAGGTACCTGTGGCAGTGGTGCCGATTTTGCGGGCAGGATTAGGATTGTTAGAAGGCGCACAAACTTTGCTACCCTTGGCTTCGATTTATCATTTGGGCTTAGTGCGTGATGAAGAGACGCTCGAAGCTAAGTGTTATCTGAACAAATTGCCGGAAACGTTTGACCCACAAACAAGGGTGTTAATCACAGATCCGATGTTAGCCACAGGTGGATCGATTATGAGGGCAATGGCAGAATTAACACAACGGGGGGTTGATCCGGCTTTGACACGAATTGTGAGTGTAGTTGCGGCTCCGCCAGCATTGCAGAAATTGAGTGCTGCTTATCCAGGTTTAATAATTTACACTGCAACGATTGATGAAACAGTCAACGATCGCGGTTTTATTGTACCGGGATTGGGAGATGCAGGCGATCGCATTTTTGGTACTTAAGCTACTATGCAGCTAAGGAAGGAAAATCACTTAACACAATAAAAGATTGAAAAGTTGCTTCAAGGCGGTAAAGTTATGAGTCAGCGAGATGGTTTTGCTAGTGGTTTTTTAGCAGGGGCGCTTTTTGGTGGCGTAGTTGGCGGCGTTTTGGGGGCTTTAATTACTTCTCGGCTCGATACAGAATCAATAGAAGAAGCCGAAGTGAGCAATGGAGCGGTAGAATCGAAAAAAACCGCAGCAAAACGGCGGATGAGAGCCTCAGAAACTGGCGATTTGGAAATGGAAACAGCTAGGCGATCGCTAGAAGATAAAATTGCTCAGTTAAATGCCACAATTGATGAAGTGAGAAAACAATTGGGTAATGTTAACGGTAGTGCTAGTCAGACAGTGAGCGATCGTTCCTCAATACCAGAGTAACAACCTACCAACAGCTTTCCTCAACTTAGTTTTTACTTTCAGGCTGATCAAAGACTCCGGTAACTGCTAGTCGTGGTCAAAATAGACACTGATTCGCAGACAGCATGACAACGACTAAACTAAAATCAACTATAAGGCCGGATGTAAAACTTAGCAGGAAACCGAAAAATCCATGTTCTTACTCGTTAGCACTCTGAATACCTTCATACAGATATATACTGCTCTATTATTTATTAGAGTTCTGTTGACTTGGTTCCCAACCATTAATTGGTACAATCAGCCATTCTCTGCTTTAAGCCAAATTACTGACCCATATCTCAATATCTTCCGTTCCATCATCCCTCCCTTGGGCGGCATTGATATTTCTCCTATGTTGGCAATTTTGCTGCTACAAGTAGTAGGCCAATTAATAGGTGGTCTAGTAGGTGGTTTGCAAGGCTTTGCGTAACTATCAGCTTACAGTAACTAATTTGAGGTCTGGGTTAACTAACCCAGACTGTTTATTTATAGCCGTAGTCACTGAGCTTAGAAGCTACTGACTTTATCTCTTTTCTGTCACTCTGGTGAGAGAAAAATAAATGTTCGTTGGGGAGCCACTTGCGTGGGCGGGTTTCCCGACTTGAGCAAAGTGGCGTTTGAACGCAGTGAAACCCAACAAAATCAAGGTTTTTGGATGTTGGGTTTCGTTCCTCAAACGCCACTGAGGGAGTCGGGAGACCCGACGACAGTCACCTCAAGTCGGCAGAGCCGCCCACGGTGCTGTCTCCCCAACGCACTGCCGACGCTCCTGCGTCGAAGATCGCTGCGCTAACACCACGGCACTGTCTCCCCAACCTATGCCTAAATTTATGAAAGTCCTTAAAAATCAGGGTTTGGGATTTTTATCGAGCGAGAGTGATTAAAGAGGGTTATACTCAGCGAGAGTTGCAAGGAGGAGCCAGTCCGTTGCGGGGGTTTCCAAGTCAGTCCGCTCAAGTCGAGCCACTGCGTTGCGGTGAGCAGTCCGTTGGGGAGACACTGCGTTGCGCGAGTTAAGAGCGTTGAAGCAAGTGTCGTCGGCTTTGCCGACAGTCACGGAACTGCGAACCCGAAGGGGGTTCCAAGCGTTGTAGCAAGTGGCGTGGGAAACCCGCAAAACAAGGCTGCCTCCCCGTTGAAGGAACTGGCGTGGTTTCCCTCCGGACAAACTTCGGTGACTCAGCACTTAATTATTTAACGCCGGACTTGGCTACTAAATCCAGATGCTTTAAATTGCTTTAGTTGCAAAGGTAATGGCTGATTTGCAGGTACAGAAATTCTCAATTCAAAATCACTAGTCCCTGGTGGAACTTCGGCAATAGAACCAAGGCGGGTACGATTTTGCATTACTGAGTCATTGTTAGCATCATATATCCGACCATAGATATCTGCATCGTAGACAGTTTTGTAAGTGCCATTTTCTGCTTTACCTGTGACAATAAAGCAATTAGCAGCTGCTGCACTACCTCCACTAGTAACCGCTCCCCTAGCCAGTTCTGGGGGACAATCTTTATAGGAAATATCAAATAGTCTAATCTGTGTTAGAGCTTCAGCTGTGGGAGCCACAACCCACGATAGAAACACGATTAGACAGAAGGTAAAAATTATCTGAGTCAGTCTTGAGTAGTGTTGCATAACCAAAGTTGAGAAGTTCAATAAAAATGCTCTGCTGTGTTGTTTTTCCATATTTCACAAAGGTAACAAATTACTCTAAGTGAACTTTGTGCTGAAGAGTTACTGTCTTTACTTAACACTCAGCACTATTTTTAACCTCAGCTTACCTGAATTTCACAACCAAGAGATTGCAGACTTTAATTGATCGTTGAAATATTACCAGCCTGCTGCTAACAAAATTTTTGGTAGTATCCATCAAGTTTTTTTGATGAATTTTTGTATTCTCTAGTTGACACTACGCGGATATATCAAGAAAATTTGATATGAGTGATAGACAAACTTAGCGACAACACACGCTGGAGAAGTCGATGAAAACAAAAGTTAGAAATTTGGCTCTGGTGTTGGGAACGCTGGCACTAGCAAGCAGTTGTGCAAATGGATCAACTTCTAATACTCAAACTCAGCAATCCCAAAAAGTTATTGAAGTTAGTAATGCTGTAACGACTGAGACAAAGATTAAGATTGATGGTTCTAGTACTGTATATCCGATTACCCAAGCGATCGCCAAAGAGTTTCAAGCAGACTCCAATAACAAAGTACAAGTTTATAGATTTTTACATCAAAAATGCACCCAGAGCCGTAGCTTCTGTGGGTTACATACCTTTACCAGATGAAGGCTACCAGATCAATTCTGTTCACTTTTACAAAGGCAAGGTAGGAACAGTATTTGATGGTAAAGCAGAAATGAACCTCACAATTGGTGAATTGTTACGCAAAGAAGCGAAATTCTAGTTTTTTGCCTGTCTGTCAGCTGATGCTCAAAGAGTGTTACGTTTCTGTGGAATAAGTGATGACGAAGAAAACCATCTCTAAACAACTTTCTTTTCTTGATCGCTTCTTGACATTATGGATTTTTCTAGCAATGGCTGTCGGGGTCAGTTTAGGTTATTTTCTTCCTGGAATCGAAGCATTGATTAATCAATTCCAGGTGGGAACGACTAATATACCGATCGCCATTGGCTTAATTCTGATGATGTATCCACCCTTAGCTAAAGTGCGGTACGAAGAATTAGGGGATGTATTTCGCAACGGCAAGATTCTCGGTGTGTCGTTACTTCAGAATTGGATTATCGGGCCAAGTTTGATGTTTGTTCTGGCAATTACCTTTTTACGTGGTTATCCAGAATACATGACAGGGTTGATTTTAATTGGACTAGCCCGCTGCATTGCAATGGTAGTTGTGTGGAGTGACTTAGCACAAGGAAATACAGAGTATACGGCTGGATTAGTTGCTTTTAATAGCATTTTTCAGGTAATTTTCTACAGCCCTTATGCGTGGTTCTTTATCAGTGTGCTACCACCTCTATTTGGGATGCAAGGCAGTGTTGTTAATGTCAGTATTGCTGAGATTGCCCAGAGTGTGTTCATCTATCTCGGTATTCCCTTTTTAGCTGGATTTTTCACTCGTTTCTTTTTAGTGAAGACGAAAAGTAAGCGCTGGTATCATGAGGAATTTGTATCAAAAATTAGCCCGATTACACTGATTGCTTTACTATTTACAATCGTGGTCATGTTCAGTTTGAAAGGGAATTTAATTGTTCAGATTCCGCTGGATGTGGTTAAGATTGCAATTCCACTAATCATCTACTTCATTGTGATGTTTTTGGTTAGCTTTTACATGGCTTGGCGAATTAAGACAGACTATTCCAAAGCCGTAAGTGTAGCATTTACTGCCGCAGGAAATAATTTTGAGTTAGCGATCGCCGTGGCAATTGCAGTATTTGGCATTAATTCCGATGCAGCTTTTGCAGCTGTTGTCGGCCCCTTAGTGGAAGTGCCTGTGCTGATTAGTCTTGTTAATGTTGCCTTCTGGTTCCAAAAACGTTATTTCGCCACACCTGAATCGAGAAGCTTTTAAATTTAACAACCTTTAGAGGAGTTAACGATGAAACGTGTAATGTTTGTTTGCAAAAAGAATTCTGCTCGTTCTCAAATGGCGGAAGGCTTTGCTAAAACCTTGGGTAAGGGAAAAATTGCAGTAACTAGTTCGGGGTTGGAGGCCAGCGTTGTTAGACCAGAAGCGATCGCTGTGATGCAAGAAATTGGCATTGACATTACTGATCAACATTCCAAACCTCTAAGCTACTTCCAAGCCGAAGACTTTGATGTAGTGATTTCTCTGTGCGGTTGTGGCGTGAATTTGCCCCCGGAGTGGGTAGTGCGAGAAGTATTTGAAGACTGGCAGTTAGATGATCCAGCTGAACAGCCGGAATTTTTTCCGAGAGTGCGTGATGAAATTAAAGAACGAGTGGTTCAACTAATTGAGTCTGTAAATCAAGAATAAACTTATTTATTTTAGCTATTAATTTGTATCTACATCTGTATGACAACATTCGACCATCCTTCTAGAATTTTGTTTTTGGATGGCTCGTTGCGCGATCGCTCCTACAGTCGTCTCTTGGCAGAAGAAGCAGCACACATCATTCAAGAGTTTGGGGCCCAGGTGAAGTTTTTCGATCCCACAGAACTCCCGATTTACGGTAGCGTACCTGACACCCATCCAAAAGTTCAAGAGTTGCGTGAATTAAGCCTGTGGTCGGAAGGCCAGGTCTGGTCTAGCCCAGAGTTGCACGGTCAGATTTCTGGGATTATGAAAAACCAAATTGACTGGATTCCGCTAAGTATAGGAGCCGTTCGCCCGACTCAAGGCAGAACTTTGGCTGTTATGCAAGTCAGTGGTGGTTCACAGTCTTTCAACGCCGTTAACACATTGAGAATTCTGGGGCGATGGATGCGGATGTTTACTATTCCCAATCAGTCCTCAGTGGCTAAAGCATATCAGGAGTTTAACGAAGACGGCACCATGAAAGATTCGCTTTACCGCGATCGCGTTGTGGATGTCATGGAAGAACTTTATAAGTTTACCTTGTTGCTGCGAGACAAGATAGATTACTTAAGTGATCGCTACAGCGAACGTAAAGAGAAAGCTGCAAAAGAAGTAATTGAGGTGGCGAACAAAGCTTTGAAGGTCAATTAATTCTATTTAAAATTTACTCAAATTTTGGCGATCGCATCTGTGTTACAGCAAAATTTAAAATCAAATAAGCAATAGGGAATAGGACTATTGCCGTTTACTGTCTCACTAAGGATTTTGTAATAATTAGAGACATAACCCCTAAATTGCTTTTGACCTATGACTCCAAAAGAGATTGAAACAGCATTGCAAACAGCCTTTAACCGTTGTGATGTAGCCAGCTGTCCTCTCTCTGAGGCGCAGAAACAGATATTACTGCAAGTAGTCAAGCAAATTCCGGGAAATTCCAAATCTAGGATCTCTGATATTGTCAATCCCTTAGACGAATTGGACTCAGAGGAATTATTAACATTCCTCAAGTTTGTCAAAACTGAAGAACAACAAAATCGCACTTGGAAAGTGCAGTTACTTAATGACTGGCTGCATAACCAAGACTCAGGAACAGTACAATTCATCCGAGAACGCTATGGTTTGCAGTGGTTGAATCGGGTTGAGTCATATCATTTTGATAAATATGCTGACTTTGAAGATGCACTTCAGTTAAGAGTAGGCGATCGCATTGAAGTTTCTAATGGACTATGGGAATGGGTACAAGAAGATGGCCCTTGCAAACGGGAATGGTTTCCCTGCATTGTGATTCAGATAGATGAGATCAGCGACACTAACAACTCTCGCAATTGCATTATTCGCTTCCTTAATGGTTCCGAATTTGAAATTCAAGGAATCTATGACTGGAATCGCTACAATTGGCGCTGGCCGCAAAACCAAAAATATTAATCATAGAGACGTTGCATTGCAATATCAGGACATAGTTTATCGAAAATAGAAATTATTTCAGCCAATTGCCTACTGTCTTAATACTTATTTCTTGAGGTAGACGAAAAAGAGGGTAGGTCTTAATAAGATACTGGGAGAATCTTTGCAGAATTAATTATGAATATTATTGCTTGGATTGTACTCGGTCTAATTGCTGGAGCTATAGCTAAAGCTATTTATCCTGGTCGTCAAGGTGGTGGCATTCTAGCAACTATGGTTTTAGGAATCATCGGTGCTTTAATTGGCGGAACTATAGTTACTCTGTTAGAAACAGGAAGGTTACAATTCACGGCGGCTACCTTGAGTATTCCTGGTATAATTGTTGCCATTATTGGTGCAATTATTGCTATTTTTCTCTGGAGTTTGCTAACTAATCGCGCCAGTTATTAGTTGAATAAAAAATTATGGTTAGGCTGATTTTATGGTTACTATTGCTAATAAATATAAAAACTCCACTTTTAACAAAGTGGAGTTTTACAGCATATTTTGGGTACGTGAGGTACAAGTGTAAAACCCAAAACTATGTAGAGGCGTTACATATAACGTCTCTACAGTATTTCACGAATATCGAAACTGCTGTATGTATAAAAATATGACTGTGAGACTACACTTATAATCAGCCTATTATCCTAAACAGGTAAAGCTAGTCTATAGCTTTTTTAAGTTCGTCTTTGATATTTTCTGTAGTGTGAATTACTTGAGCTTCAGCTTGTTTGGCTTTACCTTCAGCCTTATCTGCTGGATTCCCTGTAACTTCACCAACTACTTCTTGCACCTTGCCTTCGATATTTTTTGCAGTTGCTTCTACTCTGTTTTCAATACTCATAATTTTTACCTTGATTATTTGTAAACTAAGAAAAAACTATCAGCATTGTCTATGTTTACGTATCTGTCAAGCGATATAAAAAAATAATTATTGATTAATCACTTTAGATAGAGGCATTGGCAAACATTTATTATATAAGTAAAATATAGCGGTTCTCGCTTGAGTGAAATACAAAAGATGGGAAGAGGATGAAGTCCGTAGCAAAGTGTATCTTCCATGAAAGCATACTCCACCGACCTTCGCCAAAAAGTAATTGATGCGTATGAAAACCAAGAAGGTTCCCAACGAAACCTTGCAAAAAGATTTAGTGTCAGTTTAACTTTTATCCAGAAATTACTGAAGCAATATCGAAACAGTAAAACGATTGAGCCAAAGGCACACATATGTGGGAACACGGCTAAACTCAACAGTGAACAGATGGCATTGGTAGCCGCGTTAGTAGAAATCCAACTGAGAACCGCTATATTCAGGCTGTTGTTCACTTCATAAGTTTGGATTGATAGCGATGCGTGCGGCGGGCTACGTCTACGCGCTTTTTTCAAGTGTGCGATCGCCAGTGTATTATTGCACAGACAAATTAAATGGTCTTGCTAACAGTCAATTGCAGTATGAAAGGTAACTCAGGTGGAGCGATCGCTCGAACCTTCACAATAGACCAAAGAATCTAGCTTTAGCTCTGTGCAAAAGTCTTTATTCATACTGTAATATCAGGTTCGGTTAAACACTTATGATATCTGTAGGTTGGGTTGAGGCTTTGCGAAACCCAACATTTCCTGGATTTGTTGGGTTTCGTTCCTCAACCCAACCTACATTGACAGATTTTATTATAAGTAATCACCCGAACTTGATATAACTATGTAATGCCAGGAAGTTTTTACACAAGAATTGTAATACAGGTCATCGTCACTTTTGGGTCACTTAAGAAGATATGCTTTTATACCAATTTCCGAAAATAATGAGATAGATGCGTATGTTGGGTTGAACGCAGTAAAACCCAACATTTACAAGACTTTGAGGTGTTGGGTTTCGTCCCTCAACCTACATCTACATCTGCATCACATTTTTGGTGAAATGGTATTATTAGGTGTAATTGTACATCTTAAAAGTCAGTATAATCCCCCAGGCGTAGAAAAAAGGAAGGGATGATGTCTGTCAAGCAACCTTTAGTAATTGATTATCTTGATTGGCCGAAGTTTCTGCTAAATCCACCCCTCATAACCAGTTTTCAAGCGGGTTGGAGTAGCATTCAGCTTGCTCATTATAGCCAACCATTGATCGATTTTCCTGAAGTGTCATACTCTCAGCACATGATCATTATTGCACTGGGGAATTAGGCATTTGATTTAGAATTTATAGCAGAGGGTCGTATAAATACGGTCTCGTATCGAGAAAATGACTTTACGAGTGGCTGTATGGAAATTCATCCGGCTGATGTATCCTATGGAGTTCGTTCTATTTCGACTGTTAAAACAATGGAATGGATTCAGTGCTATCTAGAACCGACATTTATTGCTCAGATCGCCTATGAATCGGTGAACCCTGATCGCGTTGAACTGTTGCTGACACTGAAAAAACCCGATCCATTGATTGCACAGATTGGTCTAGCACTCAAGTCAAGTTTAGAACAAGATGGCGTTGGTAGTCGTTTTTACGCAGATTCAATGGCTACAGCACTGTCGGCTCATCTGTTGCGCTATTACTCCACCCGCAATCATCGTTTTCGAGAATATGACGATGGCTTGCCTAAAATCAAGCTCAAACAAGCCATTGAGTATATTCAAGCGCATTTAGGTGAAGATTTATCTCTGAGTGACATTGCCCATGAAGTGGATATGAGCCAGTATTATTTCTGTCGCCTGTTCAAACAATCAACAGGAATATCACCTTATCAATACTTAATTCGCCAGCGATTAGAAAAAGCAAAGCATTTGCTCAGACAGCCAGAAAAAACAGTGACATCAATAGCACTAGATTGCGGCTTTGCCAATCAGAGTCATTTTGCTAGGTATTTTCAAAAATATACAGGCATAAGTCCGACACAATTTCGCAAGTCATAGCAAGATTTTGTTCTAATTTAAGGAAGGTTTGATCGCCACTTGTATCTGATTTAACTGGCGATCGCATCATCTAAGTTCATGTTGTTGTTCACTTTTGATCGCTTTTTTTGAGGGTGTGATCGCTGTTTTTATTTAGCATCAGGATTTCGAGTGCGTATAACCCAATTTACAATAAAGTAAGAAAACCCGAATAACCGGAGTATTTTGCATGGTTTCCTCAGAACTAATCTCGACATTGCGGGGGCTGAGTCGTGCCGACAAACTCCATGTCATGCAAATTTTAATCTCGGAATTAGCACAACAAGAAATGGATCTAATAAAATCTAACCAGTCCTATCCAGTATGGTCGCCCTATGATGCAGTAGAAGCAGCAAACACGATGTTAAAAGTGCTACAAGCTGCTCAAACTCAAGACCATGCGTGATGCTGAACGATATCCGTTTGCCCTCAGTGATGCTGCATTAGGAGAAGCTAATTTTCGTCCATACTTGCCTCTTAGTCTGATTTATCAACAAAATTCTATAAAAACATCCGGTTTATTGGATACAGGTGCAAGTGTCAACGTGCTTCCGTACATAGTAGGAGTTGAGCTTGGTTATGAATGGGAACGTCAGACAGCAGCACTGAATTTGACAGGAAATTTAGCTCAGTATGAGGCGCGAGTTGTTCTTGTTCAAGCCATTGTTGGACAATTTGAGCCTGTACAACTTGTATTTGCATGGACACAAGCTACAAATGTGCCACTCATTTTGGGACAAGTCAACTTCTTTATGGAATTTGATGTGTGTTTCTACCGTTCTCAGTTACAGTTTGAGATCAAGCCAAAGTCCTATGAGTATTAAAAAAGTGTGATAGCAATGCCTGCGGCGGGCTACGCCTACGCTGCTGATATCTAAGGTAGTATAAAGATGGGTTTTGAGGGGATACAGCTATGACTTCAGCCTCAAATGGACAAGCAGCAATTATTCGTACTGAACGCGGATTGACAATTTCAGGTACACGCATCACTCTCTACGATGTCATGGATTATGTGACTGCCCAATACCCCGCTAAATTTATTCGTGGTCTCTTCAACTTAACTGATGAACAAATGAATGCTGCTCTTGTCTACATTGAAGCAAATCGCGCTGAGGTCGAAGCTGAGTATCAAATTGTCCTGAAGGAAGCTGAAGAACTTCGACAGTATTATGCCCAAAGAAATCGTGATCTGATTGCCCGTCTGGCGACAAAGCCACGTAAACCGGACATGGAGGCTGCTTGGGAAAAGCTACAAGCACAGAAAGCAAAACATTAAGCTCGGTTTGAGTCTCAGGCATGATTTTCTTAGTCGATCATAATCTAGAAGGACATGCTCTACTTTTGTTAGGTAATATTGCTAGTCTTGGCTGGTTAGACGATCGCTTTTTAAAGGTGCGATCGCCACTTCTATCTCATCTAACTTGCGATAGACAAACAAATATTTGCTACTATCAAGGCAGCAAACTTGAAGGTGCTTATGACACTAACAATTGTGGCTGAACCTCCTCCTCTGGAGGCAAATCAAGACGGTGTGATGCTCGTCAGCAAAACTCGCGTGACATTAGATACTGTGGTAGCTGTCTTTAAACAAGGAGTGACAGCAGAAGAAATCGTTTATCGCTATCCGTCCCTGAATCTAGCTGATGTTTATGCCACAATCGCCTTCTATCTCAATCATCAATCGGAAGTAGAAGCCTACTTGCAACAGCGACAGCAGCAATCACAACAGATGCGGGCAATGAATCAAGCAAAATTTGACCCGCAAGGCTTGCGCGATCGCCTGCTTGCCCGCAGAGCAAAGCAAGAGGCATGATAAAATTTCTGGCTGACGAAAATTTCGATAATACGATTGTTAGAGGATTATTCCGACGTAGCCCAGAAATTGAAATTGTGCGTGTGCAAGATGTAGGGCTGTCAGGTAAAGATGATCCAACTGTCTTAGAATGGGCAGCCCAAGAAGGACGCATTTTGCTTACCCATGACGTTTCTACAATCACTCGCTACGCATACGAGCGAGTCAGGCAAGGTCAGACCATGCCAGGCGTGATCGAAGTTAGTACAGATGCACCAGTTAAGCAAGTTATTGAAGATGTTCTTCTACTTGTACAGTGTAACCAAGAAGGAGAGTTAGAAGGCCAAGTTCAATATCTACCGTGGTAAATTTGCAAGAATGTTGGATTGGAGGGTGATGACTACACCTATACGAAATCTATCGTATGTCTTACTTACTCAACAAAGAGGCGAATTTGATAGTGATCGCTCTTTTTTCCAGAATGCGATGCCTGGGGAGGGCGATCGCTAGAAGCCTTATGAGGTAATCAATACAAGCTATACTATTAGAAAAAAATTGGTCTTGTATTTGTGATTAGAAAAGAATCGCGCGATCGCTTGCTACGCAAAAGTTCTAGAATTCAGCAATAGCAAATGTTTTCGGAGAGTGACAGAACAGGGATAAATATCATACAACTAATCTTCCATAATCATGATTATTAGCATTAGAAAAATTGACTTTTAGATAATCTTCAAGTTAAAAGTAAACTTCATAAAATAACCAGCCTTTGCAGATTTTGTCCGCATAGCCAAGCTACTGCGTTAACTGGGTACACGATTTGTCGCCAGTGACATAGGATTTATATATGCCAGGGCTAGATACAATTTGACTTTTCAAGTGCGATCGCTGTGTAATGGCTTGTGAGAGAATGAGGCAAAAAAAGCATCAGCTTGGAATTTTTCGTTACACTTCTGCACAGATGAATGTCTGAGGATCAGTTCAAAGCTTGCACTGACAGAAAGTAGACTTAAATGGAATACTTATCCTGCTGATGTCTGATGGCTCAAGGCAGATGAAACACCTAAAATCGCGATCGCAAGACTTGCGGAGTTTGTTTGAGAACAACATTACAATTGAGTATGTCGCAGAACCTCTCAAAGCTGTGTCATCGCAAGCTGAGGTAGCAAAAGTGTTGCAGTGGATGCAGGCCAAAGATTTTGATGTTGTCGGCATTGAAACGGAAAATTATATCACTGGTTATGTGGAACGCTCTAGTCTAATCCAGGCAAAATCAGGCAACTGTGGTGAGTATCAACGGATGTTTCATTCTCAAGAACTGATTGCCATTTCCACCCCACTCATGAAGTTACTGCCCATTCTGCGACAAACTCCCCGATTATTTGTCTTAGATTGCAATCAAGTCAGTGGAATTGTGACTTGTGGCGACTTACAAAAAGCACCTGTGCGAATGCTACTATTTGGCTTGGTAACACTACTAGAAATGAATTTACTGCGACTGGTGAGACTTTATTATCCTCAAGATTCCTGGCAGAAATTTCTTAAACCGGAACGAGTAGAAATTGCCAAACATCTGTGGCGAGAAAGTCAAGAAAGAAACGAAGCCACAGATTTATTAGATTATCTCCAGTTTTGTGACAAACGAGAATTAGTTTTAAATCAACCAGAACTGCTTGAGCAACTCGAATTAAAATCAAAACGGTTTGGCGAACGCTTCTTGAAATCTGCTGAACAGTTACGCAACCGCTTGGCTCACGCGCAAAATTTAGTTACTGGTTCTTCTTGGATAGATTTAATTTCTCTAGCAGAAGCGATGGAAACGTTGTTAATTCGCTGTGAAGAAATAGAGTAAAGTATAGCAGTCCGTATTACATGATGAACTGCAAAAAGTGGGCTGACGATAAGTTGAATATGTAATGACTCAAAATCAACCAGATAGATTAGACCGGATTGAAGCGACATTAGAGCGCGTGTCACAGCAACTTGATAATCAAGTGGTGGTAAATGCCGAGTTGCGACAATCTACAGCTGAACTTCGACAATCTACAGCTGAACTTCGACAATCTATGACTGAACTCAGTCACTCGGTAAGTGGGCTAATAGAAGTTGCAAATATCCACCAGCAGGGACTGGAACTTTTAGCTGGTGAAATCAGACAACAGCGCACAGACATTAGCCAATTACAAGAGTTTCAACGAACAACCAGCACCGCCCTTGACCGCATCAGTAATTGTGCTGGATTATTTAGTGAGAGGTAGAAACGAAGGGACTTGAATAGATATTACAGCATATTTTGGGTACATGAGGTACAAGTGTAAAACCCAAAACCATGTAGAGACGTTACATATAACGTCTCTACAGTATTTCACGAATATCGAAACTGCTGTATGTCCTGTTAAGTACTTGTCATTGCGTAAGCTTCGCCTACACAATGACAGATTATCAGTAATTTGACCTTAGTTATCTATCTGCAAGTAAATCTTCAATGCCTCATTGACTACTTCTGTCATTGATTTACCTTGGCTGGTAGCAGTTTCCTTCAATTTGCTGTAAACCTCGTCATAAAGACTAATTCGTGGACGGGATCTACTTGGTGCAGCTTTCTTTTTAGTTGGTACTGCTTGTGGTGGAGTTTCTGCGGTGGTGACTGCGACAGTTTCGGGTTGATATTGAGCCGCAAATTCACGTATAGCATCTAAACCAACGCGTGAGCAAAAATCACCAAAGCTTTCGCCTGATTGCCGCGATTTTTTGAAGTAAACAAAAATCGGCTCTAAAAAGCTTTCGATGTCATTGTGGTGCAAGCGCTCTACGATAGGTTGTGCTAGTCGTGTTTGATCTGGTGAACCTCCCAACCACACTTGATACGATTCAGCCGAACTACCCACAAAACCCAATTCTGCCATATAAGGACGAGCGCAACCGTTGGGGCAGCCTGTCATTCTCACCACAAAATGCTCATTTTGTAAACCAACTTGATCTAACAGCGCCCGAATTCGTTCTAAAATTCCTGGTATTGCCCGTTCTGATTCGGTGATAGCTAAACCGCAGGTAGGCAAAGCTGGGCAAGCCATTGCATAACGAAATAACGGTTCGATTTGATCAGGGTCAGAGACGACACCGCAATGGTCAAGAATCTCTTGAATGGCTGATTTGTTTTCTGGGGCGATGTCACAAAAAATTAAGTTTTGGTGAGGTGTTAAGCGAATGGGCAGGTTAAATTTTTCGACAATTTCCCGCAAGGCGGTTTTGAGTTGTAACGAACCTTCATCCTTAACCCGACCATTGTCTATGGAAATACCTAAAAATAACTTGCCATCGCCTTGTTCTTGCCAACCGAGGAAGTCTTCATATTTAAATTCTGGCAGTGGTTTAAAGGGGGCGACTGATTTACCGAAATATTCCTCAACCTTGGCGCGGAATTTATCTACACCCCAATCATTGATTAAGTATTTTAAACGAGCGTGACGACGATCGCTGCGATCGCCATAATCTCTTTGAGTCGCAACAATTGCTTTGACGATTTCGTAAACATCAGCTTTGTCTACATAGCAAATGGGATCTGCTAATCTGGCAAAGGTTTCTTCTTTATTGTGGGTTCTACCTAAACCACCACCAGCAAACACATTAAATCCTTCGAGTTCGCCTTGAGCGTTGGTAATCACTACCAAAGTCAAGTCTTGAGAATACAAATCAATAGAATTATCACCTGGCACTGTCACGCAAACTTTGAATTTGCGGGGCATATAGTGAGTGCCATAAAGCGGTTCTTCATTATCATGAACAATTGTCCCAGTACTATTACGTTGTCGCGCCGTCTTTACCTCTGGGTTTTCTTCTGCACTGATTGCTTTTTCGCCATCTAACCAAATTTCGTAATAAGCACCAGTTTGGGGTGAGAGCAAGTCAGCAATATTTTGGGCATATTCCCAAGCATACTGATACTCAGGGCGATGTTTGAAAGGAACTGGTGGAGCCATGACGTTGCGGTTGATGTCACCGCAAGCACCCAAAGTCGAACCCAAATTTTGAATGATAGTAGCAATGGCAGCTTTGAGATTCTTCTTTAAAATTCCATGCAGTTGGAAACCTTGACGAGTAGTTGCGCGTAACGTATGGTTCCCATATTCATCAGCCAGCTGATCTAAAGCTAAGTATAGTTGCGGCGGTACAAATCCACCAGGATTTTTTGTCCGCAGCATAAATTGGTAATCTTTCTCCTTTCCCTTAACGCGATTGTCTCGGTTATCCTGCTGGTAGGAGCCATGAAACTTGAGAATTTGGATCGCGTCTTCACTAAAGTGAGTAGTATCCTCAAGGATCTGCGTTGCTACAGGTTCACGCAAAAAATTACTATGTTCTTTGATGCCTTCTACTTTCGAGGGCTTACGGGCTAGTGGGGGAGGAGCAGATTTAACCATGAGAGTTGTATATTAGTCTCAATAAAGCAGGGATGAAAGCCAAAGCAAATTTCCTGGCTCATGTATTCCCGGTAATTCGGTCGGAAATATGAGGAATACGACGATTGTAACACGACAAAAAGCCGGCTTTGTCGATAGTTTTACACTTAACAAAACCAGCATATATAAGTTAGGTGGTATAAATCAACTTAAAGTTTGTTGGTTTTCGTTGACTTTTGTCGATAAAGTCTTAACTTCTAGCAACATTCAAAGTTCAACAACATCATCCACCATATTGGACTAGAATTCTACCAACTTACTTAAGTATTAGTTTATAGCTAATAAAGAAAAGGCAAGAGAATCACAGATAGTTATAATTACCTGCTTCTATCTAACATTTTTAAATGTTAGAATCAATCAAAAAAATTGTACCTACTCAAAAATTAACTTCTAACTTTTGACAGAGTAAGTTATTTAAAACGATAACCAATACCGCCATTGATGCTAACAGCAGAAGCAGGACTATCTTGATAAGCACGTAGTCCAACTTTGGCATTTGTGTAGATCAGGAAATTATTAGCAACTTCTGATTCCACACCAGCACCTACCACTACAGCATCTCTATTGCCTAAAGGACTAGGTGAACCATCTTTATCTAGAAAAGAATAGCCACCAGTGACATAGGCATTAGTTCTATTAGCAATTGGTACGTCTAAGGAAACTTCTGGGATGATAGTACTCGTCTTATCATTCCAGAGAACATTACCACGTGCAGAAAGTGGGAGGCTTCCTAATTTCACCCTACCTGTGATGTTACCGCCAAAGTTAGCAGCATCATTGTTGAGTCCGCCATTGGTAACGCCTGCTGCAACACCAGCACCAACATAACTAGCATCAGTACCTTTTTTTTGTTCAGCAGCAGCTTGACCAGCGTTCATTACAAGGAGAGCAATAACTAAAGAAGACAATGCAGAAATTGCTACGAAAGACTGAAGTAAACGTTTCATAATTTACCAAAAATTTGTATTTTTTGCTGTTATATACTAGGTCGCAAATTGTGTAAAAAGGTTCCAGTTAATTCTCATAATCTATTAAATAATTGTGACGATTGATGCAGCAGGCATAATAGTATATTTCCTATTTTATTTTGCATAAAATTTTCATACATACGCAGAAATATCTCTAGTATGCGCTTGAGAAACTGGCACAATCTAGTTAGGTAAATTAATTTTTTATAGCAGTAACTATTTAATTGACTTTTGTTATTTTGAGATTTGAACTAATGCTGGACAATCACCTGTAGCAGTAATAGCAATAAGCTATAGCAGAAATATATAAAGTTAATTCATTAGAAGTCAGTAGCCAAAACTTTTAGCGTTTCTCGTTTTAGTGAGGTACATCTCGTTGAAGCTAGAGGCTAGGTAGGATGTGCCTCATGTAATTGAAAAATTGGTGTGATTTGTAGATAAATTAGTCAAATTATTTCTCTGCTGTTTACCTATTGGGCTACTTGTATTCTGGCTGTGAAATTTTGGCAATTTTCGTGGAGATGGCAGAATGCTAACCGCTACACAAACGTTGTCTGGTTTGATGGGTTTATGTGTCGGTGATGCCTTGGGTGTGCCTGTGGAGTTTACTAGCCGCGCTGAACGAATAAAATCCCCAGTTACGAAAATGTTAGGTTATGGCACATGGCATCAACCGCCAGGAACTTGGTCAGATGATAGTTCGCTGACGTTTTGCTTGGCAGAAAGCCTTTGTCGAGGATATTCTTTGGATGCTATTGCTTTATCTTTCTGGCGGTGGTACAAGCAAGCTTTCTGGACTCCTAGAGGGGAAATATTTGGCATCGGCCAGAGTACTCATGCAGCTATTATGCGAATTAACCAAGGCGTTTCACCCTTAGAAGCAGGGGGAACTAGCGAAATGAGTAATGGTAATGGTTCTTTGATGAGAATTTTACCAATGGCTTATTGCTACAAAAACTTAGACTTCCCAGAATTGATTTCGCGGGTGCATGAGGTGTCTTGCATTACTCATGCTCATTTGCGATCGCAAATGGCCTGTGGTATTTATACTAGTATCGCCATTGAACTACTGCAAGGCGCTGACTTATCAACAGCCTATTCTCAAGGCTTACAAAAAATTCAAACAATTTATTCTGACTCACCATTTCTTGAAGAAATGTCCCACTTTGCTAGGGTATTCAGTGGTGAAATTGCCAGCTTACCAATTGAAGAAATTAAATCTGGCGGCTATGTTATTGACACATTAGAAGCATCGTTGTGGTGTTTGTTAAATAGCTCATCTTACGCCGAAGCACTGTTAAAAGCTGTTAACTTGGGTGGACACACAGATACAACTGCGGCTGTCACTGGTGGGTTAGCCGGAATTTACTACGGTATTGAAGGTATTCCGCAACAATGGGTTAACTCCATTGCTCGTAAGCAGGACATTATTAATTTAGCTAGACGTTTTGCCGCCGCTGTTTACACTCACAATTAAAAGAGTCAAGGGTCAATGGTGAGCCAGCGACGGGTACGTAGGGGGTTTCCACGCCACTTGCTTCAACGCTTGGAACCCCCCTTCGGGTTCACAGTCGCCTGATGCCACTTGCTCCACTTGGGGAGACCCCAAGACCGCAGTGGCTCCGGAGGGAAACCCTCCCGCAGCGCTGATTCACCGCAACGCAGTGGCTCCCCATGAGCGACTGGCGTTAGCGACGCTCTTGAGCGTCACCCCGAAGGGGTCATTTGTCAATTGTTTATATCTGTAACCTTTTTCCCTTGACTCTATTTGTTTATCCCCTTCCTTGTTAGAGTGTAGACAAAGAGTAGACTTGACCATCAATTAACAGTCTGGTGATACCTTTGGCTTGAAGGTGAGTCCGAGCCTTATGGAGCATTCTACTATCGGGAACTTTAATAACGCGATCGCGTTTAGTTGAGAAGCGTTTCGCCACCCTGTGATTATCAAATATCGGCAGAGTTCTTTGCTGAGTTTCAATAGTAGGAATCTGCCCCAAATCACCAAAATCCTTGAGTGGTCGGGTAATTAACTCTGCCGAACGGTCAATTACCAAATAACAAGTTCTAGGCAGATTAGCCGCCGACAATGGTAAAACTTGAACTGGTGCTTCACCTAACCTGCGTCTTGTAACTAAAGGTCTTGGCTCCTCAAAGTAATCATCATCCTCTTCATAATCTTCATCGTCTAAATCTTCATCATCTAAGTCGTCATCTAAATCATCTAAATCTTCAGACTCATCCAACAATTCTTCGCCCAGCATTTCTGCAAAAGCGGTGACTTTTGGCAGTTCCTCATCCAATATTGGGCTAGGAATGTTGGCAATTTCTGGTGGTTCTTCTGGCGTAATGTCTAATTTTTTAATTATTCGTGGCTTTGGTTTTTCTACCGCCGCCGAGGAACGCCGTTTCACCCTTCTAATAGCAGAATTAGATTCTTCCGCATCTTCTTCTGGTTGCGGTTCTGCCTCAATAATTGTCTCCTGAGACTTGAGCTTGGGCAACTCTAAAGGCTTGCTTTCGCTCTGAGGAGGTTCTATTTCAGGCTCTTTATTAATCAATAAAGGTAACTGCTCGTAATTTACCTGCGCCCTACCTTCAGGAGTTCTAGCCGCTCGTTTCAAAGAAACTAAGTATTCGTACTCATCCTCTGGTAAGGTGCTTTTGAGCAGACGACTAATTGTTGAGTTACTCACATCATAGCGTTCTGCTAAAGTCGAGGTCGTTTCAGCAGTCTCTCGATATAACTTAAGAATTTCTTGTTTGTCTGAATCTGTTAGTTTTCTCACGGTAGACACCAAATCTAAGCTCGTTTACGTCCACGCTCCCGGCGAGTCCGACTCAATGATGCGTCATGTTCTAGGACTGCGCCCATGCCAAATAATACTCCACTAAATACCCAAAACACTTCTAATATGTCTCCACTTTGGTAACTAGGCCCTTGAGCGAATTTAAACCACATATCTGCAATGTAAAGCGAAAATGCGGCCGCTGCAATCATTCGCCAAGATTGAGCAACTCGCCCTCCCCAAAAAGCTAAGAGCAATGTAGTAGCAATAATCAGCAGTACTACATCGCTAACTACATAAAACCAATTCAAAATTGCCGCTAGTAGCTCTGTTGGTGTTGTTTGTTGCATCGAAATCCACCATGCCACCAAACTGCCAAACACTCCTATTGCTGATACAATCAGCCATTGCCATTTTTCTAGATTAATCCGTCTCGAAGCCACAGCTAAAATCATGCCTACGCCAAGGGAAATATAAGTCAAAACAAAAAATACATCGCCAATCGAAACATCTGGTTCTTCTTTTAAAATTATTTCTGTATAGCCAAAAAATATCCCTCCCAGGAAATAAGAAAGCATACCAATAGCAATTGCCAACCACACATTTCGACTACTGACGATTTGGGGGCTACGCCAATTCCTTAAGCATAAAATACCAGCACCCAAGTAAGCTAACGCTTCAAAAATATTTGTGCCAATCACATACCATTCGGCACGACTTTCTTCGCCGTTGGCTCCTGGAATTTTAGCACTAAATAGCAAAAAATATAATAGTGCCGCTACAGCCCAGCCAATTCCGGCCAAGATAATATTGCGATTGGTGAAAATGGATTTAGAACCTAGAGAATTTTTGTATGAGCTACTCATAAGAATTGACTATGTATATGCACACTGGAAGTTTGAAGTGTAAAGTCTGAAGTCTGAAGGATAAAGTGAGAATTTATTGGTATGTGCCTTGGTCGCCATTACAGCAAAAAAGCTTATTTTTGCAATATTTCAGGGTAAAAGGAAGTTTTTCAGGCTTCATACTTCATAATTCATTCTTTTTCACGCTATTGCCACAGTTTATTTAGTGAAGCTTGATTTAGCCAAGAGATAAATAGCGATCGCTCGCCTTCTGCCATATCCTGTAACCTATCGGCTACTTTATTGGCAAAGTTGGCATTACCAAAATAGGTTTTCCCTAGCTTGTGCAGTTCTTGCAAGAATGTAGTCACATGATTTTCTTGCCAAGCCGGAAGTTTAGTTCCTTCTAAGGGATCTATTGTCACTAAGTGTTTAACTGATTCGGGGGAAGAAGTTTCGGGAAATTTCTGCTGTCGCAAAACTTCTCCTAGATCTTTTTCAAATAATGTTGCTTGTTTAGAGCCTAAAAACTCTTCAATATCCAGATGAACAGCTTGCAGCAGCAAAATACTGGCTTGGATAAGTATTCCGGTCTTACTATGACCACCAGTATCACTATCTAGCTGCTCTAAGCGGATTTTACCCCAGACGCTAAAACGATCTGGTTCTTCTAGTAAGACACAAGCTTTGCCGCGATTATCTGTCAAATCTCTCCACAAGGCGCGGGCTTCTTCTTCTTGATTAGCTTTAAATAAACTAATCAACCGAAAGGTCTGCCCCTGATAATGGAGGATCGGCACTTGCTGATCCTTTTTTGGGTGCTGAATGCTTGATATTTCAACATCCTGCCGTTTGAGAATAAACATGGCACGCTACAATAACTCCTCACAGGGGCTTTGTGGATATGCGATCTATAATCTGATTTGGTAACATCGCCAAGAGTGCGATTACTGAGTGTGTGATTGGGGTAAGCTGTGCGATCGCTCTTTAGCCACCTTAGTGTAAGCTACCCAAAGGATATCTACACCAACACGCAAATAACCACGCCTCGACCATCCAATATAGCTAATCAATGACTGATTTGTTTTGTTCGACTAGCATCTTAGCCTTGCCATAGCAAATCTGCAATTTTTGATTGCTTCTTAGTGGTGATAACGATATAATTATATAGATGACTCTTGTCAGAGCCATTATTTTAGCTTGGGCGCGTAGCTCAGTGGATAGAGCAATTGCCTTCTAAGCAATCGGCCGCAGGTTCGAACCCTGCCGCGCTCGTTTTAATTTAAAGACAAACTCTTAAGTAAAGTAATAACATCAAAACTTAAGTATGTAGAGTATATGCTAAGTATACTTTACTCAATTTGATGCCCTGCATTGAGTTTAATCAACGCTGTGTAGAGAAGTTTGTGAATTAAAGCCTGATTAAACTAATTATATCTTTACAAAAATAAATTACATATAAATAAAACTTAGTACATACTATGAATAGCATTAATATCATGAATTACTAATATTAATCTTAGACAAAATAGAGCTTATCACAGTAAACATATCCAATAAACATTATTTTATTGATAAATACTCTCTCTTCGATTGAATTGCTAATCCTGTTGAACTCTAGCAATCAATTAGCATTTTCCCAAAAAATTTTTTTTTTGGGAAAATAATTAGTAATTATTCTCTGGTTTATTATAAAATTAGGTCAACAAAAACTGTAGCGATTATCGCCTGCATATTATAGGCTAAAAAACGCTGGCAATCCAGTCATCTCTACTGATTTTACAGTAGTTTAGGGTTCGCGGCACAAGCAAAGCTTGGGTGAAAAGCTAGTCAAATATATGGCAAGTGTAATTCATCACCGTTTAGCCGTATACCTCAACTCTGTTGAGGGCAAATGTTTGCATCTATCTGGTCATTTTATCAATATTGATGACCTAATTCATCGTGCTTGATTCAAGCTTGTGAATTTTAATTCTTTTTAACTGCATCCTAATATTTAGATGCAAATTTCAAAACTTACAAATGAAAATTTGTAACCCCTTGGCGCACGTTTAACCCGAAATTAAATATTATGAATGACTTTCAATTTATCCTAACTGTCTGCATCTTAGCGGTAGCCTATCTATCGAGTATTTACTTGTGGTTGACATTTTATCAACACACAAATGAATAACAAGACGACTGTAATGAAAAAACACAGATGATTTATCTGTGTTTTTCTGTGGTTTCATTTTATCCTTAATATACTGTAATTCTTGCTGCGGTAGTGATGTTTTGTAATTAATGCAACTCAGAAATTTCAGTTAACACACTAGTATTTGCCCAAGCGGGAACAGCGATTTCTGGCTTACCCACAACCATCGTGGTTTCTTGGCGCAAGTCGAAGTCATACCATTCGTTACGCCATTGCAAGCGAAACTTGAGGCGCGTCCAGCTAGGAGGTAGGTTAGGACAAGCCACAGGGCCAAATTGCGTCATCCGCACACCGCCAAACCCATAGACTACAGACTGCCAAACTCCTCCTGCACTGGCAGCGTGAATGCCTTCCCCTGCATTGAGTCTGACATCTTCCAAGTCTACTAACGCCGCCCGTAAAAAGTGAGTATAGGCTTCAGTTGGTTGATTTAAATCACAGGCTAAAATGGCATGAATTGCCGGGCCGAGGGAAGAACCATAGGTGTGGTCAGTACGTGGACTGTAATATTCCCAGTTACTGGCCAGGGTATTATGGTCGTAGCGCTGACGCAGCAAGTACAACAGCATCAATACATCTGGCTGCTTGAGAATTTGTTTTTGGCTGGTGGCTTCAATTCCTAACAGACCTTGCAGAGATTTGGTGCGAGGTTCGTAGTCAGCAAGGTTAACCTCTTCTAGACCAAAAAAGCCCTCAAATTGTTCGATTAAACCTGTGGCTGCATTTTGGTTAACAAATATGCGTTCTTGAATTTCTGCCCAGCGATGCAGACGTTCTGTGGTTAAGTTCAAGTGTTGCACTAACTCTGAAGATTTGTCAGGATAGGCTTGCTTGAACCAGTCCCATAGCGTCAATGCAGATTGTAAATGCCACTGTACCATGAGGTTGGTAAAGGCGTTATTATCAACGCGATCGTGATTTTCATCAGGCCCGATGACATCTAAAATATCGTAGCTGTGGCGTTCTTCGTTCCACTGCACGCGACTTTCCCAGAAAACTGCCGTATCGAGAATAATTTCTGCGCCATAGTCACGCATCCATTCATCATCGTCGGTGGTTTGCCAATAGTGCCAAACTGCATAGGCGACATCAGCCGTAATATGCACTTCAATATCACCGCACCAAATACGGACTAACTCACCGTTAGCACCGGGAACCCAACGCGGAGTAACTTCATCTCCTGTCGTAGCGCTTTCCCAGGCAAACATTGCCCCTTGGTAGCCTGCTTCTTGAGCTTTACGCCTTGCTCCTGGTAAGGTGTGATAACGGTAGGTAAGTAGGTTACGAGCTAAGGCTGGTTGGGTAAAGGTGAGGAAAGGCAGAATGAAAATTTCCGTATCCCAAAAGATATGACCACGATAAGCAAAACCAGAGAGGGTTTTGGGTGGAATGCTGACTCGGTTATCGTGTCTGGGTGCGACAGCCAGGATTTGAAAAAGATTATAGCGGACTGTTAACTGAGCTTGGCGATCGCCTTCAATAATAATATCGCTGTCTTGCCAAACTTGCTCCCAGGCGGCAATGTGTGCTGCTAGTAAGGTGCTATACCTAGGTTCATCGGCTAGTCTATATAATGCTGACGCAATTGGCAGGTTACATTCTCTGGAAGTAAACACAGTGACAATCTTTTCTACAGTCACCGTTTCGTGTGGCACACATTCTAGAGTGGTTGTTAAAACTGGTGAACCAGAAGCATTTTCGACAAAAATAGGTGCATTATCGTCACCATCGACAACCAATTTAGCAGCCATTCCCAGATTAATGACTGAGTGCAGAGTTTTGCTTTGCTGCCAGATAATTTGATCGAAGCCACCTTGGTGTAAAGTTTGCCAATGGGGAACGCCTGCGGTTGTTGGTTCCGCATTAAATCCTGCTTCGATTGTAATTTCACCTGCAAAATCTATAGATGTGATTTGACAACGAATTGCTAAAACATGTTGATCAGCTAAACCTGCAAAACGCTCAAAATGTAAATCTAAGGTATGGCCTTTGGGACTACGCCAACGCACATCACGACTAAGTAAACCCAAACGCAAATCTAGCCGACGTTCATATTTGAGAATCTCTCCAGAATCCATACTAAAGCGATCGCCTGCCACAGTCACCATCAATGGCAACCAGTTAGGGCAGTTTACAAGTTCTGTATAAGCAATATTTACATCATCATAAACACCGTTAATTAGTGTTGCTGCGCTATCTTGGGGATATCTTTCTTCAAACGTTCCCCGCGTTCCTAAATAGCCATTACTAAGAGTAAAAACTGTTTCTTGATGATGTAGCTGTTTTGGTTCAAACTTTGTTTCAATAACGTTCCAGTTGTTAGCGTCAAGCAGTTGCTGAGTATCTATCGAGTTACCAAAATCTTCGCCGTCAAGCATGAGTAATTAAACCTACAGTTCTAGTCGTGGGGTTGTCAATAGGATGAAATGTATCTCTAGGAGTTAAAATTACTTGGCTACTTACCTTCAATACAGATGCTTGAATTTAGTTTCACCAGCAAACATTGACGCTCCATATATATGAACGTTCCTTATTTCATCCCTCTCTAGCTAGATTTTATTAATAGCTCAGATTTGTGCCAAAAGATTCAGGCATCACCTCAATTGATACATTTATTTATTTAAAATGGAAAATAAAATTATTTGACAAAAAATATATTGTTAATTAATACGTTATGTAGTACTCATACCTGGTGTTAAGATCCCCGACTTCTTTAAGAGGATGTCTGAAAAGTAATGGGCGAATATAATTCGCTACTATACAAACGAAGTCCGCCTACGCGGACTAATAGAGAATTAAAGTTTTTGAACCCGCGTAGGCGGTGAGACCAGTGCTGCGGGAGGGTTTCCCTCCGCAGGCAACTGGCGAACCCGGAGGGGTTTTGTCTGTGTAGCCGCGACTTCAGTCGCAAAGGCTAGTATGAAATGAGACTTCTCAGACATCCTCTAAGAAGTCGGGGATCTTATTTGCCAAATAATTTGCTTCAACGTAAATTTACTGAGGTTTTGCAGATTTAATAGTTATTAATATTGATAAATAATATCAGGGTATTTAAAATGACAAATCTGCCGCTTCAGTGTGCAAATTTAAAAGAACAAGTAGAATTATTATTACAACTTTTACAGCAAGAACCTGCTTTACGTTCTCAAGATATCACACCTGTACAAACTTCTTTAGGCAAGGCAATTTCTCCAAAGTTTGAAATTGTGTTTGCAGGTGCATTTAGTGCAGGTAAATCTATGCTAATTAATGCACTATTGGAGAGAGAATTACTTTACAGCGCAGAGGGACACGCTACAGGTACAGAATGCAAAATTGAGTATGCAGAAATAGATAAAGAAAGAGTTGTTTTGACATTTTTAAGTGAGGCGGAGATTCGTGAACAAGCAAGTTATTTGTGTCAGCAGCTAGGATTTAAAACAGCAGTAAATATAAATCAAATTGAAGTCAGGAATTTGCTACATCAAGATTGTGAAGCAATTATTCAACAGGAAGGTGGTGAAAGTAAATCTGAACGTGCGAAACAAGCCAAAGCATTAATTTTATTGCTTGAAGGATATGAAGCTAACCGCGAACATATTCATACAGTCAATAATGCCACATATTCAATGGAAAAATTTAACTTTTCCAATCTAAAAGAAGCGGCTGGATATGCACGTCGTGGAAGTAATAGTGCAGTTTTAAAGCGGATTGAATATTATTGTAACCATCCTCTTTTAGAAGATGGAAACGTCATTATTGATACACCAGGGATTGATGCACCAGTAGAAAAGGATGCACAGTTAACTTACACCAAAATTCAACATCCAGATACGTCAGCAGTGGTGTGTGTACTAAAACCTGCATCTGCTGGTGATATGACAAAAGAAGAAACTGCGCTTTTGGAAACAATGCGGGGAAATGGCGGAATACGCGATCGCGTCTTTTATGTCTTCAACCGCATCGACGAAACTTGGTACAATACCCAATTAAGGCAGCGATTGGATGATTTAATTAGCAGTCAGTTTCGTGATACCAGCCGAGTTTACAAAACCAGTGGCTTACTTGGATTTTACGGTAGTCAAATTAAACAGACAACTTTACAGAATAGATTTGGCTTAGATTCTATTTTTGCCGAAAGTGTTAAAGGATTGAATGGACAGGAAGAAACACCACAGTTTGTCTACGCATTCAATAATTACTGTGTTACTTCTGGTAAGCTTTCCCATACCAGCTTTCGGATTTCTCTCAATGGTTTTGAAACACCAAATCAGAACTATTTGCGGATTTTAACTGAACAAGGTACACCTCTAATTAATCAGTTAATTCTTGATAGTGGTATTGAGGAGTTTCGTACAGCAATTACACGCTATTTGATAGAAGAAAAGCGTACAATGCTTTTTCAAAATCTCGCTGATGATTTAGAAGATATTTGTATTAAGCTAAAAAAATATTATCAATCAGCTTATCGAGATTTAGACAGTCAACCACGCGAAATTGAAGCAATGAAGTCGCAAGAATTACAGCGACTCAATCAACAATTACAGCAAATTGGCAAAGATTTTAATCAAGATATTACAGAAGAAATTAACCAAATAATTAATAGTGTTTGTGATGCTTTTGAAACCGACTTTCGGCAATTGCAATCACGCATGATTCGGCGTTTAGATGAATTGCTAGATACTTTTTCTGTAGCTGATGCTTACCGACGTGCTACTCTTAGTCATCCACGTAATGCGACTGCACCGTTAATTGCAATTTTAGTAGAGGCATTTTATTATTTATCCAATCAATTGGAAGATATTTTAGCAGATTCCTCCGAACAAGTGGTTGCAAATTTATTTCAACGGTTAATGGAGAAAATTCGGAAGACAGAATATTATCGTCAGTTGTATCGCTTATTGGGTAATGATGGTGGGATTGAACAAGAGTTAAAAGTTGTCGAAAAACAGGTATCATTAGCTTTAGTAAGTGCAGCGCGTGTAGAATGCGATCGCTTCGTCAGAGAAAGTGCAAGATTTTATGATGAAGGCACTTTTTCTATCTATCAGTTTCGTCAGACTTTGCAGCAAACTTCGCAAAGTTATGACTGTGAAAGTATGATAGAAGCCGAACCAGCAATTAGACAATTATTAAAGTTAGATTTTGAACCAAAAGTTTCCTATACAATTCGTAAATCTTTCCGCCAAACTATCAATCAAATTCTGAAAACACAGTTGTTACCAATGGCGGAACAACAAGCTGATGACATTTTACAGCAGTATCCACAGGCACGTATTTATTTAGAGCAGACTTTGCAACACGAAGCTGAGGAGAAAATTTTGCATAATTATCGCTTGCTTAGTGCAGTAGAACAAAAAATTGAAAGTTATAACACAGCAGTATCTGGTATTAATGACTGTATGCAAGCGATGCAATTATATGACTATTTACTGCCAGTAATTAATCTTGGTGAATTAGATGTTGTTGACAAGATTGCTGCAAGTAATGGCGTGATTATTTCTGATGGTTTGTTGGATAGTATAGCGCAGATTTAAACCTAAATTATTGTGAACAACTAGATCCCCGACTTCTTAAAGAAGTCGGGGATCTGAGCCTATTGAAGTGACTATTAGTTTTTAAAATAGAGGTTGAGATGGAAGATATATTCAAGTTTATAGAATGCAATGATGATGACGTTATAGAATTTGGGGATAACACTTATAAAGTCAGTAGAATTAAATTTGGTTTAAATCAATCTTCTAATCATTCTTTAGCACAAAGGTTGCAGCAGGAATTGAATAATCAAAGAATTCAAATTCCATCAGTTAATATGTTCTCCCAACAAGGTATAGACTGCAAAATATTAACTCTAGGTTCTCAATTTTGGAAAAAAGGAAAAGTAAAATTTAAACTCAGCATTGAATTTTATATCGAAGATGAGATAGAAACAAACGAACCCAATAATTTAAATGTTAATACACAAGAATCGCCTCTGGATGACTTACGTCGAATGATTCATGAGGTAAGTGATAATTAAGTTGAGATAAACTATCATGAAACCCAACAAATTTCTTTACTGTGTATTTTGAATTTTCGTCAATTTACATGATTTCACCCTTCTATTTGGAGAACAGAATATATGGAATATAACTCATATCTAAAAGAATCTAGCGATGAAGAAGTTTTATCATTTGGCACTTTACTATGTAAATTAGGTAAATTTAAACAAATTATAGATAGAGCTTTATCAATAAATTTTTCAAAAATAATTAATGATGAATTTAAGTTAGAAGGACTAGATTTAAAAGTGATTAAGGAAACTGGTAGACGTTCAGATGGTCAACTTAAATATAATTGGGTTAACCCAGATTGGTTTACTAGAGATGTTGAATGTGAAACTCTCAAAATGGGTGCAAAAGGTTGGCAAAAAGGAAAATTTAGAATCAAAATAACTTTAGAATTTTGTCTTGATGAACCGGAGATTGAACAAACGTCAGAAATTACTGAACCAGAATCGCCTCTAGATGACCTGCGCCGGATGATTCACGAAGAAAACTCATGAATAAAACGCCTCGTATTCGCATTCCACCCGAAGTTAGGCAATATGTATTTCAACGTGATAAATATCAATGTCAAAGCTGCGGTAAAACATCTGTAGAGACTCATCTTACTATCGACCATATTATTCCTTTGGCGCTTGGTGGACAGAACGATATCAGCAATTTACATACTCTTTGCTTGACGTGCAACCAAGAAAAATCAGACAAAACAGATCAGCGTTTTCGGCGATGTTTTGAAAGTTAAGCTAACCTAGAATAGGCTGTTAGTTTTTAATGTCTATGTCTCGAAACGTCAACAGCAATTCTCGCAAGTTAGCCAAAGTTGGAACTACAATCTTTTATTTCTTCGTGGCGATCGCTATTATAGCCGCAGCTTTTCCTAAACTATATGAAATTAAAACCAAAGCTGGAATTAACCTCTCCGAAAAGTACCACGCTGGAACTTTCTTTGAAAAACATACTCACGGACTATTTAGATGTGAATGGCTTTATCCATATCACTGCGATCGCCGAAATGGAAAAGTTTAACAGCTAAACTATAGCAGCTATACATCATTCCTGAAAAACAAGATCCCCGACTTCTTGAAGAAGTCGGGGATCTGAGCAATCACAATTTGCTGACAAATTTAAAATTATTTTTTTGCTAAACAGCACCACTTTTTCTGTTAAACAGAATAGCAACAGTTTTAAAAATTAACTTTAAATCGTACAGCAAACTCCAATTTTTTTGATACTGCAAATCTAAGCGAATGACATCTTCAAAACTGCGGACTGTAGATCGTCCGTTCACTTGCCATTCTCCTGTCATCCCTGGCTTAACATCTAAGCGTTGCCACTCTGGTACTTCATAACGTTCAACTTCATCAGGTGTAGGTGGTCTAGTACCTACTAAACTCATATCACCTTTTAAAACGTTCCAAAATTGTGGCAATTCATCTAAACTGGTGCGACGTAAAAATCGCCCTACCTTAGTAATTCTGGGGTCATTTTCGTTCTTGAAGAATGCACCTTGTACTTGATTTTTGACTAAAGCTTTTTTGGCTTCCGCATCTACACACATAGAACGAAATTTCCAAATTTTAAACCGCTTACCCATCCAGCCACAGCGGGTTTGGCTAAAGAAGATAGGGCCAGGATCGTCAATTTTAATAGCAACTACAATAGGAATAAACAAAACTCCTGTAATCACCAAACCCACTAGTGAGCCAACAATATCTATAAAGCGTTTCATCCAGGAGGCTACAGAGGGATGAGTGGTGGGTAGCTGCTCTAGTTTACGAGAACTATTTTTAGACGCTTCTATGACATTTTCAGCTTCTATAAATGCTGAATTGCCACTAGACTCCATCGGAAAAACTTGATCTAATCCTGTGAGGGTTAGCACCGCCATTACTTGAGGTGTAACATCCCGCAGAATGATAGTAATTCCTTGTTCTTGAGCAGTTTTGTAATTACTGACCAGAGCGCCTAAACCACTACTATCCATAAAAATAGTGTGCTGAAAATCAATAATGATTTTCTTGAGATGTGGGTTTGCATGGGTTAAGTCTTGGCAGGTTTGCTTAAAGCTGACTGCTTCCAGCACGCTTAACCGCGCGGATACCTGCACTATCGCCGTTTCATTTAGGGAAGTAACTGGGAAATTTACCTCTGTGGGTTGGCTAGTCATGAAGCTCTGCACTTTCGTTGCCATGTAAATTTAATCTGCCAAACATTATTGTGTCCTACAAAATCACCTAACCTCACATTTACTTGATCGGATTCGGCACTGATTGCTAGTTATTTGGGGTAAGAGCCAAGATTGCCAATGACGATTCACAATAGAACAAGAACTAAAAAACGTACTTGCTTTTATATCGCCACAGCGCGATCGCTTTGTCACTATCCCATGACTGCTAACACTACAGTTAAACCTACCGCACGCCTGATGGAGGTCTTTTCTGCTATTCAAGGGGAAGGATTGAATGTCGGGACACGTCAAATTTTTATTCGCTTTGCTTTGTGTGACTTACGCTGTCATTTTTGCGATAGCTCCCACACATGGAATGCACCCACTACCTGTAAGATAGAACGATCACCTGGACTCCGAGATTTTGAAATTCACTCTAATCCCGTCCCCTTAACAATATTACTCGAATGGATTGAGCGCCAAAATCTACCGCTTCTACACGATAGCATTAGCTTAACTGGCGGCGAACCACTTCTACATGCCCCTTTTTTGCATGAATTTCTGCCCCAAGTGCGATCGCTGACTGGCCTACCCATATACTTAGAGACTGGCGGACATCGCCCAGAACAACTGGCAATGATTCTGCCTTACCTAGACTCAGTTGGTATGGATTGGAAACTGCCCAGTGTCAGCGGCGAGACCTATTGGCAAGCTCATACAAAATTTCTCCAATTATGCCACAACAAACCATCATTGGATGTTTTTGTCAAGATAATTATTTCGCAAAATACAAATCCCGATGAGTTAAAACAAGCTGCTTTGTTGATAGCAGATATCAATCCAGAAATCCCTGTATTTTTGCAACCAGTCACACCTCTAGCTGTGTCTGAACAATTCACCCCAACACCGATACTTGCTCCAAATCCCGATCAAGTTTTGATGTGGCAAGCTTTAATGAAAAAGTTTGTGCCTCATGTCCGCGTTGTGCCTCAAACTCATAAAATGCTCAACCAACTGTAAAAGTTTAATGAAGTGTTTCCAAGTAAAAACCGTATTCTATTAAGTAAATATGTGATATTAACTACCTTAATCATTGGTTAACTTTTCTTTAATCTAGAAGTCCAAAGCTGAGAAAACTGTGTTATTTTGGGAAGTCTAAATGATTTGTGTAAAGCATTGGGTTTCTGGATTCAGTCTTTCACTGGTAACTGCCGTAGTTAGTATTACAGGCTCGGCAACCACTGCTGGTGCTATTTCTTTGGTTAATGGCATCACGATTCCTGCTGATAGTACAGATTTATCTTCATCTAGTACTAATAGTGCTAACACTAATCGGCTAGGGTTTTTCTCTGACTTGTACTACGATCGCTACAACAATGTGTACTACAGCATAGCTGATCGCGGCCCTGGTGGTGGTGTCATCAGCTACAACCCACGAGTGCAGAAATTTTCCTTAGATGTTGACCGAAATACAGGTGCAATCAGTAATTTCCAGTTATTAGACACGATTCTTTTCAGCCAAAATGGTCAAAATTTTAATGGTTTGAACCCGATATTACTCAACGGTAATGCCAGCGTTCTCGGTCGCAGTTTTGACCCAGAAGGATTTGCGATCGCGCCTAATGGTAATTTCTATATTTCTGATGAATATGGCCCTTCTGTATATGAATTTAGCCCAACGGGTTCCTTCATTCGAGCTTTTGCCACTCCTAGCAATCTTCTTCCAAGACAAAGTGATGGCATAATTAACTATGTAGACGGTCGGCCAACCATTTCCACAGGTCGTCAAGACAATCGCGGCTTTGAAGGCGTAACCCTCACCCCAGATGGCAGCAGACTTTTTGCCGTCCTACAAGACCCTTTAGTTAACGAAGGTTCTCCAGATGGGCGACGTAGCAATAATTTGCGGATAGTAGAATTTAATACAAATACTGGTAATAGTACTGCTCAATATATCTATCAGCTAGAAAGTTTGGTAGATATTAATGCTCGTGTCCCTGATAATAATTTTGGAGCGAATTCCCAAGGACGGAATATCGGTGTTAGCTCGATCACAGCCTTGAACAATAACGAGTTTTTAATCCTAGAGCGGGATAATCGAGGCTTTGGTGTAGAAGATCCTACAGGTGCTATCCCTGTTGCTAGTAAACGCATCTACAAAATTGACTTAACTGGTGCAACCGATGTGACTGATATTAGCTTGACAGATACAAATACCTTACCTAATGGAGTCACACCTGTAAACAAAACTCTGTTTGCGGATATTGCTGATTTCCTAAGAAACGCTGGACAACCCATTCCCGAAAAATTTGAAGGCTTGGCAATTGGGCCACAACTTGCAGATGGTTCCTACGCCTTAATCGTGGGTACAGATAACGACTTCAGCGTGACTCAAAATGGTGATAACGTACAATTTGATGTTTGTACAGATGGGACTAACTTTACTCAAGTCCCCATTGACAGCGGTTGTCCAACAGGACAGTCTTTAATTCCCACGCGCATTTATGCTTTAAACGCCAGCCAAGAAGAATTGGCAGGATTTGTACCACCAACAAGAGTTCCAGAACCAACGACAACTGCTGGACTGGTTTTGCTGGCTTCTAGTGCTTTATTTGTGAAGCGAAAGTTTAAATCTATTCAAAAGTAAGTTAATTCTGTTTCGGGTGGGTATTGCCCACCCAAGATAATTTTCGGCGACTACAGTCCACTGTCCTCTGTAGACCTAGATTTAGCTTTTGCTTTGTTAGCACTGCGTTTGAGGGCAGAAAGTCGTGCTTCATAACGAGACCGTTGGCGTTTGCTAGGTGTAGTATCAATTAAGCTTTTTAAAGCACTACCAAGACTCTTGTAGGCATTGGGGAGGCTGTAACCAAAACGAGTTGCTAATGCGATCGCTTTTTCATCAGCATCCAGCAATTCTCTCATTTGCTTTTCGCCATTATTCTTTTGATAAAGTCGCCAACCAGAAACGCCACACAGGGCCAAAGCTAACACCAGCAACAATCCATCTTGTACCCACAACTCACCCACAGCACCGCCTAAACCAATAGCTAATGCTGCCATTTCCCAACCATCTTTGGGAATCGTGTCCATTTGTATACGGGCAACTTCATGCCAGAAAAGTAGATTACGCTGATCCATAGCTAGAGCATCCCATTTCACCAAGTCTATTTGAATTTCTACTTGGTCTTTACCAATTTCTTCGCTACGGATCAGGGGTGGATTGACTTCAGTTGTGCCTTCAACTGTGACCCAGCTTTGCAATTCTGGTGGTAATAAGCCTTTTAATCGCCGGAGTTCACTCATTTCTGCTTTGGCAGAGGAGGTTGCATAGGATGTCATAAAATCCAGCCCTAGAAAATTTCAGTATATAGTGAGGGTATCACTTTGGAGTATAGCTATTTAAGTGGTGATTCGCCTCATTCACTCGGAAAAGTCCCCCGCTTTTTTCTAGCTTCCATCGCCTTTTCTAAAATTTCCAGTAAACCAGGAGCTTCTTCCTGAATACTGAGTAACATTCTTTCGCCAATCTCTATATTCCCTGGATCTTCCCCTGTAGCCATCACTTCTTTCAACCGAGGGATAGCTATGCCATCCACAATCTGAATTAATCCACTCAAGCAGCGTTGAAATTGCTTTTCTGTCAAAATTGAGTCTTCCAGAGGAAATTCAATAATCGCACGGATTTCACCATCGGATGGGTCATATTCCCATTGCAGCATTTTGGTTTCCCAGGAAATGGCTAACATCGTTTGGAGAATAGCCGCTTTGTGAGGATGGTCTTGCACTCCTGCCAAAACTTGAGGCGCAAAAATTCGGAAAAACTTTCCCTCCTCATCCAATTGAACAACTATGAGAAAATCTTCTAGGTTATCAGCTTCCACCCCTGTGATAATTCGGTCTTCTTCATCATCAAAGCGGTAGTCCCAACCTAGTTTGTCTAAGTAACTGGCAATCTGTTCGAGATTTGCTCCCATAAAAGCCTCATAAGAAATGGTGGAGCGGCTGTCACCAAAACTAGTGTAACCTGCTAAGGGTCTATGTTTAGGTTGGTGTGGCGACTTCTGCTTGTTGAGAAGTATGTAATGAGTTTTTGCATAATAAATTCTATGAAATAGGAAAATTATGTTCTAGGAAGTAGGCATAAAGACAAAATATCTAGCAATCTTTGTATCTCAAGAATCAGTATTTAAGTAATAGTTAAAAGCTCCAATAGTTTCTTGTTTTAAAAAACAAATACTGATGCTAAATTATTAGTTAACAAAAAGCTCCCCGACTTCTTGAAGAAGTCGGGGATCTGAACCTCAAGACACTAATGCTAAAAAATCTGCAAAAAGCTTTATATTACAAACATCGACTCGTTTTTTACAAAATTATTGTAGTCGTCAACACATTTTTTAGAGTTTAATATTGATGAAGTTTATGCGGAAATCAGCTTTAATTCTAGCGATCGCACCTTTAATCTTTACCGTCGCTGCTTGTAGTGGAGAATCAGGTCAAACAGCAAGTACACCTGGCACTCCTGGTAGTAGTTCCGCAACGCCAGCAACTCGAAATCGTTGGGATACTATCAAAAGCCGAGGTCAGTTGATTTGTGGCGTTAGTGGCGAAGTACCAGGGTTTAGTTTCGTCGGAACTGACGGTAAATATAGTGGGATCGATGTCGATATTTGCCGGGGTATAGCAGCTGCTTTGTTTGACAACCCAGATGCAGTAGAATTTCGCAATCTCAATGCTAAAGAGCGGTTTACAGCTTTACAAACAGGAGAAGTAGATATTCTTAGCCGCAACACTACTTGGACACTCAGCCGTGGTACCTCAGTAGGTTTAGAATTCGCGCCTGTGGTCTTTTATGATGGTCAAGCCATTATGGTTCGCAAAAATAGTGGCATTAAATCTCTAGCAGACCTGAAAAACAAAGCAATTTGTGTGCAAACTGGCACTACTACCGAACAGAACTTAGCAGATCAAATGCGGAAACGGGAAATAGCTTACAAACCAGTTGTTTTTGAAGACGTTAATATTACCTTTGCTACTTACGCTGAAGGACGTTGCGACGGCATTACAGCCGACCGTTCAGCTTTAGTTTCGCGGCGTTCACTCTTACCCAAACCAGAAGATAACGTAATTCTTGATGAAGTCATCTCCTCAGAACCTCTAGCACCAGCAGTCGCTAAAGGAGACACTAGGTGGGGTGATGTTGTGAAATGGGTAGTTTATTCCCTCGTCAAAGCCGAAGAGTTGGGTATTACTTCTCAAAATGTAGAGCAATTTGCCAATAGTAATGATCCAGACATCAAGCGCTTTTTAGGCAAAGAAGGCAACTTAGGAGAGGGACTCGGCTTAACCAACGACTTTGCCGCCAGAATCATCAAGCACGTTGGCAATTACGCTGAAGTATATGATCGCAACCTCGGCCCCAAAACAAAATTCAATCTCGTTCGCGGTCAAAATCAACTCTGGTCAAAAGGCGGACTACTTTATTCGCCTCCATTCCGATGAAGTGTGAAGTCTGAAGTATGAAGTGTGTAGACAGCCTTTGGGTGGCTTCCCGTTCGCGTAGCGTCTCCCTTTGGGAGAAGGGTAGTCTGAAGTGTGAAATTTCATTATTTGCCTTCTGCATCCTGCTTTTTGACAAAGGACAAATTACCAATGACCAATTCTCAACCACCCATTTGGCGTAATAATCGTTTTTGGCAAATCACAGCCCAATTCATTGCTGTATTATTAGCAGTAATTTTGGTAACAATACTTTGGAGTAATCTCAACCGTAACTTACAGCAATTAGGCATTCGATTCGGATTTGATTTTCTCAAGCAACAAGCATCTTTTGATATTGGTGAAACTGCAATTCCTTACAAAGCAACTGATACATATACTCGTGCTTTGTGGGTAGGATTAGTTAATTCCTTGCGTGTGGCGATCGCTGGAATTTTTTTCGCCACAATTGTAGGGATAACTGCCGGGATCGCTCGTTTATCTAATAACTGGTTAGTGCGAAATCTCAGCTTAACTTATGTAGAAGTTTTCCGTAATACACCCTTACTGCTGCAATTGCTATTTTGGTACTTTGCTGTTTTTTTGAGTTTTCCCAAAGTAGAAAACAAAATCTCCCTATGGGGTTTCGTGAATCTCAGCCAAAATGGCATTGATTTGCCTTGGTTTAATTTGTCTCCAGAGTTTTCGGCTTTACTGCTAGGATTGATTTTTTACACAGGCGCGTTTATTGCAGAAATTGTCCGAGGCGGGATTCAATCAGTACCTAAAGGACAATGGGAAGCAGCGCGATCGCTTGGCTTAAAACCAGGATTAGTCATGCGACTGGTGGTTTTTCCTCAAGCTTTACGGGTGATTATCCCGCCGCTGACAAGTCAGTATCTAAATTTGACGAAAAATTCTAGTTTAGCGATCGCTATTGGTTATCCCGATATCTATTTCGTCGCTTCTACCACCTTCAACCAAACCGGGAGAGCCGTAGAAGTCATTTTACTGATTATGCTCACCTACCTTACCTTAAGCTTGACTATCTCAATCATCATGAATTTGCTTAATCGTACCGTGCAAATTCAAGAGAGATAGCTTGTTAGATCAACAAAATAATATGATAAACAATCCAAAATCCAAAATCCAAAATTCAAAATTGTTGTGGTTGCGGAAAAACTTATTTAACACTTGGTATAACAGTTTGCTAACTGTTGTCTGTTTAGTATTTTTATTTTGGGTATTGCGTGGAGTCATAACTTGGGCAACTACTCAAGCACAATGGGCAGTAATTCAGGTGAACTTACGTTTATTCTTGCTTGGGAGATTTCCACAAACGCTATATTGGCGAGCTTGGATTGTCTTGGCGATCGCTTCTACTTTAACATCTATAAGTGGCGGTGTTTTTTTCGATAAAGAACAGTTTAACAAGCTAGGATTTGCTATTTTTGCTTTTACTTATAGTTTATTATTAATTTTTCTGTCCTTAGATTTAACATCTCGTATTTGGCTACTGTTTATTGCAGCTATACTATTGGCAGGCTTTTGGATTGGCAAAACATTTGCTAAAGCAATAACTCCTTGGCTTTCTCTAATCTGGTTATTATCGTTTCTTGTAATTCTGTGGCTAATTGGCGGGGGACTTGGCTTGCAGTCTGTACCCACAAATTTGTGGAACGGTTTACTTCTCACTCTGTTAATGGCTCTAATCAGCATTGTGCTTTCTTTTCCAATAGGAGTTTTGTTAGCTTTAGGACGTACTAGCAATCTGCCTATAGTACGTTGGTTTTGTATCTTGTATATCGAAATGGTTAGAGGAGTACCACTGATTGGAGTTTTATTTCTAGCTCAAGTCATGCTGCCTTTATTTCTGCCAACAGATTGGCGTTTAGATAGAGTAATTCGGGGAATTGCTGGATTAGTTTTATTTAGTGCTGCTTACATGGCAGAAAACGTCCGTGGTGGACTTCAATCAATTCCTCGTGGTCAAATTGAAGCTGCAAAGGCATTAGGTTTAAAAACGCCTTTAGTGATTTTATTAATTGTTCTTCCCCAAGCTTTACGTGCTGTTATTCCAGCAATTGTCGGACAATTTATTGGTTTATTTAAAGATACTTCACTCTTATCTTTGGTAGGTTTAGTAGAACTCACTGGCATTGCCCGTTCCATCTTGGCACAACCACAGTTTCTCGGTCGTTACGCAGAAGTGTATTTATTTATCGGATTTATTTATTGGATATTTTGTTATTCCATGTCGTTAGCATCACAACGCTTAGAAAAGCAGTTAAGTAATTAGTCAATAGTTATTTTTCCATAGTCAACAATTTTTCTTTAGTTTAATTCTTCTACCTTTATATAGAGGTTCAAGTCAGTGGCAAAAGAACAAACCCCAATAATTATTGCTGAGAATGTTCATAAATGGTATGGAAAATTCCATGTTCTTCGCGGAGTGAGTTTAACAGTTAATCGTGGAGAAGTAGTAGTTTTAATGGGGCCTTCCGGTTCAGGGAAATCAACATTTATCCGCACGTTTAATGCTTTAGAAGAATATCAACAAGGAAAAATTACTATTGATAGTATTACCCTTAGCAATGATTTGCGGAATATTGAAGCAATTCGACAAGAAGTTGGAATGGTTTTTCAACAGTTTAATTTGTTTCCGCATCTCACCGTAATGCAAAATATCACCTTGGCACCAATTTGGGTACGTCGTTGGTCGAAAGCCAAGGCTGAAGAATTAGCAATGCAACTCTTGGAACGAGTGGGAATATTAGAACAGGCACAGAAATATCCAGGACAGTTGTCTGGTGGACAACAACAGCGAGTAGCGATCGCTCGTGCATTAGCCATGCAACCTAAAATTATGCTATTCGACGAACCCACCTCAGCTTTAGATCCTGAAATGGTACGCGAAGTATTAGATGTCATGCGCGGTCTGGCGCGTGATGGCATGACAATGGTTGTAGTTACCCACGAAGTTGGATTTGCCCGTGAAGTTGCTGACAGAGTAATTTTAATGGATAGCGGTTCTCTCGTAGAGTCAGCAACACCTAATGTCTTTTTTACCAAACCTCAAGAGGACAGAACCCGCCAATTTTTATCTCAAATTCTCTAGTAATCGAGTTAACAATTACGAATTAATGTCCTTCTGCCCTATAACTTCACACCAAGCTTGAGCAAAAAGTCCATCAGGATGCTCGCTCCATTCCCGCAAAGCATTACTCATAAGTTTCAAGTCATACGCTTCTTTTTCCATCGCTTGAGGGACATTCACAGAAACTTCAATTTGTAGTGCCAAATATTCTGCAATTAAACTCAACGGTTCATAGCACTGATAAGAAGCCGAAGCTTTGATATTGATAAACCCAGCTTGTCGCAACAACGCTCGTAATTCTCTACCTACCTCAAGATTGCCACCATTCTGCTGCTGAAGCCACTTGTAATGAGACATTGCCTGATCTAATTCTGGAGTGGTTGGTGCAATTAAAAAACCACTCCAGTCAGGACTACGCAGACCAATAATTCCCCCTGGTTTCAAAACTCTCAATATTTCTTGCAAAGCCTTGGCTGGGTCTTGAAGATGCTCAAACAAAGCATGAGAAAAAACAGCATCAAACGATTCATCAGCAAAAGGTAATTCGTAAATATTTGCCTGTTGAAAATTAGCATTAGCGATCACTCCTTTCAAAGCATTTTCAGCAGCTATGGAAATTTGAGAAGCTTCTCGATCAATCCCTGTGACAGTGCCAGGAGCTATTGCTTGGGCTAAACCCAAGCTAATCGTACCAGGGCCACAACCACAATCCAGCAATTTTATTCCTGGTTTTAAATAAGGTTTAAAAAAGGCAGCATGGCTATCTAATCAACAGGAGCAAGCATTGCGTGATCGCATTATCCATCTTGGTTTTGCCCATCCACTCTTAGAAGACAGTACACTCTCTCAAAAATGCATTCATAAAGCATCCTTAATTGTAGCTTTGCCAGAAATGCATCCTTTAGCCAAACAAAAAAGCATATCCGTGCGATCGCTTGTCAACGAATCCTTCATTATGTTTCCCCGTTATCTGGGTTCTGGACTTTACGACCAAATCCTTAATCTTTGCCAAACAGGAAATTTCAGCCCTAAAGTGACTCAAGAAGCTATTCAAATGCAGACAATCATTGGGTTGGTATCCGCAAGTATGGGAATTGCGATCGTCCCATCCTTGTTACAAAATCTCCAAAGAAACGATATCGCTTATCGACCCATGAAAGAAAAAACGCCGGTAATAGAAATAGCTATGGTTTGGCAGCCAGACAACATAACGCCTGTCCTGCATGAGTTTTTCCAAGTTGTCAGAACTGTCTGTAGTTATGGTGATTAAATTATCCTTTCTACAAGCATCTCAATAACTCATTTATGCATTTTTTATATTGCAGTTATCTGCTGATAGCAAAACAATCGGGTTTACACTTACCTATCGTTTTTAATGACACACTTAGTTGTTATTTTAAATAGTAAAAATTTTATCAAGTATTACCTAAGTAACTATAAATAAATTTTACTCAATCTTCAACGAAAACTACTGACATCAAAAGAGACTAAAGAGACAATTAAATATAGGCGCAACAAAGTGCAGAACAACAGTTTCGTTATCCAAAAAGCCAGGGACTCTGACTGATTTCTTATGCGGATATTAATTTACTCCTACAACTACTATCCAGAACCAATTGGTATTGCCCCGTTGATGACGGAATTAGCAGAGGGACTGGCCAAGCGAGGGCATGAAGTGCGGGTCGTCACCGCTATGCCAAACTATCCTGAACGCCAAATTTACGAGGATTATCGGGGCAAATTTTACCTTAATGAGTATAAAAATGGTGTTCAAATCCAACGCAGTTATGTTTGGATTCGCCCACAACCGAATCTGTTGGATCGGATAATGCTGGATGCTAGTTTCGTTGTGACAAGTTTTTTACCTGCGTTGGTTGGTTTGCGACCAGATGTAATTCTATCAACGTCACCATCACTACCTGTGTGCGTACCTGCGGCTTTGTTAGGATGGTTACGTGCTTGTCCTGTAGTACTTAACCTTCAAGACATCCTACCGGAAGCAGCCGTTCATGTTGGATTACTAAAAAATAAATTTCTGATCAAAGTATTTGCAGCATTAGAAAAATTTGCTTACCATTCAGCCTCAAAAATTAGCGTTATCGCTGATGGGTTTGTCGAAAATTTGCTATCTAAGGGTGTAGACGCAGACAAAATTGAGCAAATCTCTAACTGGGTTGATGTAAATTTTATTCGCCCTTTACCTAAAGAAAACAATCCTTTCCGTGATGCACATAATCTCAACGGTAAGTTTGTAGTGCAGTATTCTGGAAACATTGCTCTTACTCAAGGCTTAGAAACTGTAATTCAAGCTGCCGCTACTTTACGTAATATCCCAGAAATTGCTTTTGTGATTGTTGGTGAAGCTAAAGGTTTACAGCGATTGCAGCAGTATTGTTTAGACTGCGGTGCAGATAATGTCCTGTTACTACCGTTCCAACCCCGCGAACATTTGCCGCAAATGTTGGCAGCTGCTGACGTGGGTTTAGTCGTACAGAAGAAAAATGTTATATCCTTCAATATGCCGTCAAAAATCCAAGTTTTGCTGGCCAGTGGTCGGGCATTAGTTGCTTCTGTACCCGAAAATGGAACCGCAGCAAGAGCCGTGAGACAAAGTGGCGGTGGAGTTATCGTTCCTCCAGAAGATGCCCAGGCTTTGGCAGCAGCTATTTTAGAACTTTATAAACACCCGGAAAAGGTAAAAACTTTGGGCTACAACAGCCGTCAATATGCCGTAGAGCAATATGCTTTTGAGCAAGCTTTAAATCACTACGAGACTTTGTTTGAATCAGTCACAGCCGACACTCAAATAATTGAGAGCAAAGTAGTGTCAAAACAAGAAGTGTAATTTTAAAGAGTATCTAAAACTACACGATAATACCCAATTACGGTTACTCAGAAAAGTCGATTCTGGAAAATATAGTAGCCATTGTACTCTTGAATGAAACTTAGCAGAGATCATGGGTGCATTAATTTTATCTGCATTTTAAGCACACAATAGCTAAATATATCCTAGAACACAATCAATTGATTATGCACTGGCAGTTAGAGAACAACAGTTAAATTAGTGCCTAGTCATACTTTAGGTAGAAGATTTAAAATTATGATATTTAGTTAAAAATTATTCGCTAAAATTATTAGTGTAAAGTATACTGCTGGATCTGCCTCTGCACATTAGCCAATAGCTATTTGGTCTGATTTTTAGTTGCAACCCGAACAGTTAATTTTGAACCAACTGCATTAACAGAGGTTTTTTGTTAGTATTCAAAAAAACAGTTGTTGTTCAATTGTTGTTTGTGAGTAATTATAAAATAAAAAGGATCAAGTACCTGAGGTTTAATGTCTGATTATATCCAAGGAATCCCATTACAATCTGTGTCGGAAAAGAATAGTTCACTCAAAAGTCTAGATGCAGGCAGAAAAGATTTGAGTGGACAATTAGCTATGACTGTTGCTGAAGCAGCATCAGACCGCAAAGCAGGAGATATTCTGGTACTGAGGGTAGCCGATGTATCTTACCTGGCAGATTATTTTGTGATGATGACGGGCTACTCTAGGGTGCAAGTCAGGGCGATCGCCGAAGCCATAGAAGATAAAGTAGATACTGAATGGCAACGTCGTCCTCTGCGCGTAGAAGGCAAAGCCGAAGGGAGTTGGGTGTTACAAGATTACGGTGATGTGATCGTTCACATCATGATGCCCAAGGAGCGGGAGTTTTATAATTTAGAAGCGTTCTGGGTTCATGCAGAACGTATTTCCGTTCCAGAAGCTGATGAGGGTGGGGGTAAACCAACATGATGAGGTCTTCGGTTTCAAATTGCCCAGTTCCCACAGACCAACAACCACTTAATGAGTACGAAGAATTAAAAACTTCCTGGCTGTTTCGTGATTGCACCTTAAATTGGCGGGAATACATCACAAATATAGCTTGGATTTGGGGTTTTTCCTGGCTAGTCTCTGGTCCAGTCGCATCTGCTAGCTTTCCACCACAAAAATATACTGCCCATTTTGTCCTCTGCGGGGCCGCAGGGGCGAGTCTGGGTGTAATCTTGGTATTAGTGCGTATGTATTTAGGCTGGCTTTATGTACGCGATCGCCTCTACAGTACGACCGTATTTTATGAAGAGTCAGGCTGGTATGATGGTCAAACCTGGATAAAACCTCAAGAAGTGTTAACTCGCGATCGCTTGATTGTGACATACGAAATTAAGCCAATTCTCCAACGGTTACAATTTACCTTTGCTGGCTTGGCGGGAATGTACCTAATTGGTACTATAGTTTGGCATTTGTCGTAAACAGTCATTAGTCATTGGTCATTGGTCATTAGTAAAAAACATAATGACAAAGGACAATTGACAAGTGACAAATAATAAATAAAGATAAATTTTAACCCATGACAATGGGAAAACGAACTCAAGCCACAGTACTGGAAGTCCGGTTACTACGGGAAGGCATCATCGAATCGCGGCATATAGTCCAAGCTGTTGTATGCGACGACAGGGGACGGGTTTTATCCGTTGCTGGCAACGCTGAAACGGCCACATTTGTCCGTTCAGCGCTTAAACCCTTTCAAGCACTAGCTGTCACTACAACCGGCACACTAGAACGCTACGATCTAAGCGATCGCGATTTAGCAATTATGGCTAGTTCTCATAAAGGAACAATAGAGCAAGTCAGGCAGGTATTTAACATCCTTTGGCGTGCCGATGTTGATCCAACGGCTCTTCAATGCCCCATTCCTGAAGGTAAACGGAGTCCGCTGGAATACAATTGCTCTGGTAAACATGCAGGAATGTTAGCTGTTTGTCAGCAACGACACTGGCCTTTAAATAACTACTTAGAACGCAAGCACCCCATACAGCAGTTAATTTTGGGCAAAGTCGCAGAGTTACTGCGAATGCCATCTGAGGAATTTATCAGCGCTCACGATGACTGCGGCGTACCAACCTACCTCATGCAACTCGGACAGATAGCATCTTTGTATGCTCTACTAGCCTCTAGTAGCAATTTGGATATGGAGCGCATCGTTCGTGCTATGACTCATCATCCTGCTTTAGTTGCAGGAGATGGAGAATTTGATACAGAACTGATGCGTTTAGCTCCAGGGGAAGTAGTCACTAAAGCTGGTGCAGAAGGCGTACAATGTATCGGCAGACTTGGTGAAGGTATGGGATTAGCAATCAAAGTCATGGATGGAGCAAAACGAGCAAAATATGCCGTAGCTATTCACTTACTGCAACAAATGGGTTGGATTAGCCCCAGTGCCGCAGAAACTCTCGCAGAAAAGTTTATGACCTTCGGCAAATACAAGCGTTTAGAAGTTGTAGGAGAATTATCGCTGTTATAGTTGTCAAACTCTAGACTTTGAGTTACACTAGAAAAGTCAAGAGCGACGCGGGATAGAGCAGCCTGGTAGCTCGTCGGGCTCATAACCCGAAGGTCAGTGGTTCAAATCCACTTCCCGCCACCAAATTAAAGAAGTAAACCCCTGTAGTTAGTTAAAACTACGGGGGTTTATTTTTGAAATATTTTAAAGCGAGGTTGACGAGTCTGATCACCTGTTGCGATCGCCTACCTTACGATTTAGTATTTGACATAAGGGAAATCTTTTTACTTCGTAATTAAAAGCATCAACGACGAATTACGAATTACGAATTATATTGTCTTCCCGATAGATATGTTCGTAGGATATGGTAGCGAAATCCACCTTGTTGAGGCTGAAAAACGACAGCGTAAACCTTGTTCTGCACAATACCATGCTGCTTGAGGCTTAATCTTACAAGCATCTGTAGGTCATGAAAATTGTGTATCTTCGTCTGTCTGATTCGCAAAGCAAGGTTTTGATCTACTCTAAAGTAAAACCTTCCAAAAAGCGCGGAGAATAATGGTTGTGAAGTTAGAACGACCAATTTTAGTGGGAGGATTAGGTCTTTCCTTTTCCCTTTGGATACTACAAAGTTGGCATCATTCCATAGTACAGCTAGGTGAGTTTGGTTTATTGAGTACCTTGGCGGTTGGTGGTGGCTTGTGGTTATGGCAGCAAAATCGCTCAAAAGCCAGTTTACAACAGATAGATTGTACACCTGTAGATCGGGCAACAGCAGAAAGTGCGATCGCCAAAGCCGAAGCAGTAATTAACCAACTGGTACAAGAAGCAGAAAACCATACTTCCTTAAATACACTGCGAGAACAATTAACCTACTTGTTCTTAGAGTTAGACAGACAAGAAATTAAAATTGCTGTTACTGGCGGTAAAGCCGTAGGTAAAAGCACTTTAATTGGAGTGCTGAAGTCTAGTGGTTGGCAAGAAAAACAGCCAAAATTCCACTTTCAAGAGACAGCACCTCTGTTTAGAGAAACAACTGACAAGTCAGATACAGCAGTTCTAGCAGAAGTGTCAAAATCTGATGTTGTTCTGTTTCTCACCAATGGTGACTTGACTGATACAGAATTCCAAACCTTACAACAGTTAAAGGCTGCAAATCATTCGACAATTCTGGTTTTTAACAAACAAGATCAGTATTTAGCCGATGAACGTGCTAGTGTTTTGCTGTCGTTACAACAAAGAATACAAAGTAATGTCGTAGCTACTGCTGTATCCCCCATACCTATTAAAGTACGAAAACACGAGACTGATGGTTCTGTACAAGAATGGATGGAACAGCCAGCACCAGACATTGCACAACTAACGCAGCAATTAAGTGCAGTTTTGGCACAGCAAGGGCAAAAGTTGGTGTGGACAACCACCATGAGAAAAGCTTTGGCGCTGAAAGCTGAGGCGAAAAACTGGTTGAATAAAACGAGATGCGATCGCGCCACTCCAGTTATTGAACAATATCAATGGATAGCTGCGGCTACAGCCTTTGCTAACCCAGTACCAGCGTTAGATATACTGGCGACTGCAACAATAAATGCCCAAATGGTAATGGATTTAGGTAATATCTATCAGCAGAAATTATCTCTAGAACAAGCGCAAACCGTAGTCGGCACAATGGTAAGTTTGATGTTGAAACTAGGTTTAGTAGAACTTTCTACAAAAGCCGTGAGCAGCGTCTTAAAAAGTAACGCCATCACCTTTGTTGCTGGTGGTTTAGTGCAAGGAGTTAGTGCAGCTTATCTCACCAGAGTAGCAGGTTTAAGTTTAGTTGAGTATTTCGCCCAGCAAGAAATAGTGCTAGATTCGGGAAGTTCATTACATCTCGATAAGTTACGCCAAACCTTGCAACAAGTGTTTCAGCAAAATCAGCAGATAGCTTTTCTGCAAGGCTTTGTTAAACAGGGAATGAAGCATTTATTGCCACAGACACAACAGGTTGAAATTGTTTGTGCTGAGAAGGCTATTGGTTAATAGAAGGATAGAGCAAAAAGGAGATGGTTATTATGTAACTATCTCCTTTTTACTTAAAAGTTAAACTTTTTACAGCACTAATAGTTAATCACCTTAGTTGCAGAAGAATTTTATTAAATAACTGATTCTGCAAGCATTACAGTATGCAAATTGATATTTTGCTTGTTTACAAAATCCATGAATGAATTCATAGCTTCTGTGTAAGCTTCAAATGTTAACTCTGCTACGCCTATGGCTTTCTGTCTTTGCTCATAACTAAGTTCTATTTGTTGAAAGAAACTTACAATATTTGGCATATTCATTTGGTGATGCTCTTCTTCATGCAAATGACACATACCAAAATAACGATAGTCTTGACCTGTGATTTCTTTAAGTTCTAAAGCTACTGGTTGTGATATGTTGAAAAAAACATTTGCTGTGGCTTCAGCAACTTGCATAGCTACAAACTTGAAGATAGGATCTGCCTGAAAAATATGATGATAGAGTTGATAACACACTGTGCGTGATTTTAAAGTATTTTCACCAAAACTAAATAACATTGCATCAGTTAGTGTTTTACAATGATGAAGCTCCAGTTTTTCTATATCTTCTAAAAGCCATTGCCAATGAAAATGTTCTTCATAGGTATGTTTATTAATTAAATCTTGAATTTTGTTGGATGTTGGTTCTTCGCGGAAAACATTATTGCACAGTTCGCCAAAACCCATAGCTAAAGGAACAATTAGTGGCGCAAAACTGAGTCTATCTTTGGGATGTATATTTTTATTTTGCATAAAATCAAATAATGGCAACTTAGCAAAATCTTGCTTTTTGTTTTCAATCAATGCCAAAACTTGCTGCATATTTTTGGTTCCTGATTTGAATTATAAGAAATAGTTGAAATTCCATGCAAACAGTGATGGAATCAAAAAATAGGCAAACCTTTTGTGCATATATGAAAAATATATGCAGGTATGTAGCTAACAAAAGTTATTTTGCTAAAGTTAGCCTGAATCCAGGAATATTTTTTGTAGTGAAATTTAAAAACTCACTCGAAGAATCTTAACCAGTTGAAATTGTTTGTTTTTTAGTCAGTTGAGTTCAGCAATTTATCTACATTTTTGCCCTTAAGCCTCAATTTTCATTTTTCCGAAGTGTCTAATAAATAAAATAAATTTCAATTTATTTTTAAGACATATATAAAATTGAGGATATCTAAATTGGTTTCTATTACTATTTTAAACTTTTTAGTAAAAATGATATCTGTAATTATATTAAATTAAAAAAAAATATTTATACACATATATATTATAGAGATTTCGTAGATTTCATCACTATTACGGTTGCCGTGTTAGTTAATTTAAGATAATCAAATTTAGAAAAAATATTAGCTAATTAACAAGCCGTCAGTAGATATAGCAGTAGGTGATGATATTGAAATTGAGAGAATGGGCAAACTAATTCTATGTATGTAGTTTAAAGCTCTCACTACTCGGAAAACTATGAAGTATTTTAGGCTTTTGTATTCGTCAAAGTTGCCTTTGCGGCTGATTCTTATTGTTCCTTTTGTTCTACAAATTTTTGCCGCAGTTAGCCTAGTAGGATATTTATCATTTAGAAACGGGCAAAAGGCAGTAAATGACCTCGCAGATCAGTTGACTACTAAGGTAAATGGACTTGTAGAAAAGCACCTTGATACATACCTAGCTACTCCTCATCAGGTTAATCAAATTAATTTAGCTGCAATTAAGCTAAAAATGTTGAATTTACAGGACTATCAGCTTGCAAGTCTCTATTTCTGGAAACAAATGCGAGTGTTTGATATTGGCTATATTAGCTTTGCTAATTCTAAAGGTGAATTTATCGGTGTTGAACGTTTAGATGATAGTCAGCTTTTAATTAATGAAGTTTCTGAGAAAAGCAGCCTTGGCAAACTCTATGTTTATACTACAGACAATCAAGGAAATCGCAACCAATTAACAGCAATCAAAGACTACGATCCTCGTGTAGAGGCTTGGTATGCAGATGCAGTCAAAATGGGCAGGCCAGTCTGGAGTCAAGTTTATCAATGGGAAGATAAACCAGAAATATTCTCTATATCTTCTAGTTATCCGCTATATGATGACTCTAACAATATTGTTGGGGTAATTAGTGTGGATTTATTACTAACTCAAATTAATGATTTTTTGAAAAATTTAAAATTTGGTAAACAAGGAAAAGTATTTCTTTTAGAAAGGTCTGGATTAATCGTAGCTTCTTCGACTAGTGAACCGCCCTACAATGTGATTTATGGTAAGGCTCATAGATTATCAGTATTCAATAGTCAAAGTTCTTTAATTAAAGGCATAGCTGATTATTTACAAGAAAAGTTTGGTAACTTTCAAAGAATTCAGAATACTCAACAGTTTATATTACAACTCCAAGGTGAGCGGCAGTTTGTGAAAGTTACACCTTGGCAAGACAAATTAGGATTAGACTGGTTGGTAATTGTAATTGTGCCTGAAACTGACTTTATGGCAGAAATTAATGCTAATAGTCAAACGACTATTCTGCTATGTTTGGGCGCACTTATTGTGGCAACAGTATTAGGAATATACACTTCGCGTTGGATTGCTCAACCTATTTTACACTTAACTCAAGCTAGTAGTGCGATCGCCTCTGGCAATCTTGACCAAACAGTAGAAATTTCAGGTGTGAAAGAACTCAGTATTCTGGCTCAATCATTTAATCAAATGGCAGGGCAATTAAGTGATTTTTTTACAGTTTTAGAAAAAACAAACCAAGAACTAGAAAAACGTGTTGACTTAAGAACTAAAGAATTAAAAACTGCTAAAGAACTAGCTGATGCAGCCAACCAAGCAAAAAGCGAATTTCTTGCTAATATGAGTCATGAACTTCGCACACCACTGAATGGTATTCTTGGCTATGCACAAATTCTCCAACGCGATATTAAAGCAAGTACTGAACAACAAAATGCTATCAAAGTTATTTATCATTGCGGCTCTCATTTATTAATGTTAATCAATGATGTTTTAGACATAGCTAAAATTGAGTCTAAAAAGTTAGAAATATATCCTAAAACATTTAATTTTTATGATTTTTTACTAGGTGTATATGACATATGCCGGATTAAAGCTGAGCAAAAAAACATTAATTTTAGTTATCAAATAAGCGACTGTATACCAACGGTTGTTCGTGCAGATGAACAACGTTTACGTCAAGTATTACTGAATCTTTTAGGTAACGCTATTAAGTTTACAGATGATGGTGAAGTTAAGTTCAGTGTAGAAGTAATTAATTATGATTTACAAGTCATAAATAAACATCAATATGAAGAACTAACTACTTGCAAAATCAGATTTCAAGTTGAAGATACAGGAATTGGCATATCCCTAGACCAATTACAGAAAATTTTTCTGCCTTTTGAACAAGTAGGACATAGTTCTCGGAAAGCGGAAGGGACAGGCTTGGGTTTGGCTATCAGCTATCAAATTGTGGAACTGATGCGTAGCAAAATTCAAGTAGAAAGTAAGTATGCTCAAGGTAGTAAATTTTGGTTTGAGCTAGATTTACAAAAAGTTACAGATTGTGAATCATATGAGGTTCCCCATCTTGACAAAGGTAGCAATCACATCATTAGATACAAAGGAAATCAAAAAACCATTTTGGTTGTAGATGATGTTTCGGATAATCGTGCTGTGATTGTAAATTTACTCAAACCAGTTGGATTTTGTGTAATTGAAGCACTTAATGGCCAAGAAGGAATCAGTAAAGCACAAGAGTACAAACCAGATTTAATTATTACTGATTTAGGAATGCCTATTATGGACGGAGTGCAAATGACACAACATTTACGCAGTCAACCAGAATTTACAGAAACAGTGATTATTGCTTCTTCTGCTAGTGTATTTAATTTAAACCGCCAACAAAGTTTAGAAGCAGGTTGTAATAATTTTCTTCCCAAGCCTGTACAAGCTGAGGAATTATTTTCTCAGCTAAAGTTTTATTTAAAATTAGATTGGATTTATGAAAATATCAATCAATCTCAACAAATTTTACCAAATCCTGGGGAGAATATAGTATTTCCCCCAGCGACAGAACTAGTTAATTTATATCAAGCAGCCAAGGCTGGTTATGTTATGGGTGTTAAAGAAGAAGTCAATCGGATTCAACAATTAGATGATAAATATGTAAATTTTACTCATAAAATTTTAAAATTAATAGAAGATTTTGAAGATGAAGCTATTGTGGAAATGCTTAAACCATATTTAGCTGAAAAAAACTCATAAATTAATATTTCTTCCCAAAAATGAATAATATTCCTAATAATTCAATTCTAGTTGTTGATGATGTGCCAATTAACATCAAAATCTTATTGGAAATATTAACTCAAGCAGGTTATAGAGTTTCTGTAGCTAAAAATGGGAAAAGTGCCTTAGAGAAAGTAGAAAAGGCAATACCTAATTTAATTTTATTAGATGTGATGATGCCTGGTATGGACGGGTTTGAAACATGTCGTCTTTTGAAGGCAAACCCCAAAACAAAAGACATTCCGATTATATTTATGACGGCACTTTCTGAACCAGTGAATAAAGTTAAGGGGTTACAACTAGGAGCAGTAGACTATATTACTAAACCAATTGAGCATGAAGAAGTATTAGCCAGGATAAATGTCCATTTAGAACTGCGGAGAACTCAATTAAAGTTAGCGCAGGAAGAAAAAATGTCGTCTTTAGGACAACTAGTTGCAGGTATTGCTCATGAAATTAACAATCCAGTTAACTTTATCTCTGGTAATTTAATTCACGCTGAGAAGTATATCGAAGATTTATTGCAATTACTAGAATTATATGAAACTCATACAAAAATTGCGATTCCAGAAATTAAAGCTTTCTCAAGTAAAATCGAAGTAGATTTTCTCAAGCAAGATTTACCGCAACTTTTAGCTTCAATGAAGAAGGGGTCTGAGCGTGTTGAACAAATTGTTCGATCGCTCCGCCTATTTACTCGATTGGATGACACTGAATGTCAGTTAGTTGACTTGCATGAAGGTATTGATAGCACTTTAGTGATTTTAAGTAGTCGGATTAAAGCTACATCGACACGCCCGACTATTAATATTGTGAAGGAATACGGTGATTTACCTTTGGTTGAGTGCTATGCAGGAAAAATCAATCAGGTTTTGATGAATCTTTTAGCCAATGCGATTGATGCTATTGATGAAGCTATAGAAAAGCTGGAATTGACTACTAGTGAACAAACTCCGACGATTTGGATTAACACAACAGTGACAAGTGATCAGCAGTCTGTGTTGATTGAGATTGCTGATAATGGTATTGGTATGTCTGGGGATGTGCAACAGAGAATGTTTGAGCAATTTTTTACTACCAAACCCCTAGGTAAGGGTACTGGTTTAGGGTTGGCGATCGCGCGAGAAATTATAGTGGAAAAACACGGAGGCTCTTTGGAAGTAAATGCTTCACCAGGACAAGGTGCTAAATTTGCGATCGCCATTCCCATTCGTCAAGGAAGTTCCTAAAATCTACTTAATTTAAAAAGTGGCAACGATATCTTGGTTTCTATCTGAAAAAGTTCTGCATACTAAGTAAAATATTCTGGTTTTTCATTCTTTTTTAATTTCTTAATTAGAATACTCAGTTTGTAACAAATCCTGATTCTCTGGGGCTGTCGGGAATTTTCAGCCAAGACAGAATTTGTGAGTAAAAATTTGACAGCAATAGTAACAGATGCTGCTGGTTTGGGAAAAATAATTAACAGAGGATAGTAAGTACAAGCTTTCTCCCTATATTAATTTGTTTACCGTATATTTACGCAATTATTATGCAAACTTTTTTAGAGTTTTTGTACTGACAACCGCTATCAACTCATCAATTCCTGTTTTAATATTTAAACCCAAAACATACAAATGCTAAACTTTCAAGAAAATAGTTTAATTTTAGTAGTAGATGACACTATCACCAATCTAGAAATTATCTCTCAAGCATTAACTAATGCTGGATTTTTTGTGACTACAGCCAGAAATGGAGAAAAGGCACTTCAGCAAATTCAAGAAAAATTACCTGATTTAATTTTACTAGATGTCATGATGCCAGGTATTGATGGATTTGAAACCTGCCAAAAATTAAAAAATAATCCGATAACTCAAGATATTCCAGTAATTTTTATGACTGGTATTTCTGATATAGAAACTAAGGTCAAAGGTCTAAATTTAGGCGCAGTTGATTATATTACTAAACCATGTCAAAAAGAAGAAGTATTAGCCAGAATTAAAACTCACCTGCAACTACGTTATTTAACAAAAACTTTAGAACAAAGAGTTACAGAGCGAACGGCAGAGCTTTCCCAAGCTTTAAAAGACTTACAAGCATATCAACTGCAACTAATTCAAAAAGAAAAAATGTCAGCTTTAGGTCAGCTAGTAACAGGCATTGCTCACGAAATTAATAATCCTGTTAGTTGTATTCATGGAAATCTTGCTCACACGGCAAATTATTTTAATAACTTAATTAAAATAATTGACCTTTATCAGCAAAACTATCCTGAACCTGTGTCTGCTATTCAAGAAGAAATTGCTGAAACAGACTTAGAGTATATGCGTTCTGACCTACCTAACTTAATTGCTTCGATGAAAGAAGGCGTACAGCGCATTCGCAATATTAGTACTAGTTTGCGGAATTTTTCTCGCTCCGATCAAGACCGCAAAGTATTCTGCAATATTCATAATGGCATTGATAGTACAATTATGATCCTTAAGCACCGCTTGAAAGCTTCCAAAGTTCGTCCAGAAATTGAAGTTATGAGAAATTATGGTAATCTGCCTTCTATAACCTGCTTCAGCGGTCAATTGAATCAAGTATTTATGAATATTTTAACTAATGCAATTGATGCTTTAGAAGAGTCTAATATAGGGCGTAGCTATAGTGAAATTGAACAGAATCCTAATCAAATTTTGATTACAACTTCTCTTAGTGAAGACAAAAACAATGCTTTGATTCGGATTAAAGATAATGGAGTGGGAATGTCTGTTGATATCCAGCAGAAAATCTTCGAGCATTTATTTACTACCAAGCCATTCGGTCGAGGTACAGGTTTAGGATTATCAATTGCCCATCAAATTATTGTCGAAAAGCATAAAGGTAAATTGGATGTATATTCTGTACTAGGAAAAGGTTCAGAATTTATGATTACTATTCCAATTCATTAGGCTGGTAAATGACTATAATCTTGACTAACGACGATGGGATTGATGCTCCTGGGATAAAAGCGCTGCTTAAGGCTGTTAATAATAACAATGTGATTATTGCTGCACCAAAAGATCATCAATCAGGCTGTGGGCATCAAGTGACTACAACTCGCTCTATTAATATTCAACAGCGTTCTGAGAAGGAATATGCGATCGCTGGTACTCCTGCCGATTGTGTGAGAATTGCAATATCGCAAATTTGTCAAGATATCAAGTTTGTTTTATCAGGTATCAATGCTGGTGGCAATCTCGGTGTCGATGTTTATATTTCTGGTACTGTAGCAGCTGTGCGAGAAGCAGCTATGAACGGTATTCCGGGGATTGCTATTTCTCACTATCGCAAAGCCAAGCAAAATTTTGATTGGGAACTGGCAGCAAAATTCACAGCTGAGGTGTTAGCTGAATTACTCCAGCGTCCTCTAGAACCAGGGTGCTTCTGGAATGTTAATTTACCGCATTTGCAACCAGGAGAACCAGATCCCAAAATGGTATTTTGTCAACCTTGTACCAAAGCTTTGCCGATTAGTTATCGCGTGGATGGCAATGATTTTTATTATGTTGGGGAATATGGTAAACGCGATCGCACTCCTGGTAGCGATGTGGATGTCTGTTTTTCTGGTAATATTGCCGTCACCCAGTTAAGAGTGTGAAACATCGACCCGGAAGGAGATAATCTGAGTCAATACTAACTCATCACTACTAAGTATTAGATTATTCTGCGTCTAACCGTTGAATCAAGGATGTTAGCTTGTCTAAGGTCTGTGTAAGATGAGCAAGTTTCTGCACAGTATAATCTTGAGACTGAGCTAAGTTTTGCAGGGCATCACACAAAGCAAAAATCTGATGACCTTGCTGCTGCAACTGCTTTCCTTGGGCCTCAACTTGCAGACTCAGATGATCTAATCTTTCGGCGAGGCTTTCAATCGTCTCAGTAGTAGTAAGTACTGCTTCGCCAATCTGTTCAACAATAGATTCTAAGCGACTAACTTTAATTTCGACTCCACCTGAAATCATATCTTTATCACCCCATCATCAAAGATACTAGTTCTTCTAGCCCAAGTGTCATTTTTTACTCATGCTGATGTAAATAGTCCATGACATCTACTCAGATCTACAAGAGGTGCCATCTGAAGTTAGTCTAAACACATCCCGATAAATGATGTGCTGCTCTTATCTAGTTGGAGATTTTTTTAGATACTTCAGTTTAGCTAGAAAGTTAAACGAATCAATTAGTAACTGGTTTTAATATTCGGGCATCCTTTTATACATACTATTTATACTTGAGCATCTGCCAAAAGATAGAGAAAAAAGATTTATGTAAATTTTACAAATTTTCATACATTTCGGAATTTAGATGAAGATTCCGTAAATATACCGTAAAAGAGTACTTTTGATAAGAATACAAAGTTTATATTCAAGAACAAATTTAAGTAAAATTACTCTGGTTATTACACATTTGGCTAGATAATGTACCAAACACAATTGCAAAGCGTTTGTCAAGATGCTACTGACAAAGTTTGGAAATTAGATACGCCGCACTCTTCCGTAGATTCTAAATTCAAACGTTGTTTAGATATTTTAGGGAGTTTGGTGGGTTTAATAATTTTGGCTATTTTGTTTATACCGATAGCGATCGCTATTAAACTCGATAGCCCAGGCTCGATTTTCTTTACTCAGGAACGTTATGGACTTCAAGGAAGACCCTTTAAGCTCTGTAAATTCCGCTCAATGGTTAACGATGCCGAAAAACTCAAATCTCTTGTCCAAAATGAAGCTGATGGACTAATCTTTAAAAACAAAAATGACTTTCGAGTTACGAAAGTAGGGCGTTTTTTGCGTAGTACCAGCTTAGATGAATTGCCGCAATTTTGGAATGTGCTTGTAGGTGAAATGAGTTTGGTAGGAACACGTCCACCTACTGCTGATGAAGTAGCTAAGTACAGTCAACGCCATTGGCAACGTCTGAATGTCAAACCAGGTTTAACTGGTGAATGGCAAGTTAATGGTCGTTCTCACGTCAAAGACTTTGAACAAATAGTAGATTTAGACTTGCGTTACCAAGAAAAATGGCATCCATTGTATGATTTATTTTTGATTACTAAAACTGTCTACGTCATCTTAGGCAAAGTTGGAGCATTTTAAATTCATCAGTTTATCCAGCTTTTCAAACAAACAATCCCCAGAGCGCAGATAGCGAAGCCCACTAAACTCATTTTTCTTGGCAGAGTACCTAGCAATTCTGTTTGACTAACTTGAGTAGCAATTTGGCTGGCACTCATTACCATTGCATACTGTGTCAAAGCAGTACCCAAAATATACATCACCGAAGGGATTGTTTCTGCCTCAATAATTGACTCACTATGAAAATAACCCTGAAATAAACCAGCGATCGCCGTTAAGATTAGCAGTGTTATGAAGTTAGGTTGCTTTAGCGTAACTAGCACCATACCAAAAGCAATACTAACCATGGCGATCGCTACTTCTGTCACTGGTAGATTGATCTGTAATAGGTGAATTAGCGTTCCGACAAAGTTTGCTAATATCAGCGCGATAGCTACCAATCTACCACGCACCTTCCCAACAGCGAGTAAACCAATTGCCAAGATACTAACTAGTTTATCTAACGCCAATACTGGATCTGCCATTCCCCACAGAAAGCCGTCCCAGGAGTTAGAGATTTCATGAGGAGATGGTAATGCGCTCCATGAACTTAGCAAGCTAATAACACCTAAAGTAGCGATCGCACCAACATGACGCTGGAGTAACTTATCTTTTAACATACGATATACCAAATTAGTTTTTCGGTACTTTATACTGCCCAAGTACCAAAAAAAACTAACGCGATCGCTATCTGATTTTTCATGAATCTGCTGAGGATTTTACAACACTTGTGACGCGTTTTAGAAAATCATTGCCATTTGCTACAGTAATATCCCAAAGTTCTGTCCAGGTTGCTGTTTGAGCATCAGATAGCTTCAAGCTGACAAGCAATGCTCTATCTTTTGGAACCGCTAGTGTTCGTCTGCGTTCACAGTAACTTTTTAAAAAAAATCTCCAGCGTCATCACTCAAAACTGAATGATGATTTGCGATTTCAGGGAATTCTTAGTGCCGTAGTGAATGGTGTAAAAGCCTTTAGCACAAAAGATTGGAAATCAGGAGTTTCAGGGTTTGAAACTGTATCTATGCTTTTACAAGGTGAATCGGCATTTGGTAAGGAAATTTCTGATAAATTAGTCAAGCAATATCAACAAGAGAGTAAATTAGTAGAAGACTCACAAGTTCTTAATTATGTGAGAGGAATTAGCGGCAGACTAGAGCCTTTAATGGGGCGAAAGTTTGACTATGAATACTATGTTATTGAAGACAATTCTATTAATGCTTTTGCTTTGCCTGGTGGGAAAGTTTTTGTGAATACGGGCGCAATTCTTGCTACTAATTCTGAAGCAGAATTGGCAGGATTGTTAAATCATGAAATATCTCATGCGGTGCTTTCTCACGGTTTTCAACGTGTTGCTCAAGGTCAATCTATTAGCAGTTTAGGTAATGTAATTTCCATTTCTGATATGTTTGTCAGGCTTGGTTGAGTTGTTATTAAAAGATTTACAACAATCTGCTGGAGATTTACCATTATTGCAATTTGTTTTAAGTTATCATTTCCTCCCACAGCATATCTTTTAGAAAGGCGCTGGCAAGAATGTCAAAGAAATGAATAAGTCGTATCATTCAACTAGCTTCATATGAACCGGAATCTTGATGTGGAACTCTGTACCCTGAACTGGTGCAGAGATGCAATTGAGTTGACCACCGTATTTTTCTAAGATTTGATAGCTAATCAACATCCCAAAATTTTTCCCCGAAGCTATGGTTTCAGTACTCAAAGATGGTTCAAATATTTTTTGCTTTTCTTCTTCTGTAATTCCACAGCCGTTATCAGCAATCCGAATTTTTACTTGATGACTATCTAAAACTTCAGTTGTAATTTTAATCTGAGGACTCTTAGGTATAATACAATTTTTTACACAAGCCTGACCGCTAATTACTGATTTTTTTAAATCATCAATCACATTAGTCAAAATATTCATCAACACTTGATTAATATGTTTCGGATAACACTCTATTTTTGGTAAATTGCCATATTCTTTGATAACTTGAATATCCGGATGATGTCCTGTAATTTTCAAACGATTTTGCAAAAGCAACAGAGTGCTATCAATTCCTTCGTGAATGTCTACTGCTTTTAGTTCAGATTCATCTAGGCGAGAGAAATTCCGTAAGGATGATACTAGCTTACTGATACGTTCCGCTCCTATTTTCATAGAAGACAGTATTTTAGGTAAATCTTCTTGAATAAAATCGAGATCTACCTTATCGGTAGCCACTTGAATTTCTGGTACTGGATGAGGATAGTTACTCTGATAAATAGCAATTAAAGTAAATAAATTTTTGGTGTAGTCTTCAATTAAGGAGGTATTGCCATAAATGAAATTAATTGGATTGTTAATTTCATGAGCAATACCTGCAACTAGTTGTCCTAAAGAAGAAATTTTTTCAGTTTGAATTAGTTGCGCTTGGGTATTTGCCAATTCTTTTAAGGCAAGTTTTAGATGGCTGTTAGCTGACTCTAATTCTGCCGGGCTGGGTAAAGCTAATGCTTGGGGAATTATTGGCAATAAGACAAGGGCAGTGTAAACCGATATGAAAGCTGTAAAAGCTTTGACAGAACCAGATAGCCAGTAAGTAGGATGCCAAAGTGTCCAGATTTCTAGGACATGGGTTGTACCGCAAGAGACAATAAAAATTCCAAATAATATAAGTATTGATTTAAAAGGTAAATCCTGACGCTTGCGAACAAAGTAAACAAGGGCGATGGGGATAGAATAATATGCTAAAGCAGTTAGCGCATCTGATAGGATATGTAACCATACCAAACTCGGTTGCCAAAGATAGCAATGTCCGTGTGGAATAAACTGGCCATCAGTAAAAAAATTTTGTAGAAATTGCAACATAGGGAACGAGTATTTTTGCCACTGACAAACAAAAAATTATACTCGCTTTATAAAAAAATTGTCTTCAGTGATAAAACTTTAATGAAGCAATTCCTCGACTTGATGCTGACTCCACAATGTTCGATAAAGTCCTTCTTGTTGAACCAGTTCGATATGATTGCCTGCTTGGACAATTTTACCTTTATCCATTACTAAAATTCTATCTGCGGCGGCGGCGGCTGATAGTTGATGCGTGATAAAAATTACAGTTTTGCGATTAGTTCCACTAGAAAGATTTTTGAGAATTTTGGTGGCTGTTTGATTATCAACACTAGATAAAGCATCATCTAAAATTAAGACTGGGGCATCAACTAACATAGCTCTAGCTAAAGCCGTGCGTTGCCTTTGTCCGCCAGAAAGGGTAATACCACGTTCACCAACAATAGTTTCGTATTGTTGGGGAAAATTCGTAATTTCGGCATGAATCTGAGCCATTCTTGCCACAGATTCTACAGATTCTTGTTCTCTAACTGGATCACCGTAACGGATATTATTTTTGATTGTGGTGCTGAACAAAAAACTATCTTGGGGAACATAAGCGATCGCACTCCGCAAATCTGCTAATACGATGTTGGTAATATCTACCCCATCCAAAAATAACTGTCCGGGAGCAATATCCAACAACCGAGGTAAGGCATTGGCTAAAGTTGATTTCCCTGAACCAATTGCCCCGACAATGGCTACTGTCTCTCCTGGCGCAATGGTAAAGTTAACATTATCTAAAGCTGGTGTCGCCATTTCTGGGTAAGTGAAGCTGAAGTTTTTTGCTGTAATTTTTCCTTTGACTTCAGCCAGTGGTAAATGTACAGCATCAGCCGCATCTTGAATTTTGGGAGTGACGCTGAAAATCGATTCTAAGCGATCTATACTCACTTCACCGCGTTGATAGGTGGTAATTGTAAAGCCTAACAAAGCAGTGGGAAACACCAGACGTTCTACATAAAGCAGCAGTGCTAAAAAGTCACCAACTGCTAAAGTTCCGCCAGAAATGCGCGTTGTTCCCAACCAAATGATAATTAAAGAACTGATATTCGCTAAACCGCCAATCAAAGGAAACAATACATTACGGCTTTTTGCCAATTGCAAGTTAGCTTTTAATAACTGCTGATTTTTTTTGGCAAAGGCTTGACGCTCGTTTTCTTCTTGAGCGTAAATTTTAATTAAGGCAATGCCGCTAATATCTTCTTGAATGAGTTCACTGATATCAGATAGTCTTTCTTGTACGGTGGCTTGTTGTTTGCGTAAGCGATCGCTAAACAAATGCACCAACAAGAACATGAAAGGATACACTGCTAAAGAATACAGTGTCAGATCTGCACTAATCGCCAGCATGACCGGCAGTGTCAAAGTGTAGGCAAAAAAAGTATTAGCTAAACTTAGCACCGCAAAACCTACCAATCGCCGGATATTTTCGACATCGCTGGTAGCACGACTAATCAAATCTCCTGCGGTATTTGTAGCAAAATAAGCAGGTTCTAACTTCAGTAAATGTTCAAAAATCCGTTGTTTTAGGTCAAATTCTACCTGCCGTCCTACGCCAAACAGCCAGATACGCGATGCCATGCGGATTAACCACATAGCTGAACTCAACAAAATAATGATTACTACATAATGTAGTAGTTGGTTCCAGCTAAATTGGGTTGAAAGTTTATCAACACAGCCACGAATTAACCAAGGAATATAAACACCCAAACCATTGACAGACAACAAAGCAAAAATGCCCAATGTTGCCTCTACCCAATGAGGACGCAGGTAAGCACCGAGTTTAGCTAGTCGTCGAGATTTTGCCATTACAGCAATTTTGCAACTCCATCATCCTAAAACAAACGGATCGTAGGTTTATATTTTATCTACAAAGAATTCAGGAGTGAGTGGTCAGAATTCCGTAGAGAGAAAGTTTTACCTAATTATCTTCTGAATTCTGCATTCAGAATTCGGCATCTTGTTTTTTAAATAAGGCCAGCCACTAGGGCGTAGCGTTGCGGCCTTGTTAATTTTACTTTTTTAACCCTAGGACGGGCGACCACGCAAGAAAAAGTAAACTTGGTTGAGATAACTTTCCCAGACTTGGGTAGTAAGTTGTAATGTTTCAGCACTGGGTACAAAGTCCTCCAGTCGCAAACCGCGTTCTCGAATTTGCTGAGGATTTTGTAACAGGTAAGGCGGGATTTTGAGATCAAAAGAGTTGAAAGCAATTGCACTTAGCCCTAGTTTACTATCTACATCGCTAGTTGTAGTTCCTGGAGCTAATGCTACAAGTACTTCCGAGCCAGTTGCTCCATCTGCCAGATAATTCCTGACTAGTTCTTGATTTGCTAGATTAGGATTAACAACTGTGGCGATCGGTGTCCTTACCAAAAAATAAGCGATCGCTGGTGTACTGGACAACAGCAAAATTGTCAGCGCCCAACCGATCAAATATCCTCCTGGTTTGTCTATCCCACCAGCCTTAATTTTTTGAGCGGCAAAAATCATCATTAATACTGATGCTCCCAAAGGCTTGAGTGGAAATGATATCACCCTCCACAAAGATGCCACAGCTGGTTCATTAGGGTTAACGAACGACAAAGCTAGGACAACCAAAACAATTACTAAAACTACTCGCCCCGCAAAAGTTCCTTGAGGATAAAACCTCTGGAACAAAGAATATACGATAGTGCCAACAAGCAGCCACAGCAGTACGCGGCTCAACAATATGAACATAGATTAACTCTCAAATTTTCTAGTGCGATCAGCCTAGTGTTTGGAGCAAGATGTGTATTTGACCGTCAAATTGTAATCGGACTTTGACTTGACTGCAAATATTACCAGCCTCACACCTAAAGACTACCGTCGTAGTGATTTTAGAGCAATTTTTTCACACTGCGTCTATTATTTATAATTTTCCTGGTGAGTCAACAAATTTAGGGTGTAGAGGTATAAGGGTGTAGGGGTTTAGGGGAATATAACCTGTGTTGACTTGCTTTTATCTTAGTTTCACGCTGACTTTTTTCCTTTACACCCCTTACACCCTTACATCCCTACACCCATAATTAATTGAGGAATTGTCAACGCACAGGGGAAAAACTATGTCGCCGGAAAAGCCCAGCATTTTAGTCACGGGGGGAGCAGGATATATCGGTTCTCATACTGTACTTGCTCTCAAGCAAGCAGGTTATAACGTGGTAGTACTTGATAACCTAGTTTACGGTCATCGAGAGTTGGCAGAAAAGGTTTTACAAGTAGAACTGGTAGTAGGTGATACAAACGATCGCCCTTTATTAGACGATTTATTTCAGACTCGTAAGTTTGCCGCCGTCATGCATTTTTCGGCTTATGCTTACGTAGGCGAATCAGTGACTGACCCAGCAAAATACTACCGCAACAACGTTGTCGGCACATTGACTTTATTAGAAGCAATGCTGGCTGCATCAATTAACAAGTTCGTCTTTTCTTCCACCTGCGCCACCTACGGAGTCCCAGAAGTCGTCCCGATTCCGGAAAACCATCCCCAAGACCCAATTAATCCCTATGGGGCTACTAAGCTGATGGTGGAGCGAATTCTCTCTGATTTTGATGTTGCTTACGGTTTAAAATCAGTCCGATTCCGTTACTTTAATGCGGCTGGTGCTAATCCCGACGGCTTGCTAGGTGAAGACCACAACCCAGAAACTCATTTAATTCCTTTGATATTGCTGACAGCTTTGGGCAAGCGCGAGTTTATTTCGATTTTTGGTACAGATTACCCTACACCTGATGGTACATGTATTCGTGATTATATTCATGTTAACGATTTAGCCGATGCCCATGTTTTGGGACTGGAATATTTATTAAAAGGTGGCGATAGCGAAGTATTCAATTTAGGGAATGGAAATGGGTTTTCTGTGCGAGAAGTAATTGCGGCGGCTGAGTCAGTGACGGGATTATCTATTCCCATTAAAGAATGCGATCGCCGTCCTGGTGATCCACCTGTTTTAATTGGTAGTAGTGAAAAAGCGAGAAAAATTTTGGGCTGGCGATCGCAATATCCATCTATCCAAGATATTGTGAGTCATGCTTGGCAATGGCATCAAAAGCGGCATAAGTAGAAGTGTGAAGTATGAAGAGTGAAGTGTAAAATTTTCTTGTTCACCCTTCACTCTTCATCTTTACCAATGACCAATGACCAATGACAAACTTAACTAACTTCTGGTTGTCTTTTGAAAGACAACCAAAAAAATGCCGATTAATACTAAACCTGGAATGGCGATCGCCCACAATGGTAAAGTTCTAGTATTTTCTTGAGCTACATTACTATTGACATTTTGGGTATTTTGTGTATTTTCACTCCCAGCAGCTACGGTGACTTCAAACTGAACCTGGAACGGTTTGAAACTATTGCCTTTTGCGGGTTTACCACTTAGCTGTAATTGATAAATGCCTGGTTTGGGAAAGGTAATTTCGTTTCCGGGAATACCTTGGAAGCGTTCGGCGGTTACTGGTTGTAAGGATGGTTCTAGTAGTGCAGGTTCTCCAGGAGTATGAGGTTCGGCATAAACTGCCAGCTGACAATTACATTGAGCCAGAGGAATAGTTTGTCCACCTTTACGGGTAAGGGCAAACCAAGCTTGTGTAGGTTCGCCAGCACGTGGATTATCATTCGGTTCGAGATGTAGAGTTGCGCCGACATCTGCGGCTACTTGCACTTTATGGGCTAAAACAGGGTGAATAGTAGTAATTGCGATCGCTACACAAAACAGCAATATTGCGTATTTTAACTTTTTCTGTTCCTGGTAATACTTCATTCTCCCCCTGCTCCTCTGCTCCCCTGCGCCCTCTGTCCTGCTTTTACCCAACGCAACAGCAATATACCAAGGGTGGCAATTCCTAGCAGCAATGTTGCTAACTTATTCGCCCAAGTTGATTCTAGGGAACCCAGGTAATGGGAACCAATCAACATTGCATGCAAGGTACTCAACACTAAAGCAGGCACACTTAAAAGATGAATTTGTCGCCAACGCTTACCCCAAGATTTCTGCAATGATTCCCAACTAGTTAAAGCAGCGGGGGTCATTAATATCAATGCTACAGCACCCGCAGCCATACCCCAGCGAAATTCTGCCGGAAAAAACCAATAAGCGGCAAAATTCCATTGTAGGGAGTGTTCAATCATGTGGGTGGTGTGAACTACAGATAGCACAAAAGCGCCCACACCCAAAGCCCGACGGTAACGCATGGGTGCAGCCCACACATTACTAATCGGACGGGCAATCAGTGCTAACATCAAACAGCATAAAGCGGCGTGTCCGGTGTAGTCTACCATTGTGTCACCAGTCCGCAATAGGGTAATTGCGCCAATGGCAATTGTCACCCAACCGCCTAAGCGAAATAATTGACTGCGCCTATCTTTACTAATTAAAGAAGTGGAAACACCAACTCCCAGCATCGTGGGTAAGGTTCCCGTACCAAAAGCCAACATTGTGGCTGCACCCATCCAGAGGTTGCTAGTTTCTGCGGCTTTAATTTGGGCAGCATACAAGAAACCACAAGGCATTAAACCCCAAGTCATCCCTAAAAACACAGGTGTCCACCATTTTGTTTGTAAGGAAAGTTTGACCATGCCTGTACTCAGGCGATCGTGTAAATTACTTTTTAATAAAGGGTGTAATAAAGGAATATGTGGCAACCAGTCTGGTTTAATTTGTCCTAACCCAAACCAAATCAGCATTATTCCCGTAATAATTGCCATGAAGCGGCGAAATTCACTGCCAATACCTGCTAGTTGTCCACCTTGAAACAATACTGAACCCAAAGCCCCAATACCAGCACCAACCAGGGCATAGCTGAACATTCTGCCTAAATTCAGCAAAAAGTGAAATTTTAATTGCTGTTGCCAAGTGGATGACTTTTCCGAGACAGTTTTTTGTCCTTGATTCTTACCAGACAGTGAAAACGCCACCGTCAAGGGGCCGCACATTCCGAAGCAATGCCCAAAACTGCCTAGAAACCCTAGGATTGCAATTAGCAGCAAATCTAACATATTCCCAGGAAACAAAAGGCAGGATTACGCATAATCAGCAGAGAAACAAGGAAGATGAGAAGAGTCACAAATGATGAATGACACAGAACTTTCCCAATATGGAACAATAGGTGAAAATTGTGCCTCTGTCAAAAGACAAGTCGTAATACTTTGGTTTGCGTTACTCTAGGTCTGGAAAGCAGGGTTCAAGTATGAAAAAACGGATTTGGCTGGTACTGTTGGCGCTAGTAGTAGTGATAATAGTTGGTAGTAGAAGTGATGCGTTTAACAGTTTTTTTTCACAACATCCTTCACAAGAAATTGTTGAGAAAGTGACAACACAACAGCCTCCGCCACAGCCGCAAACATTGGAGATTAAACCACAAGTTTCTCTTGAGAATTTACTTGCTCACATTCAAAAGTTGAATTTTCAACGTTATACAACAGCCGAGCGATCGCGTACTCGTACATATATTACAACCCAATTGAAAAAATACGGCTGGAAACCGCAGCTAGAAAAATTTGCTGAGGGTGTGAATATCTTTGCCGAACGTTTAGGTACTGACAAAACAGCAGATGCAATTCTTGTCGGCGCACACTACGATACTGTAGCTTTCTCCCCTGGTGCTGATGATAATGCTAGTGGAGTAGCTGTGGTGTTGGAAGTTGCACGGTTGCTCGGTTCCCAACCTACACCACGGACTTTGCAGTTAGCTTTTTTTGACAAAGAAGAAGCGGGACTTTTAGGTAGTAAGGCTTTTGTCTCTCAAACAAAACGCTTGCACAATTTGCGCGGTGTAATTGTCATGGATATGGTAGGTTACGCTTGCTACACCGCTGGTTGTCAAAAATATCCACAGGGTTTACCTGTAACGCCACCCAGCGATAAAGGTGACTTTTTAGCAGTTGTGGGTGATACCGAACATTTACCATTATTAGGTGCTTTTCAAAACTCACAGCCAGCTAATTTACCAGTAGTTCTCACAGTACCCATCCCATTAAAAGGGTTACTGACACCTGATACTCTCCGTAGTGATCATGCACCGTTTTGGTATCAAGGAGTCGGTGCAGTCTTAGTCACGGATACTGCTAATCTTCGTACTCCTCACTATCATCAATCTAGTGATCAGCCTAATACTATTGAGCGATCGTTTTTCGCCGGTGCAGCGCAGATTGTTGTAAATACTACCACTGCTTTGTTAGAGAAAAGTGATAGTTTGGCAACTCAAACTTCTTCTAATTGATATAAATGCAACCCTTTTTTAGCAATTAAATCAAACTTCAATCCAACTTCCATTCCAGTAGTTGTTTGCAAATCATTCACAGGGGTATTATTAAGTTTAATACTGTTAATAGCAACCAAATAGCAACAAGATGTCTCTTGATTAACTAAGAAAATTTGTTTCCCAATGGACAAATTAATTTCTTCAACTATTATTGCAACTCCGGCATTAGACTTCTTGAACCACTCAGTAATTTTGCCAATTTCTTTAATTTGCCCTATTGATTCTTTGCGTTTAAGAATATGATAAGTTACTAATTCAGCAAATGCTTGAGATAAAGCATCTACAAAGTCGCATAATTCTAATAATGCACCAGCACCTAAAACATCATCAGGAAAACCGTGTGCTGCATCATTACGATAGCTAATAAATTTATTAATTTCTCCTTCCACAGTATTCTGATTTCCTCTAATTTCTTCTAAAAAATATTTAATGGCTCTATGTTTTTTCACCCATCCCCAAGCGTTTGATATGCCAGCACTTGCAAATAATCTTTCTAAAGTGTCCCAGCGTAGATTCTGTTCATGAATGAGAAACGCATCTGGTAGTAACTCGTACTCTTTCTCACCAGTAGTTCCATAAAACAAACCCTGCATGACTTTCTTAGGAGAGAGGTGTTCATATCTGTTTTTATTCAGTTCAGTTAGTAATTTTCCTACTCCCAACCGGTGATTGCTTCTGATTGTTTCATCCAAATCTGAATAGTTTGGATATAGTTCAGGTAAAAGTATTAACCAATCACTAATTAATTTTTCTACAAAACGCTCATAAATCGCATACAAGCGTGTTACTACAGCACAATGGTCGTAAATTCTCCACTCTGTCGCTTTCGGTATATCTTGCAGAAGTTGACTGAATATTAATTCTGTTTCTTCGCCGATTTCTTTCTTAATTATCGCACCCGGAGCAAACGAAATCTCCATCAATCTATCATTAGTTTTGATAATGGAGCGTACAGTATTAACATTAACTTTTACTCTCATTAAAATATCTTGAAACATCGCTCTTTAACCTGCGATGACTTGGGATAGCATTTCGTCGAATCTTCTGATTCTTTCTTTAATATCTGCTTGGGTTCGCTCTGCACTTGTAAATAGCTTTGATGTGTCTTGTTTCAACAGTCTCTTTGTTTGTTCGATTACTATTGACTTTCTTTCCAATAAAGTATCTGCATTTGCCAAATGTCTACTAAATCCAACCATTATTGCATCATAATAAGCTTTATAGGCATTTTCCTTCCACGTGTTAGTATTTGGATCAAAGGGCTTAAATAAATTACTTGAATATATATGATGTGCTAAATTTATAGTCTGTAGGAAAATATTTTTGAGAATCTCAATATCTTCATCAGAGAAATTTAAACTTTTCATCATATATAAGTCAAGAAACCCTTCCATTCCTCTACGAAAATCTTCTACATGACGTAAAGCAAAAAAACGGAGAACTAATTCAGCATCTTCCATTTTTTTATATAGATTGTTCTCTTTCAGCTTTTCCTCATCATCAATTGGAATTCCCCAAGCCTCCGCAAATATAGAATTATTAGCTAGTTCAAGTAAGAGTTGATTAAACTTACCATAATACAGACAATTACGTATTTCCTGACGACTTAAATCAACACCGCCTGTATTTAGCCTTTCAAAAGCAAGTTGCTTTAAAAAGAATGCTTTTTCAGGATCGGACGCTGACTCTGTAATCAAAACTATGGATGATATGGAACGACGATCAATACCTGCTCTAATTTTGGCAGGAAGACTAACATAGGTTCTGCCATTGAGTTCTGGCCAAAGTTCGAGTCCTGTCAATTTTAAACGGTTATCATAAAAATCACGGAGAGCAGTAATTCTTTGTTGACCATCCATGACTTCATAACGGTTGAACTCTTTCTCATAAAGAATAATTGGGGGAACAGGAATATTAATCAAGAATGACTCGATTAGTCTTGATTGCATCTTTTCATCCCACCGAGTTCTTCGTTGGTAAAAAGGACGCACATCCATATATCCTGGTTTTTTTAATGCTTCAACAAAGCTTGGTAGCTTTTCACGATTCATTTCAGTCAGTATTCTTTGTTCGCCAGACTCATACTTTTCGTTGATCTCATGATCAGACATTTTGATATGATTCCTAGAAGGTAATTTTTCCCACATTTTTTGTTCTGTTGGTGCAAGAATCATTATCTATATCCTCTATAAAAGTGTTGTTTATCTATAAGTATATCTTATGATTTTTTATGTAAAAAATGTAGTAAAGGTTAATTTTTGTTTGCTGAGTCGACTACAAGCATTGCTTCAGTAATAGTTATATGCTGCACAAAAAAACTTCTGTCCTAACGACAGCAAGTTTTGAACCATTAAGTATTGACCATTAACACTCACCTAAGTCCTAAATTCGTCAAATAGCAAAATATTAGTTATATTCCCGTCAGGATTCATTGACACATTGACAATAATTTTTATGGGAATAAGTAGGAAAGCTTTAAATTTATTAGCAGGTTGCTTTTGTGCTGTTGTCTTTACAAAGTTTTTAGGTATAACTACTGCTGCAACAGCTGCTGATACAGTTGTGTTGCGCTATGGTTTGTTGGCAGAATCTGTTTCTTTGGCTGAGTTACAAAAAGCAGCAGAACTTGGGGACTTTCCTGGAGGTTTTGAGCTTTATGGCCGAAGATTATCTTCACAGCAGCGGCGATTCTTATTGAATACGTTAAAAATGCCACTTTCGTTGAATGTTGTGACTGTTAATAAGTTACTTAATACTCAGATTGGAACAACAATTCTCAATGATTTTTCAACAGCTGTGGTGCGTAAAGATAAAGCTGGTGTACAAGCCATCAGAGCCGGACTAGTTATCGGTTCGACTGCGCCTCAAGGTCTTTCGCTACTCAGCTTTATTGCTGCTTATCCCAGTCAAAGTCTGGAAATTAATTTACCACAAACTTTCAAAATTGCTGGGAATTTTAATACAGCATTTTGGCAGACTCAACAATTTATGTTAGCGATCGCTCCCCAACTTAATCAACAATCGCTACAAGTTTCTTTACCATTTGATCCCAGTCAACCAGGTACGGCGCAAGTACAAGTCCTGAAGTTAAATTGGAATGACCAACAACGCAACCGCAATATTCCTGTTGATATCTACTGGTCAACGACTGCAACTGCTAACAAACCACTAATTATCTATTCTCACGGTTTAGGTTCTGTTCGCACTGATTTACGCTACCTCGCAGAACACTTAGCATCCCACGGTTATGTGTTTGTCGCTGTAGAACATCCTGGTAGTAACCAGACAAATGTTGATTTTGGTTTACAAGGTAAGAATAAACTCCTCAAGCCGCAGGAATTTTTAGACCGTCCCAAAGATATTAGTTTTGTTTTGGATGAACTCGCCAAAATTAACCAAAGTGCTAATGACCCTCTAGCAGGAAAACTCGCAACTGATAATGTGATGATTATTGGTTATTCTTTTGGTGGCGGTACAGCTTTAGCTCTAGCTGGTGGTGAGTTACAACTCGATAAACTCAAACAACGTTGCAAGCAGAATTTGGCTGTGTTGAGTTTGGGTGAAACTGCTCAGTGCGTTGCTCAAGAATTGCCAGAAAATAGCTATCAACTACGAGATACTCGAATTAAGCAAGCGATCGCTCTTAATCCTACAAGTTCTTTGATGTTTGGCGATACTGGTTTAACCAAGGTGCAAGTCCCGACTCTGGTATTGGCCAGTTCCGCAGATAAAACGACTCCGGCTTTGACTGAACAAATTGTCGGATTTCACAAAATTCCTGCGCCTAAATGGTTGGTTGGTGTACTTGGTGGTACTCATCTCAGCGTCAAAGACCCAAGCACTACTTTAGATCAAGCAGGACAACCTAATACACCTTTTACTGGTGGCGAAATTGTTGGTGAACAAGCTGCCGATGTCCGCAAATTTGTCAACGTGATAGTTTTGGCAATGGCTGCACAACTCACCCCAGAAGCTAAACAATATAGTGTCTTTTTAACCCCAAATTATGCTATCGCCGCTTCGACACCAGCATTTCCCTTTCGCTTAGTCACAGAAATTCCTCCTGATGCTCTCAAAGTGGTGAAGGAATATATAGAAAAATAATTGGCTAATACAACAAGGCAAACGTGAAAAGCGCAAAGTAGGCGGTGTCGGTTTCCGTCCCGCCTAACTTTGTAAGAAGGCAAAAGCAAGAAACGTTATTTCATAATCGAGCCAGAGGATGGTCTCTGGCTTGATTTCCACAGCAAATCAGCGATCGCTTCCTCAAGCTTGACTATAGCAGTTCCCAATTGCAAGAGGTACATCCTAACCTTAACGAAATGTACCTCACTAAAACGAGAAACGCTATATATAAATTTTTCTTATTACTAATCTTTTACTTTATTATGTCAATTCCTATTGACTTATCGTAACAATCTGGTTACACTTATTTACATAAGTTAATAAATAAAGAATAAATTACAGTTATTGCAAATAACTCAAAAGACATTGTTAGAAATTGATGTCTTTTGCCGTTAGCTAAGAACAACGGACTTCGGTATCGGTATCTTCCATCGACATTTGGACTTCTCCTAATCACCTCGGTTTAAACAAAAGCCGAGGCTTTTTTTATAAGCTTTTGTGCTTACAAGTTGCACAATTGAAATTTTGGGGAAAAACTTCAAACCCTCTCCCCTGCTCCTCTGCTCCCCTGCCACGCCAGTCGCGCGGCTGTCGGGAAACCAATACTACACAAGTAACTCGAATCGCTTGAACTAAAGCTACCAAGGTAACGTTTTTATTGTAATCAGCTGCAATCGATGACATCACACCTACGCCGCCGGGAACTGTCGCCAGCATTGCTGTTAACAAGTTGGTTTTGCTTAATCGGGAATAAATATAGCCAATGCAGCTACCACAAAATAATAGAAAAAAGGTAAGAACAATAAATATCGGAATCCCAGAAGCCAAATTGATGAGGTCGCTATTGCTATTAGATAAACCAACAGTTAATCCTACAAGTCCCATCCCTATTTTTCTAGCAGTTCTGTTAGGTTTGGGCGTGTACTGATAAAAAATTCGACATCCTTGAAGTATGGCTGTACCAGCAGCAATACCACCAAATATCCAAGCAATACCGCCAATATGAAACTTTACCAAGCCTAAACCTAGTGGTATTGCTAGTAGCATTTCTAAAGCCAGAACAATTAGCTGTGGTTTAGCAACAGGAATATTTTTATGAAAAAGTTTCTCCTGAGTGGGAACAACACTGACGCTTTGATTCATTGATATAAGTTTTTTTAAATTAAATTTAACTAAGCTTTGGAATGAGTGCGATCGCCAATGACTTGTAACTTTTAAGTTCCATGTACAATGACAATAATCTAACAACAATCTTAATAAAATTTAAACATAGCTTTAATCGTAATTGCCACTGAATATGTTCTGATCAGGACGATAAATGGTAGAAAACAGATGTTTCCTACCATTTGTTGTCTTTTTGAGGAATTTTGGATTTTAGCGACAGCAGATCATCATTAGTCTTCATCCAATGGTGGAAAAGCTTCCTCAAATTTCCACAATTCATCTTTATTTTGGAGAAACCAATTACGTGTAGCTGGAGTTAATTGACTCCAAATAATTGCCCCTGGAATATCAGGACATGCATATCGATATTGCTGACCAAGTAGTTTGAGATTTTCCTCTACGTCATCAGGAATACCAAATTCTTGCCAGTCCACTGTTATATGGCTTCCTGAGATTCCCGCAGCCGGATCAAAAATTAGTTGTGCAGCCCTGATTAAATCGGCAAAATGTCGTGGTTTAAGGTTAGATATCTGCTGAATCTGAAACAACTCGTCATGCTCTTGAGACATTTTCCCTGGAGTGATCAAAACTAACTACTGATAGAACTTACTGCCAGAGATTACTATCCTAATACTTCTAGTTTAGCTCAGAAATTCTAGAGTCTGCTTGGAAAAATTTTGCAGTACTTAATACTTCAAAGACTAAAATTTATTTTTATAAATAATCTAACTAAGGATATAAATTTCAAGTAATAATTTACTCATGATTGGGGATATCAAAAAGTAGTAAATTTGGTATTGCTTTACTCATCACTATCTTGTTAATTTGCCTGACTCAGTAATCTAATCAAGGTTGTTCGAGTAAATGTTTACCTAAGCACGCAATCTTGAATCAAAAGGCTTTTTGGAGGTAATAACCATGATGGGACTATTTTGGTTCTTCGTTTTCTGCTTTATTTGGCTCATGGGCTTCTCCTTGATAGCAGAAATTTGGTTTTATGAAGAAGAGCAGGAATTGTAACTGTCTAGTAATACCAAGCCTGCGTTTAGCCAAATCTAACAACAGATGATTTACAACCAATCAGAGTTTGACTTGCGTTGTGAGTGGGGTACACAAGGAATTGCTCAACTTGCTTCTATCAGTGATGTAGTTGTCATAGTTGATGTGCTTTCTTTTTCAACTTGTGTAGAAATTGCTACTAACAACGGAGCAATAATTTTCCCGTATGCGTTTCGGGATGAATCGGTTGTAGATTATGCCAAATCTATCAACGCTGAGTTAGCTACTCATCGACAACATTTATCTACAAATGGATATTCTCTCTCACCAGCAACAATGGTGAAAATTCCAAGCGGAACTCGGCTAGTTTTGCCTTCACTTAATGGTTCCGCCTTAACTTTGCTGACTGGGGGTACACCTACCTTGGCGGGCTGCTTGCGTAATAGTGAAGCTGTGGCGCGGTTTGCTCAAAGCTATGGAAGTAAAATTGCTGTGATTCCGGCTGGTGAGAGATGGAAGGAAGATAATAGCCTCAGACCTGCATTTGAGGATTTGATTGGTGCTGGGGCAATTCTCACTTATTTAGATGGCAGCTTATCACCAGAAGCTGCGATCGCCGTCAACTCATTTCAAGCTTTTTGCCAAGATTTACTCGGTTACTTACAAAAATGTAGTTCTGGGAAGGAGTTAATTGCTAAAGATTTCGCAGCTGACGTTGAATTAGCCGCAACTTTCAACGTCAGCACTTGTGTGCCTTTATTTACTGATAACGCTTATAGAAAACAGTTTGTTTAGGCAATTAAGTAGGTAGACAGAATTAAATGTAAAATGCGAATCAAAAAAACCGCTTATATTAAAGGGTTCCCCTCCTGCCTGGTTGGTGAGCGACTTGCCTTGAGCGAAGCCGAAAGGAGCCGAACCACTGCCTCCTGCCTTCTACTTACAAGTCGCATTGATGGGTTTGGCAATATTTTGCATTATCGATTTCTGCTTGTAATTGTCTTAAATTGATTAGCTGAAATGCTGAACCACCTTCCACCTCAGCCAGAATATAAGCATATTTTTTACCTTGATAATAATGGTCTCGACCAATTTTTGTGATGCGGCGAGACTGACTGAAATCATTAGCAATATTGGAATTATAAATAGTTTGAATTAACTTCACCACCTTGGCATTTTTGGTGGTGAATTTTACGCTTGAGTCTTCACTGACGGTGATTCCTTCTTTAGTCACTGTCCCCTTCTCGGATGTGACATCAACATAAAAATATAAGTTGCCTTTTGTGCCTGAATAACCGTGTGCTTCGCTGCTATATGTCAGTTTTGGTAATTTAGCTCTTGTTTTGGCCCACTTGATAACAGTGTTAATGTTTTGTCCAGGAAGTGCATTAGCAGGTGTAACAGCGATCGCAACTGCTAAACAGGACAAAGTAGCCAAGGTGAACAAGTTAAATTTATTACTTTTTTTCATGGGTTTCCTATGTACTAATGCTGATAACTACAGCATAGCTCATGATTATTTCGGAGTCATCCTTGAAAAAATTTTTAGTCTTGGCTTGGGAAAGATGAGAAATTATTAATTTTATTTACAAAAATGAAAATTATGCATTGTTGCGCTCATAAAAATACTAGTCATTCTGCGGAGTCGTACTGGCAACAAAAAAGCAAACATTTGTGTATTTTTGTCGTAGCTAAATAAAATTTGAGTTGAGACTCCAGTAAAATATTTTTGTAAAGTTTTTAACTTTCTGATACAAAACTTAGATTTTGTCTCATGTCAATAGTGAGTATTTATTCTTAGACTTGCTGGAGCAAAGCTACAGAATCTACACACTTCTTAATAAATTACCAGTAAAAACGCAAAACGTTCTAATCTAAAAGCTGACTGGGTTAATTTTACTGACAGTTTTGAAAGCGGTACTCTGAAGGCATAAACACACCGATGTGTCAAGCCTCAAAGCGACCCAGACTTAACACATAAACGATTATGATGGGAGTTTTACAAATCCGATGAGTGTTAAGGCGAGTGGTGGAAGCTCAGTTGCGCGTCCGCAACTATATCAAACCCTAGCTGTGGCAACCATTTCCCAAGCGGAACAACAAGACCGCTTTTTGGGAACTGGGGAATTAAATGAACTGGCAAGCTATTTTGCATCTGGTGCAAAGCGTTTAGAAATTGCCCAGGTTCTCACAGAAAATTCCGAGATTATCGTATCTCGTGCTGCTAACCGGATATTTGTCGGTGGTTCACCAATGGCTTTCTTAGAAAAGCCTCAAGAACAAGAATTGGCGCTGGCTGCGGCTGTTGGCACTGGTAGAGATGTTACAGAAGGCATGAGACTAGGAACTGTAACCTACGTTGAAAGTCGGGGTGGGTTCCTAGAAAACTTGCGCTCTATCTTCAATACTTCACCTAGTGGCCCAACTCCGCCAGGTTTTAGACCAATTAACGTTTCTCGTTACGGCCCAAGCAACATGGCCAAGAGCTTGCGGGATTTGTCCTGGTTCTTGCGCTATGCTACTTATGCGATTGTAGCTGGCGACCCCAACATCATTGCTGTGAATACACGGGGTCTGCGGGAAATCATTGAAAATGCTTGCTCTGGTGAAGCAACAATCGTGGCTTTACAGGAAATTAAGGCAGCATCCCTGTCTTACTTCCGTAGAGATGCTGAAGCTACAGACATTGTGACTCAGTACATGGATGTGTTGCTGACAGAGTTCAAAGCACCCACACCTTCGACCAAACTACGTCAACGTCCTTCTAGCGACCAACAAGGTTTACAACTGCCGCAGATTTACTTTAATGCCGCAGAACGTCGTCCCAAATTTGTGATGAAACCTGGGTTGTCAGCCAGCGAAAAAAATGAGGTAGTTAAAGCAGCATATCGGCAAATATTTGAGCGCGATATTACCCGTGCATACAGCTTGTCGATTTCTGATTTGGAATCCAAGGTGAAAAATGGCGACATCTCGATGAAAGAGTTTGTCCGTCGTTTGGCAAAATCTCCTCTTTACCAAAAACAGTTTTATCAGCCTTTTATTAACAGCCGCGTCATCGAACTAGCTTTCCGCCACATTTTGGGACGCGGGCCAAGTAGCCGGGAAGAAGTTCAAAAATACTTCTCGATTATTTCCAACGGTGGTCTACCTAAATTAGTGGATGCTTTGGTAGACTCTGACGAATACGCCGATTATTTTGGTGAAGAGACAGTACCCTACCTTCGCGGTTTGGGTCAAGAAGCTCAAGAATGTCGTAACTGGGGGCCGCAACAAGACCTGTTTAACTACAGTGCGCCTTTCCGCAAAGTACCTCAGTTCATCACAACATTCGCAGCTTACGAACAGCCATTGCCAGATCAACATCCCTACGGTTCTGGTAACGACCCATTAGAAATTCAGTTTGGGGCGATTTTCCCGAAAGAAACTCGCAACCCCAGCAGCAGTCCGGCTCCCTTTGGTAAGGATACAAGACGGATCTTAATTCACCAAGGGCCTGGTATTAATAACCAACTGAGCAATCCTAAAGCACGGGGTGTTGCTCCTGGTACTTTGGGGCCAAAAGTATTCAAACTGGATCAACTTCCTGGCACTATTGGCAAGAAAGCAGCCAAGGGTGCAAGTGTTAAGTTCTCTGAAAGCTCCACACAGGCAGTAATTAGAGCAGTTTACTTACAAGTGATTGGTCGTGACGTTTACGAAGGTCAACGGCTAAAAGTCCAAGAAATTAAGCTGGAAAACGGCGAAATTTCTGTACGGGAATTTGTCCGGGCTTTGGCTAAGTCTGATTTATTCCGCAGTCTGTACTGGACACCGTTGTATGTTTGTAAAGCGATCGAATACATTCACCGTCGCTTATTAGGTCGTCCTACTTACGGTCGCCAAGAAAATAACAAATACTTCGATATTGCCTCTAAAAAAGGCTTCTACGCAGTGGTTGATGCCATCCTGGACAGCGTAGAGTATAGCGAAGCATTTGGTGAAGATACAGTTCCTTACGAACGCTATCTGACTCCTGCTGGTGTAGCGTTGCGACAACTGCGTGTGGGCAGCATCAGAGAAGATGTGGTGGCTACCAAAGTTAACAAGCAAGAAACACCACGCTTTGTGGAACTGGGTGCAGTTAGCCAAAATCGGACAGAACCCGATATTCAGTTCCGCGTTAATCAAGGTGTTAGCAAGCAGCGTGAACAAACAAAAATCTTCAAGCTGGTAGCAAATACAGTTGATAAAGTTGCAGTGCAAACTGTAATTAGTGCTGCCTATCGCCAGATTTTTGAGCGCGACATTGCACCTTACATCGCTAAAAACGAATTCACAGTCTTAGAAAGTAAACTGGGTAACGGCGAAATCACTGTGAAAGAATTTATTGAAGGTTTGGGTTACTCTAACCTTTACCTGAAGGAATTCTATACACCTTATCCCAACACCAAAGTAATTGAGTTGGGAACCAAGCACTTCTTGGGACGCGCACCTATTGATCAAGCAGAAATCCGCAAGTATAACCAGATTTTGGCTACTCAAGGTCTGAAAGCGTTTATTGCGGCTTTGTTAAATAGTGCTGAATATCGCCAAGTATTTGGTGAAGATACAGTTCCTTACCGTCGCTTCCCAAGCTTACCAGCGGCTAACTTCCCGAATACTGAAAAGCTTTACAACCAACTCACCAAGCAAAATGATGATGTGGTTGTACCTAGCTTTAAGCCAGTTAAAGCGCGGATTGAGTCGGCCAATACACCAATTTTGGCAAAAGCGATCGCAGATTTGGCATCCCAAGCACGACAAATCGACAAGACCCAGCCGTTGTTTATTGAGTTGGGTCGTTCTTATAACGATGGTCGCGGTCAGTCTGTAGAAGTTGGTGTTGGTACTAGTCGTCGTAAACCTGCTCGGATTTACCGTTTAACAGACGGTGGTAGCCAAGCAGAAAGACAGCTAATCATCAACGCTGCTTACCGTCAAGTGTTGGATGTATTTAGCGGTCAGGTTCCTGACTATTATCGTCGTACCGAACTAGACAGCAGACTGCGGAATGGGGAAATCTCAGTCCGCGAGTTTGTGCGTGAACTGGCAAGCTCAGAAATCTATCGCAAACGCTTCTATACGCCTTATCCCAACACCAAGGTAATTGAATATCTATTCCGTCACCTGTTGGGTCGCGCACCAGCTACTCAAGGCGAAATCCGTCAATACAACAAACTGTTGGCTGATAGCGGTCTGAGAGCCGCTGTAGAGGCAATTATTGATAGCCCAGAGTATGCTCGCTACTTTGGTGAAGATGTGGTTCCATACCCACGGTTCCCATCTCTACCAGCAGGTAACTACCTCGGTAGCGTCCAGGCGGCGGCTGACCTTGTAAAACAATCTTGGTCGAGTCTGTCTCCTGCTGTGTTAACAGGTCGTCCTGGCGATCGTTAACATTTAGTCAATAGTCAATAGTCAAATAGTTAATACTCTTGACTATTGACTTTTTAGAGCTTTACATTTCGTAATATTGCTCTCAGATTGGTTATTTGGGTGTAAATCTGAAAAGGAATATTACAAAATATTAAGAGCAGTCATAAATGCTCAACAGAATGCCGGAGAATATTTTGCGGAAGGTAGCTGAGTTTTACAGCCCGTGTAGTTGAAATCAACACTAGCCAACTCGTAAAGTATTAGCTACAGCAGCTACTCAACTGTTGTATCTAAAAAACAACGAGAGAACGTAGCTACATCCGACCAAAATTAAAATCGCACCAGTTTCATATCCTGGTTTCATTAGTACTGGAGGAATCCATTAATGAGTATCGTCACGAAGTCCATCGTGAATGCTGATGCAGAAGCTCGCTATCTCAGCCCTGGCGAATTAGATCGCATTAAGGCTTTTGTTTCTGGTGGTCAGCAACGCCTTCGCATCGCTCAAGTTTTGACTGACAACCGTGAACGTCTAGTTAAGCAAGCAGGCGACAGCCTGTTCCAAAAGCGTCCTGATGTTGTATCTCCTGGTGGTAACGCTTACGGTCAAGAATTGACAGCTACCTGCTTGCGTGACCTAGACTATTACCTCCGTCTCATCACCTACGGAATCGTTGCTGGTGACGTTACTCCTATCGAAGAAATCGGCATCATCGGCGTTCGTGAAATGTACAAATCTTTAGGTACTCCTATTGATGCGGTTTCCGCAGGTGTTGCTGCACTGAAAAATGCTGCTTCTACCCTGTTGTCTGCTGAAGATTCTGCTGAAGCTGGCGCTTACTTTGACTACGTAGTAGGTGCATTGGCGTAGGGTAAAGCTTTTTCCCTGCTGATACAAACTGTTGCAATACGGTTGAAAATAAGGAATTAACAAAATGGCTCAAGACGCAATTACCGCTGTCATTAACTCTGCGGACGTTCAAGGTAAGTACCTCGACACAGCTGCTTTAGAAAAGCTCAAAGCTTACTTCTCCACTGGTGAACTACGCGTTCGTGCAGCTACCACCATCAGCGCTAACGCAGCTGCGATCGTTAAAGAAGCTGTTGCTAAGTCTCTGTTGTACTCTGATATCACCCGTCCCGGTGGTAACATGTATACCACCCGTCGTTACGCTGCTTGTATCCGTGACTTGGATTACTACCTCCGCTATGCTACCTACGCTGTGCTGGCTGGCGATCCTTCCATCCTTGATGAGCGTGTACTGAACGGTTTAAAAGAAACCTACAACTCATTAGGTGTACCCGTAGGCGCTACTGTACAAGCTATCCAAGCAATCAAAGAAGTAGCTGCTAGCTTAGTAGGCCCCGATGCTGGTAAAGAACTCGGTGTTTACTTAGACTATATCTCCTCTGGCTTAAGCTAAGAGCTAGTGGGCATCTAAGTAATTAGGTGCAGCTTTATTAAGGTCTGGAAATCAACCGTGAGTGTTAGAACGTCTTGTCGCTTATCTTAATTGCATAAATCATGATGAGTGTTAGTGGTCTAGTATTGATGTTTGATTTCCAGCCTTGGAGAGATTAATTAAAGATTTGTCTAAAAAATATACTCCCGCTTCACTTTGAGATAAAAAAGTTTTCACACTCACCACAGGAGATTCATCACATGGCGCGGTTGTTTAAAATTACTGCTTGCGTTCCTAGCCAAACCCGGATTCGTACTCAACGCGAACTACAAAATACCTATTTCACCAAATTGGTTCCCTACGAAAACTGGTTCCGCGAACAGCAACGGATTCAAAAAATGGGTGGCAAAATCGTTAAAGTGGAACTGGCAACTGGCAAGCAAGGTACTAACGCTGGCCTGCTGTAATTCTTATATAGAAACTGAACTTTATTGTAGGGAGTTCCCAAGAGGTCAAAGTAGACCTCTTTTTTTGTTATTGGTCAATGTTAAAAAGTAAAAAGTAAAAAGATAATCCCCATAAATAAATTTAGGAGCCACTCCGGTCTTGGCTCGCAGCCAAGATGATACCATTTCACCAAATAAATGATACAAATAATTTCTCCTCTGCCCCTCTGCTCCCCTGCTCCTCTGCCTGCCTAAATGTATCAATTTTAAAGTGAAATGGTATGAGGATGTGGCGTGGGATTTAATTAAGGACGCATTGTTTCTTGACGGCAGTTCGCTCAAGTCGGGAAACCATGCGCGGCAGTCGCTCATGGGGGAAACCACGCCAGTTCCTACAACGGGGGGAACCCCCGCAACGGACTGGCTCCCCAAGACCGCGCTGCCTCACCACGCGACTGGCTCAACTTTGCGCTTTTAACTTTTTACTTTTGCCTTATTCGGTCAAGAGCGATATAGTAATTCTATAATTGTGCCGTAACCTTTTTCTTCGGATCATTTGTTGGGTTCCACTTCGTTGCACCCAACCTACGGAAGATTGCTAGCTACCATATTTTCATACATGGCGGTAAAATTTTTTCATTGGGACTGCCTTCTGCCTCTTGCCTCCTACTACAACCAATTACCAATTAATACGTAAGCAGACCAAAAACTGGGAGCTTTGTAATTGGGGTGTTGTAAGATTTGTAGTTGAGCATGGCGGAGAGCTTGAGCTTTGCTGATGTTGCCATTTTTAAGTTCTCGATAGAAGTCGCCAACAAACAAAGCTGTGGATTCATCATCAATCTGCCACAGAGAAGCTAAAGTGCTACGCGCACCTGCTCGAATTGCTGTGCCTGCTAGTCCTAAAGCGGCACGTTTGTCTCCGGCTGCTGTTTGACAGGCACTCAACACTAAAAGTTCTACTGCTTGTGCTTGAGTTTCATCTCGACTGCGGAGTAAGCTGTCAAATTGCTTGACATTTATTGGCCCATCGGCAGCTAAGATAAAGGTCTGATCAGCACGGGAACTAAACTGGCCGTGAGTGGCTAGATGCAGGACATTGAAAGGAACTGAGTTGACTTGTTTTTCTAGTGCTTTGCTAGTGAACTGCTGATCTACAAGATTGGTTGTGGCAACTCCAGCACTGGAAATAGAGTTGATTTCTGATTTAATAGCAGGTAATGGTGCAAAGTTGGAAAACTCTGGTGGAGGCTGAGTTAACCCAGCAATTAAAGCTTTCAGTTGCTGTTGTTTTAAAGACTGAGGATTTTGTAATTGTAAACCAACACTCAAAGCGATCGCATATTTCTCAATCAAGAATTTTTGCCCATCGTAGAGGGCTGCCATTGGGATATTACGTAATACGCCATCCAGCACAAATACGAGGGTATCAACTTTAGTTGCTGATAACTTTGACTCAATCGGTTTGAGCAGCCAGTTGTAAACAGTTTGTGATTGAATTTTGATAGCGTTTGTCGCAGTCGGATTCACCAATACTGTTCTGAGTTTTGTTACAACTTTTTCCACTTGCTCTTGAGTAACATTTGTACTGTAAAGCTGTAGAGGTTGTTTAGGCAGCTTAAAAATGACTTGGATCTGCTGTGGCAGAATAATTGGATAAAAAATTGCAGTATTAGGATTATCTTTGTCTACCACTTGATCGAGAATTACACTCTGAGCTTGTAAACAAGCTTCTTGGAAGAAGTTATCTAATTCTGCCAATTGCAAGGCTTCTATGCGCTGGCGTGCCTGATCTAAAATTTTCGCATCTGGTTGTTCTGCCTGAGATTGCAAGAGTAGCTCTACTGATTGACGATAAATCGGTTCAACACTATCCCGAAAATTAAATTGTACGTCTTGATTAATTGTTGCTAAATCAGTACGGAGAGACTTAATTGTTTCCACCGCTGCATCATAAGCAGCGATCGCTCCTGTAAAATTTCTTTGTTGCCAAAGTAATCTGCCTAACTGCCACTGCAAGCGATAGGCAATGTCTGGTGTAGTACTTGCTTGTGCTAAAATCAACCCCTGCTGAGTTAGACTTTTAGCCTCTGACCATTGTTGAGTTTGTTCATACAAATTGCCTAAACTCAAAAGTGCATTGGCTTCAGCACGGCGATCGCCTAAACTGTGAGATTGTTTCACAGTACTAGCAAGAATCTGAGCAATTTTTGGGAAATTCGGAATTCGGGAGTCGGGAGTCGAGTTTTTTTGTTGATTGGCAATACCCAGTTTCATCAAACTTTGGGCGTAATTAATCTGGGCATAAATGGCAGTACGACCCGCTGGGAGTTGGTTAATTTGAGATTGAATAGAAGGTAATATAGATCCGGCCTCTGCCAATTGTTGAGCTTCAATCAGGAGACTCAGGTAATTAAGTTGTGCGGGGATTTTGGCTAAAGGTGAGGTAGATAGTTTGATAGCTTGTTGATAATGTGCGATCGCTTCTTGTATGTGCTGCTGTTTGCGGGCATTGTTTCCCAAACTTAAAAAACTAGCTGCCATATCATTATGAGATTCTAAACGTTCAGCAATTGCTAAACTCTGTTCTATAACCTTGTGGGATTGTGGCAGACTTCCCGATATTAAAAACGTATCACCCAGCGATCGCAACCCTACAGCTTTTTCCAAAGAATCTGGTTGTGATTGCAACTGTTGATTTACTGCCTCAAGCATTTGGATCGCACGGCGGTAAAAGCCTTGTGTGCGCCAAGCTTGTGCTTGATTGATTTGCGATCGCGCCACACCACTATAATTTTTCGCTTGCTGATAAATTTCTCCTGCTTGCTGCCAACTGGCTAAAGCTGCCTCTGCTTTTCCCATTACCAATTGCAAACGACCTTGAATTTCTAGGGATTGGGCAAATACTTGCAAGTTTTGATTGCCTTCCAGCAATTTCAAGCTCTCAGTAATTGCTTGCTGCGCCTCTGTAAATGCACCTAGTTGCTGGAAGGCAAGAGATAAATTGCTAAGACTAGTAGCGAGTCTGAGTTTATCTGCCTTTTGCTTATATTCCTGTGCTGCTTGTTGTAGTACTTGCACTGCTTCAGCAAAGCGTCCAGCATCATAAAGAATTTTGCCTTGTTGTAAAGATGTACTAGCAGTAATGGTTGCGTTCGTCAACAAAGATGAAGAGTAAATATCATGAGGTATAACTGCTAACACAGGCGAACCCAGCACATATAGTAGACTGATGAGAAAATACAAAAATAAACGTAAAAGCCTACTGAATTTGCAAGAATTTGGCCAAAAATCCCTGATTATGGTTTTAATGGGCATGGCAACAAGGAGATGATTAAATAAAAAAGTATAAAGGATGAGGAGTGAAAGTTAAAGACTGAAAACAACTTATTTCATACTTCATACTTCATACTTCATACTTCAGATTTCAAAGATGATTACACCAATGCGTATATTTGTTTTAATTTTTAATGCTCATACAGATAACGAAGGGATTCACACAGTTCGAGTCGGCGATCGCAATAAAATTATCATGTTTGAGTCAGAAGACGATGCTCTGCGCTTTGCCTTGATGTTAGAAGCTCAGGATTTCCCTACACCTACAGTCGAAGCGATCAATTCAGAAGAAATTAAGGAATTTTGCGAAAGTGCTGGTTACGACTGGGAAATCGTTCCCGAAAATAGCGATTTAATTATTCCTCCAGAACTTAACGTAGAAGAAACTGACTGGCAAATAAATGCCGAAAATGAAGATACTGATGAAAGTGAGTTTTACACTGAACAAGTCCCACCAGCAGAGGAAACAGAATTTTCTGACTCCGAACTCGAAAATATTCGCCGCAAACTAGAAGGATTATTGTAATTAGTCAAGAGTCAATGGTCAATAGTCAATAGTCATGAGTTATCAATATATCTTGAGAATTAACTAAGGACAAATGACCAATGACAAATAACACAGGAAACAGAAAAAATGGCAGATTTGCAGGAACGCGGGCATCTTTTAACAGAGCAAGTAAACCCTCACAGTCTCAACTTAGATCAACTTAGTTCTTTAGAATTAGTAGAACTGTTTAATAGCGAAGACCAAAAAGCAGTAGCGGCAGTAGCAGCAGCTAAAATTCAGTTAGCCCAAGCAATTGAACAGACAGCAGAGCGTTTGCACCAAGGCGGACGTTTATTTTATGTAGGTGCAGGAACAAGTGGTAGGTTAGGCGTGTTAGATGCGGCTGAGTGTCCCCCTACTTTTTGTACACCACCAGAATTAGTGCAGGGAATAATTGCTGGTGGGGCTGGCGCATTAGTACGCAGTTCTGAGGATTTGGAAGACCGCGCTCAAGACGGAGAAGCGGCGATCGCGCAAAGACAGATTACACAATTGGATGTAGTGGTCGGTATTACGGCTGGCGGGACAACACCTTTTGTTCATGGAGCGCTGAAAGCTGCTCGTCAAAGGGGAGCCGTGACTATATTTATTGCCTGTGTACCGCAAGAACAAGTTAGTATCAACGTTGATATTGATATTCGCCTGTTGACTGGGCCAGAGGTATTAGCTGGTTCAACTCGCTTAAAAGCTGGTACAGTCACAAAGCTGACTTTAAATATCTTGTCTACCGGGGTGATGGTGAAGCTGGGCAAAGTCTACGGCAATCGTATGGTTGATGTAGCCGTAACAAATCAAAAACTCCGCGATCGCGCTTTGCGAATTCTGCAAGACCTCACAGGCTTAAGTCGGGAAACTGCAAGTATACTGCTAGAACGTAGTGGTAAATGGGTGAAGCTGGCTTTATTGATGCATTGGACTGGTTTAGAAAAACAAGAAGGCGATCGGCTTTTATCAAAACACCAAGGTAATCTCAGAGCCGCTGTCGCCAGCTATAATAACAGCCAAACCTGAGAATTATTGCATAGAGAAATTCTTAGATGAATTTATCACATCTGGCTGCTACTACTTTTTGGTGGCAAGCCTTGTTTTTCGCTTGATTAACGTTGTAGCAGCTATTCTACTAAAGAGCTATATTTTGTGATTCGAGTCAAATAACTTTGTTTTAATCATGGTGCAAAGTTCCTTATATACATTTTAGAAGTTGAGACACATCAATTACAAATCCTTGCTTCAATTCTCAAAAATCTATATATTTAAATATTTTGTTGAATATTCAGGCTCTGATTTAACACAGTGAAGCAAACTTAAAAAGCAAAAAATCAACAAATCTGCAATAACAAATCTTCGCAAATCATAAAAAATAAAATTATAAGTTTATCAATATTGCTTTATTAGTCAAAAAATTTGATATTACCATATGCCAATTATCTCTTTTTAAATTCTGCTCTTTGCCAAATCCGTTTTCACAAGCTAGATATTTTTATACGAATAAATAAAAATATCTATATGAGATATTACAGTTTATGCACCCTAGAATATACGCAAAAAATTACGGCTTATATAATTGGTGTTACAGGTTACATAAAAGCTAAAAACAACATAAAAAGTATGTAAAGCATTATTTTACAGCGCTTTGCAAATTATAAAAACTGATAATTTGATAATTAAATGTAGAATTTACGTAGAAATACTAGTTTCTTACTATACCTAATACTTTATTTTTTCAATACCAGTTCCGAGTTTTTTCTAATACCCCTCACGCAAATATTAAGTTAATCTAAATCACATTGTCCTATTACCTTTATTTACGCAGTTTCTCTGATCTAGAGAAATTGAAAAATTTTAGTGTTCCCTAATGAGTTCAGGAATTTTTTCATGAGTAAACGTAGTTCTTTTTTGTGTTCCTTAATAGCGTCTGCTGCATTTTTGGCACAACCATTATCTAGTGCATTAGCAATTACTCCTATTAACATCACAGTTAAAGCAGGAGTAAAGCAAACATTTCAAGGCTTAGGATTTAGTTCAACTGTTGCTGGAGGCGGAGGATATTCAAAGCTAACACAATCACAAAAAAACACACTGCAAAAATTGGTGTGTACCGATGCTAGATTTAAGATAGTCAGACTATGGTTCAAACCAGATAAATATGCTCCGCAGCCTGGTACAGAAGATATATCTATATTTGTAAATCCTTTTGTGAAATCAGGATTTATTTCAGATGCCTTGGCAAACGGGTGTACTACGATGCTGTTAGGTCCTGATAAAATACCAGCGTATATGAAGGCTGAAAATAGTGCTTACATTAAAGATTCTGAGGTATTGAATTATGCTACTCTTTTAGCCAATTTCATATCTCGAATCAAACAAGAGTATGGAGTCAAGATTCATGCTACAGGTATATTGAATGAACCAGATGGTAAAATAACCGATGCTCAATGGCCTGTGATGATTAAGGCGCTGCGCCAACAGTTGGATAATCGTAATTTGAAGGATGTGAAAATAGTTACACCTGAGTTAGCTAGTAGTGATAATGTAGCTATCCGAGTGATCACAGCCATCAAAAATGATCCCGAAGCATGGAAAGTTTTGGCGGCAATTTCTACTCATTCATACAATATGGCAGCAACGCCTGCGATCGCCAAACTAATTGAGGGGACAAATAAAGAGTATTGGATGACAGAAGCTGGAACTAATGGCCCAGAAGAACCAGGAGATGCCCTCAACGCAGCTTCTGCTGCTTCCCGCTTTCTCAGCGATATGAACAATCGTGTAACTCACTGGATTTGGTTTATTGGACATGCTCCATCACATACCCAAGATAATTCTACACGGCTGATTCGTTATTTTATCAGCCCATTTCGGTATGACGTGTTTCAAAAATACTATTATCTCCAGCAACTTAGTCACACTTTTGATGTTGGAGCAGTATTCAGAAGAAGCTACAGTTCTCTTGAGAAAAACATGACATGGACTTATGGCAAAAAACCTCGAATTATTGTAGCCAGTGCTAAAAACCCTGATGGCTCTTGGGGAATAGGTATAAGTAATTACACTTCTGACAAATTTTTCTTTACAATTCCTGTCGATTTAGGTTTTCCACCAGATACATTGTTCACTAATCCACAAACTGGACGTGCAGCAGAAACTTTTGCTGTCACAGTGTCTGTGGAAGAACTAGCTCAAGCTGGCGATATCAAGATGAAGATGTATCGTTCTAACAGTAATGTTAACAATGTCTACATTGGCACAGCTTTGATGCGTCAAGGAAAAGTTACTATTCCCAAAGTAGAAAGCTTGGATCTCATTACTCTTCGTAGCCAGTAATTAAAACGATAGCACCTGTAAATCTCTGAAATTCAGTTAGTCAACTATCTACAAAGTTCTGAGTCGTGAAATGCCATTTAATTAATAAACGCTGTAGCTAGAATAAATTCTAGCTATTTTTTTCTATATTTTTGTTAAATTAACTAACTTTAATCATGTGATTGAAGTTTCTACGCATAAACAAGAATAAGTTATTGTCTGAATACCATATTTATATAAAATCTTCAAAAGATTTAAATATAACTATTTGTGTATTGATGATAAAATTTTATAGTAATTACTTCCCTAAATTTATTACATGAACCAAGTTTTTTTAGAAAATAAATATTTTCAGCAAAATCCCCTTACTCCTGAAACAGAACTATTAATTTGCTGTTCTCGTACTTGTATGGACGAAAAAAGTGCTATAAAAATTAAAACTTTGTTACAAGAGAAAATTAACTGGCAACACCTCATTGAGATGGCTAGTTACCACAAATGTTTACCATTGTTATTTTTAAATTTTAACAAGATTGGTTCTCAAGCTATACCAACAAATATCTTTAGTTCACTACAAAAATATTATTATTTTAATACTCAACATAGTCTATTACTTGCTAGTAAGCTTATAAATATATTAAACATTTTTGCTGAAAATGAAATTCCAGTAATTCCTTTTAAAGGGCCTATCTTAGCTGCCACAGCTTATGGAGATATATCACGCCGCTCCTTTGGTGACTTGGATCTTCTTGTTCACAGAGAAGACTTTATTAAAACTAAACAAATATTGATGGATAAAGGATTTGAGCCATACGCCGATAGTAATGAACAAGAAGCAGCCTATCTAAAATCCCTTAATATTCAAGAACAAGAAGCTTATTTACGTTCTCATTGGGAGCTACATCTGATTAATCGTAACGAGCAAATTACTTTAGATGTTCATCAAGGAATTTTATCGAAGAAATTTTTATTTGCATACAATTCAGAATGGATATGGAAAGATACTAAACTTATACCTTTTGTCGATAGACAAGTACTCAGCTTTTCTGCGGAAAATCTGATAATTATTCTTTGTTCACAAGGAGGTAAAGACTGTTGGCTATACCTGAGTAGAATTTGTGACTTGGCTGAAGTACTACGCACCCATTCTGATGTGAATTGGGAGAAAATTTTGCAGCTTGCTAGTAAATTAAGAATGACAAGGATGCTGCTACTAGGACTTTCACTTGCTCATAATGTCTTAGACGCTCAACTTCCTGAATTAATTTTTAAAAAAATAGAAGTTAACTTATTAGTTAAAACTCTGACCTCTGAAATTATTATACAACTTACTTGTAATGCTCCAGATTCTTCATCACAAAGTCAATTAAAGTTAGCCCTCTTTCATTTAAAATTGATAGAACATCCTTGGGACAAAATAGCTTATTGCTATGAACATATAATTGTTCCAACAATCGCAGATAAGAGTTTTGTACGTCTACCTAAAACTTTATCGTTTTTATACTATTTTGTACGACCATTACGTATGTTTGCAAGTTTTTTAAAGCAAAACTAAGAGTAAATCATCTCTTAAATAACTTTATTATAAATAGACATTAATTGCTTATAGTTTACGGCTGAAGTGTATTTAGATTCATAAATAAAACGAGCATTATTGCCAAAATTATTCATAGATTCAGGATTATTAATTGCCCATTGGATTTTAGCAGCTAAATCTTGTGAATTTCCGGCTTCAAAATGTAATCCGCTTACCTGATCTTCAACAATTTCTGCCATACTTCCTAACTTAGAAACTAGTACAGGTAAACTAGAGGCAAATGCTTCAACAATTGTTAATGGAAAACCTTCATACCAAATGGAAGGAAGCACTAAAAATTTAGCCTTCTTCATTAATGTCATCACTATTGATTTATCTTGATATCCTAAAAATTCAATTAAATTGGCATACCCAGCTTGTTGCACTTTTTTCTGTAAGACTTGACGTTGTGGGCCATCACCTACAATTTTTAATGGTATTGGTATATTGTTATGAATATAAGCATCAATCAGAATAGAAACTCCTTTTTCTTCAGATAATCTACCAACGAATAGCAAGTAGTTGTCACGCTGACTGTTGGACTCCGTAGTATTTGTAGAAGAAACAAAATTGGGTTTAATATAAATTTTCTCTGCTGGTAGTCCAGCTTGAATCATTTTTTCTTTTTGAAATTGGGTGAGAACAATATAAGCATTTACCCTCTTGTGCCAAGTACCTGTTAATCTATGCCATGTAGTCATTGCTGCTATAACAGAACTTTGAATACGAGAACTGCGATAACAGCCATGCACAACGCTAGACCAAGGTATTAATGTACCAATACAATCTTCGCAAACTTTACCATCTCGAAATGGCATCGCTTTAGGACAAGCAAGGCGATAGTTATGTAGTGTCTGAACTACTGGTACACCTTTACTATAGCAAGCATCATAAACAGCAGGCGAAAGTAAAGGAAAAAAATTATGTACATGAACTATTTCAGGAGAAAATCGTGTAATTTCCGCTTGAACTCGCTGTTTAGATGCAAACGAATATATCGCTCCGCCAGCTGCTGCCAATGTATCCCAAATGTTCACTATGCTCAGGTTATTTTCTTCTAAGATAATCACATTATGCCCATTAGCTTCTAACAAGCTTTTTTCTGCTTGAACGACTTGATCTTCACCTCCGGCTAATCGATAGCGATTATGTAAAATCAACAGCTTCATGCTTATTTCTTTGAACGGGTGGATATAAATCAATACTGTTCAGTTAAAGAGTTTTGAGTTAAGGGAAACACTAGAAAAAAGACCTATCTGTACTTTATGTATATGTAAATAATCTATAAAGCAGGCAATAGAAATTAAGTAAAATCAGGCTATCTCTGGCTGTTTGCAGATTCTACATAACATTGAGATAGAAACAACCCTTTAAGTTCCCAATTAAAAACATCTCTTACTCTGTTTTGTCCAGCCTGACCCATATCTAGCCTCAATTTCGGATCTTTAGCTAAACACATCATTGCTTGAGCAATATTATTTATTACTTCTTCAAGTGTATTTGCTTGAATTTTAAAGCCAGTTTCTTCAGTAACCTGAAGTGCTGGGCCTCCTAAATCTAAGCAAATCACTGGCAAACTTGCGGACATTGCTTCTAAACATACTAATCCGCCAGAGTCGTGTAAGCTTGGATGAACTAGCGCATAAGAGTTCCTGATTTTATTGAAAGTCTCATCACGAGACAAACTACCCCAAAATTTTACTTGTTTATTAATACCCAGTTCTTGAGTTAACGTTTCCAAGCGTTTTCGCTCAGTTCCGTCTCCAACAACCCAATAATCCGAATTGGGGAGATTTGCTTTTGCAAATGCTAATAGTCCTAGATGAAATCCTTTCCAATGCAGCAGTCTACCGACGCTGATAAACCTGATAATAGATTGATCATCAGGTTGAGATGTGTGTTTCAAACTAACTAATTCTTCTTGAGATATACCAAGCTGAGAATACACTTGAACGTTTTTTGCTCCCAAGTGATGTAGCCTTTTAGCTGTAGCCTCAGTTGTTGCTAAAGCTAGAATGCTGCGTCGCGCAGTTAAGTGGACAAAAGGATCGCACTCTCCTATTAAGCAAGCTATGTTTCTCAAAAATTCATATATCTTACTGCCTAAATTCAAACTTGGCCAAAAACTTTTAGGAATTAATTCTCCTCCTCCAACAGGTCCCCAGATAAAGGGAATTGGTAACAAACAAAGAAAACTTGGACTAGTATATTTAGCATAAGTTACATGATGCACAATGTTAAAGTAGATTTTTTGATGGAGCGATCGACTGATAAAATAAGCTTTAATTTGCCATAGATATTGGTGAATATATACCCACTTTTGTGTCGGTTTTCCTTTCTGACTCCAATCTATAATTAAACCAAAAGGATCTAAATAAATGAAGTTGAGGTTGGGTTGTGGGTTGCGTCTTAATTCGGCTTCAACGTCTGGGCGATGACAGTTGGAAGTCAAAACCCAAATTTGATGATATTTGCTTACTTCCCTAACAACATTCCAGCCTACTCCTGGCTCAGAACCTTGACCTGGTTCACAGGCGTATGCAGAAATTAGAATTTTCATAATTCATAATAAAAATATAAATGATTATTTGTTGAGCATTAATAGCTTTTTTAACTAAGTTAAGTTTAGTAATATTTCAATAACTAAGTTAGAGTTCTCTAAAACTTGCAGTTATATATCTTAAATACAAAATAATCTGTTCATTTTACAGAGTCAATCTCTGCATCAAAAATTTGCGGATAACGTTTGTATATTTGCATTGCTGCTAAACCAACACCATACATTGTCCATAGCCAAATCCCACCTGTAGGGCCTTCAATAATCACTTCAAATGTTGTGACAGTCATACTAGCCACCCAGTAAGCCAGCAAAGTTAAAAATATTCCAGCCCATTTTGTTTGTCCTTTTCTTCTACACTGCAAATATTTAGCTAGTATGCTTGCAGCCCAACTTAGTTGAACTAATAGCCAAAGAACAAAACCAGGAACACCAGCACGAGAAAGTACTGTTATATGCCCATTATGGGGGTTGCGAACCCTCCCATCACCTAAAGGATCAAAACCAGTACCAGCACCCAAATTAAAACCAAATCCCCGACCAGTCCAAAAATAATCTGAAATAGTAGAGTTGATTAGGTAAGTCCACCATTCTAAACGATATTCTTTTGTACCTTGTCTTGCATTGTTGTCAATAAAAATACTGCTAATTTTTGTAATCAATGGTTCAAATATTTGTGGATTTACTATTACTGTCAATAAAATTATAAATATTAATATAGTCAATATCCGCCAAATTTTATTACTTTTGTACTTAGTAATGCTAACTAAAGAAAAAGCATTTAAGAAAGCTAATGTGCCTGCGCGATTTGCTCCTACAGCAACAACAGCTAAATTCACCAAAAACATTAAAGTAAATAAAACAGGTTGAAATTGGAGTAGATTGGAACCAACAAAAAAGGCAGTAATTCCAGACAAATGAGTCATGGTATCTGCTGGCTTTAAACTAATAATTCGAACTCCAGCACTGCCCGGTAAAGTAGGTAATGGGATTATCCTCGGTATTAACCATAAAAATGGAATAAGAATTATAAATATTTTACAAAAGCGTTCATACTGAGTAATCATGAACAAAAAGCGTTGTGGTTTAGCAAGTAGTAAGGTGGCAATTATCAAGGCGAAAAAACAGTAATACCACAATACTGCATCTCGTATAGAATCTAAACCATATATTGGAAAATACGGTATGGTATTGAGGCAACACCACACCATGAATATGAGTAAAAACCAAGCGTGAGGTAGCTTGAGCAGTTTTGGAATCGACTTGTTTATGCTTAAAGTGAACAATCCGAAAAGAAGAGTAATTTCCCCAATATAAGCAGGAGCTACGCCAAAGTAAGAAAATCCTCTGCCACAAAGAGCATATCCTAAAAGTACCCAACTATGCCATTTAAGAAATTTATCAGCTAGGGCAGATTTTTTTGTGTTACTTTTAAGATAAATACTTGTCTTATTCAGCATAGGTTGCTTTAGCTGTGATTTATTGATATTCAGTGCTTAGAATGATTTCAATATAAATTGAATGAAAAATATATTAAAAGTATTGGGATTCAGTTAATATTAAATTATATTTATACATTTTAGTAAATAGAAATTAATCAAATTTTTAACAGGCTATTATTAGTAGCTAGCTCATAAATTGCCATCATCCGGTAATAGTTCTGTTGTGCTGTGTACTTAGATTCAAATTCAGCCCTAGCTTCTTGGCGCATTTGAGCTAGTAATCCTTGATTAGCAATAGCCCACTGTACTTTAGTTGCTAAATCCTCTGGATTTCCAGGTGAGAAAAGCAAACCAGTACGACCTGAGTCTACCAATTCTGCGATCGCTCCAATATTAGCAGCAATCACAGGTGTACCTTTAGCAAAAGCCTCAACAGCTACTCGACCAAAAGTTTCATACCACTTGGAAGGGAAGACTAAAAACATTGCTTCTCCCATCAATTTATGTACTTCAGACATTGGTCTACGTCCGAGCCATTCCACTTTGGGTAATTTTTTGACTGATTCCACTACTTCATCTGCTAGAGGCCCATCCCCAATAATTTTTAAAGGAACTTTCCCTTCCAAATAGTTCCAAGCAGCAAGTAAAGTATCCAATCCTTTTTCCACAGATAGTCTACCTACAAACAAAGCATAGCCACCAGAACCATTTCCTACACCAGGGTCGGGGTGTACAAAGTTGGGCTTGACTATAATCTTTTCTGCGGGGAAACCTCCAGCAATAAACTTCTGCCGTGCAAACTCAGTTAAAGAAATATAAACATCTACCACTTCCATCCAAGTACGCATAGCTCGATGAGCTGTTAACATAGTTGCTACAGCGATCGTTGCTGGACGGTTTTCTCGATAGCAACCATGCAAAACTCCAGGATAAGGTACAAACTTCCCCATACAATCTTCACAGACTAAGCCATCCCGGAAGAATAAGCCATTGGGACACAACAAGCGATAATTACGCAGAGTTTGGACGACAGGTACTCCTTCTGACTTAGCCGCATAGTGAACTGAGGGAGAAATTAATGGGAAAAAATTCTGAATATGGACAATGTCACAGTTTGACTGCTGAAGTTTTTGTTTGACTATGTTGTAAGACTCTTTAGACCAGATAGATCTCAATGCCATCGGTACAGCGCCAATAGAGGCTACTCGGTCATTATGTTCTTGATAAACATCAACTTCATGACCCATTTCTCGTAACAGTTTTTCTTCTGCTTCACGAGATTCATCCTCGCCGCCACGAATTTGATAGTTGTTATGTATACTTAGAATACGCATTTAAAAACTTTCTGTTGGAATAAATGAGTAATTTAATAACCTGAGTTTAGCGTTTTAGGTCTGAATTACACTTGGTGATTCTAAAGACTGCTGACTAGCAAGAATATCTTCATATAGTTTAACTAAAGACTTTGCTTTAACTTCCCAGTCATATAACTCACTCACACGCTTTTGCCCTGCTTGTCCCATTTTTATTCTTAGTTCTGGATCTTGAGCTAAACAAACTATTGCCTTTGCTATGCCTTGTACTGCATCTTCAGGGCTATTACTAGAAATTTTAAAACCTGTTTCTTCCGTGATTTGAAAAGCTGGGCCTCCTAAATTCAAACAAATTACTGGTCTACCGGCTGCCATTGCTTCTATACAAACTGTAGGTGAAAAATCATGTAGGCTAGGGTGAATTAAAGCACAAGACTCTCCCAATACACTTAATGCCTCTTCACGAGGCAGATTCCCTAAAAATTTTACTTGTTTAGAAATTCCTAGTTCTTTAGCTAGAGCTTCTAATCTTTTACGTTCTGATCCTTCGCCAATGATCCAATATTCACCTTGTTCTAAATTAGCTGCTGCAAAAGCACGAAGACCAAGATGAAATCCTTTCCAATGCAGTAAACGTCCCATACTGATAAATCTTATAGGAGCTTGGTAGTGTGAAACAGCGTATTTCTCAAATTGAGCAATATCTTGCTTATTGACACCTGTTTGTCCCAAGATTCTTTCAATACGTTTTGCACCCAAAGCACTTACACAGTCAGACGTTTCTGATGTACAGACTATAGCTACAGCACTTTTTTTGGCAGTAATTTTCACAAAAGGGTCACGTTCACCTATCCAACGGCTCCAGTCCCGCAAACTTTCGTAAACCTTACCACGCCAATGAAAATCACGCCAAAAATTCTTTGGCGCTGCTTCACCACCTCCCAATGGCCCCCAAACAAAAGGTATTGGCAATAATGATAAAAAGCTAGGATAACAGTATCTACCGTAGGTGACATGATGTACTAAGTCAAAGCCAATTTCCTGATGCAGTTTCCTGGCTCGGAAATATGCACCAATTTGCCAAAAATAGTAGTGAAAATATAGTGCTGTTTGTCCCCTGTTCCACCATCTAGCCCAAGATGGCAAATCATGATACACAAACTTCAGTCCAGAAACTTGCATTCTGGATAGTTCAGCTTCAATACTCTGTTGATTGTCCTGACGTGTAATTATCCATACTTCTTGACCTATTTGAGCTAATTCTTGAACCATATTCCAGCCAACTCCAGGTTCAGAACCCATGTTTGGTCTACAGGCGTAGGCAGAAACTAAAATTTTCATATTTTTCATTTACTAAAATATAATAAAATTTTATGGGATGTATCACATTAATAACTTTCGTAGTTTATTTTTCAGTAACTGTATAAGCTTTTGTTTTTTATTTAATTGATAAAATTCTCTAATTGAATAGTCAATTTCTATTTGATTTTCTTTGAAAAGCTCAACTACAGCAACCTCTAACCATTTACCCTGTACAATCCCAGTTGGATAATAGGTCAATTGTGGAGTGTTTGCCATAGCTTAAAAACAGCTTATTTACTAAATAAATCTTATATTATAAGGGTTAAACTTGACGATTTATAACTGCTTGATATATGTTTTCTAAAATTTGTGTTTGTCTTTGGAGATTAAAAAGATTATTAACTCGTTTTTGACCGTTATGACTAAAGTTTTGCCAAAGAACATGATCATTGAATAGCTGCAAAATGTAATCAGCAAGGCTTTGAGTATCGCGTTCAGCAGCTAGAAAGCCAGTCTCTTTATGCGCTACTGCTTCGGGAATTCCACCACTGGCAAAACTAACTACTGGTAAACCCATGGCTTGAGCTTCGGCAAAAACTATTCCAAAACTTTCGCTATCACCAGATGCTGCTTTAATACTAGGAACACAAAATATCTTCGCTACCTGCATCCAATGTTTAACAGCTTCTGGCGGTTGAACTCCCAAAAAACGATAGTTTTTTAGTGATGACTTAGCTAAATTTTCTAAATCAGCCCGGAGTGGCCCATCACCAATAATGACTAAAGCTAACTCAGGTTTTGTTGCTTGTACTCTTTCCATAGCTTTTATGAGGTACTCACAGCCTTTTTTTTCAACTAAACGACCAACAAACAGTACAATCGGCTCACGCTTCACTATCGGTTCAGGTTTAAAAATTTCTGTGTCAACTCCGATGTAATGGACTAATATTTTTTCTGAAGGAAAACCTTGATTAACAAGCTCTGATTTCAAAAACTCGGATACAGCAATAAACAAGTGGGTTTTTTGTTTGAGTGCTTCTCGGCGCTCGATATAAACTTTGGTACTAATAGATCCACGCAGAGCATACTCGTCTTTCATGGTAGCGTCAAGTCCATGAAAGGTAACAATCATAGGCAAATTTAAAGACTGCGCCAATGGTAGAGCTAAAGCTCCACAAACTCCGAAATGAGCATGAAGTAGAACAGGATTAAGTTGCTTAACTTGCTGATATAGCTTTGGTGAAAAACCATATAACTTGAAGATAACTTCTTGTACAGAGCCAACTAAATTACCTTTATTAATAACTAGACTACGCTCTGATGGTAGAGTTAAACCTTTAACCAACCGTGCACCTACATAGTGTGGAGTGAAATTACACAAACTTTCTCCTTGAGAACGTATAAAAGTTTCTGATTTAGGTAGTAAACGACCAGTAAATATGATAATGTTGGGATTAAACATAATTATAAAATGTTAGTTAGGTTGTCTCAAATAGTTTAAATAATAATATATTGCGTGCAAGTAAATGTAGATTTTTTCTATTGTGGAAGTAGAAGATAAATAATTTCTGATAACCTGAATATTTTCACTATCATTATTTCCAGTACTCCAGCCCAGCCAAGTAGCTACAGAAAGTAATTTGTTAGCAAATTTTCTAAAAAATGGAAACTGTTGCTTTACCCATACGCTTGTATAGGTATACTCTCTGGCTCTCACTTTTTTTGCATCACTTCTTAAAGTTCCCATATTACTGCCATGTATTCTTTGTAAAGTTAGATCATCACCAAGAATAAAACCTTCACTAAGACCCACTGCCATAAATTTGACGTAGTGATCGCTACCCGGCATTGCTTTAGTAGTTGGCATGGGAAGAATTTGTTCTAGCAGCGTTCTTCTGAAACATAGTCCAGATGACGGAGGAAGGTGCGGTGGAATTCGACCTGTTTTAATTAGTTCTCGAAAATCACATTGACGAGATGTGTAATTTTTTGTGGTGACTATATCTAAATAATTTAATTTTTCGTCCGTTAATTGTAGACTATGAAAGCACCAAGCAATTTGTTCAGAAAATTCAAATATTTTGACAATCTTTGCTACCTTGTTGGCTTGAAATATATCATCTGAATCCAAAAAACAAATAATTTGACCTTTACTAGCAGCAAAGCCAGCATTATAATTTGAAGGCTGCCCACCATTTTCTTTCAAAATAGGAGTAATTTTGTTACCATAACTAGCAATAATTTCTCTAGAATTGTCTTTTGAGCCATCATCTACAACTATAACTTCAACGTTTCTGTATGTTTGATTAAGAGCGCTATCTATTGCCTGACTGAGAAAGCGATCATAGTTATAGTTTCCTATAATAATACTGACTAAAGGTTGGCTTTCAGCTTTGTGTAGTTTTTCTTTCATACTCCCTATTTTGTTATTATATTGTAAGTATTATTTTTTATAATGTAAATTACAATAAATATTTCAATTTTAAATTGAAATTAATCTCTTCTTGAAGTTCCCCCAAAATAAAGGCGTATTTTTTCGACAATAACTGCATATCTGATAAAGAATATTACAATAGTAAACTGCTTTTTTTTCTGAAAACTATCTAGTTTTTCATTTTTCCATACTCTATAAAAAATTCTTAAAGGTGGTATGAAAACTTCTAATAAATCTTTCGTCATTGCAAACTTTGAAGGATTCTTTTTCATCATTAAATCATGCTTGCCGCCAACAAAACGAGCCATTCGTTTGTAAAGTTGAGGATAGGAGTGTCTCGCAGGATGTTTTATCCGAACATCATCTGCATAAATTTGTTGATATCCGGCTTGAAAAACTCTTTCACCCCACTGGCGATCGCCACCAGATTTTAGTTCTTCATCAAACACACCGACTTTATCGATTACATACTTGAATGTGAAAAGATTTGCAGTTACTCCAAATTTATTTTTCTTTACATTAGTTTCTTGATCAAAAGGAAACTCAATGCTTTCATAAAGTTCTACTGGAGTTAGTCGGTCTGGATTTTTGAAAAAAAAGTCTATCCGACCAGCAACTAATCCACAATTCAGTGTACTTAATAACTTGTTTACACCTTTCTCAATCCAATCTGATGCAGGAATACAATCTGAATCAGTAAAAGCAATAATTTTTCCTTTAGCTATTGATATTCCTTTGTTACGCGCTACATAAGAACCAGGGCGAGCTTCATAAGTAACTTGCACTTGCTCAAATTGGCATACTACATCTTTGATACTCTCTTCAGAACCATTATCAACTACTATTACTTCATATAACTCTTGAGGATAGGTTTGTTTTTCTAAAGCTTTCAAACAAATTAATAATCGCTCAGTATCATTGAAAACAGGAATTATGACCGAAACAAATTGGTCTACCTCAGATTGTGCTAACATTTTGATTTGTTTTATTACATTTATGTCATTATGAGAAATTGTCAGTTAAATAAAATGTAACGAAGCTAGTTGAAACACAATTATTCAATATTATTTGAACATAATAAGTTTTGGCAAATATTAACTAACTGTTTATTGAGTTTATTTATATTATAATAATTTTCTATATACCTACGACCTGCTTGCCCCATTTCTAACCAAAGTTCTGGATGCTCAATCAAATAGCTTAATCTAGCTGCTAAAGTATCAACGTCTCTTTCTGGAACTAAGAAACCAGTAACTGTATCTTGCACAAGTTCTGGTATTCCACTATGTCGAGTACTTACTACAGGAATTCCCATGGCCATTGCTTCCATCAACACAACAGGAATACCTTCTTGATCTCCGTCCTTACTAGTCACACTTGGAGCCAATAATATATGGCTTTTATTGAGTATTTCTACAACTTCATTCTGCTCTTTCCACCCTAGTAGCTTTACTGTATTTTCAGCACCTAATTCTTGAATTATTTCTTGTAGATGACTACTTAAAGGTCCGTCACCGATGACATTATACTCTATTGTTTGATTAGCTTTTGTTAACTTAGCAATAGCACGGATACCATATTCTACACCTTTCTTTTCAACTAACCTAGCAATTGTAACTATTCGGATTTGTCCATCATTACTTGGGTAGCGGGGAGTGAAGGAAAATTTGTGACAATCAACTCCCATACGGTGGACAATTATTTTCTTTTCATCACAGCCTAAATCGATAAGTTTATTTTTCCAATGTTCACTAATTGGGAGAAATAAATCTCCTACCTCAAATAAGTTTTTGTAGGGGTTGCCAGCAGATTTTTGAATATATTTCGTAATATCATAACCATGAAAAGATGTAACTATCTTACCTTGAGTTAAGCCTAGCTTTTTTAGTAAAGCTCCTCTTAATCCATTTGGTCCAAAATGGCAATAAATAATTTCATATGGCTTTTTATCTAAAAACGGTGTGACTATATAAGGTATAAGCCATGTACGTAATGAAAGTTCTTTAGTATAGTTAATTCCATTGAGTAGCCAGTTAAGCAGTATTGGATATTTCCATGAATTCACCAAAGTTAGTCTCAGACTTCTGAGCAGTGTAATCACATGATTTTTACTTGGCGTTGTGAAATAATAAGTATACTGCATTAGATTAAATTTTTTGATATCTGAATGCATTTTTAATTCAAGAGATGGAGTAGCATAAATATCAACTTCGTATCCATTTTCTATTAATCCCGTAATTTGGTTTAAAATAAAAGTCTGAGACAAAACAGGAAATTTATCGACAACAAAAGCTATTTTCATACACTTAACCTATGCTTTATTAGCACTGATTTATATTTTCAATTACCTACACCGTGAAATTTGAAGTTTATTAGGACGTACGCGATTGCTTTATTCTTCAGTACGATAAATATAACTATCAGATAGCACTGTCATATATACATAATCTCCTGAAATGATTTAGTTAGTGATATGTCATTTAAGGAAAGTTTGTGTGGAGTGATGATTAATAGTCCATAACCCACTAAAGACAAAACCTTAATCTCTTACCAGTATTATTTGCTCTTTTAGCAACAATGGATGTCCTTTGTGTTATTCTGTCCTCAAATTATAATTTGAAGCTTTCTCTTGTGATAGTAAAGCAGATAAGCGCCGCTTCCACCACCATGACCAAAGTTTTCCTAGTTTCATTTTTTTTAGAAACAATATTTTTGTCAACTCTAAAAATCCTTTTACTTGAAAGGTTTTTATTGGTAGATAGTCTGATTCCGTAAGTGTACCAATTTTGTTAGCACCACGTTCAACAATAGCGTGAATATAGTCATTAGAATTCCAGACGGAAATCATATTGAAATATGTCAAAACACCACTAACATCATTTGTTACTTTTACTAAATCCTCAAGAGTCACAAATTCATCTATTACTTGCAAGCCCTCACCTTGTTCATAAAGAAAAGCTTGTTTACCAGGACTAGGAACAGTAAAGATGATCTTGCCTTTATCGGTGAGTAATTCGTTTAGTTTTAAATGAAGTTTTGGGCGTGCTTCGATTGGAATGTGTTCGTAAACATCAGGAAAAATAATAACATCCCATTTCCCTTCAATAGATTCAGTTGTTACATCAACCTTCCGGTATTCAATTCGCTTATGTGCGAATAATTTTTCCGCTAGTCTTATATTAGTTTTACTAATGTCTATTGCTAAAATTTTTGCTTTTTTAGCAACCTTATTAGCAATGAAATGAGCGCCTTGTCCAGAACCACAACCAATAATTAATATACTGGACGTATTTGGAGAAATCGACTTCAAAAAAAAATTAAATTGCCGTTCAATCCTATCATTACCATAAATATAATCGTTGATAAATGTTGGATAAAAGTTATTGTAAAATGACTCAACTGCGTTAGAAGTATCAACTGAATTAGACATAATCAATCTCCTTGATGAACTTTTTTGAAATTCTTGAAATAATGATAGATATTGCTCTTTTTTCTCAAATAAGTAAAATATGTCATTTTCTGATAAGAGCTACACCTTATAGTCAATATACAAATACTTATTTCTTGAAAAGAATATGTACGTAACTATTATAATATTATTTTTGACTGATAGTTCTTATATAGCTTCCTAGAATATCAAAGTGCTTTTGACTACATTCAATCACATTTGGTAAATGTTTTTGAATTTGCTGTTTGATCGAATCTCTTGTTTCCCAAGCTTCATTAAAAGCAGCTATCCACTTGTCGGATGAATCTAGAGTATTTACCATTGGTCCAGGATTCTCGAACATTGATAACATTCCGTCAACTTTAAACTGATGTCGAATGCACATAAATGGACATTCTGCCTTTGCTGCAAAGATTGTAGGATGATAACGATGACTAATTGCAAATTCAGCTTTGCTATATAAGTACATCTGAGCTTCTGAGTTATAAAAAGGGTTTAACGTTCTAATTGCAGAAGATCTATCAACAAATTTGATTAAATTCTTAATAAGCTGTTGTTCTGTCGAATCTCCGTAGAAGTGAGGAAAAATAATTAATTGACAATTGGTTGAATCTATAACATGTCTAAGTAAAGTTCCCATCTTTGGGATATAGGATAGAGCATCAAAATCAACAACATTACCATCAGTTCCTATGAAGGGAGTTTTATTCAAGGTGACAATTATAAAGGATTTTCTATCAAGAAGATTTAATAGTTGCTCAAATTCATCCAAATCCCCTGAAGTGAGAAAATTTTCTAAATCTCTTTTCGGGTGTGCGAAAACTAAATCAGTACCAGTATATTTTTCTATTTTAGTTTCTAAAGCTGAGAGATACTTTAAACTTATATTCTCTCTAACAGTCCAAAATGCACCTCTATCAAAAATATTTTTGCGAATTAAGTTCCTTCTTTTTTCTAAAAAAGGACCCGCACTAGTTGCAAGAATTCCGAATGGAATACCTTTAGCTTTACAGAAGGCTAATTGCAATAAGCATTGCAATTCTGTATTTGGATATAAGGAACCAAAATAAGGACCAGCCGGTGAACTGATAACAAAATCGTAGTTCATAATTTCTCTTGTTATTGGTCTCAGCAATTCTGTCCACTTCAAGCTCGATTTTAAGAAAAGCTTTCTGAAGTATTTTGGTATTCTCTTAAAAATGTCATTTGGCGTAATCCAAGATTTTATTTCGACGTTATTGTGTCTATCAAGATCCAACCATTCGTGTGCATAAATTGTAGTTTTGACATCAGAGTTAAGTGAGTTTAGATAACATAGTAATGAACTAAGCATTGCTTCATCACCACGATTTGCACCCCAAGCATTTACTACTCCAACTTTAATCATTTAGGCTCTCCCAGACTTAGGTTGATAAAATAACACTAAAAAACTGCTAAAACGATTGATATAACAAGGTTTGTCTAAAATAGAATCAAAGATTTAATAAAAATTTACTTTGTTCCTCTTGAATCCCTGACTATGTAAGGATTTAACCTGATATCAAGTATTAATTTGTTATAACTAGTCTAGGAGAGCTATCATTTATTCCTCCTAATTAGAATATTGTTTTGGGCTAAAAGTAGCTTTTCAGTAGTTTTAACTGCAAAGTTTTCCAACAGATAAATATTTTTCGTTTAGATGGAAATCGCTCCATTTTTGTGATTAAAATGATTTAAACTTCATAAATAAAATGGAACTAATAAAATTTATTTTGGCTTCGATCTCAAACTGTTAGTTATTTGTAATATATCAAAAAATGTATTTCTACCATTAGGAATAATCATCCACATAACAAAATACAACAGGCTATACAATACAAAATCTATAAATAGACTAATCAGTATATTTATACCATTTGGAAATAATTGATTAATTCCAACTAAGCCCCCAGCAGCAACAAGAGAGGCACAGCAAGGTCTAGATAGTGTGTTTATTAGATCGGTTAATCGTAATGGTGTGTTTCTATAGCAGTAAATAAATCTAGGCACTTGTAGAATTGATAAAGACAAACTATAACTTATAGCTACACCAATAGCACCCCAATAAACTCCAATCATAAAACTGATTACAATTGTAGCCGATGTAACTATTCCCCAGCGAAACTGACGATCTGTTTTTCCTAAAGATTCATATACCCATCCCGTTGCCACATTAAATGTACCAATAAAAGCAGCTGGCATTAAAAACCTAAAGATAGGAACTGCATCCAACCATTGTTTTCCTAACATCAAAAAAATTACCTTATCAGCGGAGGCAAACATAAACGCAACAATTGGCATACCAACAGTAGTAATTAATAAAACTGCTTTATAGTAATACCTACGGTACTTTTCTGGTTCAGACTGTAAACTACTTAATGCGGGAAGAGCAACACTTGTGACCGGACCATTGATTTGGGTAATTGGTAACAATAGTAATTTATAAGCCTGAGCATAAAGACCCAACTCTTGCGGACCCCAGTATTGACCAATCAGTATATTGTCTAGGTTTCTAGCAAAATAGTTAACTAAGTTAAAACCTGTAACGTTACCCCCGAAAGCTAACATTGAACGAATATCAGAACCTTTGAATGGTATTCCAGGTCGCCAATCGCAAGCAACCCAAACAGCCACAGCATTGGTATTGGCTATTGCTATCTGCATCAATACTAATGCCCAATAACCTAAACCATACCATGCAGATATGACAGCAGTTGCCACACCAGCCAACATCGAAATAATATTGATCTTGGCAAGTTTTTTAAATTGCATCTGTCTTTGTAGCAATGCTTGGTGCTGAACAGTTAAACCGCCAAAAATAAAACTGCTTGCTAAAGCAAGGGTAATCCAAGTTAAGCGTGGCTCTTTATAAAACCATGCAATCACAGGTGCTAATCCTGCAACTACTAGTGCAGTAGTGCAACTTATTGCAAAGTTGATCCAAAATAAGGTGCTGACTTGTTTGTGATTTATCTCAGATTTTTGAATTGTTGCGCTTGAAAGACCTAAGTCGTTAAATAAACCAGCAAAGCCAGTGATCACAGTTACCATACCGATTAAGCCGTAGTCTTCTGGTGCAAGTAAGCGTGCAAGAACTATAGTAGAACTTGTTTGTAAAACAAACTTACTAGCCTGAGCAACCATAGTTACTACACCACCCCGCACAGAGTGACCTTTTAGATCTGCCTTGAGATGATCGGTATTAAAGTACTGTTGCTGTTTCTCATTAGAAGAAAGATTTTTCATGAATCTAGGTTAGGTTGAATATGATTGTCACTTCCCTGTGTCCAAAATTAGTATTTGTTTCTCAGTATTCATACCAATTGAAAACAGCTATTACTGGTGTTTACTAATTGTAGAATACACCTAAGCTAAATATTTCTATTTTGATTTCATCTCATCTCAAGGCAGATCTAAAAGGTCGCTTGATAATTTCTCAAATTTTAGGTTGCTCAATCCCCGCTTCCTTCAAAGAAGACTTCTGCAAGACGACTTGATGAAAGTAATTGCTTAGTTGCCAGCCACATAAAAGGCGGTATTGTTGTTGCGTAACGCTTCCAGAGTCGGCGTGGCTCTTGAATCCAGCGATAAAGCCATTCTAGTCCTAAGTCTCTTACTATACGGGGCGCACGCTTTTGGATTCCGGCATACACAGGAAAAACTCCACCCACTCCAATCATCACGGCGCGAATTTTACCTTTGTGTTGAGCCATCCATTTTTCTTGTTTTGGACATCCTAGAGATACCCAGACTATACGCGCACCACTGGAGTTGATTTTATTAATTAAAACTTCGTCTTCAGTTTCTGTCAGTGGGCGGAAAGGTAAGGGTTCCATCCCTGCTATTTTCAGTTGGGGAAATTCTTGTTCTAATCTTGCTTGCATCTTGGCAAGAATTTCAGTTTGTGAACCTACAAAGAAAACACTAAGATTATGTGCTGGTGCATGTTGACATGTCTCGACAAAAATATCCATTCCCGCTACACGATCTTGATAACGAGATCCCATTCGACGCATCATCCAGACTAAAGGCATACCATCGGGAGTGACAATATCTGAATTTTTTAGTACGTTAGCGAAATCTGGATTCCAGTGTGCTTCCATGAGCATGTGTACATTTGCTACACATACTGTTCTGCTTTCTTGAGCGATCGCCCATCTTATTATTGTTTGTATCTGATCCTCAAAGCGTAAGGCAGTAACAGGAAAATCAAGTACTTTTTGTGTAGGCAGAAACACTTCTGCTACCATAGCTCACTCCTTGTGTCAAAGATAAATAGCAACAGATTACCTCAGGCACTCTCAATGTTTAAATAAGCCAATTAGATAAATTTTGACTCTTTTTTGAGCTTGTAGCATTTTTACACGAGAACACATGAATGTTAAATAGTTTTTCAGCAATTTTTCTGTTTGCTGAAGACTGTTCAAAAAATTACAACCGTAATTTAGCTTACTAGCTTCACTAAACTTTACTACACTAGTATGTCAAACTTTATATTTACTTTATATTTTTCTAGGAATTGGTTTACGCAAACATTACATTACTACTTAATTACTTTTACGTAATAGTAGTTACTTGAGAAAAATTATATTGTAAATTTAACCAATTTTTTATATGTCAAGCCACTTAAAGAGGATTTACCAATTAAATGTATTTAAATTAATAGACATAACTATATTAGTTAATAATTTTTTTTTATAGCTTAGAGTAATTTTACAAAATAATTTAAATTCTTGAAAGAAATATCAAATAAAAGACAACGAATAATAATTCGGACACAGAATACGACACTGTAAAGGATTTCTTAACTTCCACGACAATCAATGTATCGTAATCATTAATTAAAGTTGTACTAATGATAAACAAAGCGCTTAATCTTTATTTTTATTTGTTTATGCGCGTTTTGGAAAAACTCATTAGTTCAAATTGTCAGAATGAGCCAAAAAAAAGGAGAGAATTATTTCTCTCCTCTCTCTTTTATTATTGTCAGTGTTCTCTGGTTGATTATTTTCCTTTAATCGTTGCCGTAGCATTTGTCTTTGTTTCTTTAGTTGCCGTTTTCTTGCTGAACCACCTTTGCCTTTATCGTTTCTCCCTTCTCGGCGGGGAGATTCCCATCTTTTCAAACGCATAAATTATTTGTCACTTGTGTGTATTGGTTAATAAGCCTATTATAATAGATAAATATGTCAAATGTCTATCTAATTTTAACGGCTTCTTTATTGGGGTTTTACCTATTGATTATCATATCTGACCTCATAAAATGCTGCTGGAACACTTTAGACTCTATCAAGCGGCAATAGTTTATTGTTCGGTTACTGACAGAATTCACATTAAAAAGCTTCGATTACTTTTATGCTGAAGAATTCATGTGAAAAATTAGGCTATAGACACTTTATCCAAGTTTAGTAATCTAACTATATTATTCAACAGCCGTAGCGTAATACACTAAAACTACTAGAAGCAGTGCGTTAGGCTTGCTTTAATACACTTCAACAAATCTGAAATTTATAAGGTAAGCTTGTGTCTGATTTAGAACTACACAAATATCTTCCCAAACTTCCTGAAGCAGCGCTGCAAGAATTTACAGAATGGTGTGTTTTAGAGCAGTCAAAAGCCGCAGGTATAGAATTTACTCCAGACATAACCAAGTTAGACAATTTAATTCCAAATGAGTATATTTGGCAACTTATTGATCAGTTTATGAAAGTGAAGCCAGACCCAATTAAAGCTGGTCTAGTATCAACAATAGCTGGTCAAGAAGCTGATAGTCATGGTTTGACAGGTTCAGCAATCATGGCTGATTTTGTTTCTCTTTATGTCAAGTATTTAATTCCCGAAAATGGCACAACTCCAGAAGAAGCGAAAAAGTTAATCACCGAAGCCGCAATTCAGCAGTATGAAAAGCTATCTGAACTTGCTGATAAATATAATGTAATGTTTTAGGTTGTGTTTATTTGTTAACTATTCAGAGGCTTTGTCTATATTATGAGGCAAAGCCCTTAAGTTGTAACATAAGAATACAACAAGCGGATGAAGAATTAAATTATGCCCTACAGTGACTTTACACTCAAAAAGGTTAAAAAGGATTTTAGGCTTACGGTAATCGAACCTTTTGATTTGCTCCAAGATATTCAATCTGTCACTCCTAGCCAATTTTTAACAGAAACTATTAATAAACGCTTAAGTTTAGCCCTGGCAGTTAATACTGAAAAAGCTAGAAGTGAGTGGTTGGTGTCTCCCATCCTTTCAGAATTAAAAGATATTTTATCTAAAGAAATTAGCTTATTTTCTGGTACAGATTTTACAGTAGATCCAGCTTTAGGATTAAGCGGTGTTTGTGATTTTTTGATCAGCCGTTCTCCAGAACAACTAGAGATTGAAGCTCCCGCCCTTGTAGTAGTTGAAGCGAAAAAAGCAGACTTGAATCCAGGTATCGGACAGTGTATTGCTGAAATGGTTGCCGCCCAGATGTTTAACGAAATGAACAATAGTCCGATACCTATAATTTACGGTGCAATTACGTCAGGCGATCGCTGGAAGTTTCTCAAACTAGAATCCCAAACCGTCACAATTGGGCTAACAGAGTACAACATTCCTCCTGTCGATAAGGTGCTGGGGATATTGTTAAGCTTTGTTTCCAATATCAGTTGAGCAGTCTGTGTCGAATTTCGACACCTCAATAGTAGACTTATTTCAGAAGTTTTTCTTTCTAGCTTGGATGTAATCATAAGCTAACTTTTTACCGAACCGCATTAGACACGAAGTGGCTTCCCGCAGGGTAGGCGCAAAGAGCGCAAAGAGTGTGAAGAAAATACAGGACTTACGCAAAAATAGCCAAAAAGCTCAATTTATCGTAGACGCGCAGCGGCTTCCCGAAGGGTACCGCCAAGTCGCCAAGAACGCCAAGAAATCATAGAGTCTGCGTAAGTCCTAAAATAGTTATGTTTTAGTCATCTACATTGTTCAACCAGTTTTCAAGGCGTTCAAGAAGTGTAAACATAGTTTCTGTAATATAATCAGACTGGTCAACCATAACTTTATATTCATCGAACTGATACTTGCTAAATTCATCAAATATACAGTAGTGAAATGTTAACCAGTTCCGCTTGGGGTAAATAGTAATTTTAGGTAGTTGACTTATTTTGCGCCAATCATGAGAAATTTGAATATGGAGAGATTGGTGTGATAGCAAAGGAAAAAATAGGTTTGAAAACCTAGATTCAATAATTTGGTCTACCAACCAAACCATAACCTCAAAAGAAAGATGTCGATTAGGAATTGACGGATTTTGATAGTAATTCTTAATGCTGTACCAATCTTCTTGTGACATAAACTGCTTTTTTATTAAAGTTGCACTATTAAAAATTAAGTATAGTGTCACAATTAGTAATTTATGCTAACTATTATTGGATGCGGAAATCTCAATCGCTGCGACGACGCTGTAGGTGTAATTATCGCCCAACGCTTACAACAATATCTAGTCGAAAATCCTCACTCCAATGTGCGCGTGTATGACTGTGGAACCGCAGGGATGGAGGTAATGTTTCAAGCTAGAGGTAGTAAACAATTAGTGATTATTGATGCTAGTTCAACTAATTCTGAAGCGGGTGCAATATTTAAGGTTCCGGGCAAAGAATTGGAAGCTTTGCCGGAACCTAGTTATAACTTGCATGATTTTCGTTGGGATAATGCATTAGCCGCCGGACGAAAAATATTTCAGAATGATTTTCCTGAAGATGTGACTGTTTATTTAATTGAGGCGGCAAATCTTGGTCTTGGACTGGAGTTAAGTCCTGTGGTGAAACATGCTGCTGATCTGGTTTTTGAAGAGGTAGTTGCAATTATCAGACAGAGTAATTAGTCATTGGTCATTTGTCATTTGTCATTTGTGACTATCCAGCCATGTCACGGTAAACAGCGAGTTCATCTACTCTCATTTCAAAAGGTATACCTTGGCTTTCTGGAGGACAAACGCGAATTTTTGCACTGCTAACAATTGTTTGGAGTAATGTCCCCATTGGTACGATTTGTTGTAATACTCGCCAGTTGGTAACAGGGTCTGGACATTCAATTACTATTGTCATTGCGCTGGCATCGGTTGTGACATACCATCGACAATTAGATAGAAGATTTTGAATCGTGCGATCGCACGATTCGTAAAAGTATTTACTAATAGAATGCTCTAGTTGTTGCCGCAAAATAATATCTGCCGATGTTAGCTGCATTGGACGGTAATTGTAATCATCATTGAAACAATACATATACCTAACCATCTCTACTTACAAAACTACTAATTGCCAATAGCCATTGCGTAGAAGATATCCTTGGTTGTTTCTAAGAAACTCTGGGTTTCATCGTCATAAAAAGCGCCAATTCCGCTACATTGTATCCCCAAGTAGTTGCTACTCAGGTAAACTCTGTGTCCTAAAAAACCTGCTAACTGCATAGCGGTTTGATAACTTGTATGGTTGGACACAAAAAATAATGTTACTGCACAATCACGAGCGATGGCTGCGCCAACGTCTTTGACGAACGCTTGATTAATGCATAAATAACCAGTATGTTCGCTAAAATCACCACTTTTAATTAGATGATTGCCTTGATATAACCCAGGGGATATCCCCTTAACTCGATGCACGACTGAATAAACTTTTATTGCTTCACAACTTTCTGTGGGAATTGGTTGCTTTAGTTGCTGCAATATCCTGAAATAATCTTCTTGAGAAATCAACTGTTTCCGGAAACGTCTATTTGAACGTCTATGCCAAACAGTTTGATAAAATTTATCCTTGTCAAACTTAAACTTTGGATGCTCTAACTGTTGCTTTGAACTCTTTTGTAAAGCTGTGACTTGATAGCTATCTTCAATAAATTGATTAGCTTCAAAATAATCTGTGCCACAAACAAAAGGAACCTTCAGCCTTAAGCGTCTCACATTCTTTTCTTCTACTTCCCCGCATAAAATACAAGCAGTCACAAACTCTTTATTCTCAAAACCCAAGTCTGAATTAAGAGCTAACTTATCAAAGTCGAAAATTAGCTGGATATCTTTGTCATGGAGATAAGCTGATGCAGCAATTGTACCTAAATGGTGTCCGCTATCTAAAAAGCAATATCTCAGACTTCTGTTTTTATATTTCCAGCTAGACCTATAATAAACGCAACTAATTAAAAAAATGATTCCCTTGATACATTTGCTCGGTATAATATAACTTTCTAAGCCATCATCGATTAATTCATATATCAGTGTTAGACAATTATTCTCAACTTCTAGATGGTAGATGCCATCAACTATTTCAGGTATTCCACGAATTTGTACATAAACCTCTGTAGGATATAGACCACCTGCGGAGGGATTTATACGTAGTTTGTAAGCTACATCTTTATAAGTCTCCTCTAGAGTGATTGCACCTGTTAAGTAAATAAATGAATGGATTGGATGATTGAGATTTAATTGCAACCTACGATAAAATTTTGGATATTGTTTAAAAGCCAATGGTTGAGTTGTAGGGTTTACATAATTAGGATCAAGTTGCACTGATAGGTAAGAATGTTTAGTCGCTTGATGATAGTTTTTGCTAGATAAATCATTTTGCAGCATTTTTCAGCATCCTTAAAACTTCGATAGTAGTGGCAAAATCTATAGCTTTGTAATCATCTAAATTTTTTAAATCTAAATTGGGATGATGTTTTAAAAGTAACTTGACGACTTCTGCCTTGCCTGCTGAGGCTGCATACATTAAAACTGTCGCACCATTATCATTTTGATTATCAATATTAATTTTCATTTCCAGCAGCAAGTTAATTAATTCATAATGAAAGCAAACCATAAAGCATTATTACTATCATTATTTGTGGAATTAATGTCCGCACCTGCACCAATCAATTCTTGAACGACTGAGTAATTACCTTCTCTGGTGGCTTTCATCAAAGCTGTATCACCATTTTCACCAAGCTGATTTAATTTTTCAGGGTTGTAGTTGTTAGTGATCAACCATTCACAAGTTGTTGCACTCAAACCTTGCTGACTGTGTTGTTTCATAAGTACCTTAAATTACATTACATATTGCACTAATGGTTTTATAGCAATTCAATTCTGGTAAGTCACTGCGTTCAACCCCTACTACGCATTTGTTTCATTTTTTTATGGAATTGGTATTACTAACAAAAGGGAATGGTGGACAATGCCCACCATTCACAAAAGACTCTCTGAAAATCTTGTCTATAGGGTTGTAAAAACTCCTATCAACTCACACTTAAACAAGATTCACTGTCTGGTTAGGCTGTTCACTAATTGTTATAGGTTTACGTTCTTCAGAAAATAGTTCTCTAGAAGATTTTTCCGGTTTAGGTGCGCCATAAAAACCTGCTTCAGCTTCAAGTTCATCTACGAAATCCCAAGCTTCAATCGTTCTTTTAGAATCTGTCCCATAATTAGCAGAAATTGCTCGTGCATTCGAGACAGCTTTGTATATCTCTTTCTGCAAGAATAGTAGTTTGGGTTTTTCTACAAAGTCGCCTTTGTGGATAATATCGCTGATAGTAATCATCCCAAGTAATTCACCTCGGATGACAGGCGCACTCCGCATACCTGTATTAATTAATAACCTTGCCGCATATTCTAAATCAAGGTCAGGATCTACAGTGACGCAGGGTTTGCTCATTATTTCGTAAACATAAATTCTTTGAGGATCTTTACCATAAGCAACCACTTTGCCTGCAATATCACTCTCTGTCACAATGCCGTAAGCATCACCACTATGACGAGGTTCTACAATTAATTCTTGCAGTTGTTTGAGCCTTAATAATTTTACTGCTTCTGCTACAGTAGCGGAGCCGCGAATGGTAGCTACATCTTGATTCATAATATGTTTGGCTCGCATAATTCCTGCTCCTTATGTATTGCAAGTAAGGAAATTTTTCTAAACTGCTGCACTTGTTCCCAAACTATGTTTGCTTAGTCTCAGCATTACGAAAATTAGACACAGGTTTTACGCAGTATTAGCCTTAAATCCTACTTAGTAGAATCATATATTTTAGGTATAAGATTTACACATTTTTTCCTAATGTATTGTTGAAGCGATCGCATCTATCATCTGCCTAATTTTCAGTTGTACCAGGATTCAGGTAGAAATGTCTTGGATAACCCTGTAATCACTTGCTACTGAAGTTTAGGTTCACTAGCAACAATTTAGCTTACTTATATATTATCACTCTGATAAGTTTGTTTTATAAACAAGTGTATATTCTCATAAAGATATTAGTTAAATAACTCAAAAAAATATCAATTTGCATCAAAAAATACATTTGTTTCTTGAATATTATGTTTGCAAATTAGTTTTTTTTAAGCTTAAAATCACAAACAATTTTTTTTTATTAGGCAAACCCTATTTTTTTCAATTAGTTTTTGTAAACATATGATATTTGAAAAAGAATTCAGAAGTCAGAATTCAGGAGTCAGAATCAATTAGTGAGGGATTCAAACCAACCACTAATCCAAGACCACTAAATCGAAGATTTAGTCAGAGTCTTAAACCCGTTTATTCATCCGCCAGTCACACTCCAATTCAATTCTGAATTCTGGCTCCTGACTCCTGAATTTTGTTTTGATAAAACTTTCAAATAATTAAATCATTCATTGAGTATGAATTTTGCTGCTTGTTACAATCAAATATCTCCTCCTAATGGAGTATTTTTAATAGCAATCACTTAGTTAACTGATTTTATTAAACTATCTGCTAAATTTATAAAGAAATTATAAAAAACATCCTTTTTACTCCGAAAAATTGGTATTGTTTGAAACAAACATCATTCAAAAGGTAATTAAAATATGGAAATTAGCGCTCGTAATGCAATAAAAACTACCGTTAAGAAAGTCATAACTGGTTCAGTAAATACCGAGGTAACTTTAGAATTAGCACCTGGGGTAGAGTTAGTCTCTATCATTACCAAATCATCAGCCGATAGACTAGGATTAGCAGAGGGTAAAAAAGCTTACGCTGTTATTAAAGCATCAGATGTTATCGTTGCTATTGATTGATATAGCAGTAAACAGGCCGAAAATTCGCTTGTTGTAGAGGTTTTATGATGAATTTATGTTCTATTATACATGGCGACAGCTATAAATAAGTGATTTATCAACTGCATAGACAATATCCCCGACTTATTTAAAAGCTGGGGATAAGTAGTTTGATATAATTAATTTTCAACAATCCGAACATAAATAGTACGAGCAAGTTGTTGGTTTATATTGATAGTTTGACCATTAACTTGTATTAATAATGAGAAAAATTTCGGTTCTAATGTAATATATGTACCAATTTTTATTCCAATCGAAGTAATCTGTTCTAAGATTTTTTTATCTTGATTTCGATGAAAAATTACTATACCTTGCTCTCCTGGTTTGAGCAATTCTAAAGAACAACCAGCTACATTAAAAGGAGTAAACATTGGCAGGATGAAGATTGAAGTGTAAAGGATGAAAAATCAAGAAAAATACAGCAGATTTCAACTTCGTGAGGTACAGAAATACCCCACCCGCCTTACGGCACCCTCCCCTTGCCAAGGGGAGCCACTGCGTTGGGCGGCTTTGCCGACAGTCACGCAAGTGGCGTGAGGGTTGGGGAGGGGTGTACCTCATGTACTTGCAAAACGCTGTATCTTCATTTTTCATCCTTTTGTTAATTGCTAAAAATATCAACTAAAGCGCTAGTTTAGACGAGGTAAGCTTCTTGGTGTGTCTTGATTGTGCAGTTAGAACGAGGGTAGGTAACGCACAATAGAGCAAATCCTTTTGATACTTGTTCGTCATCTAAGAAGTTTTGATCAGATTGATCAATTTCACCTTCGGTAACTTTGCCTACACAGCTAGAGCAAGAACCTGCATGGCAAGAGAAAGGTAGTTCAATACCGTTTTCTTCTGCTGCTTCCAAAATTGTAGTGTCTTCATCAACTTCAATTACGGTATCGAGGTCTTCCTTTTTGTTGATTAATCTTACTTGATAGGTAGCCATTTTCCGATTCTCCTCAATTTTACGATTCGGATAAGTTCTCGAAGTGTGTCAGTCTCCTCTTCGAGAAAGTATGAATAGGAAGACACTGCATTTGATGAGTTTTAGCTAGTGTCTCTGACATTTGGCGCGGAGTACGTTTGCGGGAAGCTTCTATGGTTAAACTTGACACTAAAAGAAACTTCTTTTAGCTGCAAGGAACACCATTCGGCGTACAATCTCCTGCTTGGAAGGATTTGCCACAACCACAGGTACTAGTTGCATTGGGATTGGTAAATTTGAAACCGCTTTCTACCATCCCTTCGACAAAATCGATCACGATTCCTTCTAATAACGGCGCACTTTTGGCATCAACATAAACCAGCACACTACCTTGCTGAATTACTAAATCATCTGGTTGGGGTTGGCTAGTGACATCCATTCCATATTCATAGCCACTGCAACCACCATCTTTGACAGAGATTCGGATACCTTTAGTTGCACTATTCTCATCGGAACCTCGCAGGAATGCCCGCAAACGAAATTCTGCTTTTTCTGTTAAAGTAACAGTCATTCAATCTCCTGATCTGTAGCGATTGATTGTTCTGATATTGTCATTGGTCATTTGCCCTTTGTGTTTACACATGACCAATGAACGCCAGTTGCTACAAGTCGGCAAAGCCACCCAACGCACTGGCTCCTAATAACAAAGGACAAAATACTTATTAAGTTGTAAAATTACTGGTGGTTTCCATTGATGGAGATTGCGAGTATCTCCAAGGCGCATTATTGCCGCATACTTGACAAGAGCGATCGCGGTGTGAACGACGCTTGGCAAATTCCATCCGGTTGAAGTCAATTGTCAGTAATTGTGACAATAAAGGCTGACTAAACCCAGTAATCAGCTTGACTGCTTCTAACGCCGTCAAACAAGCTAATGTTCCAGAAACAGCACCTAGCACCGAGAAACCACGGCGATCCCAATCAGGCTTTTCGGGAAACAGACAAGATAAACAAGGAGTCACACCTGGAATAATCGTTGTCAGGTAAGCTTCCATCCCATCCATTGCAGCTTCTACCATTGGTTTGCGCCAGCGCACACAAGCTGCATTCAACAAATCGCGTTCTGTAAAATTATGAGCGCAGTCTAGCGCCATATCTGCGGATTGTACCAAAGAATCTACATTCTCTGGGGTAATATACTCATGAACCGCCTCGATTTCGATATCAGGATTGATAGCTTGCAAGGTTTCTTTAGCTTTAAATACCCTTGGCTTACCTACCCAATCATCAGTCATGAGAATCTGACGATTCATATCATCAAGGCGCAAGTCTCCACCCCGGACTAGAATTAGCCGTCCAACGCCTGCTACTGCTAAGTAAAGCGCCGCTGTACCACCTAATCCCCCCACACCAGTCACCAAAACCGTCGCTGACTTCAGGCGCTTCTGAGCCGCTTCGCCAAAATTAGGGAGCATCATTTGGCGACTATAACGTTCTAACTCGGTAGGAGTTAGGTTAATCACTATTTACCTCCTAATCAGAAGAGAGTTCTGTCAGCGTAATTACATTTTTCGGCTTGTCTTTAAAGACTTTGAACACTTTTTGTTCTTGGGGTGTTGATTCGAGAAATACTTCATAAGCTTGTCGCAAAGCCAAGCAATATTGATTAAGCTTTTCTTCCGCACTTAAATCAGCAGATTGCTCATCAATTTCTTGGATATATTGCGAGAACTTTTTCAATATATGTAGACGATTTATATTTACAACTTTTTGGTCGTAAGGTAGCTCAAAGAATTGCAAAAATTCTTCAGCATCACTTAATTTTTTGAATTCTTCAATAGTTTTACTCATTTAGCATTCTCCAATTCTGTTAGCTGCTGCTTTAACTCATCAAGTTGACGATATATTTCATAAGTTGCCGCCGCAACTTCCATAAGTTGTTTGTAATCTGTTGGCAATCCTTCTGCTAAATCATGCAGATCCATTTTCATTTGACCTGCTTTGCTGTTGAGGCGTTTAATTTGAGTTTTTAAGTCCTCGATACTTATTTGTTTTGCCTGTGTCATCACTCCATCCTATTTATCAAACATAGGAGTTTTGAGTGATGGCGCATGAGTTATTCAATTACTAACTCAGCACTCAGCACTCAGCACTCAGCACTTTTAAATCTTGCCTACTTCTGGGAAGCGATTAACTAATTCCAATCCTTTTTGGACAAAAGTTTCACCTTCTTCTGCTAACTTTTCTAGAGATTCAAAACCAAAGCGATGAGCATCTCTTAAGGTTTTTACTGTTAGCAAAAGCCGTCCAGAAAAAACTAACGCCCAGCCGAAACCCTCATGGTTGATGTTAACTACAACCTGAGATATCAAATTGGTTTCTTGTTCAATTCTGGCAGCAACAGCTCGGAAAAATACTAAAATCCGGGCTTGTGTTGCTGCATCAACTTCACCCTCAATGGGAATTTCGCGTTTCTTTTTTTTCGGAACAACAAAAGCTTTGAGGATTAATTCATCTGACCAATTACGATAAAATCCGTAACTATCTTGTCCTCGAATTTGTTGGACTAATGCCTTAATGAAGGGAGAATTTAAGGCTGCAATAGTGGTGGTTCCATTAACAGTATTATCTGCTGTCATACAGTTGCTTCGTTCTCAATGTCATCTGTAAAATTTTTGGTTTTTGGCTGTAGAGCTTTTCGCAACCAAGGTGGAGGATTACCTTTAAGAGTTTGGACTAGTTTAGTTAGCACTTCTTCGATTTTTTCTTCTTCGGTACGTGCTTTAACAGGGGTAACACCTTTTTTGATTAACTTAGCAGCAGCAGTACCACCAATTGCTGTTACATAAACAATTGCACAGTCAACCAGTGCATCAAGTTTGGGTGTGATTTTATCTTCGTTACCATCTTCTTTTAACTCACCCTCAAAGTTGAGAGTTTCTAAAAATTGATATCCTTCTGCATTGATTTCGTAGACATCAATTTCTCTCGCCCAGCCAAAGTGAGCATTGATGTGAATATGGTCACTGGTTGTAAAGGCAATTTTCATTGTGTTTTGTCCTTTGTCAATGGTCAATGGTCATTTGTCATTCGTCTTCTCTTACAAAGTTCTGATGCCTGCGGCAAGCCGCTGTCGCGTCTATGGAAGAAGCCTCCGCTCAACGCCAGTTCGTTCAAGTCGGGAAACCCGCCCACACGACCGGCTCGACTTTGCGTTTTGTCATTTGTCCTTGGTCAATATGAATTACCAATAAGTGATAACTATTGACTATGGATTCTTGACTATTGACTGTTGACTATGGACTCTTGACTCTTCTTGTTCTAAAAAGAGGTTGCCAATGCCAAATAAAAGCTCCATCGTGCCGCGATAGCCAACTTTTGTAAACAGACCATTACCTAAACGGTCGTAAATGGGCAAACCTAAACGATAAAGAGGAATCGACAGACGTTTAGCGATCGCCGCCACGTTAGAATTACCAATCAGTAAGTCAGAACCTACTGCTAGTTCCTCAAAGTCTTCTAAATCACCGATGGTGACACTCTTGATTGGGAGTTTTTCGAGTAAAGACGATCGCGTGGTGGTGACAGCAGCATGAATTTGACATCCCATCGATTGCAAGAACCGCACTGTCGCCCACAATAAATCAGGCTCCAACGCTAGGGATACTCGTTTTGCACCAAAATAAAAGTGCGTATCGAGCATCGCATCTTGCAACTGACGACGTTGGCGGCGGTACTTTTCGGGGACTGGGTTGCTGCTCAAAATTGATAATGCTTGCAAGAACTCATCTACTGCTTCCAAGCCAGTCAGTTCCCCAAACACCTCGTAGGGAATGTTAAACCGTTCATCCAGAATTTTGGCAGCACTCCGCATACTTTCACCTAAAGCAATGGTGAAGGCAGAAGAACCTACTTGGCGCAGTTGTTTGACAGTCGTACCGCTACCTGTCACCGGGCTATAGTTATCCTCTAAGTGTCCATCCAAAGAAGCGCCGAGATCAGGTACAAATATAGGTTCTAAGCCAAACGCGGTGACAATTTCTTTGATTTCTTGCAAATCACCGGGAGTGAAAGCAGAACTAGCTAAAATTGTTACCTGTTCACTCCTGATGCCACCCGCTTGCGGAATTTGCTTAACTATGCTTTCAACAGCAGTAGCAAAACCATCTTGTAACGCACCTTTAAAATCTGGTGTTGGTGCGAAGATAACAGGGATATGATCTAATTCACGATGGCGATCGCGGATATCCTTCAAGAAGCGTTCAATATCATCGCCTCTGGTTTCTGTTAATCCAGTGCTACACAAACCAATAATTTCTGGCTTGGCCTTCTCTATCAAGGTGAGAATTGCCTGTTCCACATTCTCTTCGCCACCCAAGATTGTAGTTACTTCAGTCATGGCTGTAGTGGCTAGGGGAATAGCTTCCCGAAAATGCCTGACAAGCACAACTTTGGCGAAGGCGGTACACCCTTGAGAACCGTGGAATAGAGGTATCATTCCTTTTAATCCCAAAAACGCCAGGGATGCACCTAAAGCTTGGCTTTGTTTGAGGGGATTAACTGCAACTGATTTTTCGGGAACAGTAACGATCGCCATCTAAAATACCTCTTCTATTGACCTTGACCCTTCAGGATGGGTGTAAGGGTGTGTGGGTATAGGAGTGTAGGGGAGGAGCGTTGATTTGTAACTATGATTACGTCGTTTTTAATTCTTGCCCTTACACCCTTACCACCCTTACCCCCCTACATCCCTATTTCTTCAGAGAACATATCATCTGCTGACATGAAATTATTTAAAGTCCCTGCTTCTTCATCCCAAGGCGCAGGTTTACGAATTTGATCCCAGATAGGGCTGTAGAGAGCTTCGTATAACTCTCGTGCCATCTCTAACATTCCCACATACCCAGCATAAGGATGATGGCGTTCTTGGTTGATGTCGAGGAAAGGAATCCGCGCTTTCAGGGCTGTGTATTGGTTACGACCACCCGCAATCAACATATCAGCGTTAGTCTCTCGTACCAATCGCAACAACTCTTGAGCACTGCCTTTTTCTAGCATCATGCCTTCTGTACCGAGCAAGCGTTTGATTTTTGCCTTATCTTCCTCCGTACTCTTGCGGGTGCTAGTAGCCACAACTTCTATCCCCAAGTCCTTAGCGGCGGAGATAATAGACCAACTCTTAACACCGCCAGTATACAGAACTACACGCTTACCCTTGAGTCGGGCGCGATAGGGAGCTAAGGCGATATCCAAAGCTGCTGTTTCTTCCGCAATTAGCTTTTCCGTGCGCTCTTGTAAATCAGGATCGCCCAACTTCGCCGCCACATTCCGCAAGCAACGATTTATGTCATCAATGCCATAAAAAGACTCTTCAATGTAGGGAATCCCATATCGCTCCTCCATCTTTCTCGCCATATTGAGCAACGCCCGCGAACAAATCATCACGTTCAACTTTGCACGGTGAGCGTAACAAATTTCTTGATAACGAGCATCACCCGTGATTTTAGATAGTACGCGGATGCCTAATTTTTCAAATAAAGGCAGGACTCCCCACATTTCCCCGGCGATATTGTATTCGCCAATCAAGTTAATATCATAAGGTGTTGTGAACTCCGGTTCTGCTGTCCCGACAACATAATCTAATAAAGCCTCACCGCCAAAACGGTTCCCTAAATTCTTACTCCCAATAAATCCCGGAGCAATCACCGGCACAACAGGAGTTCCAATTTTCTCCGCCGCCGCCTTACACACAGCATTGATATCATCGCCAATCAAAGCCGTCACACAAGTAGCATAAACAAATACAGCCGTGGGATTATAACGCTGATGAATCTCCAAAATTGCCTTGTAGAGCTTCTTTTCACCACCGAAAATCACATCATTTTCCGTCATATCGGTAGTGAAACCCATCTTATAAAGCATAGGACCCGAAGAGAGACTACCACGACTACCCCAAGAATTACCAGCACAGGCGATCGGGCCGTGAACCAAATGCGCCGCATCAGTAATTGGGACTAGAGCAATCATCGCCCCATCAAAAGCACAGCCACCTTGAGCCGCCCCAGGTTGCGCTTGTTGCGTACAAGACTTATTCTTCTTTTCGCCCTTCTTCTGCTGATTATGTTCGCATCCCGACTCATTCAGCAGTTCATTAACCTTCTTTTGGGTATTCATCTCTCTTCCTCTGTGTTCTCCGCGCCTCTGTGGTTCGATAAAAATTTAGTATTCTTCTTTGATTAGAACTTAAGTAAGCTTTTGTGCTTACAAGTTGCACAATTGAAATTTTGGGGAAAAACTTTAAACCCTCTCCCCTGCTCACGCCAGTTGCTACAACGGAGGTTCCCTCCCTTCGGGTGACGCTCAAGAGCGTCGAAGATCGCTGCGCTAACACAGTTGCCTGCGGAGGGAAACCCTCCCTCCGCACTGATTCACCGCAACGCACTGGCTCCTCTGCTCAAGAGCCACGCCAGTCGCGCGGCTGTCGGGAAACCCGCAAGGGGAGCCAGCGCGCCCCTTGCGGTCTCAACAAGCAAACTTTTGTGATTATTAGCTTAAGAACTCTCTCAAACCCTTATCTCTTCGTGTCCTTAGCGTCCTTTGCGGTTCGTTCTTCGTCCTATTTAAGAAAAAACAGTTAACAATAATCACTGATCAATTCACTAGACTTCTTTGCGCCTTTGCGCCTACCCTGCGGGAAGCTGCTACCGCGTCTATGCGTGAGACAAAAAAATATTTACGCAAGAAGTCTACCGATTACTGTTAACTGTTACAAAAACTTCCTGCAAAAATCTTCACTATACCCGACACACAATTCCCCATGTGCATCAGTAATTCATTTCTATAACATCGACTTTTACAAGAAACTTAAAAGTATCGTTCACTACGAAGGATAAAAATTTTTACCTGATTTTGGGGTGAGACATTTATATAACTACACAAATATACTTTTAGAAATAGCCCCAAACCCATATCTTCAGGCGAGATTGAATCAGTAATGAGTAATAATTAGCAAATATACCTTGTCACATCCTCACCACATTCATCAGCGAGGTAAGACAAAGCCCGAAAACGTAAGCCAACAAACTCATCATAGAGAGGATTCAGCTTACATAAAGCCGGAATATGGTAAGTCCGTCCAAATAAACTAATATTTCGCTCAAAAGGACAACAGCAAGGAATTACCTGGCAGATTAGATGAGCGAAGCGATTATTTTTAACATTAATTCCGTCCACCAGACGACGTAAGGGATTAAGTACAGGAGACTTTTTATAGTTAGGTGGATGGAAATGAACGTGAGGGTGGGTGTGATTGATGCTGTCCATGATAGAGATACTGAGTTAAGAGATAGGTTAGGTTGAAAAGTAAAAGGTAAAAAGTCAAAAGGCAAAAGAGTAAATTTCTTTGCCTTTTACCTTTTGACTTACTTAGCTGTTTTTAACAAACAAGCTTGGAGCAATTTCTAGCGAATCAAGTCGAAGGAGATATCGGTCTTACCAGTGATGTTGGTGTTGCGATCCATTTCATCCAACAGAGTGTTAACAACCCAGTTGAGGATGTTTAGACCACCTTGGTAGCCGAGGGTAGCATAGCGGTGTAAGTGGTGGCGATCGAAGAGAGGATAACCAATCCGCACCATTGGGATGTTGGTATCGCGCCACAGGTACTTACCGTAAGAGTTACCGATGAAGAAGTCTACAGGCTCAGTAAAGAGCAAGCTGCGGAAGTGCCACAAGTCTTTTTGAATCCAAACTTTAGCTTCTTTACCGAAGGGGCTGGCGTTAAGAATTGCTTCCATTTCTTTCCTGAAAGTTTCGTCGCCATTGTTGCAGAGGATGTGTACAGGCTCTGCACCCATTTCTAACAAGAAGCTAGTAATGGAGATGATCAAATCAGGATCGCCGTAGATAGCGAACTTCTTACCATGAATCCAAGCGTAAGAATCAGTGATAGCATCAACTAAACGACCGCGTTCGATTTCCAACTCTTCAGGAATCGCTTTACCAGTCAATTCAGAGATAGCAGTCAAGAATTCGTCAGTACCTTTAACACCGAAGGGACGCAGAACTTTTGTTTCTTGGTTCCACTTGGTTTGGATATATTCGCGGGTCTTAGGTGTGGTGTAAGCTTGGAGAGCAACTGTTGCTTTAGCGTTGATAGAATCAGCAGCATCTTCCAGCTTGGTACCACCTGGGTACATATCGAATTCACCAGTGTTGGGTGAATCAAAGTAGTCGCTGCTGTCAGACAGAATGGTATAGTCAACACCCATTGCACCCAGCATCCGCTTAACTTCGCGGTTGTTACCTACATAGGTATCAAAACCAGGGATGATGTTAATCTTGCCATTGCTAGTAGCTGCTTTTTTGCCTTCTGTCAGATTTAACAGAATTCCCTTCATCATGTTGTCGTAACCAGTGATGTGGGAACCTACGAAGCTGGGAGTGTGAGCAAAAGGTACTGGGAAATCTTGAGGAATAGAACCAGCATTTTTAGAGTTGGTGATGAACGCGCCCAAGTCATCACCGATAACTTCAGCCATACAGGTAGTGCAAACAGCAATCATTTTAGGCTTGTACAGTTGGTATGAAACTTGCATACCTTCAATCATGTTATTCAAGCCACCAAATACTGCTGCGTCTTCTGTCATAGAAGAAGACACTGCGGAGCAAGGCTCTTTATAGTGACGGCTGAGGTGTGTACGAAAGTAAGCTACACAACCTTGAGAACCTTGAACGAAGGGTAGAGTAGCTTCAAAACCCAAAGCAGCGAACATTGCGCCTACGGGTTGGCAACCTTTAGCGGGGTTAACAGTTAAAGCTTCACGAGCGAAGTTCTTTTCCCGGTAGTCCCAAGATTTTGTCCATTCAGAAACTCTTTCAACTTCTTCAGCAGAGTGTGCGCCTTCAAAGTTCTTTCTTTTGTTTTCAAATAGCTCGGTGTATTCTGGCTGTTTGAATAGATCAACGTGGTCTACAATTCTGTCAGGATTCTGTGGCATTTGTCTGTCTCTCTACGCTTGCTGGTTGGTGTAGTCATTGAAGTGTTGGGAGAGCCTGGGGACTTCGCACCTCCCCTTGGGAGTCACGAGTGATGAATCATGAATAATGAATAAAAGTCTTCATCCAGCATTCAGCATTCACCATTCTTCCCTTAGTTCGTGGGGCAAAAAACCCCAGGCTATCCGTTTTATTCTTGGGAATTAAGCAGCAGCCTTAGCTTTGTTAGCAGCTTTCTTCCAAGGAGCGCCAATCAAGCTCCAAGTGGGGCTGTTGAGTGCTAAATCCATATCACGAGCGAAGATAGCGAATCCGTCATAACCGTGATAAGGGCCTGAGTAATCCCAAGAGTGCATTTGACGGAAAGGTAGACCCATCTTTTGGAAGGCGTACTTCTCTTTAATACCAGAAGCGATTAGGTCAGGCTTCTTAGCTTTAACGAATTCCTCGAATTCGTAGGCGGTAACGTCATCGTAAATGATGGTGGCGTTATCGATATAGTGGGTAGTACGTTTGTAGTCGTCGTTGTGAGCGAATTCGTAGCCTGTACCGACAACTTTGATACCCAAATCTTCAAAAGCGGGAACAACGTGACGAGGACGTAGACCACCTACGTACAGCATTACGGTGTTACCTTCCAAGCGAGGACGATACTTTTCAAGTACCGTATTCATCACTGGTGTGTACTTAGCGATAACCTTTTCAGCGTTTTCTTGAATCTTAGAGTCAAATTTAGCTGCAATTTGGCGTAGAGATTCAGCAATCTTGGTGGGGCCAAAGAAGTTGAATTCCATCCAAGGCATACCGTATTGTTCTTCCAAACTACGGCAGATGTAGTTCATGGAGCGGTAGCAGTGGATGAGAACTAACTTAGCAGCAGGGCCTTGAATCAACTCGTTCAGTGTACCGTCACCAGACCACTGAGCCACAACACGCAAGCCCATTTCTTCTAATAACATCCGGCTTGCCCAAGCATCACCACCGATGTTGTAGTCACCAATCAGGGCTACATCATAAGGGCTTGGCTCGAAGTCAAGTTTGTTTTCTTTCTTCAGCTTGTCAAATTCAGGGAAAATCCAGTCACGGATAGCGTCGTTAGCAATGTGGTGTCCTAAAGACTGAGATACACCACGGAAACCTTCGCAACGTAGAGGTACAACTGGCTTACCAATTTGCTTAGAAGCTTTTTTAGCTACAGCTTCGATGTCATCCCCAATTAGACCGATGGGACATTCAGATTGAATGGAAATACCACGGTTGAGGGGGAATAATACTTCGAGTTCTTCGATTAGTTTGGTTAATTTTTTGTCACCACCAAATACGATGTCGCGTTCTTGGAAGTCGGAGGTGAAGTGCATAGTACCAAAGGAGTTGATACCTGTGATACCTACATAGTAGTTACGACGACCAGACCAAGACCAGTAACCGCAACCTACTGGGCCGTGGCTGATGTGGATCATGTCCTTAATAGGCCCCCAAACCACACCTTTAGAACCTGCGTAAGCACAACCACGAGCGGTCATTACACCAGGAATGGATTTGATGTTAGACTTAACGCCGCAATCAGACTTGTTTTCTTCGTGGACGTTGAGGTGCTTTTCGCGTTTCTTACGAGACTTTTCTGGATAAGCTTGAAGAACTTCTTTAATAAGTTCTTTATTTTCATCTACAAGATTCTGGTTTTCTGGAGGTGTCATAGTCTGCCTCGGTAACAGTTACGGATGGGGAAATGGAGGGAAAGAAGGGAGAGGAGAAGAATGAAGGTAGAAGATAAAGCTGAATGAGGGGAAATTTCAGACTTCAGACTTCAGACTTCAGACTTCAGACTTTCCTTGTCTCCTAATTACGGAATTACCTATTTGGTAGCTTCTGCGGGCTTACCGATGATTTCTGCGTGCTTAGAATCGTCATCAAGGATACCGTATTCAATCAACAGTGCTTCTAGTTCGTCCATTTCTATTGGTGTAGGAATGGTGAGTTTGTCGTTGTTGATGATTTTCTTAGCTAATGCACGGTATTCTTGACCTTGGTTGCTGTCTGGTGCGTACTCGTTAACGGTCATCCGACGCAATTCTGCGTGTTGAACGATGTTGTCACGAGGTACGAAGTGAATCATTTGGGTGTTCAAACGTTCAGCCAAGTTTTCGATCAATTCGGCTTCACGGTCAGTTTTACGGCTGTTACAAATCAAACCACCCAAACGTACACCACCGGAGTGAGCGTATTTCAAAATACCACGAGCGATGTTGTTTGCAGCGTACATCGCCATCATTTCACCAGAGGTAACGATGTAGATTTCTTGTGCTTTACCTTCACGGATAGGCATTGCGAAACCACCACATACAACGTCACCCAATACGTCGTAAGATACGAAGTCTAGGTCTTGGTAAGCACCGTTTTCTTCCAAGAAGTTAATAGCGGTGATGATACCACGACCAGCGCAACCTACACCGGGTTCTGGGCCACCAGATTCTACGCACTTAACGCCACGGAAACCGGTGAGCATTACTTCTTCGAGTTCTAGGTCTTCTACTGCACCGCGTTCAGCAGCTAAGTGTAATACGGTGGTTTGAGCTTTGGCGTGCAGCATCAAACGGGTAGAGTCAGCTTTCGGGTCGCAACCTACGATCATGATGCGTTGACCCATTTCTGCCATAGCTGCCAGGGTGTTTTGGGAGGTGGTAGATTTACCAATACCGCCTTTACCATAGAAGGCTATCTGTCTGATTCTTTCGTCAGTCATGGTTCTCTTTTCCTACAATTGGTTGGTTTAGTCGGTCTTTGCGTTTGTTTGAGAATCTCACGCCTGTTGAGCTATGGCTGTGAGGGGGTTTTAGAACGCCGCCGGAGGCGATCGCTCTACCGAAAATCGATCTGGCATAATACACATATGGTTGTTATGAAGTACTTTTGGTTGTCATTTGTCATTAGTCATTGGTCATTGGTCATTAGCTAAATACAAATGACAAAGGACAAAGGACAAATGACCATTTATTAGACTGCTTCAACTACGATTTCTTTGCTGATGCGATCGCGCAGTCTGGATTCAATCGCAACTTTTAATGTGGCGGTGCTGCTAGAACAAGAACCACAAGCACCTTTGAGGATTACTTTAACTGTATTTCCGTCTATGTCGTACAGTTCTACATCTCCACCGTCAGCAATCAGGACGGGTCTTACTTCTTCGTCAAGAACTTTTTGAATCAATGCAATCTTTTGGACATTGGTCAGTGGTTTTGTGGCTATCTGACCGGAGTTAAGAATTTCTGGATTTTTTCTGCTGTTATTGCTGTTTTTACTAGCTGTAGCAACTTCCTGCTCTATTTCCTTAATAATATCATCAATTTTTGTTAAACAGGAACCGCATCCGCCACCAGCTTTGACATAATTTGTTACCTGCTCAGCAGTAGTAAGGTTATTTTCTTTCACTACGCGGCGAATTTTTGTATCAGTAATACCAAAGCAGGTGCAAACTAAAGCGCCTTCGTCATCGTCGTCATGGGCAGCCAGAGGAATGCCACGATAGTTATAGATTGCGGCTTCTAGAGCTTCTTGACCCATAACTGAGCAGTGCATTTTGGCTTCGGGTAAGCCGCCGAGGTAATTTGCAATATCTTTGTTAGATACCTTCAGGGCTTCATCTAAAGTTAAACCCTTAACCATTTCGGTCAACGCACTAGAAGAAGCGATCGCACTGGTACAGCCAAAGGTTTGGAAGCGGGCATCCAGAATCTTATCAGATTCTACTTCCACTTTCAGGTGTAGTCTGAGAGCATCACCGCAAGCAATGCTTCCAACTTCCCCCGTTGCAACCTTAACTCCAGATTCACCCGTTTCTTCAATCGCTCCCTGATTCTTGGGATCGTAAAACAGTTCTAATACTTTATCTGTGTAGTCCCACATATTTTAAGTGCTGAGTGCTGAGTGGAGAGAGGTGATAGGTGATAGGTGACAGGTGATAAATGATAGAAAATTATCTGTAACCTGTAACTTGTAACCTATTTATCGATGTGCCAGTGTTTGTTCTTGCGATTGCAACCAACCTGCGTCGTCGTTTTTGAAAGGTGACAGAGCGCGGAGACGTTCTACAATTTCGGGCATGACTTCAATGACGCGATCGATTTCAGCGTCGGTGGTGTAGCGACAAAGACTGAAGCGAATGGAACCATGTAAGGTTGTGTATGGTAAACCCATTGCCCGAAGAACGTGGGATGGTTCGAGTGAACCGGAGGTGCAAGCGGAACCAGATGAGGCACAGATACCGTGTTTATTTAACAAAAGTAGGATTGCTTCACCTTCGATATATTTAAAACCGATGTTGGTGGTGTTGGGCAATCTCTGCTTAGTATCGCCGTTAACTTCACAATCAGGGATTTTAGCGAGGAGAGTTTGTTCGAGGCGATCGCGCAACTGTCTTTCTCTGGTGGTTGCTTCTTCTAAATACAGCAGTTCTAATTCAGCTGCTTTACCTAAACCAACGATACCAGGAACATTCTCTGTACCCGCACGGCGACCGCGTTCTTGATGTCCACCAATTAACAGGGGACGAAATCTCACGCCCCGGCGCACATACAACGCGCCAATACCCTTAGGTGCGTGAATCTTATGACCAGACATAGTTAACATATCTACTGTACTGGTCTTCATGTTCAGGGGAATTTTCCCCACTGCTTGCACTGCATCTACGTGGAACAGCGCGCCGCGTTCTTTGACGCGTAATCCAATTTGCTCAATCGGGAAAACCGTACCTGTTTCGTTATTAGCATACATGATGCTTACCAAGGCGGTGTTCCCTGTCAGAGAGGCTTCTAGTTCATCTAAATCCAACTGCCCCTGACTATTTACCGAAAGATAGGTAACACTGTAACCTTGGTTTTCTAGTTGTTTGCAGACATTCAGCACCGCTGGGTGTTCTACTTGGGTGGTGATGATGTGGCGTTTTTCTGGCTGGGCTAACAAAGCGGCGCGAATGGCTGCGTTATCTCCCTCGGTTCCACAACTAGTAAAAACAATTTCTGATTCATCTGCACCTAAGAGGGCAGCTAGTTGTTCCCTGGCTGTTTTCACTGCTTTAGCCAGTTGCCCGCCAAAGGTGTGCATACTTGAGGGGTTGGCGTAATATTCGGTTAAGTAGGGCATCATTGCCTCTAAAACCTGTGGGTCTACCTTAGTAGTCGCATTATTATCAAGATAAATGACGCTCATTCTTATACCCCTAAAATTTCACCCTGATGCTTTTGCATTTGTTCAGAGAACTTCTTTGAATAACAGTCAAACCAACGTTCCCAATAATCTTGTTTTTTTGTTAATTTCCTTATAACGCAGTTATATTTAGCAAACCAGCTTTCCCAATAATCGTTTGTCTCTTTAATGCAACCATCACAGGTTGGGCAACCAGCTTTACATTGAGGCACTGTGTAAATACTACCAACACAGTTTGTGCAAAGTTCGGGGTCAATCCAGTGGCGTGTGCCTTCTACTTTAATTGCTCCGGTGGGGCATACAGAATCACAGAGATTGCAAGAAATACACTGGCTGGTAATCTTATAAGCCATATTATTCTCCTTGCGAATGAAAGAAGTATGAAGTGTGAAGTATGAAGTATGAAGTGGGAAGTATGAAGTATGAAATTTTTTAGTCTTTAATTCATGAACTCTATTCTGCGGAGCAGTAGAATTTTCATACTTCAGCCTTCATACTTCATACTTTCTATTGTTCTTTGACGTACTGTTCGTAAAACTCTAAAGCAACTTTCTCGATTACGTCGTAAGCTTCAACAGTCTGTATGCCAGCTGCGTGCAATTTTTCTTTAGGACAGTTGCCAATCTTAGAAACCAATACTGCTTTACAATCTGCAATTGTTTTCATGATATTCTCTGCGGTGGCGGCTTCACCGTATCCACCTTGACAATATTGATCAATCTTACGGTGACTGATAAAGCGAACTTCGTTGCCATCAACTTCGTAAACTTGGAATTCTTTGGCATGACCAAAGTGTTGGTTAACTAAGCCGCCACCTTTGGTTGCGACTGCAACTAAGATTTTAGGATTGTTTTGTAGAGACGTTACATGTATCGTCTCTACAGCTTTTTGTTTGGCTGCTTTGATTTCTTCTCTAAATTTCTCAATACCTTCGTGTACTTCTTGGCGTTTGCTGAGGTCATACTCTGGAGCCATTTCCAAAAAATTCTCTTTGGTGAATTCTTGGCTGCGGTCTTCACCCAACAAACCAATAGCATCTGCACGGCATTGACGGCAGTGGCGCATCATTTTCATGTTGCCAGCGCATTGGTCTTGGACTGACTTGAGTTCTTTTTGGGTGGGGCCGCGTTGACCTGTTAAGCCGAAGTGTGTGCCGTGTTCTGGTGCAGAAATTAAGGGCATGATGTTGTGCAAGAATGCACCATGCTCACGAATTGCTTTGTTGACTTCAACTAAGTGTTGGTCGTTGATTCCGGGAATCATCACGGAGTTGACTTTGCACAGAATGTCGGCTTCCTTCAGAGCTTGTAAGCCTTCTAACTGCTTTTCGAGCAGAATTTTGGCTCCTTCAATGCCTCTGTAACGCTTGCGCTTATAGTGAACCCATGAGTAAATCTGCGCGCCGATTTCTGGGTCGATAGTGTTTAGGGTGATAGTAACGTGATCTATATTTAATTGTTTAATGCGATCAATGTATTCAGTTAGCATCAAACCGTTGGTTGATAGGCAAAGCTTGATATCTGATGCTTTGTCTGCAATCAACTCAAAGGTGCGGAAAGTTTTTTCGGGGTTGGCTAGGGGGTCGCCAGGGCCAGCAATTCCCAAAACGGTCATTTGGGGAATCTTACCTGCGATGACTAAAGCTTTGTGTGCTGCTTCTTCGGGTGTGAGTAATTCGCTCACTACACCAGGACGGCTTTCGTTGGCGCAGTCATATTTGCGGTTGCAATAGTTGCATTGAATGTTGCAAGCAGGTGCAACTGCAACGTGCATTCTCGCGTAATGATGGTGAGCTTCTTCGCTGTAGCAGGGATGTTTAGCAATACGTTCTTGGAGCTTTTCGTCCATTTCCACGGTGGCGCTGCTTTTGCTGTCGCATCCGCAACCACCAGATTTTGCTTGGGTAGGTGTCGATTCAGTAACGGAGGAGCTTGTAACCTGTGGTGTCATTGAATTTCGCAAATGTCGGTGGACTAAGCTGCCACTGTGGGAGATGCCGTTGCTATTTTGTCTGCCCTAGTAGAATGGAAGTCACGCGCCAGTTGCTACAATGCGGTGGCACTTCCGTGACTGTCGGCGAAGCCCTTCGGGTTCGCCAGTTGCCTGCGGAGGGAAACCCTCCCGCAGCACTGGACTCACCGCCCAACGGAGTGCCTTGGAAACCCGCGCAAAGCACTGGCTTGGCTATAACACTGCCCGCAGGGTGCATCCTTGGGTTGTAGCAAAGTTACTTGGTGGGCAACTTCGCTGATGATGGCAGGCTATGAATCCTTGTGTTTCGGCTGGTGTGTGTCAACTTTTAGGTTGTGGGTAGAGTTGGTGTGTACAGCCGTGACTTCGATTCACCGAGGCATGGTGCTATTTCATCCCTCCACTCACTTTTGGCTCGCTGTTTTGTTTTGAGCCATTGGTGATTGGCGATATATGATTTATAGCAGCCGGTTTTTACCCCGGTTGCTGGCTATTTCTGAATAGAATTTATTGGATTTATTAGATTTGTACTCAAATCTGGAAACCTTAATATTCAGCTATAAAAAAGTTTATAAAATTTTTTTCGGGTAGGGGTTCTAGTATTTTTAGGTCAGGGTTCTTGTATTTTTAGAGTGGGGTTTAGGATTTCTTTGTACTCATCTATAACCCAATAGCAGCAAAGCTTTTAAGCCATTTGCTGCTAATTTCGGGATACAAAAAGTTGTACTCAGCTACCCCTGAAATCCTACCAAAAATCACGACGGCTAAAGGATTTAGGGGGAAAAACTGGAGCAGATTTGTTGGTACTACTCCAGATACGTGCGAAATTCAATTCTGTATACAACATATCATTTTTTTTTAGGGAAAAATGTAATTTATGTTTTCTTAATTTTTCTAAGTTTAATGAAATTAAATTGCACTGGAGAGTATGATAATGTTGGGTTTCAAGGCTTTTGAATCAAGTGAAATTAATGAATATAATTTGCAGAAATTAATTTTTTTATATAAAAAGTAAAATATTTTGATATGCAAATTGCAGCATATCTAACAGATAGCATAAAAAGTTAAGTACGTCACAATAGAAGAGGGGCTAGGGACTAGAGGCTAGGGATTAGGGACTAGAGGTTAGAGGCTAGAGGCTAAAGGGGTTAGGGACTAGTATTTCTACTCGGCACTCAGCAATTTTTAAGCTAGTCCCCCACTGCTAATAACGCCCACAATGAGGTTATGAATATCTATCTTCTCTAGCCTCTGTTTTCAATAGGAGGAATGCTATGAAGGCAGTCATTATCCGGGGTTATGGAACCACTGATGTTTTGCAGTATGAAGATTGGATGCAGCCGCAAATCAAGCCTGACCAATTACTGGTGAAAGTCCACGCCAGCAGCGTTAACCCCATCGACTGGAAAATTCGCAAGGGAATGTTGAGTTTGTTGGTGGGCAATAGATTTCCGTTGATTTTGGGGTTTGATGTGGCGGGAGAAGTAGTGAGTGTTGGTTCGCAAGTCACGCGCTTTCAATCAGGAGATGCGATTTATGGCAGCACTAGCTTTCCTGGTGGTGCTTATGCGGAATTTGCGGCGATTCCTGAAAATTTGGCAGCAACCAAACCAGCGAATTTGGGCTACGAAGAAGCAGCCACCGTACCTTTAGCCGCGCTGACGGCTTTACAAGCTTTACGTGACTTGGGAAATATTCAAGCTGGACAGACAGTTTTGATTAATGGTGCTGCGGGTGGCGTGGGTATATTTGCAGTGCAAATTGCTAAGGCGTTGGGAACAGAAGTGGTGGGAGTTAGCAGTACAAAAAACCTAGATTTTGTTAAATCTTTAGGAGCAGATCGCGTTATTGATTATACGCAACAAGACTTCACCGCCGAGGCAACAAAGTATGACATTATTTTTGATACAGTTGCCAAACGAGCATTTTCTACTTGTAGAGAAGTGCTGAAACCAAACGGAGTTTATATTACAACTTTGCCTACGCCTGAAGTTGTGATCCAAGGTTTTTTCACAACATTTTTACCTGGTCAAAAAGTGAAATTAGTGATTGAAAGACCAAATAGCCAAGACTTGATTTATTTAAAAGACTTGATTGAGGCGGGTAAAATTCGCACAGTCATCGACCGGACTTTTTCACTGCAAGAAGTAGCTGCGGCTCATACTTATAGCGAGAGTGAGCGGGCGGTTGGTAAAATTGCGATCGCTGTGAATAACTGATGTTTCGCGCAGAGACACATTTTTCAACTATGCGTCTCTGCGTGAGGTTTTAGGCGATCGCATCAGGATCAACACCTAACTCACGTAACTTAGCTGCTAAAATATCAGCACGTTGGCGTTCCTGTTCCGCACGTTGACGTTCCTGTTGGGCTTGTTCACTACTCCACAACAGCAGGTTTCCTTCTGTGTCCCACCACCTTAGCCAATTAATAGTTTGGCAAAGTCTTTCACCCCGCCAAATTCCAAGAAATAACTCTAATTCTGGAATCCAATAACGTCCATTTGCATCTGCTGTTTGCAAAGTATATTGTTCATTTTGCCAGTAGCGTACTTCTAGGCTTGGTACGTAGGGATCGTAAGTGACGTAAGTTGGAACCTGGAGAATTTTTTCGTAAAAATAAAGTTTACCGTAGGGTGGCGTTGAGCGAATAGATAGTTCTCCACCTTCTGTTTCTGAGAGAAATTCCATTACTACAGCCACAGCAGCACCTTCTAAATTGGGGGTGTAGCTACGACGAATTACATCGGGGGCTACAGGTTGTACTTGCGGGACGTAAAACCAGTCAGGTGCTTTGACAACAATTTTTCTGTTAATTGTGGCTACTAATCCAAAGTTAGAGCCTATCAGCATTTGGGGTTGGATGTGTCCGTTAGCACCCAAAGCATCAGTAAGTGCTGCTGCAAGAGTTGGCTGCTGAATATTTTCCACTGGGTTGTCAGGTAAAATGAAATCGGCTGGAAGTGGTTCCCAACTAACATTTGGTTTTTTTTGACTGGGTTGAATTTGTAGAACCATATAAATAATTCACCGATTTGGTGATGTCTGCTTTGCTGCTTGCTGAACTTGTGCAATATCCAAATCTAAAGCCTGCGATATCTGTTCCACAGTTAAACCCAATGCTAACAGTTTAGGTACAGATTCTAATTTTGCCTCAATGCGACCTTCTTGTTTAGCTTCTTGATAAACTCGTGTTTACTTTAACTCACTTAATCCAAATATGGCTTCTATCTCCTCTCGACTGATGTTAGGCAATTTGTAAACTAGGATTGTCTCTATTAATTCTAGTAGTTGTTTTTGTGGCAGTTGCGAATTGGTTGATTAATTCTCTAGCAGTAGAAATGGTTGTCTCTTCATTTTCAATGATTAATTTGATGGTAGCGATACTTATTGGCAGTGATGCAATGTCACCTAACTCATCTAAGTAAATTATACTGATGCGATCACTGTTAAATAACTCATAGCAATCTTGTCGTTCACCAATATCTATGTTTCGGCTAGGATAAATCACCACGCTCACCGAACTGTTAATTTCCATGCGGCAACTCACCGAACAAGTTGATGATACTCTAAATGCGGTGCGTTCAAGCAAAGCGTAACGCACCCTACAATTTAACGATTTGAAAAGTATAGATATTTACAAAAAATAAAGGCTAAAACAAAGTAAAGAAATCGGTTTTTTGGATGGCAAAATCGTAAAATTACAATCGTAACTAGAGATACAGAAATTAAGTTGTAGTCGTCTCTACACTCTATTTCCGGGCAATTGAGTACAGCTTAATATATCGTAAAATAACTTGGCTAAATAGCTGCAAACTTTGTCAGACAAAGCATTTGATGGTGAGTACCGCAATTCTTAAACCCCCACCCAAGAAATACTAGTACCCCTACCTTGAAACACTAGCACCCCCACCCCAAAAGAAATTTTAAATTAATTTAAAATCAAGCTTTGAAGTAGTTGAGTACAACCTTAATAAATACAATAAATCCAACCGACATAGAGTGTACTGTCCTGTTGGGAGTCGCCTGATATAAGCATAAAAATAGCACAAGGCTTTTTTACCCAGACAGTACAGATGCAACAGTCATTAGACAGTAATCACCAAGCGACAGTAGCGCCAGATTCTGTAAAAACATCCCTGCTGAAAAATTTACTCTCTGGCTTTTCTTTTGAGCCAGTGTTGAGTGATTTTCGGATTATTTTTGAACGTGATCCTGCTGCACGTAATTGGTTGGAGGTGGTGTTTTGCTACCCTGGATTACACGCACTATGTTTACATCGTCTCGCCCACTGGTTGCATCGTCGAGGGGTAGCTTTCTTTCCACGTTTAATTTCTCATCTTGGTCGATTCTTAACCGGAATTGAAATTCATCCAGGTGCAGAGATAGGTAAAGGGGTATTTATCGACCACGGGATGGGTGTTGTGATTGGTGAAACTGCGATTGTGGGAGACTACACGCTGATTTACCAAGGCGTGACTCTCGGCGGCACTGGTAAGGAAAGTGGGAAACGTCACCCAACTGTCGGTAAAAATGTTGTGATCGGTTCAGGTGCAAAGGTTTTAGGGAATATTCAAATTGGCGATCGCGTCCGTGTTGGTGCAGGTTCGGTTGTGTTGCGCGATGTTCCTGCTGATTGCACAGTTGTCGGCGTGCCCGGACGGATTATCTCTCGTAAAGATAGCAATCACTCTCCCCTAGAACACAACAAACTCCCGGATGTCGAAGCCACTGTGATTCGTTCTTTACTTTCTCGCATTGAGCAACTTGAACAAAAACTTAAAAGTCAAGAGTCGATAAGTAAGTCAAAAGTTAAAAGTCAAAAGTTAAAAGAATGAAACATAGTAACTAATTTTTACACAAAGGACAAATAACAAAGGACAAATGACCAATGACTAATAACACTTTAGGCGACCAAGTTTTACAGATTCCTTTAAGCGATCGCTGGCGAATCTACCACCGTTTGCAAGAGTTGATGATTCCTTGTTCTTGTCATCCAGATGGTTCTTTACGGGTACAAGTAAATAGTTTACTAGCAGCAATTTTAGTCCGCAGTACCATTATGCAATGTCTTGCCCCTCGTCAAGAATTAGTCAATTGGTTAGAACACTGTTGGGATTTGTGAACTCTGCATTTGAAAACCGAAAAAATTTAGCTTCTCTAATATTTCTAGCTTGAGTTTTTTCAGTTTCATAAATTACATTCTCAACATTTAATTCTTCACTATACTTATCTGTTCCCTGCCTAATTATGTCCACCCGCACGAAAGAGTTAAAATTCATCAATTTTTTACATACAGAACTCGAACTTACTAATGCAGATATTGCTGTAGCATTGCGACACAAAAAATTTGATGATGCTCCATTACCGATGCTGCTTTGGCAGTATGGACTGGTGAACTTACAACAGCTAGAACAGATTTTAGATTGGCTAGATGCCCAGCCCTAAAAGACTTTTCAGTTTGAATGAGATAGCGATCGCCAGCTTAAACTTTTTGGCAGAAATGACTTGCAATTATTGGGAGATAGCACTATGATTTCCAGCTTAATTTGTGGATTTGTTTTCTTATTAACTTCTAGTCTAGTTAACACCTATCTAGGCTATCTCCTACTCGAAAAAAGTGTGCATGACAATAGTAAAAATGGTGGTTAAATTATACTGCTGTTTTGTTTTCTGTCATACAGATGCGATGTCTTTATCTGGTTAATATTAAAGAATGATGAAGACAAAATATTAATTGTATTAATTTATAGCATTTACCTTTACTTAGCGTTGCGGAAAATAGTTAACGCTCCAGAAAGAATATTCAGAAAAATTCCTATGAGGCTGTTGGAAATGAGTGAAATCATCATTAATGACACTACATTACGCGATGGCGAACAAGCAGCAGGTGTTGCTTTTAGCTTAAAAGAGAAAGTTGCGATCGCCAAATTTCTCGATGCTATCGGTGTGCATGAATTAGAAGTTGGTATCCCAGCGATGGGTGAAGAAGAAATTCGTGCCATCTCAATCATTGCTGACTTAGGATTAAAAGCTAATCTTCTGGCTTGGAACCGCGCTGTCATCTCAGATATTAAAGCTTCCATCGCCTGTGGAATGCAACGAGTACATATTGCAATTCCAGTTTCGGGTATCCAAATTGCTGCCAAATTTCATGGACAATGGCGGGTAAGTCTGCAAAGACTCAAAGATTGTATCAGCTTTGCCCGCGATCGTGGTCTTTGGGTTGCAGTCGGCGGCGAAGATTCTTCCAGAGCCGATGAAAACTTTCTGTTAGATGTTGCTCTGTATGCTCAAGAATGGGGTGCATCTCGATTTCGCTTCTGCGACACCGTAGGCGTTCTCGATCCTTTCACTACCTATAAGAAAGTTAAACGCCTTGTTTCCTGGCTGTCGGTTCCTGTAGAAATTCACACCCACAACGATTTTGGCTTGGCGACAGCTAACGCACTAGCTGGTATTAAAGGTGGAGCCGCATCAGTTAACACTACAGTCAACGGCTTAGGGGAAAGAGCAGGTAACGCCGCTTTAGAAGAAGTTGTCATGGCCATCAAACGCATTTATGGCTTAGATATGGGGATTAATACACCCCGTTTGTTGGAGTTGTCGCAACTTGTAGCCGCCGCTGCTGGTGCTAGTGTACCACCTTGGAAAGCAATTGTTGGTGAAAACACCTTTGCTCACGAATCTGGAATTCATGCACACGGTGTATTACAAAACCCCAACACCTACGAACCCTTTGCACCTGAAGAAGTCGGTTGGGAAAGACGTTTAGTAGTAGGTAAACATTCTGGAAAGCACTTGGTGTCTAACTTGCTCCAGCAGCATGGTATCTTTCTCAACCCCGAAGAAACCCAGTCTGTTTTAGATGCAGTTCGCCAGCAATCAGTTAAGAAAAAACGTAGCCTCACAACAGAAGAACTGTTGAACTTGGTAAAAGAACAGAGGTATTCTCATGCAATCCGATGAATACGAATTAGAGTCAGAACCTGATTTTGAAGTTGGAGAAAAAGTCAGACTTCGTAAACAAATTAAAAACGATGGGACTTTCCCTGGTAGAGATATTGGTGAGATTTTAGCGAAAAAAGGAGATATTGGCTACGTAGCAAGTATAGGTACTTTTTTACAACGTTCCTATATCTATGCTGTGCATTTCTTAGATAAAGGAATTGTTGTTGGTTGTCGCAAAAAAGAACTAGAATCTGCTGAGGAAAATCATGAAAGTAATGCTACGGATGAATGATGCTGGCAAACTAACAGTCTATGTTGCTAAAAAAGATTTAGAAGAAGTAGTAGTTAAACAAACAGACGGTGAAGTTGGAAAGATTCTTACCTTAGCTAATGGTTGGGAATTAGAATTTCGGGAAATACCAGATGCTGCAAATTTACCTCAAACTGTCGAAGCTAAACGCTTGGCTTGAAGAAAGAGGCTAGGAGGCTCAAGAAGAGAGATTTTCAGGCTCTTGTTAGAGTCTAGCTTAAAAATTACAAGTCAACAGTAAAGAGAGAAGGCAAAAGGTAACAACCAATTTTCCTTCTTCCTTTTTACTCAGCATGAACAACAATGCCCCAACGCTTGGGGTTAATTATTTTTTAGTAGAATTCTGAGTAGTTAACATGGGTGATAAATATCTGAGCTTATCGGAATTGAATCTAGAAGGGCAATTCCTAGGTTTTGCTGGTATTAAATCAGGAAAAGCGAAATATTTACAATTAGCAATTCCTTCGGGAAATTTACATATTAAATTACCAAAAGAATTGCGTAGCTCGTTGCAATGTAGTTTAGTTCCTGGTGAACAAATTCGCGTTTGTGGTGTGAGTAAAGTAAACACCCACACAGGTGAGATTAAAATTAAAGCACATCAAATAACACCAATTGATACTTGCCCAAATCAAGATTTATCTCCACAACCCCAAGCCAAAATTATGGTTTGTCAAAAATCTGGTTGCGTGAAACGAGGTGGAAAAGGTTTATTATCTGAATTAGAAAAAACTTTGTGCGATCGCGGTTTGCGAGACAAAGTAAAAATAGAACACACAGGCTGTCAAAAGCGTTGCAGCAGCGCACCTAACTGTGTATTGTTACTTGGTAAAAAGCAGTATAAAAAACTTCATCCAGAAGCGATCGCATCTCTACTAGAAAATCACCTAACTTAATTTTCACTAAATTTTTAACTAAAGCTGTAGAGTCTTTCTTTGGAGCAGTTCTGTAAAATCTTTCATTAAATACTTGCTCTGTGCTTACCAACACGGTAATTTACAGAAGCAAAACGAGACTATGTACACCGATGGGAAAGGGAAGATTAGAAGCATTTAGTGATGGTGTAATCGCTATTATCATCACCATTATGGTACTTGAATTGAAAGTGCCTCATGGTAGTGATATAGACTCACTGCGTCCGCTGATTCCGATATTTCTCAGTTACGTGCTGAGTTTCGTAAAAGTTGGTATCTACTGGAACAACCACCATCACCTGCTACAGGCAGTCCGGCAAGTTAATGGTTCTACCTTATGGGCAAATCTACATTTGTTGTTCTGGTTGTCCTTACTTCCCTTTGCTACTGCCTGGATGGGAGAAAACCAGTTTACAGCTTTACCTGTCGCCCTTTATGGTGTGGTGCTTTTGTTGGCGGCGATCGCCTACTATATTCTTACCCAGACTCTAATTTCTCATCATGGTAAAGACTCAAAGCTGGCAACTGCCGTTGGTCGAGACTTTAAAGGCAAAATATCTGTGTTGATTTATGCAGTTGCAATTCCCCTTGCCTTTGTCAAACCGTGGCTTGGATGTGCATTATATGTTCTGGTTGCAGTCATCTGGCTCATCCCTGACCGTCGAATTGAAAAGACACTCAACAGTTAAAAAAAGCTATTTTACATAATTAATACTTATATATTTATTTTATTAAATCGCTAACAAATATAGGACTTACGCAAAAATTGCCACAAAGCTTAATTTATCGAACCGCGCTTTGGTGAGTCCACTTGCCAAAGCGCCAAGAACGCCAAGAATTCGTAGAGTGTGCGTAAGTCCTAAAATAATGCGATCGCCTGAGCTTTCATCACTACTCGCAAAAACACACCTCACCCAAATAACTAAAATTGCCACTTTACCAATGAATAACGACATTGTATTTTTTCTGATCAGTGCTGGGTTACTAGTTATGTATTTAGTGTTCTCGGCATTAACCGAGATGGGTACAAAGTTACCTTGGAAGAAGTAGAAAAACCGAGAAATCGCTGAGTTTTTCCCGGAACTGGCGGATTTTTGCTAACACCAACATTCCTATTCAATTACGTCCTCAACCTTGAAAGTTTGTCCTGCTACTGTTACTTGGTCACTTGATACTAACTTCCGTCCTCGCCGAGTTTCAACCGTGCCATTTACTTTCACATCACCATTGATAATCATCAGTTTGGCTTGACCTCCAGTTGCGGCTATACCTAGAAACTTTAAAAACTGGTCGAGTTTAATCATGTTGCCACTTATCGAATGTAATTTATGCTGCACATCAACTTTATTTTATGGATGATTGCCTCATTGCAACCATCTGATGAATTGAAAAATACTGTGTATATCTGGCAAATTCCTCGATTTTTTAGGTGATTGAACTTGTGCTTCTTTGATTGTCTATTGCTTTTCAAGCTGATTTGTGGGAAATTCTAATTGCAGAAATAAACACGGTAAATCCATCAGTTTTTAGTACTTTATGAAAGTTCATACATCAAAAGATCCTGACAGGACAAAAGTTACTATTTAACCCTATAGACAGTGGTGAATCAAGAACTGCGATCGCAAAATTGAAGAATCAGTACTGAAAAATTAGTCAGTCGGACAATGAAATACGTCAATCTCGGCAAAACCGGACTGAAAGTATCCCGCCCTCGCCAACGACGAGAATAAGTTCTAGAAGAAAGTCGCCATTTCTGAAGCTGATTAAGGTGTTAAACGATGACTCATGCTTGCTGTGGCCCTGGTTACGCTTCTCCAGAAGCAGCTATCCAGGCAGAAAACGAAAAAGTGCTTTATGCGATCGCGCTTTATACAGGTACAGGTATTGAAGAACCAGATTATTTAGCGACTGTAGACGTTGATCCTAACTCTCAAACCTACTCGCAAGTAATTCATCGTTTATCTATGCCTTATATTGGCGATGAATTACATCACTTTGGCTGGAATGCTTGTAGTTCTTGTCATAGTGATGCTAGTAAATCTCGACGATTTAGTGTGATTCCTGGACAACGGTCTAGTCGGATTTATATTGTTGATACAGCACAGCCAAAAGCACCAAAACTGTATAAAGTTATTGAACCAGAAGAAATTACAGCAAAAACTAACTTAACTGCACCCCATACAGTACATTGCCTAGCGGATGGTAATGTGATGATTTCGATGTTAGGTGACAGTGAAGGCAATGGCCCTGGTGGTTTTTTGTTACTAAATGAGAACTTTGACATTGCTGGACGCTGGGAACGTCAAGCCGATGCTATGCGGTTTAACTATGACTTTTGGTATCAGCCGCGTCATAACGTCATGGTGAGTAGTGAGTGGGCAGCACCTAAAACATATTACCCCGGCTTTGACCTCAAAGACATAGCATCTGACAACTATGGACACCAGATATATTTCTGGGATTGGTCAACTCACGAAATTATTCAAACTGTTGACCTGGGAGAAGAAGGTTTAATCCCTCTAGAACTGCGCTTTCATCACAACCCCGACAGTACTCATGGATTTGTTGCTGCCGCACTCAGCAGTAATGTTTGGCATTGGCACAAATCTAATGGTCATTGGCAAGTAGAAAAAGTCATCGATATACCATCAATAGAACTGGAAGGCTGGCCTATACCTGTGCCATCGTTGATTACAGATATTTTAATTTCAATGGACGATCGCTATATTTACTTCTCCAATTGGCTGCACGGAGATATTCGGCAATACGATATTAGCGATCCCGCTCATCCGCGTCTGACTGGTCAAGTTTGGTGTGGAGGCTTGCAAGGGTTAAGTGGCGAAGTCCAAGGTCATAAATTAGCAGGTGGCCCACAAATGCTACAGCTGAGTCTGGATGGTAAGCGGCTTTATGTCACTAATTCCCTATTCAGCAGTTGGGATAATCAGTTTTACCCTGACTTATCGAAAACAGGCTCATATTTATTGCAGATTGATTGCGACACCGAAAATGGCGGAATGAAAATCAACGAGAATTTTTACGTTGACTTTGGTAAAGAACCAGCCGGCCCGGCTCGCGCTCATGAAATGCGCTATCCAGGTGGTGATTGTACTTCGGATATTTGGTTGTGAACTGCGATCGCTTCTAAGCATCAAGTATAGTGTGGCAGGTAATATATCTGCCTTTTTTATTATTTCTCAGTTTGGAAAAGCAGTGCTTGGTGACAATTAATCAAATATGAGCAATTAAGTATAAGCTACTCCTCCACTATTCCTTTACTAATATAAATTGGATGCAATAAATTATCTATTTTTGGTAATAAATAATAAAAAATAATTGCTCCAATAATACAACATACACCTCCAAATATTAAAGCATTTGTGGCATTAAATATACTCGCTAATCCGCTGATAAATAAATTCCCAAATGGAATTATACCCATAACTGACATATTGTATATACTCATAAGCCGACCTCTTTTTTCATCATCTGAGATTATTTGTAAAACAGCATTACTAGAGGAATACTCTAAAATATAACTACAACCTATTATTGGGACTATGATTAACGAAAACCAAAAACTTCTCGACAATGAAAAAGTAATTAGCGCTGTACCAAATATAGCTGGAGCCAAGGCAATAATCTTACTCAGTCTCAATACATTTGTTTGGGAACTTAAATAAATGCCACCAAATAATGCGCCTAGTCCTGATGCTCCCGTTAATAAATCCAGAGTATTGGCATCTCCCTGAAGAATTTGGATAGCAAAAACAGGCATAATTCTTAAATAGGGCATTCCCAAAAAACTGATTAATGCTATCAATAATAAAATTGAGCGAATAGGCAAGAAATTATAACTATATATAAATCCTTCTTTTAAATTACTCCAAATATTATTTCGATGATTCTGGTGTAATATTATTTGCTTTTTAACTTTAATTGCTAATAAAGCTAAAAGTATAGCAATGTAACTAATTCCATCAATTAAAAAGCAATGTCCGGCCGAAAGATTATCAATTACAATCCCGGCGATCGCCGGAGCTATAATCCGCGAACCGCTCAATAAAGAAGAATGGAGAGCCGTTGCATTAGTAATATCTTCTTTATTTTCAATTATGTCCATTATGAAGGCATAACGAGCAGGTGTTTCAACGCTACTGAGTAAACCTTGCAATATACTTGCACAAATTATCTGCCAAATACTAATCGTTCCTGTTAAAGCAAGCATTGCTAAAGTTAACGACAAAATCATCATGATAAATTGCACAGTAACTAGAATATTACGTCGATTAATCTGCTCTATCCAAATACCAGCTAAAGGGCTAACTATTAAATTAGGAACCTGAGTCAGAAAACCAATTAAGCCCAGTAAAGCTACTGATTCTGTCTGAGAATAAACTAGCCATGCAAAGGTAGTTTCTGTCATAAAACTACCAATCATAGATAAACTTTGACCACAAAAAAATAGACGATAGTTTCTAGATTTGAAAGATTGTATACTCTGCGTCAAACTCATATTGAGTATATACCTCTAATTTCGAGCCTGATTTTTTATCAGACTTTAATATTTTTACGGTAAATTGGTCGACTTCCGGTAGATTATAGTAGAATATCTTGAGAATTTTTCAGCATAAGATTTAACAAATGCTTACTCAAGACTTTTGCTTAAAAACAAAGTAGCTCTTACTTAGTTAATGATTTCTCGGCTCGAAATTGAATTAGCAAGTTTCGCATCTTGGCCTGCTTTCGAGCAGGTAGAGTATTATGGTTGGATTCTGCGCTTTGCCAATGGACATACCAAGCGTGCTAATTCTGTCAATGTACTCAACCCTGGCAATAGCAACTTATCTATGATGATTGACCATTGTGAGTATTTTTACAAAAAACGTTTACAACCCTCAATTTTTAGGCTGCTATCGTTTGTTAATGACTCAACTGAACCAACATTAGATAACTACCTTGCTTCAGCAGGCTATGCTTATATTGACCACTCACTTGTGCTTTATCAAAAGCTAAATTCGACACATCATCAGTCAATTTCTTTAATTACATTAGAACCAGTATCTTGGCTACGTACTTACTGTGAAATTTTAGGAGTCGATTTAGATAATCAGAACAATCACATCAAAATCTTGCACTTAATTCCGACTCCATCTGTTTTTGCTGTTCTTCAAGAAAATGGTCAAGCGGTAGCTTGTGCTTTAGGTGTTGTAAACAATGGTTATTTTGGGATTTTTGATCTCGTGACTCGGCAGCAATTTCGCAACCAAGGATACGGAACGAAGTTACTCAAACAGATGCTTTCATGGGCATGGCAGGCAGGAGCGCAATCTGCCTATATTCAGGTTATGGCTCAAAATGCTCCGGCGGTAAGTCTTTATGAGAAATTAGGATATCGCCGGATATATCATTACTGGTATCGCATCAAAAAATTTAACTATGTAGGCGATCGCATATGTTGAGAGTCCTCTAAAAATTAGCAACCCAGTCAGCAATAGTCAAATTAGAGATGATTTCTCAATAAAAATGCTTCCGGCAGCAAGAAAAGGAGGCATAAGGGTGCATTAACATTTAATATTTCCGTAGATAGTAACATTTACTCATTTATTCTCAATGAGGCGCGATTACCCTCTCACTACGCTATGCTGGAACAGAAGTTGGAATATCATCCAATTTTCACTTGCTAACTCCGGTATTTCGATATATTATTCGGTGTATTAAAATAGTTATAAATCTAAAATTTAAATTTTCTCGTCAGTGTTCTTTTTTCCTGAGTGCGTAGCCCTTTGCCTTTTGGTAAGGGCATTTCTAGTATTAGAAGCAATTATTGTGACATTATCAGATTTCTCTTTAACTGGAAAAATTGCCTTAGTAACTGGAGCAGGACAAGGTTTAGGACTAGAAATTGCCAAGTCACTTGCTAAAGCCGGTGCATATGTTATCGTCAATGGGCGAAACCTGGAACGGCTTAATCAAGCAGTTGCGGTGATTGAATCAATCGGCGGATTAGGTTTTTCGTTACCATTTGATGTGACAGACGAAGTTGCGGTTCAAAGCGCGTTTATTGAGATTCAAGAACAGTACGGCTGTTTAGATATTCTCGTAAATAATGTGGGAATGCGCGATCGCCGTGGATTGTTTCAGTTTGAAATGGAAGCAGTGCGTCGGTTAATCAATGCTGATTTGATTGCACCATTTAATTTGTCACGAGAAGCAGCAAAACTGATGATACACAAGAGTGAAGGTCGAATCATCAACATTACCTCAATTGCAGGACAACTTGCAGATGCAGGCGACGCAGTTTATACAACAGCTAAAGGCGGTCTTGAAGCCTTAACCCGCACCCTTGCTGCTGAACTTGGAGCCTTTGGAATTACCGTCAATGCAGTTGCTCCTGGCTTTTTTGCCACACAGAGCAATGCAGATGTAGTTGCTGATCTCAAAGTCGCACAATGGTTAAAACAGCGAACTTCTCTCGGTCGTTGGGGAAATCCCCAAGAAGTTGCAGGTGCTGTTGTGTTTTTCGCTTCTCCAGCCGCATCTTACATCACAGGCCAAGTTTTAGCAGTTGATGGTGGCTACCTTACCCATTTCTAAAATTTATGTTTGGCAAAGGTATTGATTACCGCTATGTAATTAAAAATACGGTTTTTCTACCGATTAGATGTACTTTATATGGTAAAGCAGGTATTATGAGAATTTATATGACATCAAATCTGAATATTGTTGCCAGGGTGGGAAATAAATTTATTCCTAGTCAACAGACTTGACATCGCTGTAACTATTGAGACGAGACTGCTATGAAGCCTAATTCTTTAACTACTCATACTCCAACCACGATAGTTATTGTTGGTGGAGGCTTTAGTGGTTCTCTAGTTGCTACGCACCTATTGAAAACAGCAAGCCAACCCCTCATCATTAAACTAATTGAGCGTAGTCATCAAATTGGTAAAGGCATTGCCTACAGCACAGAAACCAATTGTCACCTGCTGAATGTCTCCGCCGGTAACATGAGTGCATTTGCTCATGATCCGGGACATCTGCTGCGGTGGCTTCAGTACAACCACAACGAGTTAGCGGCATTTTTTTCGGAAGAAGTCAATGCTAGTAGCTTCATACCACGTAAAGTTTATGGTTTATATATTCAGTCGATTTTGGCAGAAGCCGAAGCTACAGCACCTAGTGATGTCCGACTAGAACGCTTGAGTGATGAAGTGGTAGGGATAGAACCGGAAGGAAAAGCGGCGATGATTTCTGTGCGTAGTAATCGCTGTTTCACCGCTGACAAAGTGGTATTGGCATTAGGAAACTCGCCCTTTACAGCACCCGATATTCATCATGCAGATACTAACAATGACAGTTATCGGCGAAATGCTTGGTCAGCCGATGCCCTAGCCGACCTTGATCCTGATGCGTCTGTGCTGCTAATTGGCACAGGACTGACGATGGTAGATATGGTTTTATCTCTGCACGATCGCCAACATCGGGGTAAGATTTATGCTGTGTCTCGCCGAGGGTTATTCCCGCAAAAACATCAAGCAGCGCAACCTTATGCCAACTTCTTAACTCTCGAAACCTCACCAACAACAGCATGTGGCTGGTTACGTCGGCTACGTACCGAGGTAGAAGTTGCGACAGCCCAAGGTTACGACTGGCGAGCAGTGATTGATTCGTTGCGTCCGATTAGTCAAAAAATCTGGCAAAAACTACCGACTGTAGAAAAGCAGCGTTTTTTGCGTCATTTGACACCCTATTGGGACGTGCATCGTCACCGGATTGCTCAACAAGTAGCAGATGTGATGACAGAAATGCTGGATTCTGGTCAACTAATCATTGCCGCAGGGCGAATTCGGGAATATCAAACATTGCCAGACGGTGTAGGTGTGACTATATCTGAGCGCAAAACTCAGACCAATACCGTCTTACACGTCCAACGAGTGGTGAATTGTACAGGAGTAGCAGCAGATTACCGCCGAGAGTCTCATCCTCTGATTGCCAATTTGCGATCGCAGAAATTAATTCGTCCCAATGCGATCGGTTTAGGGTTAGATACAGATGCTCACGGTGCTTTATATACAGCAGATGAGCAAGTTTCGTCGTTGCTTTATACCTTGGGAACTCCTCGTAAGGGCGACTTGTGGGAAACTATTGCTGTTCCAGAATTACGGCTACAAGCGCAGGAATTAGCTCAGACGTTGTTGCAGTCACTACCAGTGCGTGTACGGTCTATTCCTGCTGTGCCTTTGTTAAATAGAGAAACAAGCGATCGCACTTCGGAAATATCTCAGTCAACTTTACTGTTTCGGCAATTCTTTGACCCGGAAAGCAGTAGCTACACCTACTTAATTGCTGATCGGCAAACAGGTGATGCGGTTTTAGTTGATCCTGTCTTAGAGCAAGTTGACCGCGATTTGCAATCCTTAGATGAACTGGGATTAAAACTACGCTACTGTCTAGAAACTCACCTGCATGCCGATCACATCACAGGCGCAGGTCAACTCAGAAGCAAAACAGGCTGTCAGGTGATTGTTCCCCAAAATCCGGCTGTGACCAAAGCCGATCGCTCCCTGGTTGGTGGCGAAATCCTTGAAGCGGGATCAGTTATCATCGAAGCAATTTCCACACCAGGACACACTGCCAGTCACATTGCATATTTGGTGAACAAAACTCACTTATTAACTGGCGATGCTTTATTTATTCGTGGTTGTGGACGCACAGATTTTCAGGATGGTGATCCTGGAACTTTATATGATGTCGTGACACAACGCTTATTCACCTTGCCAGACGATACCTTGGTATATCCGGCGCATGACTACAAAGGACGTACAGTTTCTACGATTGGCGAAGAAAAGCGCCTCAATCCCAGATTTAGCGATCGCACCCGCAGTCAGTTTATTACTATCATGAATAATCTCAAATTGAGTTATCCTCAAAAGATGAATGCTGCCGTCCCAGCAAATGAATATTGTGGTGACTTTATTCCTCAAGAAAGCTTAGATCTAGCCACAGATGAAGAACAGAAACAAATAGAACGCACCGTCATGACTAATACAGAAATCTATAATGATTACTTTGCTATGTATATCTAGAACAGAGTAAAAAAATAAAAATATACCAATTATCTAAAATTCGGCAACAGATTCAAACCTTAAAATTTAGATTCTGTGAGACTTCCGTAATTACGAATTACGAATGAGCCAAAAGCGTGAGGATTACACCACAAATCAATACTACGAATTTCTTTGAGGTGAAATAGACCAATTGAACTAACATAGTCTTCCCATTCGGGGTCGCTTACACGCCGAATTATTCTTGTACTTAAACACCACAATATTGGATTATTTTCATCAATTGGTATTTTCATCATTTCTACAAAGGATTTGCCTCTGTCACCACTTTTGGTAATGGAATAAACTCTGTTTCATCTGGTACTGGGGCAAAGCTGTTGTTATGCCAATCAGCTTTAGCTTGCTCTACCCGTTCTGGCCGACTAGAGACAAAATTCCACCATTTGTAGCGTGTACCCAATGGTTCACCGCCAATCACAATACACCGAGCAGCGACAGTCGCGGAAACCTTGATCTCATGACCTGGCTCTAGGATGGCAAGGCGATATGGCTCCAGTGGTTCATCATTAATACTTAATCCTTCGGTAACGCTGTATACGGCTCTTTCTGAATAACCAGTAGAAATAGTAAAGAAAGTATTGGCAGACAACACTGCATCTAAATAGAGGATGGCTGAAAAAACTTTCACAGGTGAGGTATAACCATATGCTTCTCCGGCAATGAGTTTGATGGTAACATCATTTTCTTCCCAGCTAGGAAGGGTTTGAGCAGGATAATGAGCGAACCAAGGGTCAATTTCTTCGTATTCGACAGGTAAAGCAATCCAGGTTTGAATGCCATGAATAGTAGCTTCGTTGTGACGGTCAAAATCAGGCGATCGCTCTGAATGTACAATACCCTTTCCCGCCGTCATCCAGTTGACTGCACCTGGTTGAATTTCCTGCACCGTACCTAAACTATCGCGGTGCATTATAGCACCATCAAATAAATAAGTCAGCGTTGCCAGATTGATATGAGGATGTGGTCGGACATCAATGCCTTGATTAGCTGGCAAAACAGACGGGCCAAGATGATCAAAAAAAATAAACGGCCCGACCATTTGGCGATGAGGATATGGCAAACTGCGGCGGGCTACAAACCCACCCAAATCTTTAACTTCAGGTTCAATCAGTTGAAGTATTGCCATAAGTAATGGGAAGTGATTGGTGAATACTGGAATTATTATAAGTAGATCCACCGAAAAAAAAGCCACCCTTTACCAGTTATGGCAAAGAGCGTATAGATTAAGATATCTTGAGAGGGTGAATATTAGGACAAGATGGCGATCGCTGTGAATTAATTAATGATGTTATTTCTGGCAAATCCATCAAGAGTATCTTTGACTGCATTGATATATTCTTGGTCATTTAAGACCTGTGATGGTAATTTGTTAGCCAAAACTGCGCTGCGAACAACATCTTTAGCACTAATTTGTCTAGTTAGATATGCTTGAACCAGGCTACCATAAGCGGGAATACCTTGATTTTTTAACTGACCTTGATAAGCCAAACCTACAAGATTAAAAGGTTCTATTGAAGTAGTTAAACGTGAGATATTACCTGAGGCTGCAACATTTATCACTGTTTTTTCCCTTCCATAAGCAGGGGCAATAGCAGTAGATATCAGGAATAAAGATAAGCTACCAAAAATTATACTTTTCATCATAAATTTATGCGTGGGAGTGAAGAACATCAATATCATCCATGCTTAAAAAATCACAAGGATAACAATTCAAGACAACAAATCTAGCTGTCAACTGACAAGCTAACTTTGTTTTACTTAACATAAATAAATTTTGAATTACCAGCTATAAAACAACCTCTTTCTTGAGGCAGCTATTTATATGATTTCAAATGACAGAATTTCTCCATATATCTACGCCCAATGATAGGTTAAGAGCAACGTTAACGTTTAGCTACTCGCATCAATAAGAATAAACCTATACCTAAGAAAATAAAATTAGGCAACCAAGCACCCATAAAAGGAGAGAGAATACCTGCTTGTCCTATTGCACCACTAATAAAAAACAGTAAATAGTAACTAAAAATAATGATGACGCATACCCCAAAACTTGTGCCTCTCCCAGTACGTTGAGGTATGGTTCCCATCGCTGCACCTACCAAGCCAAAAACTAAACAGACAAATGGCAAAGAAATTTTTTGTTGAATTCTGACTTCCAGCTTGCGAATTTTTTGGCGATCGCCACCTAATTTTTCCACCGTCAACTGTTCTAGAGATTCAGAAATATTCATCTCGCCGTAGTCGCGGCTTTTTTCTGCCAGACTGAGTGGTGTGCGGGGTAATTTGAGTTGTTGCTGTTCAAAACGTAAAATGTTGCGGTAAGAGCGATCGGGAGCAACTAAATAAATAGTGCCATTGTAAAAATCCCAGACACTTTGCGAACCATTCCACTGAGCCGATTCTGCCACAACAATTTGATTGAGACCTTCTGTAGAGCGATCAATAATTGTCAAACCTTTCATGCGTTTACCGTCAAACTGGTCAGCATAAAATAGCCGTGCCAACATCTTGCTTTTAGTTCCATCTGCCTCTTGTACATCACGGTATTCTGGATAAAAAATATTTTGCTGTTTTAAAAGTGGCTTGTCAGATTTGAACGCACTTTGTAGAGTTTGATTTGCTTGGTAATTTGCTGTTGGTGCAATTTGTTCGTTAAATACAAAAGTCATACCTGTGACTACCAAACTTAACATCACAGCAGGTAGCACCATGCGATAGACACTCACCCCACAACCACGTAGTGCAATTAGTTCACTCTCGCTCGAAAGACGGCTGTAGGTCATCAAAGTAGCTAACAACGTGGACATAGGAAAAGCTAACACAATAAAATATGGCATCTTTAATAAGAAAACTTGAATAGCGATGCCTACAGGTAGCCCAGATTCGACAATTTTTCTGACTAAGTCAAATACAGCATCAATTGTCACACCAATTGATGAAAACGCCCCAACACCAAACAAAAACGGTGGGAGCAATTCACTGAGCAAGTAACGATCCATAATCGTAAATGGCAGCAGTGAACTAATACCATAAAAAGACTTCTGCTTTGTGGAAATCATAAGCAAACAAAATTTGATAGCTCAACCCTGGTTAATGCGTAATTCGTAATTCGTAAATTGAAATTTGTATGTCTGGTTATTGCTCAATTTAGGCTTGAAAATTATCACCTAAATAGTATTGCCGCACGAGAGGATTGCTGTAAAGTTCGTCAGCCGTGCCAGAAGCGAGAATTTGTCCTTCACGCATAATATAGGCGCGGTCAGTGATGGCTAAAGTTTCACGCACATTATGATCTGTAATTAAGATTCCCATACCGCGATCGCGCAGTCCTGCCACAATTTCTTGAATTTCAGCCACGGCGATGGGGTCAACGCCTGCAAATGGTTCGTCTAATAGTAAGAACTTTGGCCCTTCTCGTCCAGCGGCCAAAGCCCTGGCTAATTCCGTCCGCCGTCGTTCACCACCTGAGAGTTGAATTCCTTTACTGTTAGCCACTTTTTCTAAACGAAACTCCCGCAGCAAAGTATATAGTCGTTGAGACCACTCCCGTTTTGGGACATTCGTTTGCTCTAAGACCAAAAGTAGATTATCTTGCACAGAAAGTTGGCGAAATATGCTGGGTTCCTGCGCTAGATAGCCAATACCCAAACGCGCCCTTTTGTGCATTGGTACACCAGTAATATCTTGAGTATTCAGCCAAACGCGCCCCTGATTTGGTCTTTCTAAACCTGTCGCAATGTAAAAGGTCGTTGTTTTTCCAGCGCCATTCGGGCCTAATAAACCAACGACCTCACCTTGAACAACGGAAAGATTGACGCGATTGACAATGACTCGCTTGCTGTAAGATTTATGAATATTCTCTAAAACAATTTTCACTATCCGCGTTTATTAATACAAAGTAAGTTGCCCTGCATAATTATCGTTAAGATAAGGCAGAAGTAGAAAGAAATAGGATTTTAACCTATTGTATTTTTCTTCACATAGTTTGGTTTTTCCCAGCCTTTCTACTTAAATACTAATTGGCAGGCTTAAGATTTGGTGTTTTGGGGGCAGGTGTGGTATTTTGTCTACCTAGTTCTGAGTCTTCCACCATATAAATAGACTCTACTTGACGATTGCCTTGGGGTAAAGCAACAAACCGTCCTTCATCAATTAAATAAGTTACTTTCTCTGCCCGAATACTATTGCCGCCTTGTTGCAAAATATAGACATTGCCACTAAAATCTATGCGGCGTTCTTTGCTAAAGTATTGTGCTTGAGCAGATGTTGCTTGGATTTGACGAGCCGGATACAACATTTGGACATTGCCACGCGCCGTAATGATTTGACTTTTAGCGTCATATTCTTGTATATCAGAGCGGATAGTTAAAGGGCGATTACCGCCAGCAGATTGAGCCGTCGCCGTTTGCGGTTGGCTAGGAAATGTCAAAGCACCCAAAAGTGCTGCTGGTAGTACCAAGGCTAGACCAAAGCGACGCATCTGTGATATTAGCGATTGATTGCAGGGCTTCATATCAATTTCGTGTTCAGGATTTCAGATTGTATACTAATTATCTCAAGTACTTTATCCAGCGATAACCTCTACAATCGGGAATAGCTTGGGATAAGTGATAGCTGGAACATTGACGTTTTGCCTAACGCTGATGTTTCATGAAAATTTTAAATCATCATTGTCTGCCCTGCTGAGATTTGCGATTTCACAAACAAGCGATCGCCTGCTTTTGGAGCGAAAGGTGGAACGAACGTTTTTTGAGGTGGGAAGGCGCTAACGGTGCGCGATCGCACCGAAGTTACACCTTTAACACCCAAGATTTGTGTTTTTACTCTTAGCCCAACTCTTGCACGAATTGATAAATAGGCTAGTTGGGTTATCACAGCAGCCTCCTGCGATCGCTCCGGCTACGTTATCTCAATACTTCTTGACCACGCCTAGACAAGGCTGGGGGTTATCTGCAATCGCCTTAACTCGTTGCAAACCTCTGCAATCTCTTACAGAATACTGACATCAACTATTAATCTGAGACAGGCATAAATTACACCATAACTTAAAGCGTGAGAACCTCTGTTTCAAGAGTAACTCCAAACTTTATCAAAATTAGCCGTTACAAAAGCTAAATGTCTGTGTTGGCAGATTCCAACTACCAAACACATCAGTTCCTAGCGGTAAGCTATCAGGATTGAATACCAGAGCGTGTCCCGGTGCATTGGGGTTTTCTACTACAGCTAAGGAGGATTTGCCCTGCCCTGTCCAGTAGATTTTGCCGTCAGGAGCTAATCTTACCCCAGAATAGCCTGTCACATCACCAAGAGCCAATGTATCGATTTCTGTTTCTTTCTCAGTTACTAAGTCCATCTGGTGGGGTGTAGCACTCCAACCTTCTAAAGTGTCTTTGCGCCACTGTCCAAATTCCCAGTCACCTTTAGCGTAATACAGCTTAGTCGCGTCAGGAGAGAAGGCGCAGGAGTAACCAGCAGAACCGCGAATTAAAAAATCGCTGTGGCTGAGTTTTCCACTAGTACGGTCAAATTGAGCAATCACAATCCCCAATCCTGCTACACCCAAGGCCACTTTATTCCAATTGGGACTGAAAATAATTGACCCTTTATGAACTCGTTTTCCCACCAACGGGTTCAGCCGATTTTCCGGAAACCCAATTGCTGAGGGAACATATCGGCTATTAATCCCACCATCGTTTACTAAGTAGGCACGAACTTCTGTTCTACCGTTGAACGTTAGTAGCCAGAAAGACTTACCATCACGATGCGGTGCAACACCAAGGGCTTCGCCTGGGTTATTGTGTTTGTGTTTCAGCTTTCGGTTCAACAGAATCACTGAGCCGTTTGCACCTTTTGATAAATCAGCTAGGGAGTAAAATATTTCCTCGTTGTTGTTTGTAAAAATGTAGAATCTGTCAGGATTATCGCCAGGGCATGGTACGATAGCGACTGCCTGTGTTGCCGACCAACTTGTTGCACCCCAAACTCCATCTCTTAAGATTTGATGAGTTTGTCCGTTGAAGATAAATTGGCCATCACTATATAACCGGAGCTTGCCAGTTAGAGGATCTGTGTAACTTGCAGTTGCTTCAAAACCGGAACTCTGTCCAGCACTAGTGATGATTCTTGGAGGTTCACTACCAAAGTCAACTAAAACTTTTTTCCCAACTCCTGTATACCAATATCGATCTGGAGTAACAAGCTTTGTAATAGATAATGTCTTCATTGTGAGTGAGGTTGAGAGAATTAATTGAGAAAAAGTGCATCATCAAAAGGAAAATTAATATCAACAACTATTGCCTTCTCTATACCAATATTGTTTAGCGCAGTGGCATCATAGAAGAATCAATTTTATGTATTTTGACTGTTAACATCGGGTTAATTGATAGTATAAAGCTAATAACTCGACAATAAAAGGACAGTTAAGACACTTAAGACAAGTAGAAAAAAATTTTGATTAATTAACTAATTTTTAGAGCAATCCTAACTGAGCAAAATCATTTATGAGGCAGAGAATATTCAAGGTTATGTAGAGCCAACTAGTACTTAAAATAAATAACTTTTGCACCTATAATGCGCTTGATTGATTGCCTTTACAACTTTCCTTCAGGCTAATAAGCATTTGAGTCAAAGAAATTAGTATTTTCTTTGGCTGCCACTTCATGTAAATTTTTGGCAGATGTAATATTTGTCAGATTCTCAGATTGTGCCAGATAAACTCCACAACGTTTTAAACTTACGGGCCCGCTTGGGCGAAAGCCCGATTTGGGATAATAACGAAAAATCCCTTTACTGGGTTGATATCTTTAATCATCGGGTGCATCAGTTCCACCTGCTAGAGGGAAAAATGTGTTTTTTGATGTAGGCGATGTAGTCGGGGCGATCGCCTTTGCGGGTGCAAATCGATTGATTATGGCACAACGTCATTGTTTAACGTTCCTCGACACTCACACAGGTACAGTTACCCCAATTGTGGAAATGGAAACAGATTTGCCCGATAACCGTTTAAATGATGCTAAATGCGATCTACAAGGTCGTTTTTGGTTCGGCTCAATGTCTGCGTCCGGCAAACAACAAGCTAGTCTCTATCACTATGACTGTGATGGCTCATTACATCTGATGGAAACAGGACTGGCTGTTTGGTGTGCGATTGCTTTTTACTCTTCCGCCTGCTTTTGGCTGTCTGCTTCCTCTGCCTGTGACCAAAACTTACGTAAGGTTTCTCGCTTGGTGGCTTCTATGCGTTCTCTTTCTTCTGGTGACACTTGTCCCATCAGCTGCTCTACTTCTGCGCGTTGTTTTTGCCGAAGTTGTTCAACCGTGGTATCAGGTAACGCCAGAGACTTTTCCTGAAGAATTCCCAAAACCTTATAGAAAATAAACCCACGGACAGTTGCTCAAGAAGGTTTTGAGGCTAGAAAGGCGAAGAGTAACTAAAACTTTACAGCCTATGCCAATGTGATCGCGTTGAGGGCTATGATAAAAAATTACTGCGCTGAATAAAGCGATCGCAGTTATTTTTAAATCATGGTAATGTGAAAAAATAAATTGTGTGATGTCTAAATTTGAGGTCTAGAGTCTGATAATGCCAACTAACCCTCTGCGGAACTTTATCGGGGTGCTATCATAGCATAGACACATATTCGCATTTCTATCAATACCTGGAGAGGTGGCAGAGCGGTTGAATGCGGCGCACTCGAAATGCGTTTTAAGGGAACTTAACGGGGGTTCGAATCCCCCCCTCTCCGTTGATTACTCCATCTGCATTTCAGACCATTTTAACTAGCTTAACTGCTGACATCACGGGTTGAAGTGGTTGAAATTTTAGTTGAATTTGTGAAACAAATACAAATGATTAATTCAATTATTCTCTTTTCTCTTCATTAGCAGAAATTATTTGCTCAATTTGTTCAAAAGTAAGTTGCTGATACTGTTCGCTTGCCATTTCTCTGATGTAATGAAATATTTGTTCAATAGGTGTTCCAGAAATTTCAGCCATTGAGTTAAGAGCAGCATTCAACATCAGAACATTAAACGCATACTCCTGTTTAGTGAGAAATACGAAACCATCACCTCTTAACATATCTATCCACCATCAAGTTAATTTCTTACATCCTAATACCAATTTGTAATGTGAATCATTCGTGATTACCAAGATCCCCGACTTATCAAAGAAGTTGGGGATCTGATATCATGTCCGGGTAATTAGTTATAATTCCCGAATCTATGCAGAGAACCCAAAAACCCCTCCCCTCTGCTCCTGAAGCTGCCTTAATGATAAGTCTTTCACCGGACACGATATGAGCCTCTGGACAAGTCACCACTTAATATTTACTAAAAGCTTTGATGTAACTAGGTTTATACTCAGCACTTTGCTATAGTTAATGAAATATGCCAAAGCTGAATTGTTGCAGTAAACTAATACCATCTTGTGAGGAGTGCATGATGGTAAACCAGAAATTGGTGCAATTACTTTCGTTTGGTTTTATTAGTTTTTGCTTTTGTCTTGGCTTGGGGATTGGCATTTTTATTCGCTTTGGACAGTTGCAACCATCAAATGCTGCTACCACCACCGAACCTGAGATATTTCCATTTGTTATCCCGGCACCTACACCATCACCAGAGGATAGCGTGTTTACGTTAAGGCCGTGACAAATTAATCAGTTAAGTAGAGAGGTTGTTATGTAACGTCTCTACTTAAATAGCATCAGTTTGTGGCTTTTCATCCTTTGGAGATGGACTGTTAGCAGAGGAATTTTGTTTATTTTCCACAGTTGGTACAACCACGGCTGAAGAATCTGAGCTTTTTGATTCTGTGGCTGGTGGTGGTACTGGGATTACTACAGGATTTGATCGCTTGCCTGATGGATTTGGAGTAGTTTGATTATTAGTAGCAGGTGAAGTATTATCAAGCGATCGCTTTGAGGAACTTTCCCGATTTAAACGGTACGCTCTAAGTTTATCTACTAGTGATGGTGAAGGCGAAGTGTTAGGAGAAACAGCAGCTTGCTTAGGATGCTGACGAGGAGAAGTTTCTGTGTTAGTTGCGGAACTATTCTCAGAAGAAGTGCTGTTGTTAGTACTTGTCTGTTCTGCTGGGGGTGTAGGACGGTTGCGCTTGCGTCGTTTTGGAATATATGCTGATTCAGTTGCGGCTGTAGTTTGAGTATTTTTCGCGGTGTTAGTCGCTTCTTCAACAGGTGACGGTGAAACCTGGGGATTAGAATTGTTTTGACCCGATTTAGTGATTGGGTTAGTAAACAGTGGTTTTGAAGATGACTGTGGCTGTGTATTGGAGGAAAATAGACTAGTTATGCCAAAACCTGCTGTCGCTGCAACTAAGGCTACACTTACACCAATTAATACTTTAGAATTAGCTAGTTTTTTGGTAATTGCTGTCATAGGATTGATAGGCGATCGCTTGTTTTTGCGTCCAAAAATCGCTCCTGGCTGCGATGATAAATCAACTGTAGCGACTGTATTAGTTGCAACACCTTGAACTATACCATTGCCTTCACTACAAGGTAAGAGTTGTAACCATTCTGCCACGGTTGACGGACGAAAGCGAGAATCAACAGCCATACCGCGCATCACGGCTTGATTTACGGCTGCACTCAGGTAAGGTTGTAATTCCTTGGGAGAAGGCATTTTTTCGCGATCGCGCAATAATGCTGGCATGGGAACCTGTGCTGTTAACAAAGCATACAAGGTTGCGGCCAAACCATAAACATCTGTCGCAGGTGTGCGCGGTGCTTGTGTTAGGTACTGTTCAATTGGTGCGTAGCCTTCAGAAACTATGCCTGTATGAGTTTGTTTCACACCGCTGTTAAATTCCCGCGCAATGCCGAAATCAATCAGTATTACCTCTTGAGTTCCTTGACGGAGAATAATATTATCTGGTTTGACATCGCGGTGCAGTAAACCGTTATTGTGGACTACCTGTAAAGCTGCCCCAATTTGGCGAATGTAATGAATTGCTGTAGCTTCTGGTAAAGGTATCCCTGGTAGAACAAAAGCATTGCCCAAAGTTTCCCCAGGAATGTATTCCATCACCATGTAAGGTAGCCCATCTTCGATAAAAAAGTCACTAACTCGCACAATATTCGGATGGATACAAGTAGCTAGTCTTCTAGCTTCATCTTGGAATTGGCGCTCGAACTTGGCAAAATCTGGATGTTGCCGCAAGCGTTCGTTAATAGTTTTCATCACTACATCTTGACCTAAGTAGTGATGCGTAGCCTTAAACGTAATACCAAAGCCACCGTGTCCGATTTCTTGGGTGAGAGTATATTTTCCACCCTGCAAAATTTTGCCTGCTAACATAGAAGTTTGGCGTTTTGAGTCCTGAATCCTGAATGAGCAGATATATGGCTCCCGAAGTTGAAAAGCTTCCCCATCTTCGCTACAGCTTAGTCTTTTTCATGATACAGTAGCCTCACAGTTTTCATCTTGAAAATTAGGTGAAGGTAGTAGTGCAGAAGTTAGTTTTATTGATTCCACTTCAATCCGAAGTTTCGCTATTCGCCTTCAGGTAATGCACGCTGGAGTTGAGTTAACTTTAGTAAAAGTATTCTTCGTCTGTTATGTAACATCAGAATGACATTGTGCTTTTGAGGATAACGCCACTCAACATAGTCAATAAAGTCATCTATCGTACAGGTTTTCTGATTACCTCCGTTCCATTGATGAAAATCCTCACTTACTTGCTCTGCAATTGTCAGAATGTTGTCTGGATCAGCACCCAAAAAATTATAAGTATTTTTATCGTATAAATGATGACCAACTAGTTTAATCAGTCTATTTTCATACTTATTACGAATAACACCAGTAATTTGACAAGAACCATCTCTATTTTTTGCATAATGAATGGCTCTGTCAATATCTTGTTGCGATGGAAGTGGGACAAACGCAAGAAACTCTAAAACTGGTGGAGCAACTTCTCTAACTCTTTTACAATATTCACGCCTTTCTTCAGAAAGTAAGTTGAGAGATAATTCTATACTCAATTTTTCCAAGCCAGATAAAGAGAAATAAGCACTGTTTTCTTGAGTTTCAAAATCCTCATTGATTCTCATTGGAAAGTCAGATCGCTGAATGTTTTGAAAAGCTATATCTAACCTAGAGGAGTTTGTTTTGAATATCTTGATTACATCATCACGACTGAGCCAGTGACGTTGATTTCTTAAAGTTAAAGATGAACTATTTTCATACACTGCCTGACGAACTTTTGCATCAATTTGATTGAGGTGATATCGCTCAATTAATGCCAAAACTGTTTTCAAAGCAAGTTCATTTACTTGACCGTGTATATCCAAATATTTAGCAATTGCGATCGCTCCTTCCCGTGAAAAGATTCTTACTGGTTGCTTTTTACCTATATATCCTTGTATTACAAAATGTAACTTTTCCTGAATTCGAATATTTTCCTCAAGTGAGGCTACTAAAAAATTTACTATTTCGTCAAAATTTCTTTGTTCTAATTTTAAAGCTTTTGCAAGGCTGCCTTCTTCAATATAAAAAATTTTCCTATCAAAAACCATAATTAAAATCCGGCAACAATGCTCTTGTACATAATCTCTATTTGCTCAAAAACTTTTCTGTCTCCAGTTTCTAAATTATCAGGGTGATAAATTTTGGAGAGTTTGTAATAAACGGCTTTAATATCATCTTTAGTTGCAGTTTTAGGATTTAATTCAAATACCTGCCAAGGTTTAAAGTATTGAAATATATTAATCCCATTGATACAACCATATCCTTGTTGATCTTCTTCATTAGGCAGAATACCAACAAACTTTCGATACAACACCTCCCAACTTAACTTTAAGCGAAAATCAACTTTTTCCATGCCATTAGTAGCCATTTTGAATGCACCAGACTTTCTCAACTCAACAGTATTCTTAACGTTGAAACGATGATAGACAGCTTGCTTTAGCTCATCTATATTCAAAGGCTTTGCTATCTGAGCAAAGCCTTGCTCTGAATTTTGAACTACAAAATAGGCAAACTCCTCCAGAAGTTTGGTATCCACCTGAATAATTTTAGAAAGGCGAACTATTTCATTTTGTACTTGTGGGTTCAGAACTACCTGAGCCATGTCATGGACTACCACATTTTTTGTTCAATTATACCAATAGGCTTAATTGGCTGAATAACAATTATTGACAAAAGTGAATCATTTTGTATTTGCCCTAACTTAGCTCAGTTTACATTCAGTGTTTTTTGTTGAGATAATTCTGAATCTACATTCTTTCCAAGACTTGAATTCCCAGCAAAGATAGTCCTAATTTCAAGGTTCTTGCTGTTAAATCACACAAAACTAAACGAGATGTGCGCTGTGGTTCTTCTGCGTCTAATACTCGCACACCATGATTGCGATCATAAAATACATTAAATTTTTTACTCAACTCGTACAGATATTCACATAAACGATTAGGCAACAAGTCTTGTTCCACAGTACTAATAACTTCACCCAATTGCAGTAAATACTTTGCTAGAGCAAATTCTGTTTCATGCTCTAATACTACCTGCGCTTTATCTCCTAATTCTGCAAAGTTAATGCCACCCTTACGGCTAATACCTTGAATTCGTGCATAAGCATAGAGCATATAAGGCGCAGTATTGCCTTTGAGATCTAGCATTTTGTCAAAGCTGAAGATGTAGTTACTGGTGCGATTTTGACTCAAGTCAGCATATTTAACTGCACTAATACCAATCACTTGGGCAACATGAGCAATAAATTCCTCTGTTTCAGTACGCTCGTCTGCTTGTAATCTTTGGTCTAAATCAGCACGAGCGCGGATAATTGCTTCATTAAGCAAATCCCGTAACCGCACTGTATCCCCAGAACGGGTTTTGAATTTTTTGCCATCTTCTCCTAACACCAAACCAAAGGGAACATGCACTAGTTCCACATCATCAGGTATCCAGCCTGCTTTGCGTGCGACTTGAAAAAATTGAGCAAAGTGATTGCTTTGTCCAGCATCTGTGATATAAATGATGCGTTTTGCTTCATCTTGTTGAATGCGGTAGCGTAACGCAGCTAAATCTGTTGTAACGTAGTTATAACCGCCATCAGATTTCTGGACAATTAAAGGCAAAGGTTCACCTTCTCTATTCGTAAACCCTTCTAAGAAAACGACTTTTGCACCTTGGTCTTCTACAAGTAAGCCGGATTTTTCTAAATCTTGGACAATTCCCGGTAGCAATGGGTTGTAAAAAGATTCTCCGCGTTCATTTAAATGGATATCCAGCAAGTCATAAATAACTTGAAATTCTTGGCGGGATTGTTCACACAGCAGTTTCCAAGCATGAAGCGTATCTTCTGCACCTGCTTGTAATCTCACAACTTCTTGTCGTGCTGTTTCTTGGAAAGTTTCATCAGCATCAAATCGCTGTTTAGCTTGGCGATAAAAGCTAACTAAATCGCCGATATCCAAAGCGTTGGCGGTAGTTAGGGCTTGGGGATAAACTTCTCGCAGGTAAGCAATGAGCATTCCAAATTGTGTACCCCAATCACCCACATGATTTAACCGCAAAACATCATGTCCGCGAAATTCCAGAATCCGGGCGATAGAATCACCAATAATTGTAGAACGCAAATGTCCGACGTGCATTTCTTTGGCAATATTCGGACTGGAAAAATCAACAATTTCTCGCTGTGGTGTTTTCGCTTGCGGAACTCCTAATCTGGAGTCGGCGTGAATAGCTTCCAGTTGTGCTTGTAGATAAGCTGTTTTGAGTCTGAGGTTAATAAAACCAGGGCCAGCTATTTCTGGTGGTTCGCAGATTTCCGAGACATCTAACTTCTCAACAATAGCAGAGGCGATCGCTCTTGGTTGCTGTCCTAATTTTTTACTCAGCGATAAAGCCACGTTCGCTTGATAATCACCAAATTTAGGATTACCCGCCGGAACCAAAATCGGGTCTAGTGTAGCGTATTCATTGCCAAAAGCAGCAACCATTGCCTGCTCAAATTTTTCTTTTAATTGTTCTTGTGTAGCATTCATATATAAATGTTATCTGCAACAGGCAAAATGTGGCTGTTGAGAAGATATTCTCAAAGGCTTGATTATTTTAACCTTAAAATATAATCACTTAATCCAACTGAGGATTTTTATGGTACACTACAACCCCCTCAGCTGCCTTCCATCCTCGGCAGAATTGCCCGACTCCGATGATACGCCCGTGGATAACGAACTACAAAACCTGATTCCCAATTTACTAGATGCTATTTTAGCTTTAGCCTGGAGTCAACGCACCGATTGGTTTTTCGGCGTTGATATGGGTATTTATTATGCACCCAACACTCCGCAATTAGTACCTGATGGGTTTCTCAGCTTGGGTGTAGAACGTTTTATTGGTGAAGAGGGACGTTTAAGCTATGTTCTATGGGAAGAAGATGGGATTGTTCCTATTTTCGCCTTAGAAGTTGTTTCGCAAACCTACGGCGGCGAATACGAAAAGAAAAAAATCGACTACGCGAAATTAGGAATTTTATATTATGCAATTTATGTACCCAGCCGTAGATATCGGCGTAAACGAGAGCCTTTAGAAGTTTATCGTTTAGAAAATAGTGAATACATCTTACAACCAGGTTCAAGAGTTTGGATGCCAGAGATTGGTTTAGCACTTGGTCGAGAACGCGGTACTTATCTGGGGCGGACTCGCGAGTGGTTATACTGGTATGACGAAGCTGGACAGAGATTGCCCACTCCAGAGGAGTTAGTGCAGCAGGAGAGGGAACGCGCACAACAAGAACAACAACGTGCTGAACGACTGGGGCAAAGGTTGCGGGATTTGGGTATTAATCCAGATGAGATTTAACCTTAAAATATATTTACCTAGCCCAAAAGCCATCAATCGAGTTTCAAGGCATTAACTGGTACTTCATCCCAAGAATCAACTATCCGTAATCTTGCTATCCAACCGTCTGCTTTTTGTTTCTCGGTTAAATTCTTGTCAAAGGACTTATGACAATCATTAGCTTGAGACTCGTTACAACAAGCAATACACGCATATATCATCCCAGACGGATCAATTTGCTCATTTACCCAAATAGTCATGAAGTACCCTCTCCAAAGCTATACATCAATAAGATATTTGGTCATTTTAGCTTGATCCGCGATTCACAAATTTCTGTAGCTTGAGCTTGCTAATCCTGCGAGATGGTTTTTTTAGTTTATCAGGCTGATTGAGGTGCGATCGCTTATTTGTGTGATTTAGTTTAGAGAAATCAGGCGATCGGAGAAAACTTAATATTTACTGTACAAAATGTGATATCAAAAACTCTCTGAAACTTTATCTAAAGGTTTCAAGTCTGGTTCTATCCAGTGGTTACGAGCGTCCCAGGACATTATGACATATTGGCTATAATACTTCTTGGGTAAATTTTTATCTTTCAATGTATAGATGAGCTTGTTATACCGATTCTCTGTGAAGCTGCACATTATTTTCACCCCTCCCAACCTCCCCTTCACAAAGGGAGATGCCGTAGGCGGTGGGGTTTTTTCTATGCATCTTCATAAGGAATTGGTATTAGTTAATTCCACTAGCGGAATCTTTCTATCAACAACAGTTAAATAATTACGTACTGTGTAAATCCAAAACAGTGTCAGCGTTTCATGATAGCCACTATTGGGTGTACTCTGGATATTCATAGCTTTGTTGTATCGCTGAATACCTTGCCGGATTAAATTTATCGCTTGTTTTTCTTCATACTGAGTCAGATACCATATTGCAACTGTTAAGTGTGCCAAATGATTCCATTCAGAATGTGCTAGAGTGCATTGATTGAATCTTGTGAGCAAGTTTTCACTCTCGTCTATTGTTTGGTATTCCCAGTTTCTCTGGCTCATTATGCATTATTCGTCAAATTTTCGTTCTCTAGATAAAATTAGACTATTAACCTCATGTATGACTATAATTATGTGAACTAACAAACTAATATTTTAAGTTTTTCAATTGTGAATAGCTCGCAACTAGATTTTTCCGACCAAAAACAATCTTCTAGAAAGTTAAGTAGAAAATGTACTAAATATTCTCAGCCTGACTCGGAAAACCTCAAAAGAACAGTTAATTTCTTGTAGCTTATTAATAGGGATCGCTGACAGTATGACCAAACAACTATACTTATTGGTTTGTAGCTTTAACTAGACTGGCAATAACAGAAAAATAGACCATAAGGTTAATTAGATTTTTTTATATCAAATTATGATAAACTTTTGCCAAAAAATTATGTAAATTTGCGTATAATCGAAAAGTATCTGCTAAACCTATAAGATCCAATTTTTTTCTGTTTACATTCACGTGTAAAAAATTAAAAAAATTTAATTCTCAATCCGCTCCCTCCTATCCCTTGTGGGATGGTTCGTCTGCCATATCAAAAAAGACGATAAATCCCCATAGATTTTTCTGGAGAAAAGATGTATCTAGCACATTCATTCATTAGTGATGAAAAGCAGCAGAAATCTCAGCAGCCTTTAATTTTGGCAGTAGAAGATAATGATGATAATCTTCTGCTGATTAGTTATGCCCTTGAGTCGCTTGGTTGTCAATTTATTTGTCAATCAGACAGTTCCTCAACGTTCTTGGTAGCTAAAGAGTATCAGCCAGACTTGATAATGTTAGATATTTTGTTACCTAGTTTCAGTGGAATTGAAGTTGTGCGTTATTTGAAGGAAGATCCGCTAACTTATCAAATTCCTGTACTTGCAGTCACTGCTTTAGCCACCAGAGAAGATAGAGAACGCATTCTGAAGGCAGGATTTAATGACTACATCAGTAAACCGTTCCTAATTGAAGATTTAGAGACGGTTGTTCGCCGTCTACTACGGGGAAAAATAGAGCCTCATTCAACTTATGAACTTTGCCAAGAGTGATGAGGAGCTCGTACAACAAGACAAAAGTCAAAAGTCAAAAGTGAGCCACTGCGGTGAAGCAGCCCCATCTTGGCGGTTCCCGTCGTTAGCGCAGCGTTAGCGAGTCTTCTCCCAAAGGGAGACGCGGCGCGAACGAGCGTCTGGGGGACTGCTGAACCCGAAGGGTGGACGGGTTTCCCGGCATAAAGGAGACAGTGCCGTGGTGAGGCAGTGCGTTGGGCGGCTTTGCCGACAGTCGCGCAACTGTCGTCAAGTGGCGTTAGCGTAGCGTTAGCGACGTAGGAGCGTCACCCAAAGGGGCAAAAGTAATGAATATTTACAGCACTTCCCGATGGTCTGTTTATTTCCGCCGACCTGTACTAGAGGCGCTTAGGCTAGTATTTTTATTCCCCACTTCTCACTTCCTACAAACTTTTTGGGAGTCGTACTGTAAATACACTGCCTTTGCCAAGTTCAGAGGTAACGGTAATATTACCACCGTGAGCTTCGGCAATTCTGTAGGAGAGATGCAGTCCTAAACCGCTACCAGAACGTTTATTTCTACCTTGACGAAACCGCTCGAAAACACTTGCTTGGTCTTCTGGAGCGATACCATAACCTGTGTCTTCCACTGCGATGATTACCCAAGTTTTATTCTGGGGATTGTCTGATTCTTCCGAAAACCGAATTGTGATACCGCCTGTATCGGTAAATTTGATGGCATTACCTAGAAGGTTGTTGAACACACGGCGCAGTTCTAGGGCATCGCCCATAACTACACCAGGATCTGTTGTGTTTGGCGCTAAACTACTGGTGTCTACTTTCACATCTAAATTTTTCTCAATAGTCAGTGGTGATAATTCACTCACTACTTCTTGAACTATTTCGGGCAAGTTACAGATTTCATCGTTAAAGGTCTTTTTCCCTGCATCCATACGGTAAACTTCTAGCAAGGTATTGACCATTTGCATTAAGTTTTGGTTGCTGCGAATCATGACTGCGATCGCTTGTTTCATTTCGGGCGAAATTTTGCAGAATGTTTCTTCTATAAACAAGCCCAGCATTCGATCTGCTGCTACTAAGGGGGTACGCAAATCATGGGTAAGACGAGATACAAAGTCTTCTCGTTGGCGTGTCATTTTTTGCTGTTCGTCTAAACTGTGCTTGAGTCTTAGGAGCGATCGCACTCTGGCTAATAGTTCATCTGTATCAAAAGGTTTACGGATAAAATCATCAGCACCCGCATCAAGCCCTTCTACAACACTAGATTCATGAAAGGCTGTGATCAGCAGAATCGGAATATAGCTTTTAATCTCAGGGTTCTGACGAATGCGACGAGTAACTTCGTAACCATCCATCCCTGGCATCATCACGTCCAGCAGAATCAAATCAGGCGGAGATTGTTCAACATATTGTAAAGCTGATTTCCCGTCGGAAACTAAATCAATCTTATATCCTTCACTTTCTAAAATAGTCTGAACCAAAATCAGATTATCTTTAGTATCATCAACGGCAAGAATACGATCAACTTTGGGCTTTTCCACTACAGACATGATTAATCTATTTTTATGCTAGGGATTTATAGTTTTAAGTTAGGATACCTCATCGATGAGCGACGGGATTGGGTAGAAGATTGATGAGGGTTATGTGCCGAGAAAAAAATATTTTCACCATCAACATTTAAAGCCGGGTTTTTTCCGGCTCCATCTTTGGATAATATTTGTCGGGGTAGTTCAACTTTAAACATCGAACCGACTCCTAACTGACTCTCGATAAAGATTTTTCCTCTCATCATCCGTACCAATGAATCCACAATTGCCAAACCTAATCCTGTACCGGCATATTTCCGAGTCAGACTTTGATCGACTTGACGAAAGGCTTCAAAGATGTGTTGGAAATCTTTGGCAGCTATACCAATACCTGTATCCCGAACTGCGATCGCTACACGATTATCAGGCAGTTCTTTGACTTCCACCCAAATATTACCTGTTTCTGTGAACTTAATCGCATTCGATAGCAGATTCACTAAAATTTGGCGTACACGTACTGAGTCATTGAATAACCAAGGATTTTCTAAGTCTATTTGTACTTGCAAAGATAATTTTTTGGCTTCCGCTAGAGATTGCATTTCGGCGACAGTCGCATTCACTACTGTCGTTAAATCAAATAATTCTGCTTTTAATTCTAGCCGTCCTGCTTCCAATTTTGAAAAGTCGAGAACTTCATTTAATAACATCAATAAATGCTTGCCGTTATTGAGAATGCGCTCGATCATATCGGTTTGTTGATGCGTTAGTTGACCGAATTTTGGCCGCAATAATATTTGCGAAAATCCAATAATCGCATTCATCGGTGTCCGCAATTCATGAGACATTGTAGCTAAAAATTGAGTTTTTAGCCGTGATGCTTCGATTAACTTTAAGTTTTGCAGTTGAATTTGTTGTCTTTGTCTTTCAAGTTCTTGATTTTTTCGGATGAGTTGCTCGTGACTTTCTCTTAGCTGTTGGAGTGCTAAATTTGCCTGCATTTCGGCGCGGTATACCCGCATAGCATTGCGTAATACTTGTGCTAACGTGTCTGATGATACACGCGATTTTGCCAGATAGTCTGTAGCACCGGCTTTCATCAATTCGACAGCAATTTGTTCATCACCTTGAGCGGTAAGAACTACCAAAGGAACTTTGATTTCCGACGCATGTACCCTGTGAATCAGTGTCAAGCCATCTTGATCTGGTAAGCGATAATCAAGGAAAACACAGTCATAGGTGGTAATGGCCAAAGCGAGTAGTGCTTCTTGGCCATTACCAGCCTCTGACAGTTCCATTTTGACACCTGCTTGCGTCAAGGCACGGCGTACGGCCATCCGGTCTACTTCATCGTCGTCTACAACCAAAATTCTCAGCGTTTCTTCCATTTGCTTTTATTTTCGCTGTCCAATGCGGGTTGATGTATATCATTTTTATTTTCAGGCTATCCAAATAAAAAGTTTGAGATTTGAGTTAAAAGTTTGGATATACGAATTAAAAAAAATCATATTTGAGGACATTACTATATTCATTAATAAAATAATATCCCGATTTGGGAATTACCTTGGCTAAGATTTTCAGTCCTAAATTATTTTTGGCTTGCTTTTTGATTTGTACACATTTTCTATCGACTTTTAGTAAATTAAGGGATTTCACACAATATCCAGTATTTGTTCAGAGTGGACATTGTTTCGACAAAGTTATTGAAAGTTAACGGTTTCAGGATATATCCAGCAACATTGAAGTTGTAGGCTTGTACCTTATCTTGATCGTGATTTGATGTCGTCATCACAACTACAGGAGTTGTGCATAATTCTGGATCAGAACGCAATTCTTGCAGAAATTCAATGCCGTTCATTTTTGGCATATTTAAATCTAGTAAAACTAAGCGCCGCTCAGTTGGTAAATTAGAATATTTACCATGATTACTACGCAACATTGCCAGGGCTTCTAAACCATTACTTGCTAGATAAAGTGGATTGGTAATATTAACTTTTTTGAATGCTCGCTTGACATTCATGACATCAACTTCGTCATCCTCCACTAGTAATATATTAATCACTCTTTCCTGCATAGTTTTCCGAAATAACTCAGCTTTTTGTTTTTGTCAAATAAATCATTTTTTAAAATCAAGTTGATTATTAATATTTAATTACTTATTATATTTTTAAGGCTAGTAATTAATAACTGAATAATCATAGACAAAAAAAGCTTTATTAAGCTCACTCTCATTGTAAATGAGCCTGTTAATGCCTGTCCTCAGCCATTAGTGAGAGTTGTCAACAAACATTTTGCACCCTAAGCTTGAGCAGTTTTACTCTGTTGATTGTTTTGTCCAAGTAAAGTGAAAACTGCTGCCAATACCTGAGTTTGAATCTAAACTGATCGTACCTCCTTCAGTTTCAACAATTTTTTTGGCGATCACCAAACCCATGCCTGAGCCTTCGGGGCGATCGCAGGCTGCTAAAGTTTGGCAGATGGTAAAAACTTTGGGCTGATATTCTGCGGCAATACCAGGCCCGTCATCGGCAACGGTAAATTTGTAGTAACGACCTTGGTCTTGTACAGAAATTTTCACCTGACCATCAAGGCGCGAGTGATGCTGAATGGCATTTTCAATCAAGTTGGTAAATACTTGTTGCAGGGGCATGCGCTTAGTGATCAAGGTAGGCATTTTGGATGCAACTTCAATCTTAAAAGTTGAGGCTGGTGAAAGCGAATCAATCACTTCTTGCAGTAGTTCGCCTACATCTACCAAAGACAATTCTGTATCAATGCGCCCAATCCGCGAGTATTTCAGCAGGCCATTAATTAGTCCTTCCATGCGACTGACTCGGCCGCGCAACAAATTTAACAGTTGTTGGTTTTCTTTTGAAAGTTGACCGTCGAGGTCTTCTTCTAACCATTGTGAGAGATTAGCGATCGCTCTGAGTGGCGCTTTTAAATCATGAGAAGCGACATAAGCAAACTGATCTAATTCTTGATTGCGCTTTTGCAACATAGCTGTGGTTTGGATCAGCATGGTATTTAAGCGAGTGAGTTCCTCTGTTCGTTGTTGAAGTAATATTTCTATGTTGATTTGTTGCTGTTCGCTCAGATCAATGATTGTACCGATATAGCCAATAACCGCGCCGTTGGCTTGAGTTTCAGGGACTGCTTGGCAAAACACCCAAACAATCTTGTCTGGAGAATGTCGGAACCGAAATTCACATCTAAAAGGCTGTAAATCTGGTACACTTAGCCCCCATGCCTGATCTACAAGCGCCAAGTCATCCGGGTGAATCGTCTTCCGCCAACCTTGACTAACAGACAATCCAGCACAACGACCAGCAAGTTCACACCATCGCTCATTAACATAAAGGTAGTTGCCTGACAAGTCTGTGCGGAATATCCCGACAGGCGAAATTTGTGCCAAGCAGGCGTAACGGCGTTCATTTTCTCGTAACGTTTGCTCATTTAACTGGCGACCAGATAAAGAAGATGCACAGGCAACAGATTCAAGGTGATCACTTTGTTGGTCAGGAAGATTTTGACCTTGTAAAATTAAAAAAATAATTTGTCCTTGTTGATTTGTGATCGGCTTAATGGAAAAATGGAAGGTTAATAAGCGATCGCCTGCGCCTAATATCTCAACTTCATAATGTACCGATTCACCTGCTGCGGCACGAGCAACCGCTGTTTTAATTTGTGTTTGTGTTTGCTTTGACTTATCCCACCAGCAAGTTTCCCATAATGGACGACCAATTACGTCAGTGCTAGTAAAGCCACTAAAATTTAACGCTGACTGATTAATTTCTAGGAGGTTGCCCTCTGGTTGCATTAATCCGATGAATTTGATAGTTTGATTCAAAATGGGTTTGCTGAATTGAGCGCTTTTACTGTTTTCTAAGGCAAATTTATTGTTTTCGGATTTATCCATTTTGTTTAGCTGAGCAGCTATAAATTATTATTAAATATTGTAATAATTTATGACTTTGATAATAATGGCTAAAGGTTGGTATAGGCGATAAATTGCCAACAAATATTTCATATTATGTCGTACAATATCCATATATCTCAGGCTAGATATTTGCATCTATCCAGGTTAAAAAATTTGAAATTCCTACTTCTATCGGTGGATGCAAGACTGTAGGAATATCATCTATCTTTGGTTTGGGAAAATTAGATTAAGTGGCTTACAAAAACGGTACTTTAGAAGAAGTAGTCAAAGCAGAGTGAGTTTAGCAATGAACGAAATAAGCATTATTTTAATTGAAGATCACGATCTTACAAGAATGGGGCTGAAGGCTGCATTGCAGTCGCATAGCGGTTTGAAAGTAATTGGGGAAGCGGCAAATGCCACCCAAGGCATGAAACTTTTAGAAACGGCTAAGCCAGATGTAGCAGTGGTAGATATTGGCTTACCTGACATGGATGGGATTGAACTCACCCGCAAATTCAGACGTTACCAAGCAGAGTCGGGGCAAACAGCTACCAAAATCCTCATCTTGACAATGGATCATACAGAAGATGCAGTACTGGCGGCATTTGCAGCAGGTGCAGACTCTTACTATATGAAAGAAACCAGCATCAGCAAGCTAACAGAGGCAATTCAAGCAACTTTTGGTGGTAACTCCTGGATTGATCCGGCGATCGCCAATGTGGTATTACGCAAGATGCGACAAGGCATCCCCGGTGAAACCCAAAATGGTGACAAACCCAAGACCGTGAAAATCGAAGCACTAGCAACAGAATACGAGCAAGTTCTAGAAACTTATCCCCTCACCCAACGAGAATTAGAAATTTTAGAATTAATCGTCGCTGGGTGCAGCAACGGTCAAATCGCCGAGAAACTCTACATCACCGTTGGTACAGTCAAAACCCACGTCCGCAACATCTTAAACAAACTCTGTGCCGATGACCGTACTCAAGCTGCTGTACGTGCCTTACGTTCTGGGTTAGTAGCATAACAGGAAAAATCACTCAGAACTTTCAAAAGTGCAATCTTAGTGTGATTTGGAGATGAGCCAGATATCAGAACCCCCTTTTCTTTGATAAATTGGGGTTCTCGGCGCTCACAAATAATAGAGGATTGCCGAATCAGACTGTCAGCAAGATGTGTTCCGAGCGAACATACAGTAAAACTTTGGCGTTTTTTTGGTAAACTCTTCGCTATAGTAATGAAGTTAGCAATTAAATGTAATCAATAACAACAATTATCTCCATCACTTAAAGCACTGACAACTATGACAAACTGGCAAGAGTATATCAGCATCAATCCCAGAGTATGTCATGGTAAGCCGTGTATTAAAGGGACACGCATCATGATCTCAGTCATCCTTGATAACCTGGCTGAAGGATTGACATTTGAAGAAATAGTCAAAGAATATCCACCATTGACCTTAGAAGACATAAGGGCTGCTATTGCTTATGCAGCACAATTGACCAGAGAAGCAGAATTGCTGCCATTACGATGAATTCGATGAAAGTCAAACTCGATGAGAATATGGCACAAGCCCACGTTGAGTTTTTGCAGCAAGCAGGTTACGCCGTTGATCGTGTGACTGATGAAGGATTATCCGGTGCTGATGATGATACTGTTTGGCAGCAAGTGTGTGCTGAAGAACGTTTTTTCATTACCCTTGATTTAGACTTCTCTGATATTCGCCGCTTTCTACCGGGAACTCATCCTGGTATTTTACTGTTGCGATCGCGTCATCGCAGTCGTCAGGCAGTGCAAGAAATCTTGTTTCGTGTTGTACATGAACAGCCTCTAGAAACTCTTAAAGGTTGTCTTGTAGTAGCAGATGAAATCCAGACAAGGATTCGTTGTCCACAGTAATAGTTTTAGCCTTCACCACAATCTTGCTTGTAAAATATCAGCAATCCGCCGTGCAGCGCCTGATTGACCCATTCGCCGCAAACCATTCTCAGCAATGATTTGTAAGCTGTCAGGATTTTGCAATAGCGATCGCATCACCTTCGCTGCTTGCTTTGGCTGTTCAATTAAAATCAAAGAAAATCCTAAAAGACGGCTTTGTGCTTCTGCAAAAGCGGGATTGTATTGCGGCCCCTGACCGGGAATTGCGATCGCAGGTTTGCCTAAACCGACAAATTGTTCTGTAGCTGTGCCTGCCATTGCGATCGCCACATCTCCCAAGTGCAAGCAATCGTTATAAGCTTGTTGGGAGAGCAGCAAATAGGCATTGCGTTGCTGAAAAATTAAAGTATTGGCATCAGGTAGAGAAATTGGAGATTCCGTGTGGGGTCGCCAACCTTGAACCTGTAGGCTAGAGGAGAATTGGTTGATATCTAGACTTGGAGCGATCGCTGCTAAAAACACTACACTACCAGAAGTATGCCCTACTGAATCTCGCTCCTGAAAACTAGCCAACAACGCAGATACAGCCTCTAAAATCACTCGCCAATTGTTATAAGCTTCTGGCGGCCGAGAACCAGGGAGAAGCGTCACCACTAATGGTCGGGCTAGTTCTTTTTGTTGGGTATCAGCCGTATAAAATCGTTGCAGCGGGAAGCTAGGTTCTAAATCATCCATCATCGGATTTCCCACATCAACAGCCGGAATCGGCCATTGTTTTAATATTTCCGTAGTCAACCCATCTCTGGCAAACACCGCCCGACAACGGCGACGACTCATTAACCAACGTTCCCAAGGATGATAAATGGAACCAGAAAAATTTTCCCAACGCGCAGACTTTGATTTGCGTGGTATTAATCCCGTTTCATCCCGCACATAATATTCAGATTTCGCCGTGCCGATAAAAGCATAATTCGCGCCACTAAAAAACGCAAACAACAGCGGTACAATATCCCCCACAGCTAAAATCGCTGGCTGCTTACCAGATTTTTTTTGCGAACTCACCCAACGCCGCATCGCTTGAATTTGGCTAAGAGTCAACTGTACTAACCCGCCGCGCACATCTCGCACCAGTTGACGGCCATCCATATATATAAAACCACCAGAAGGCATCGTCCGCACTGAACCAATCAGCGGAATACCCAATTGTTGATAAGCATATCCTTCACCCACCAACGGCAAAGCAAAAATCTCTGGTGGGTTTGATTGTTGCTGAAGTGCTTGCAAAATTCGGATGGCAATTATATCTTCGCCATGACCGTTACTTAAAACCAGTAAGCGTAACCGAGAACTTTTAGATGGTGAACTAGAGGCTTGACTCATAAGAAACAAAACATCAATATTAACTGTCAAACTAATTTGTAACTGATAGTTCGTAATTAGTAATTAGCCCATATTAAATAGCTGTCTGATAGGCTGCGAGATCCCCGACTTCTTTAAGAAGTCGGGGATCTGTCCACCGTCATTTATCAAAATTCATGTGATAACCAGTAGGCTGGCATCCTGCAATTACGAATTACGCATTACGAATTAGTAATTATGGTTCTTCGGTACGTATTATGCTGGAATTTTAAATAAAGTCCGTAACTTGCCTTGAATATCAAGCCTTGTAGGTAGTTATAGCGTCAATTTCAGAATTCAGCCTCAAACGAGGAGAGTAACAGCTGTTATTGTTGCCCAGCAAGGGTTTTAAGCTTATTCACAGACGTATTTAGCATAATAAGTAATGAAGAGCCGTAATTATTTTGTTATGCAAATTTCTAAAACGGCAATTTTAACTTTAGCTACTTTAGCCGCTAGTAATGTAACTCAACAAGCACTAGCTTCACCAACTACCTCGACAAATGAGACAAAAAAAGACGTAGTAGTTCCTGTGATTGAAGAAACGCCGACACGAGTAGAGGCAATTTCATCACCGGAAACCGTCGTCACACCACAATTTTCGCAAAAACCCACAGTCATTAATAAAACTCCAGTAGTACTTGCTCCAGTTAATCAGGGTAATACTACCGTTAAACTCCCCTCATCTCTACCGACAGACAATAACTTAGTCGTCACAGCTACAGATGTCCAGATAGTAAGCGCAACTCCTGAATTGCAAGAAATCGTTCGCCGAGTGATCAAAACCCAAACTGGAGGAGACACCAGCCAAAACCAGTTACAACAAGATGTCGCAGCGATTTTAGAGACTGGTTTATTTACCAGCGCCAACGTCAATAGCCGCAGCACAGCCACAGGCTTGAGTGTAACGTATCAGGTGCAACCAGTGGTAGTGCGATCGCTGCAACTTTCCGGTGCAAAGGTACTGACTTATCCAGTAGTTCTCGAACGTTTCCAGCCACAATTCGGTAGCGCCATCAGTCCAGCGGGACTGCAAAAAGCTGTGGAACAAGTAAACAAATGGTACGCTGACAATGGTTATAACTTGGCGCGGGTGCTATCAATTAAGCCTAGTCGTGAAGGAATTCTCAACATTAACGTCGCCGAAGGTTTGGTAGGTGATATTAAATTTCGCTTTGTCAATGACGAAGGTAAAACTGTTGATAGTAAAGGTAATTCTGTTAGTGGACGCACTAAACCAGAGTTTTTACGGCAGCAAATTCAAGTCAAACCAGGGCAAATCTTTCAAGAAAAATTGGTACAGCAAGACATTCAACAACTATATCGCACAGGCTTATTTGCGAGTGTGAATGTTGCTTTAGAAGGTGATGCAACAAAGTTAGATTTAGTTTATGAACTGAAAGAAAATGGGGCGCGGGCTATTAACTTAGGTGGTAGTTATAATGCTGACCAAGGATTAATTGGCACTGTTAACTATCAAGACCAAAACGTTGCTGGTAAGAACAATATTTTAAATTTAAATGTTGGTTTAAGTAGCCGTGACTTGCAGTTTGATGGAAAATTAATTAATCCTTATCGTCCAAACAATGCTGATCGCCCAGGATACACTATTAACGGCTTCCGTCGCCAAGAACTTTCCGAAACCTTTGACGACACCATCAAGTTAGCTAACGGCGATAAAGTGCGGGAAGGACAGATTGGTGGTAGTGTAAGTTTGCAAAGACCGATTGACGGCTGGGATGCTTCTTTAGGATTGAATTATACTCGCACCACAATCCGCGATCGCCAAGGTAATGTTACCTCAACAGATGCCCAAGGTAATCCCCTATCTGCCAGCGGTTTAGGTATTGATGACTTAACTACTGTATCTTTCACCGCCGCCAAAGACAAAAGAGATAACCCTCTCAACCCGACTCAAGGTTCCCTACTGAAATTAAGTACAGAACAATCTATCCCCATCGGTCAAGGAAATATTTCCCTCAATCGTGTCACAGCCAATTACAGCCAATACGTACCAGTCAAGGTATATAACAGTAAGCAACCGCAAGTATTCGCCCTCAATGTCCAAGCTGGTACTGTGATTGGTAATTTGCCACCTTACGAAGCCTTTAATTTAGGTGGTTCCAACTCGGTGCGCGGTTACGATGCTGGCGATATTGGGAGTGGACGCAGTTACGTTTTAGCTTCCGCAGAATACCGCTTTCCCATCTTACCCATAGTTGGCGGTGTGTTATTTGCCGACTTCGGCACAGACTTAGGTTCTGGTAGCACTGTTATCGGAGATCCGGCTGGTGCGCGTGATAAACCCGGTTACGGTTTTGGTTATGGCGCTGGAGTGCGTTTAGATTCGCCACTGGGGTTAATTCGGGCTGACTACGGCATTAACGACCAAGGAGAAAGCAAAGTGCATCTGGGCATAGGCCAGCGATTTTAACACTAAAGCTAGTACGAGAAGCTAAAAGTCAAAACAACGAACGCTTATTTTGTAAGCTTTGTGCATATTTTCGATAGTTGCTTTTGAATTCTTATCCCTAAGCTATCTGAGCAATTCTCCAAGATCCTCAAATGTAAAGAATTTGGTTTTCCATTTCATCGGATGTGGTAGTGTTCAGAATTGTAAGTAACCTTTGCACAATTTCCTGATACGGATTTCTGACAGCAATGATGATTCCGTAGTGCAGCTTTTCTTGCTCAAAGTATTCTCGTGCAAGATATTCAAAATCAGTTCGATTATGCGTAAGGATAGCTGCTCTTTGACTCACAGCATATTCTAATTGTTCAGCATCTGTTTTACCAAGTTGTCTTGCTTGATGTGCTGTTGTTGCTTCAAACCCGCGAGAACATAGAAGACTTGCTACCAGTACATCAACATCTTCATCCAAATAAACATGAATAAAAATGTCACTCATGCTTTCCGAACTCGTGGGTCGATTAACTCGTCAGGAATACGGTTACGCTCAATGTATTCATTGATTTCTACTTGATGGTCTAGATAATAGCTAAGAGCATCAAAAACTTGTGCTAAAACAAGATGCGGCAAACGCTGAGGAATTTCTTCAGGCGAAACCCCGATACGCCACATTTCCACAATCGCTCGAACTGGAGTTCTTGTACCTCTGATAATAGGCTCACCACTCAAAATTTCACTGTTTCTGACGATGTGACAGTGTTCCGTTGACTGAATCATACAGTTCTTTATCTAGATCTTTCATGCTTATTTTAGCCTGACACCCAATTACCCCACCCCGCAAAAACTAGATAGGGCAATACTATTGTTATAAGAAACATAAAAATAACAGCCGTGAAGACATAGGCTAAAATTCATGTAGGAGGAAGCTCTATGTTAAAAACAATTCAAGGAACTTATAAAAACGGCAAAATTGAATTAGATGAAATACCGCAAGGCATTACTGAAAGCAAAGTGTTTGTCACTTTTTTAGAAACCAAACCCACAAATTGGCCAGAAATGATCATGGAATATCAAGGTGTAGAAGAAAGTATCATCTTTGAATCATATCGAGATGAACTTTTACCACCGAACGAAATAGAAATTTAATTATGGGTTATTTACTAGATACTTGTGTAATTAGTGATTGTGTTAAAGGAGAAGAAAATACACTCAAACGATTAAAATTAACATCTCGTGCTGAGATTTTTGTTTCATCTTTAATAGTGATGGAAGTGAAATATGGATTAGCTATTAATCCACAACGCGCTGTTAAAATTCAATCTATTATTGAAACTTTATTAAACTCAATTACAATTTTACCTTTTGATTCCAAAGAAGCAGAACAAGCTGCTCAAATTAGAAGCTTGCTCAAACTAGCAGGTTTACCTATAGGTGCTTATGATGTACTGATTGCAGCCACCGCAGTCATCAATAATCACATTTTAGTAACATCTAATGTCAGAGAATTTCAAAGAGTACCTAATTTACAAATTGAAAATTGGCGTTCTGCTTGAAGAGCGATCGCTTGTTCACATTAACCCAGCTGATTCATATAATCTTTGCAGCATAGCTGTAATCTTCGCGCCATAGTCTAAATCTGCTGACCAACGACCGGAAAGTTGACTAATTAACGGCGCAATTCCGCGTGTGACAAAGCGAAACCTGGGGTCAACAACTTCATTCACCAAAGGTTCTAAACTAGCATAAGCTTTTAAATGTTGAATATGCGCCCTAACTCCAATTCTGGCATTTTCAAAGGAAGCAGCTTCTGAACCACCACCAATACTACCTAGTCCAGCAAAGTTATTTTGTTCCGGTCTAATATCTCCACCGAAGCGTAAAAATCCAGTTTCTACACACATTTGGCAAAAGGCAATATCGTAGTTCACACCTTCGGTTGTGGCTTCTTCTCGATAAAGTTTTGGTAAGTCAGGAAATTTTACTAAAGCATTTTCATTGTTATTTCTCAAAAATAGTTGTAGCTGCACTTCTGAGGTATTACCGCGAGAAATAATCTGATCCATTTGACCTTTGCAAATCACTAAAATCGAACGTAAGTTAACAGTGCGCGTTCCTGCATCCCAGCTGACGGAAATATTAAAATCCCGTAATTCCACTGCTTTAACATATACTACTCGGCGGTAAGTAATACGGTTGACATTTGGTGCTTTTGTTAGATCAATCCGCAAGCGATCTACTAAGTCAATGGGAATATAAGCATTGCCATTGACTAATATTCCTTGTTCTGGGTAGTTCTGCCCGTTGATGTTGATATTAATAGATGGGTAAGTTTGTTCCGTTGGAGTTCCAGGTGTGGGGTCAATAACCCGACTCCAAGATGCTAGGCCATCGGCAATACCTAAAGCAAAATCACGGCGACGGTTTTGCAGCAATGCACGGTCATCAGGGCTGCTGAGAAATCCTACTTGCATTAACAAAGAAGGTAGTGTAATTTGACGACAGAATGCTAAACGTCCCAAGCCACTATCTGTATCTGGTTTGACTCCGCGATTAGGTAATTGAGTAATGCGGCGTAATAGTCCAACTAACAGCAGTTCACCATTACTTTTACGCTCATTATTATTGGCAATGTAAAATACACTAGCCCCGCGCACAGTTGGACTGCTGGCTGAATCAGCGTGAATTTCTAGGGCGACATCACCTCGACGACCACGAGAATTGATCCAAGCGATGGTGTCTGCGGCGCTTAAATCGTCAGGAATTGCCAAAACTTCAAAAGTCCGCGCCCGCAATTCTGTCACAATCAAATCCCGCAGCAGAATCATTTCTCTAGCTTCGGTTGTGCCACCTGCGATCGCACCTGGATCGATTCCTCCCGCTTCTTTGCCTCCGTGAGCCGCCGAAATAAAAATACGCCCCATCTTCAGTATTTCCTCTTAAAATATTAAGCGTAAGCAATTCTATACATAATTCTTCGTCTAGCAACAAGAATATAATAGCTATTAGGAGTCAATAGTCCATTGTCCATTGTATTGACCCTTCGGGTGACGCTCCTTCGTCGCTAACGCTGACGCTAACGCCAGTTGCTTCAAGTCGGGAGACCCGCCCAACGCACTGGCTCACCATTGACCATTGACCATTGACAATTGACCAATATGCAAATCCCCCGCTTGCACCCCGACACAATTGAGGAAATTAAACAACGTGCTGACATTGTGGATGTGATCTCAGAACACGTAGTTTTACGCAAGCGCGGTAAAGATTTTGTCGGTTTGTGTCCGTTCCATAACGAGAAAAGTCCTAGCTTTACAGTCAGTCAGACAAAGCAAATGTATTATTGCTTCGGCTGTCAAGCTACTGGTAATGCCTTTAAGTTTTTGATGGATTTGGGGAAACAGTCTTTCATAGAAGTGGTGCTGGACTTGGCACGGCGTTACCAAGTAAGTGTGCAAACCCTAGAACCTGAGCAAAGACAAGAATTACAGCGTCGTTTGTCGTTGCGTGAACAATTATATGAAGTTCTGGCGGCGACAGCACATTTTTATCAACATGCTTTGCGGCAAACTCAGGCGCAAAAGGCGATGCAGTATTTGCTTACTAATCGCCAGTTGCAGGAAGAAACAATTGGGCAGTTTGGTTTGGGATACGCCCCGTCAGGTTGGGAAACGCTTTATCGCTATTTGGTGGAAAATAAACATTACCCAGTGCAGTTGGTGGAAAAAGCAGGATTGATCAAGCCGCGTAAGGAAGGTGGCGGTTATTATGATGTATTCCGCGATCGCCTGATGATTCCCATCCGCGATATTCAAGGACGAGTCATCGCATTTGGCGGTAGAACTCTTACAGAAGAACAGCCGAAATATCTCAATTCACCCGAAACTGAACTGTTTAATAAAGGCAAAACTTTATTCGCCATTGACTTAGCCAAAGCCGGGATTGCTCAACTTGACCAAGCTGTGGTAGTAGAAGGATATTTTGATGCGATCGCGCTTCATGCTGCGGGTATTAATAATGCTGTCGCTTCTCTCGGTACTGCCCTCAGCTTAGAACAAGTAAGATTAGTATTACGTTACACCGACTCTAAACAGTTAGTTCTCAACTTTGATGCAGATAAAGCTGGGACAAATGCGGCGGAACGGGCAATTGGAGAAATAGCAGATTTAGCATATAAAGGCGAAGTCCAACTCAAGATTCTCAATATCCCTGATGGCAAAGATGCTGATGAATACTTGCACACTCACAGTGCAGAAGATTATGGGCAACTATTGGCAAATGCTCCACTTTGGCTAGATTGGCAGATTCAGCAAATTACTAAAGGTCGGGACTTGCGACAAGCATTTGATTATCAGCAAGTAACTCAGAATATGGTCAAGTTGTTGGAACGAATTGGGAGTAGTGAAACACGTAAATACTATGTCGCCCACTGCGCTCAAATACTGAGCTTAGGAGATGCTGGACTTGTAAGATTGCGAGAAGAAAATCTAGAAACTTTACTAGGTGGAATTGCACCCGCTAGTAGACAGCAAAAACCAGTCACAGCTACTGTAAAAAATTATCTCTCTCGTCAATCTCCCGCGCCTCTTCCTGATCGGAGTCTTTTAGAACAAGCTGAGGCTTTATTGCTAAGAATTTACCTGCATTGTCCCGAACAGCGACAAGCAATTATTAGCGAACTTGAAGAACGAAATTTAGATTTTAGCTTGTCTCATCATCGGTTTTTGTGGGGGCAGATTTTAGAATTAACCAACGAGCAAGTTAATTTAATCTCTAGTTTGCAAGACAGATATTTAGAATTAGCTGAAGAAATAGAATTAATCTCGCATCTGTTTCATTTGAATGAGACAGGCAAAAAAGAAATACTGCGGACTTCTCAAGTTGTGCAAGCTGCAACTGCTTGTATGGAAAGAGTATTGCGAGAAAAACGCTATCGCCACTTTTTAGAATTGTGGCAAGAAACTGATCCAAAAGCAGAACCGGAAAGATGGCGATCGTATTACCAAGCATTCTACGCCGAAAAAACCAAACTTCAAGAACTTGATCGCCAACGACAATTTTCACTCACTGATTTGCTGTAGCACTTGAGTTAAGCTCGTCCAGCCAGCTGTGCCACCATTGCAATTAACTCCGTCGGCTGGGCTAGTTTATGTAAATGCGAATGAAAACCTGCTTTTATTACCTTTGCTCTGTCTTCTGTAAGATAAGCAGTCAAAGCAGCAGTAGGAATTTGCCATCCTTTCTCTGCTTCGAGTGCCTTAATTTTCTGAATAAAAGCATAGCCATCTTCATCAGGCATTCTGATATCACTGATTATGACATCGGGGCGCGATCGCTCCAATTCTTGCAAAGCCTCAGCAACAGTTGCAACTGTTGTTACTACAACGCCATGTTGCATGAGCATCGCTGCAATCAACTCGCGGTTATCAACTTCATCATCTACAAACAGTACGTGTAAGCCATCCAGCCCATTGGGTCTTTCTTCTATATGTGCGCTCAAGCTAGGCATTTGCCCAGGTGCTGCTAATTGCTTGTACTTGCTAATATCATGCAAGCATATATGTAACGCACCCAAAGCTCCCGAAGTTTCTCGGCCTGATTTTACCAAAAGTAAAGCATCAAAAGTTTGACCATTACGGGGACTGATGGAGACTTCCAATTCTTGGACAGACTTTTCATTTAATGACTGCTTCAGTTTGCTAAGAAAGAATTGATGCTCTGGTTTTGCCACAAAATTAATTAATGATTTACCAATTAGCCAACTCGGAAATACATTTAATAATGCAGCAGCAGTATAGTTTATTTCTAAAATTATTCCGTCAGCATTTGTCACCAAATAAGCATTAGGTGCTAACTTGAACAAATCATGATAAATCTGACGTTCCGCTATGATTGTTTCATTTTGAAGCAGCATTTCTGCTTCAATATCTTTGATTGTTGCTAAACTAGCCTGCATTTCTTCTTGAAAGAATTCCAAGTTATTGATAGAAGCCGCAACAGCATTCAAAGCTTCAATCGCCTTTGACTGTTGTATAGGCGACTGGGTTATGTAGTTATGCAGTGCTTGTATCTGCTGCCGAATTTTTGCAAAACTATAGCTTAACTCTTCTTGGCTCACAACTAACTCTCTTTTCTACTACTTTAGGCGTATTCAAGCAATTAACAATTTGCGATCGCTACATGAATTTAAAATTACTGAGTACAAAAATACTCCCAAATCTCTAGCTTCTAGCCCTTAGCTGCTTTATAATGTGTGCTGATGTACGTAGTTCATGATGGCTACTGATATAAATCTACATCTAATAGATGTAGATGTTATGACTCAAGCATGACAAATGTCATGGTTCAAGCGTGACATTGATCGGATGTTTTCTCTAGTTATAACTTTTATCTTAAAGTTATCAACTCACCAAGGAGATAACAACCATGATTCTCAACGAATTAAACAAAATTGTTAATATATAGATTGACAAAAGCTAACAATTGCTCATAACAATTAATCCAGAGTCTATCGAATTCACGTTAACTCAGATCTTGCACTCCTGCGACTGAAGTCGCGGCTACACGAGCAAAACCCGCCTGCGCGGGTTACAAACCTTTGATTATGTGTTAGTCCACGTAGGTGGTGAGACCAGCGCTGCGGGAGGGTTTCCCTCCGCAGGCGACTGGCGAACCCGAAGGGACTTCGTTTGTATAGCCGCGAATTCCATTCGTCGAGTCTTGATGCAATATGTGTGTTAAGGTTAAGCAGAAATTGCCCACTTCCATAATTAAATTGGTGACTTTAGTCATATATAAATTAGAAACTATTAGTGACTTTAGTCATGCAGAAAAAATGAAGTTTTTGGCTGATAATTAGTTGCAAATTTTCAATTTTCTGTCTCAAAACTTGTGCTTCAGAAAATCTTACCGTCAAAAAGGAGTCAATATTATGTTGCCAACAAACCGTGCAATAGTATTCTTGGCTGCCACTTTATTGATTACTCCAATTTTTTCAGCTACACCTGCCAGCGCTGAACAAAAATTATGTCGCAGAGGAGTTACCCCAAGACGAGAAGTTAATCCTAGAGAAAGGAGATCAGTAGTTGTCAACCAAAGAGTAGTCAGACTTAACAATGGTGATTTCAGACTTCCTAACGGGGAAATAGTCTCAAATCGCAGAACAGTCAGACTGCGTAATCAAAGTTATTTTAGACTACCTAATGGGGACATCATTGTTCCTACACAGTAAATTATTCCTAGCAGAAGTGTTGTGAGAGTTTCTCGTGATACATTTAGACTTCCCAATGGGACGATTGTAAAAATATAACCGTTGGTAATTGGGCAAAATTTTCTCAATCTATATAGTCACTGTAGCGATTGAATAAAATGAGGAAATTAAAAGTATGGGCTACCAACCTACAGTTTTAGCTTTAAACAACTAGCTCGGTAGCCATTTTTGACAACGGACACAGTTATGAAACTTGATACATCAAAGCCTGTAGATTCATTAGCTTTACCTGTAGAACAGAAAAAACGGCGTAAGTATAACTTCCTACATTGGTTACTCGTCCTGGGGCTTTTGGGTGGAATTGGCTATGGAATTTATTACCGAGTCGCAGTGGTATCCCGCCAAGAAGCTAGACAAAAGATTTTAACACAGCCAGTAGAAAGACAAAATTTAGCGATCGCTGTAACAGCCAATGGCACAGTCAAGCCTGAGCGCTCAATTAACGTCAGTCCCAAAAATTCTGGTGTACTCAAAACACTGCTAGTCAAAGAAGGCGATTCTGTTAAACAAGGGCAAATTCTCGCTTACATGGATGATTCCAACCTGCGGGGCAATTTGGTTCAAGCACAAGGACAACTGGCACAAGCCCAGGCAAATCTGCAAAAAGCCCAAGCCGGGAATCGCCCTCAAGATATTGCCCAAGCACAAGCCCAACTCGACGAGGCCGAAGCCAATCTGCAAAAAGTAGAAGCTGGTAATCGCCCCCAAGATATTGCCCAAGCGCAAGCACGTTTGAGGAGCGCTCAATCTACCCTAGTTCAAGCAGAAGATGATTTACGTCGCAATCAGCAACTTTACAATTCTGGAGCTATTTCTCTCCAAACTGTGATCCAAAAACGGTCAGCGCGTGATAGCGCCCAAGCCCAAGTGAATGAAGCACAACAAGCATTGGCATTGCAACAAGCAGGTTCACGCTCAGAGGATATTCAACAAGCCAGGGCTACAGTTAAACAGCGACAAGAAGCTTTGGCACTGTTAAAAGCTGGAAGCCGCCAAGAAGATATTGAAGTCGCCCGCGCCCAAGTAACTTCGGCTCGTGGCTCACTGCAAAACATCCAAGCCGAAATCAATGACACTATTCTCCGCGCACCTTTTGATGGTGTTGTAACGCAAAAGTTCTCTGATCCTGGCGCTTTTGTAACTCCCACAACTTCAGGTAGTTCCGTTTCCTCAGCCACTTCTTCGTCGATTTTGGCTTTAGCTTCGACAAATCAAGTTGTAGCTAATTTATCAGAATCGAATATTGCCAAAATTCGCCTTGGTCAAAAAGTGACAATTAAAGCCGATGCTTACCCAGGCAAAGTTTTTGAAGGTAAAGTTAGCCAAATTGCTGCTCAAGCAACCGTCGAGCAGAACGTTACTAGTTTTCAGGTCAAAGCATCTTTGTCAGATCCGCAAAACCTACTACGGTCTGGGATGAATGTAGATGTGGACTTTCAAGTTGGTCAGCTAGAAAATGTTTTAGTTGTACCCACAGCCGCAGTTGTTCGCCGAGAAAGAGCCACAGGCGTGTTTGTTTTAGGAGAAAATGAGCAACCGACATTTACTCGCATTGAGACAGGCGTTACCGTCAACAACTTTACAGAAGTTAAATCTGGATTAACAGGCAATGAAAAAGTCTTGCTGAGTTTTCCGCCTGGGTCAAGACCACAATCAACACCACGCGGAGGTGTATTCCCTGGTTTAGGCGGTGGAGGTGGCCGTTCTTCTGGTGGAGGTGGTCGTTCTGGTGGTAATGCGCCTTGATAAAGTCAAAAGTTAAAAGGCAAAAGTAAAAGATTCATCATATCAACGCTTTTAAGTAGGTCGGTGCAATTAAGGATAACTAGTGAAGGTTGTCATTTGTCATTGGTCATTGGTAAGGGTTTTAAGTCTATTTACGTTTCGTAATATAGTTTGGTTTATTTCCACCGAGTTACTTAATTCCAAATCTAATATCCAAAATTGGTATGCTTCAGAGTTTAGAAAAAATTCCGAAAATTCAAAAAATTCCACGTAAGTCTACAGTGCCGTTGACAGAAATATTATCAATGGCGGTAGAGACCCTTTGGAGTAATAAATTACGCACAGGACTCACCATGCTAGGCGTGATTATTGGTATTGCTTCAGTTATTGCCATTACTTCTGTTGGTCAAGGAGTGCAAAAAAGCGTTGAGAACCAAATACAGGCATTAGGGACAGATGTATTACAAGTTTTAGCAGGTGCAGCGAGAAGTGGAAATATTCGTCAAGGTTTGGGTTCTACTAGTACCTTGACTTGGGAAGATGCAAAAGCCATAGAGCAACAAGCACCATCAGCCGATTTGGTTTCGGCGTATCTGCAAAGGAATGCCCAAGTAGTGTATGGCGGCGAAAACACCTCAACAACAATTTACGGCACAGACTTAAATTATCCAGATGCGCGAAATACTTATCCTCAAGAAGGGCGATTTTTTAATCAAGAAGAACTCGATTCTAGTAAGCAAGTTGCTGTGATTGGGCCGACAGTCAAAAGAACTTTATTTGTAGATAGTACTAAAGTCATCGGTGAACAAATTCGGATTCAGGGAGAAACTTATGAAGTGATTGGGGTAACGGAACCTAAAGGCGCTCAAGGGCCGATGGATCGAGATGATCAAATTTTTATTCCCCTCACTAGTATGTCGGGGAGATTGGTAGGTAACAATGCGTTAACAGGTGTGTCGGTGAGTGGAATTTTAATCAAATCCAGCAATCAGGAAAAGTTAGAAGCGGCGCAATTTCAAGTTACCAATATTTTGCGTTTGCGTCACGAGATTTATCCACCACAAGTTGATGATTTTCGGATTACTAATCAAGCTGATATTGTTAGTACATTTACTAATGTTGTGGGTTTATTTACGATTATGGTAGTAGCGATCGCCGGCATTTCTCTGGTGGTTGGTGGAATTGGTATTGCTAATATTATGCTAGTTTCTGTAGTAGAACGAACACGAGAAATTGGGATTCGTAAAGCAGTTGGCGCAACTAATTCAGCCATTTTGAATCAGTTTTTAGCAGAGGCGATCGTTATTTCTATTGTTGGTGGTGGTATTGGTATGGGAACTGGAATTTTCATTGCCTTTGCAGCAGCTAATATTTTTAAATTTCCTTTTGTTATTTCTTTTTTATCAGTAATTGTAGGTTTTGGACTTTCATTATTTGTAGGTATAGTTGCTGGCGTTATTCCGGCTCGGAATGCTGCTAAATTAGACCCAATTACGGCTTTACGTAGTGATTAATTTAAACGAGGGACTAGAGGTTAGTCTTTCTACTCAGCACTCAGCACTAAATAATATGGTAAACATGATTTGGATGGAATCGATTACTAAAACATACAAACTCGGAGAAATGAATGTACCAATTCTCAAAGGAATTCAATTAGCAATTGAAGAGGGAGAATATGTAGCAATTATGGGTGCATCAGGTTCAGGTAAGTCTACGCTGATGAACATTTTGGGATGTCTCGATAGACCTACTAACGGAAATTATATTTTTGAAGGCAGAAATTTAACTACTTTTAATGATGATGAATTAGCATATATTCGCAATCAAAGGATAGGTTTTGTTTTTCAACAATTTAATTTATTACCACGAGCGACAGCGCTAGAAAATGTCATGTTGCCAATGGTTTATGCTAACTTACCCAAACGCAAACGCCGGGAAAGAGCATTGGATGCTTTAACAAGAGTAGGGTTAAGCGATCGCATTCTCAATCGTCCCAGTCAACTTTCTGGGGGACAACAACAACGTGTGGCGATCGCGCGTGCTTTAGTTAATCGGCCAGCATTAGTTTTGGCAGACGAACCAACAGGTGCATTAGATACAGAAACTTCTTATGAAGTCATGAATTTACTTACAGAATTAAATCAGCAAGGTATAACAATTGTGATTGTTACCCATGAGCCAGATATTGCTGCTCAAACTAAAAGAACTATTCGAGTACAAGATGGTTTAATTATAGGTTAAGTTTTTTAACTGAAGAATCATCAATCGCAGATATACAACCTGATATGAATCAAAGGTTTAGACGGGTATAAGGGTATAGGGTTGTGGGGTGTAAGTGAGCAAAAACCTTATATGCTTACACCCAATCTCAACAACTAACTTTTGTAGATAAGTCCTGAAATTATGAACTTTATGTTATCTTCTGTGCATTCTACCTGGATGATTTTGGCGATCGCTATGTTGATTTCTGCGATGCCCAAGAGCGCAAATGCTCAAACTCCAGCGCAGATACAGCAACTAATTCCGGCGGAAAACTTGAACCCTAATGCCAATCCTCTGCAATTTCCGTCTAAGCCACAAGAAGTGCAGATTCAAAGAACTGTTCCGATTAGTTTGGCAGAGGCTTTAGAATTAGCCAGACGCAACAATCGAGATTTACAAATAGCAATATTAGAGTTAGAACGCAGTCGTTCTGCATTACGAGAATCTCAAGCGGCTTTGTTTCATTCGTAGCGGATGGTGTGCCACCTGTGCCATGAGTAAATTTACTTAAATTATAGTTTTTTGTTTAACTGTATATTTCCTAAGTATGATGATGCCCTCTCTCATCAGCATGATGAAATACATCAGAAAGTTCATCACCTTATAAGAGTAATTTTCTGACAACAAGTTCTTCCTCAAGAGGTCTAAAAATGACGGCTACAAACGAAAAAAACAAAATTCGTTACGCAGTTGTTGGTTTAGGTTGGTTTGCTCAAGAAGCTGCCTTGCCTGCATTTGCTAATACCGATAACTCTGAATTAGTTGCTTTAGTTTCCGATGACCAGACAAAACTTGAAGAACTTAGCCAAAAGTATGGCATTCAGCATACTTATTCTTATGAGGAATATGAAGACTGTCTGACAAGTGGTGAAATTGATGCTGTTTATATTGCATTACCCAATCACCTACATCGTGATTACACTGTACGAGCAGCTAATCAGGCCATCCATGTGCTGTGTGAAAAGCCAATGGCTGTAACCGAACAAGAGTGCGAAGCTATGATTAAAGCTGCAAAAGATAACGGTGTCAAACTGATGATTGCTTATCGATTACACCTAGAACCAGCAAACTTGCAGGCTGTGGAAATTGTGCGATCGCAGCAGATTGGTGAACCGCGTATTTTCAACTCTGTTTTCACTCAACAAGTAGAAGGCGGTAATATCCGTTTACGAGATGTCACAGGTGGCGGCACAATCTATGATATCGGTATTTACTGTATTAATGCTGCCCGCTATCTATTTCAAGATGAACCAACCGAAGTATTTGCTATAGCTGCCAGCAAAGGAGAACAACGCTTCAGCGAAGTCGAAGAAATGACCAGCGTTACCTTACGCTTTCCCAATGAACGACTAGCAACATTTATCTGTAGCTTTGGAGCAGCAAAAGTTTCTAGTTATCAAATTGTCGGAACTAAAGGTGATTTACGAGTAGAATCCGCCTATACATGGCATGGAGAACTGAAGCACTACCTCACCATTGATGGTGAAACCCAAGAGCAGACTTTTGAAAGTCATGATCAGTTAGCAGCTGAATTCACATATTTCTCCGATTGCATTCTCCAAAATCAAGACCCAGAACCATCTGGAATCGAAGGATTGAACGATGTCCGCATTATTCAAGCACTCTACCATTCCATTGAAACAGGTCAACCTGTGCAAGTAGAAACTCTCGAACGCACTCAACGTCCCACCTCAGAGCAAACTATTAAACGCCCTGCCAACGACGAGAAGCCAGAGCTAATTCATGCAGCATCACCTGGCGGCAATTCGTAATTCGTAATTCGTAATAAGCAATGATTTTCCGCCAAACTAAGTAGGCGATCGCTCTCACAGCTTACACCAATTTCCTTTAAAGATGAAACGAATTTTTTTGTAGAGACGTTGCATTGCAACGTCTCTACAGATTTTATGTGCATCAAATTTTTCGTGAATTGGTATTACACCACAGAAAGCGATCGCCAAAAAGCATTAATAGCAGACTTTCAAAAACACTTTACTCAACCTATACACGCAAGAGAATTAATCTCCTTGATTGCAGATTTAATAATAGCCAGCGGTAAGATGATTTCTAATTAATTGCACAGCAAATTTTTATTTCTCTCCCTGTTCAGTTGCTGTTGGCTCGTTTGGACGTTGGATAGCTGGAGGATAATCCACAAATTCTTGGGTTCTCGTAGTATTTGTAGTTGCTCCTTCTGGCAACACATCTTCAGGATTAACAGTTTTATCAGCAGCCATATCCATTAGACCTTCAGCATTAGTATTAGGTTTATCCCCAGTTCCTTTATGATTTGCATGACCACTAGGCATAACTATTTTCTCCGCAGTGATATTGTAGATAACACACTCCTAACCTAAACTGACTGACTGTACAGAAGACACTATCAGAAGGCTTAAATCTAAGTTAGATGAATACTGATGTCTCTGTCGGAAGATAGCAAATTGGCGATTGTCTAGTTACCTTGATGCAATATTTGCAACTTAAGTTATGGGAATGAATCATTGATTTGAATAAAACTTACAAATCAACACACACTGATTCAATTTCATTTGCTTGAATAGCTATATTGATAGAATTGAAATTCACGCTTCTGGACTATGGCAAGTAAATATATAGACGTGCAGGAATACACTGTTAGAGCGCATAAACGACTAATTCACACCAGAGTCTTTCACTTTGTCTGCAAAGAATGCAATCAGACAACTAAACGCGAGACTTATGGCCCTCGTCCTTTATATTGCGAAAGCTGCCGTCCACCACAACCGCCGCGCAAATCTCCACAGCCATCTCAAAAAGCCAAACCAAGACCAATGACTTACACAAGTGACACTACTTTGGGTTGATTAACGCTTTATGAAACCTCAATCGCAATTAGAACCCCCCCCACAAACCTTAATCTCGCCTTTGTTGGAATTACGAGACTACTACGCTCGCCTTGTCGAAGAGTACGGTAACTTATATAATCAGGCGCGATCGCAACTCAACAATGTCGAAGGTTTATTGTCTAGCTGGTCTTCAATATCAGATGCTAACAACAAGCTGCTGACAGTTGAGGTCGTAAATGAATTTTCTGCTTCTAAAGAAGACTTACTACTATCTCCGTCGTCTCATGATGTCACTACGTCTGACAGCGAATTAGAAGAGCATCAAGATTCAGCACTACCAGAATCGGAAGAATTAGATTCAGATAGTTCTGCTTCAACAATCAAAGAATCTCCAGCCAAAGACACTACTTTTCAAAACAAAGATTTCTCGCTAAATAATGTAGACATTCCCATGTTGAGCGAGTATCAATCTTTAACTCGGATGGAAGCCATTAAAAAGCTATTAGAACAACATCTTGGTACAGTTTGCCACATAGATTTTATTGTGCGATCGCTTTATGGTGACTTAGAGCCACATATGTTTAAAGTGGTCAAAGGTAGAGTTCAATCTTCACTGACGCAAGGTAGAGAAAGACAAGCTTGGTTTGGCATCCCAAATGAGCCTGGTTGTTACACCCTCGATTTGAGTTTGGTGAACGCCAATCAGACCAACAATCACTCTAAAACAGGCAAAAGCAAGAAGAAACCCGTTGTAGTGCCACAAGCAAAAGTTGTTCCTATGCTCAAAGCTTATGAAGGACAATTTTTGATTGATGCTTTGACTCATTTCTTTAGGCAACATCCGGGGAAAGTTTTTAGCGTGGCTGAAGTCATCACCGGAATTTATGGAAACCTAGATGCTGAAGAAGTCAGAGAAGTTAAAAGCAAAGTACTGAATGAACTATCACGCGGTTATCGGACAGGACGATTTTCAAGAATGCCTGATACAGTCGGCTTTTACACCTGGGATACAAAGTTAATCCGCAAAGCCAACTCAGGCTGAAATTAGAACAGGACTTATATCATGTCCGGCAAAATAACCATAATTCTTGTTTTACCCCTCCCCAACCCTCCCCTTACCAAGGGGAGCCAGCGCCGTGGGCGGGTTTCCCGACAGCCGCGCGACTGGCGTGAGGGTGCCGTCAGGCGGGTGGGGTAATTTTATTATGGGTAATTAAACGGACATGATATTACGCAAAGACTACGGTTCTACGTCATTATGATCGCAGCAAAGTAATCGCAAAGGCTGATTGTTCGTCACGAGTGCGTAAGTCCTACGTATATATCCAATAGCGATCACTTGTCTTGTCTTTTTGATCTACTCTGCCCAGGCTAGGCTACGCTGAACTGCTTTTTGCCAAGTAGTAAAGTTTGCCAAAGCGTTATTCCTAGCTGGATCAGGCTCAAAGATGCGGTCTATTTGCCGTTGACTGACTAATGTTGTGTAGCTGTCCCAAAATTCGGCTGCTAACCCAGCAGCAAAGGCTGCACCTTGTACGGTTGTATCGCGCATTTTCGGGCGTTCTACAGGAATACCTAACACATCAGCTTGAAATTGCATGAGAAAGTTGTTTTCACAAGCACCGCCATCCACGATTAACCGTCCCATCGGAGTAGGAGAACAAGCATTGATGGCTTGAACGACTTCCACAACTTGGTAAGCGATCGCCTCTAAAACAGCACGCACTAAATGCTGGGATTGAACACTGGCGGTGATGCCAAAAAAGGCTCCTCTGGCGCTCATATCCCAATAAGGCGCACCCAGTCCACTAAAGGCAGGCACAAAGTACACGCCGCCGTTATCTAGAACTTGGTTAGCCATTGCTTCAGTTTCTGCCGCCGTCTTGATCAGTTTGATGCCATCGCGCAACCATTGGATACAAGCACCACTGGTGAACATACTGCCTTCTAAAGCATATCCAATCTCTAAAGTACCGCTGTAGTGAGTTTGCGTCCATGCCAAAGTGGAAATCAGCCTATTTTGAGAACGTACAATTTCTGAGCCAGTGTGAGCTACCAAAAAGCTACCTGTGCCATAAGTACATTTCATTAAACCGGGGCGATCGCAGCCATGACCAAACAATGCTGCTTGCTGGTCGCCTAAAATAGCGGTGATGGGAATTTCTACACCTAATAAGGCAGGATCAGTAACGCCAAATTTGCCTAAGCTGGGTTGAATCTGCGGCAGAATCTCAGATGGAATCTGAAAGATTTGGAGTAATGTTTCATCCCACGCGCAGGTTTTCAGGTTCATTAACATTGTGCGACTGGCGTTGCTGTGGTCGGTTGCGTGGACTTTGCCGCCTGTTAATTTCCACAGCACCCAAGTATCAATAGTGCCTGCCAAAACATTGTTCAAGTCAAAGCCTGTAACGTTGTCTAATAACCATCTCAACTTCGTAGCGGAAAAATAAGCATCAATCACTAAACCAGTGCGGCCGTAAATTTCTGCTGCGTAACCTTGTGCTTGTAATTGATGGCAAAACGGTGCAGTGCGGCGGTCTTGCCAGACAATAGCTTTATGTAGAGGTTTACCAGTGGTCTTATCCCAAATTAAGCAGGTTTCTCGCTGTACTGTTAATCCCATAGCGGCTATTGCTGATGGCGAAATCTGAGCATGAGCGATCGCATTTTGCATCACCCAGGATGTATCATGCCAAATTTCTTCAGGGTTATGCTCTAACCATCCTGGTTGCGGATAATACTGTGTGAGTTCTTTATATGCTTGCCCAACAATTTGACCTGCTGCGTTAAACACAAAAGCACGGTTGCCTGTTGTTCCCAAGTCCAAAGCCAAGATATAACCTGATGATGGAGATGTGCTGTCCAAGGTCACTTATGAAGTATGAAGTGTGAAGTGTGAAGTATGAAATATACTTTATATTGTTTGGGTAACAATATCACAAAGTATTGGCCTGACATAACGCCTCATGATACAGCATATTTCAAGTAAGTGAAGTACACCACTAAAGTTTCAAAGCTAGATAGAAAGCCTATTCTAATTCTGAATTCTGAATTCTGACTCCTGAATTCTGCTGTATTTCTACATTTTTTGCCAGTCTTCCCGACTCAGCCCGTAGACTAGCACTTCAGTTTTGAAGATTTCTGTTGTCCCTTGGAGTTGTTCGCCTAACTTCTGGGCTACACGCACAGAAGCAGTATTTTGAGGATGAATCAAACTAATAATATGCGATCGCTGTAATTGTGTAAAAGCATAGTTCATTGCTGCTGTTGCGGCTTCTGTAGCAAAGCCACGTCCCCAATAAGCCCGACGCAACGACCAGCCAATCTCCAATCCAGGCCAACCTTCTGGTTGCCAACAGCCAATCCGACCAATCATTTCACCAGTTTGGCTTTCTTCAACAGCCCACAACCCATAGCCTCGGAGTTGCCAATGACCAACTATCATCGCCATATTCCGCCATGACTCCTCACGAGATAAAAGTTGACCAGCACCGATGTAGCGCATCACTTCTGGATGTCCGCACATATCAGCGTAAGCATCCAAGTCTGCTTCACAAAACCCCCGCAGGATGAGGCGTTGAGTTTTCAGTTGAGGAATCATAGTAAGTAGCCATCATGAACTGCGTACACCAGAACACATGAAAGAGAGATTGAGGACTAGTATTTTTACTCAGCACTCAGCACTCAGCACTTAGCACTTTCAAGTCAGTTGGACATAAATAATTGTAATTAGCACAAGGCAGGAGGGAAGAGGTTTTTAGCTATTTTGCCTTTGATTGGTATAGTTAAGTTTATTGTGTCTTCCTACTGAATTCCTAATTTATTTATTCTGACTTCTGAATTCTGAATTCTGACTTCTAAATTCTTCAATATTATGTGTTTTTTTGCATCAAAAGTAATTAAACCTTGTTGTTGTAATTTGCCTAGCAATCGTGTAATTGTAACTCTGGTAGTGCCGCAAGCACTAGCTATATCTTCATGAGTGAAGCGCACGCTGAAGCGAATCCCATCTTCTATGGATTCACCAACTTCCTGTTTCAAAAGCTCTAATAAATGGTGCAAACGGTCTCCTACTAATTGCTTTTTAGAGATAACTAAAAATGATTCTGTCTGTTGTAACCGCTGATTGATTTTGGGTAACAAAGTTTGACTGAGTGTTGAGGTGACTGCTATTTCTGAGGCGTAAATTGGTACTAACTCGACATCAGATAAAGCTGTAGCTTGGTAAATGGATAGAGAAGTCATACTAGAGCCAAACACCATTTGTGTTTTTGCCAACCCTAGCAACACTTCTTCGCCTGTTTCGCTATAGGTGCTGAGTTTGACCAAACCTCGACAAATATACCAAATAACTGAGGTATTCAGAGGAATAGTTTCGCCTTTAGGATGTTTGTATCTAGGACGGTTCTGAATGAAATCAGTGTAATTCTCGGCTAATTGTAATTCTGTTTGCTGGCGATCGCAAATATTCCGCAGTAGCCAGAGTAAACACACAGCTTGACTTTCTTGATTTCGTACCACTGTAACTGTTAAAGCTGCGTCAAAGTATTCGCCATGACGTTGTTGCAAGCGTATGACTAACTCTTTAGCTCTATCTGTATGACATAGCTGATTGAGTTCTCTGCGAAAGTGCTGCCGTTCTTCTAGACAGACAAAGTTAATCATTGCTTTGCCTATCAGAAACTGTTTGGAAATATTCAGCAATTTTGCTGCGGTTAGGTTAGCGTTTTGAATAATTCCTTCTGTATTAGTGACTAAATAGCCATCTGGTGCATACTCAAATAAATCTTGGTAATGTTGCCGTTCTGTTTCTAGTAAATTTTGTGTTTCTTTTAGTGCTTCGTTTTGCTGATACAGTTCCTCCGCTGCTAACTGTAGCATCTTGGATGTGCTGTAAAGTTCTTGAAAAGCTTGTGGTAGCATATCGGGAGGAATCCAAGGCAAAATACTAGCAGTTTGGTACAAATCTGCTAGCGGTTTGTGCAAGGCTTCTAAACGTTGGATAAATAGTTTTACGTTCATCTTCAATCCCTGCTACTTGTTTGCTGAGATTCAACAAAAACATCACATTTCAATAATTCTATAAAGCATGACAGTATCCTAGACAAAGCTACGACTTTATGCTTTATATTAGCAATAATTACTGATAAATTAATTTGCAATATTTTCATTAATTCCTTTATGTGTGAGTTTGACAACTCAACCTATAATAGATAGTTGATCAACTTAGTCACTGCAAATTTATTTTGTTCACAGTATTCTCATATATATAATAGATGTTATATTGAGAATTATTTATAATATTCAGAATAATTTATCAACACAGATTCAGCCCAAAGTTATCTTACAGCTTACTGGTATGCATTGCTTTTAATTTTGTGACAAAACTTTAACATTTAGCTAAAAACTCTGATATCTAAGGCTGAATAAAGGCTGCGATCGCGTGGCACTCTTTTAGAGTATTTTTTCAATATCGATATTTTGTTCTCAACATGATTTGTATTTTCCTATATCACACCCTGCAAAGATTCCGGTTTACTTTATCAACTTATTAGTGCATAAATATGGTTTATGCACTTTTGAGTATCCTAGCTTAACAATACGTGTTACTTTTTGCCCTAGCTTCTATCAAAAGAATAAAGCCACTACTACTGTAGGTATAGCCTTATCTGTAGTAACAAAATCAGCTAACGTAAACCATCATTATCAATAGCACTGTAGTTATCGCCCTGTAAAAGTCCCAGCCAAGGGTCAGAATTAGGAGTCAAAAAAAGTTGAGCATAAACTTTATCGTTCAACTCAACTAAGTTACTTGTTTGACCATCCTGCGTAAACCATTGATGAATTTGGCTGTGCAGCATATATTCATTTCTCACTGTATCTAAAGCCATCAAAGTTTCAAATTTATTGACTAATTTCTGCAAATTTCCGGCTTCAGTTTTGGCAGATGAAAATTTTTTCGCACCTATCAAAGAGATGCTATTTTGATCTAGTTTGGCATCATTGGCATAAAGTTGAGCGATTTTGTTCCAGGCTTCTTGGTCGGTAATTTCTGCCAAGGTATTACGATTTTCTTCAGCACCAGAACGCAGAACATTCAGCATCGGGTTTTCGACTGCCATTTTAGTTACCGCCAGAGAACCTGCAACTTCTGCTGTCGGTGGTTGGTCGGTATTTGGCAAGTCTACCAGTTTTGGCGGAGATTGAATACGCAAGCGAGATAAATCAGCTCTCCATTGAGTTTGGATTGCATTCAGGCGATCGCTATGGTATTTCTTTAAGAAAGCCTGACGTTTTGCGGTAGGAAGTTTGCTGTATTCTATCGCTGCAACTTCAGCTTGTTGTAGCTGGCGCAAAAAAGCTTTGGGGCCGTAGAGTCCAGGAATTGCATCAATGGGACGACCTGACTGATCTAATATATAGTGAATGCTGTTACCTGTGATTGTTCGCTCTAGCTTGCGACCATCACCAAAATCAATTGTTACTTTGGGTACAGGGCGGACTGACTGCCAGTGTAAAATAAAGCGGTCTTGCAAAACTTGAGAAATTGACGCATTAGGATACAACGCTACCCGAAAAAACCGACTATTAGCACAACTTAAATCCTGATCTAGTCTACCTAGCAAATGCAGAGATAAAATTGGTTTATCACTAGCTTTGGCAGCTGCTTTCGCTGCTTCTAAATCAGTGTACCAGTACAGACCAGAGGCGTAGCAGTCTCGCTGTTGACAAAGTTCATCTAAAGCTGCACGAATTTTAGCATCTGGGAGAACTGTACCTAAAGAGCGAGGATTAAGTTCATTTTTGTGAGATTGGAGAAATTTTTGTAATCCTTGATTTCCCTGTTTCCGTAACACCGCAACTTCTTGAGATAGTGCAGAAGTTTCATTTACAGGCGTTTGTGCTTTAGCTGTTGGCACAAAATTTAAAGTAACCAAAATCAAAACAAAGGCATTTGTAAAGTTTGTTAATCTCATATATTTTCAGAACAATAGAAATTGTTGGTAATTGAAGACATTTATTTTTCGAGTCTACATCAGCAGATTATATTTTTATAGCTCAATTAGAGGTGCGATCGCTCAAGAAGTATTTTCCTAAGTCAAGCTGGAATATAAAGACTTGATATATGCTTTTAAAGTTTCTGCTTACAACCAACATTTATCTAGCTAATATACATCTACTTGTTTACTGTTAGTAACAATCTGATACCAATTTAATGTGAAGTTACACATATCTTGATCCCCCTAAATCCCCCTTCAAAAGGGGGACTTGAAGAAGAATTTTCCCCCCTGCTTTTTAAGGGGGCTATGGGGGATCGAATTCTATGCAGCTTTATAAAAAATTGGTATGAAATATCAAAGTAATTTATATTGTCGGTTAATTAAAAATTTATATATATCCTAAAATATGCGAATAAATTGCAGTTTTATAAAGATTAGCCAACACAAAAAATCAGTAATTTTTCTCTTTAGCTATCCACCAATGTTCTTTTATAGTGCTGATAGTTGCGTTGTGTTACTTCGTGAATAAATCTTCTATTTATCATATTCAGTGTGTATTTATCAACTCAATTTTAGTTGCTTTTTAGATGAGTTTTATTTCAGGGAATTGATTTTAAAACAGCAACATAATGATGTATTTGACACGAAGATATAACTCAGAATTTTAGGCTCATAGCATAACGCAACTTCTGCCAGCCTTACTTACAAAATTACATCACCAAAATGAAGCAATATAGTTGTCCTCTCCTAGCACTGCTGTTAAGTGTAGTCTCTAGTTTTATGTGCATTCCCTGTCGTGCTGAAGTTGCCACAGAAGCCAATACTGAATTAAATAACAATATTTCATCCGAGAAAACTTCATTTAATAAAAATGAGCGATCGCCTGTAAGTAATACAGATGATTCTGCAAATGCTAAATCAACAGTCATCTCGGAAAATTCTGAGAATACAGCTTCTTTAAGAGAGAACCAAGCTAATCTTCAACCTAAGTTCCGTATCCCTATCAGCAGTAGAATTTTTGCTGCACCTTCAATGCAACAGTAGAATAGCACTTATATTTGATTGACTCAGATCCCCGACTTCTTCAAGAAGTCGGGGATCTATTTGTTCACAAATAATTTAGGACTGCTGTAGCAGAACTTGCTCATAACGTTTTCCAGCGATATCCCATGTGAATTCTATTTCTACTAATTGTCTGCCGTGATGAGACAATTCTGAACGCAACTGTGGATGATCAAATAGTTGGCTAATAGCTGTGACGTATTCTGCTGGTGTATTTGCTCTGAAAGCGCGTAATGGTTGATCAGCAATATCTACAGCTAAACCTTCCAAACCGCGATCGCTTGCTACTACTGGTACACCAGCAGCCATTGCTTCCAAAGTTTTATTTTTAATGCCAAAACCGGTTCTGAGTGGGACTACACAAACTGTAGACTGATGTAAGTATTCTGCCATTGAAGACACACGACCAGTCACAATAACACCAGGAATATTTTTCAACTCTAAAACTTCTGGTGTCGGTCTAGCACCAACAATACTAAATGTGGTGTCTGGATAATGTTGTTGCAATTTAGGTAAGACTTCAACAGCAAAAAAACGTGCTGCATCAATATTATGAGAAGCATCCATCGCGCCAACGAAGATTAACCGATGTCCGCCTGGATCTTGGTGACGATAAGGGAACAGTTCTAAATCTACACCGTTGGGAATAACTTTGATTTCTAGATCAGGACGCAGTTTAAGGAATTCTTGGCGATCGTCTTCTGTAGTCACCACAATGTTAGAAAATTTATTGCAGTAACGCTGCTCGTAGCGCTTGAGAATCAGAGACAAGTATAGGCGATCGCGCAGTGCATTTTGCGCCGCACCCATTTCTAAATGATCGCGAATCCAGCCGTATACTGAACTATGGACATCAACTACCGTATTTACGCTGTTACGGTATTCTGGTCTAACATAAATCTCATTTACACTATGTTCACAAGTAATTACATCAAACTTACTTGTACGGACATAATCATCAACACAAGCTTGAATCTCTGGAGAATAACGATGGAGAACGTTTGGAGGTGTAGCTTTTAGTACTGACTCCAGAAAGCGCACTGTCTTACCGAATAAACGAGCGATCGCATTTTTTTCTTGGGGTTGTGGCGGTAGAGGAAAAACAATCAATTTACTTACATATTTCCGTAATTCCTCTATCTCGGCAGATGTTGTTTCCTTGTTATTCTGTGTAATCAACGTTACGTCGTGGTTATATTGAAGATATCTCAGTAAATTAAAAGTTCTAATTTCTGTTCCTCCACGGCTAGGCGGATATGGAAATGTGGACGATAGCATTAATATCCGCATATAATTTCTCTGCTCCTTTTTTTAGTAAATCTTGTTATGCAACCATTTCGTTAATCGATAATACTTTAACTTTTATTTTGGAAAATGTAAGCTGATTCTGTTCAAGTAATTATCCTAATTTTATTCAGCAAATTTGCAGTAAATTCCTCAACAAATAATATGAGTAACAAACCGCTTCTGTCTATTATTACTCCTACTTTGGGTAAATTTTCTAATTATTGGCTAGAAAATCTTTTAAAAATTGAAGGTTCTGTTCAATTCATTTTAGTTTATCCACCTAAAGTGAAACCCAAAGAAATAGACGATCCCAGAGTCACAGAAATAATTAGTCCTTATAAAGGAGAGATGCCACAAAGATTTGTGGGGTTACTCAATGCTCAAGGAGACTATATTTTAGCCTTGGATGATGATGATTATGTGCATCCTCAAGTGTGCGAATTATCAACTAAATATTTTCAAAGATTTCCTGAAAGTTGGATTTTGCGGTTACAAAAGCTGAATATTGATATTAATGATGAAAAACTTATCCAACAACCGTGGGAACCCATTCCTGATGTTACGCAATTAGAAATATGCAAAAAAACTCCTGAAAATCCTTATCCTTATCAAAAAGGTAACTACAAGGGTTTATTAGAAGTTCCCATTGCTCCCTTAGACAAAAATTTTGATTGGCGTTATCTTTTCTGGCCATTCTTAACCAGAAAAGATAACGAAGGTTATCATGTTGAGAATTTTAATAACGTTGTTTGGCGAAATGATCTAATTCAACAAGCGCTACCTGAACTTTCACAAGCAACAAAAGTCATGGGTGCAGTGACTTGGATACCCTCAAGTGGGTTTGATAGATTATCTGGTTTATTTGTACAAGCTAACTTTTTCGAGAAAGATACTACTATCGGTCACTGGATGCCAAAACCAGAACAGATTAGATATATAGATAAAGATCCTGCTTTAAAGCCACCTAGATTTCATGTAATTTCTGATGCCTTATTAATTAAACACTTTCCCCAATACGGTTATTTGTGGAATCTTGTGTTTAGCAAATTATATGCTGTTCCGAGAACTGCCGGGAAATTAATCAGGTTGAAGTTAGTTAAAAAAGGGCAGAAGTAATTTGTCAACAAGAGGCAGAGGGGATGGGGAGCAGAGGGGCAGAGGGGAAACGCCGTACTTGAAAGTAGGGGCTGGCAAAATTGACGCTTTGTGCCTCGTACTACGTGCCTGGACACAATGGTTTTCTTTGTCTCCACGGATAAATCTGGGGGCTTGTAACCATGTGGCAGAGGGTTTTGTTCTTCCTGCCGCTCTGCCCCTCTGCCTCTTCCGTCAGAATACGGTAATACCGAAAGAAATATCTCAGATCTTGCGCCTGACGATTGAAATCGCAGCTACACGGACAAAGCCTGCCTCTCGCGCTTGCGTCAGATGTTGAGAAAAAAGCCGCTGCAACTCACAGTTGTACGGCTTTCGGTGTGGTATGAGGAGCTTAACTAAATCTCATGATACGGTAACTGACTAGTTTGCTATATGCTCGTAACAATTTTGGTAACAGAATTTTTTGCAAGTACTGACCGAATGCTTAAGTATACTCTTTTGAGACAAAATAAAAACCGTAGAAAGATATAATTTCTACGGCTTTATAGTGTGGTGTGAGGAGACTTAACTAATCTCATCATATAACCCTTGGGAGGATTATTTACTGACACTTAATAAAATTTGCTAGCAAGATTATCGTTTGATGACATAAACCTAAATTCTTATGTTTTTAATTCCTTCTGGAGCAAATTTTAGATTAAAGCTCCACCACAGCTAGAACCACTTCCAGCCGTACAACCATAACAATAGGCAGCGGTTTGTACTTCAGAAATTAAGTCTAAATTACCTGCTGCTAATAGTTGAGTAAGTGTTAAGTTTTCTCCATTGGCATTTTTTGCTGGTAGATTCATCATTTGGTTAAAATCGCAATCATAAACATTGCCTAAATAATCAATCGAAAGCTCATTACGACACATTAAATGCTCAATGGTACTGACATTAAAATGAGATTCTAAAAATTGTAGATAGGGAATGTACAGTTTTCTACGCTCTAAATACATTTTAGTTCTACCAACTGGTAAATTAGTAATTGTAAATAAATTATTAAATTGAATATCAAAACTGTCTTTTAAAAACTTTTTATAATCTTTCTCTAAATTGTTTTGATCAGGGGATAAAGCAAACTTTTCACCTGTGGGCAATTGAGGATTATAAACTAAATCTAAAATTAAATTAGGCTCTTGACCATAGCCGACTTTGTTGAGCCACTGCAAAGCTTTGATAGAATTATCAAAAACACCAGCACCGCGCATTTTATCAACATTATCTGCTAAGTAACAAGGCAAAGAAGCAACTATTCTAACTTGATGTTGAGCAAAATATTCTGGTAGATCATCAAAACCTTCTTCAAAATAAATAGTCAAATTAGACCGAACAATTACCTGTTTGCCAGTTTCTCTAGCTGCTTCTACGAGTGGTTTAAACCCATAATTCATTTCTGGTGCACCACCAGTTAAATCAACAATCTCAATTTCGCTTAATTTATGAATTAATTCAATTAATTGTGTGCAAACTTCTGGAGAAAGTTCTTCTGTACGTTTTGGGCTGGCTTCAACATGACAATGGGTGCAGGCGAGGTTGCAGCGTTTACCCAGGTTGATTTGTAAAACAGTAATTTTCTTTTTAGTTAAAGAGGTGTTTAATTTATGTTTGAATGCAGTAACTTTTGGATTGATTTCGTTGATTGAGGTAGTTTGCATAAGTTTATCTTCCTGATTTGAAATAAATATAATTAAGGCATGAATAAATCTCTAGCCTTGCAATAATCTATAAGCTATACCACTAACAATTGCGGCAGTGGGTAAAGTAAAAGTCCAGGAAACAATAATTTGAAAAAAAACACGTAAATTAACTTTTTTCTCAGTCAAGCCTACACCAACAATGGAACTAACTGCAACATGAGTTGTAGAAATAGGCAAACCTAAATAACTCGCTGCGATCGCTAAAAATCCTGTAACAATATTAGCAGATAAACCTTGAGTAGAATTCATCGCGGTAATTCTTGTACTCATAGTTTCGGCGATTCTTTGGGAGTTGAGTAAACCACCTAGTCCCATTGCCATTGCTATAGTTAACATTCCGCCTTGAATAGAAAAATATTCAATAATCATAATAATAGCAACTAGTTTCGGAGTGTGATTCATGCCTCTGGCAAAACTGACGACTCCAGCGCTGATAAAATGCAGAGTGTCTAGCATTTTTTGATTGGCAAACAAGTTAAATTGAGCATCAAAATATGCAACTAACTTATAAATTACTGCTCCAAAAAGAATGGCAATGAGAGGACTAAAAAATAAAGGTACAATAAAAGAGTTTACTAATACATTAAAATTAACTTTGAGACCGATCGCTACTAATCCTGCTCCTAGCAACCCACCTGTTAAACTGTGAGTTGTGGAAATCGGAAATCCTGTCAAAGCAGCCATCAACACGGTTACGCCAGCTGCGATCGCCACGGCTAAATGAATTTCTGGCACATTGGCAATTTCATCAGGAAAAATGCCTTGTCCAGAAAAGTTTTTTACTAATGCACTAGCCAGAAATATCGAAGTTACTGCACCAGCAAATGTCATAATTGTTGCCCACAAAATCGCTGTTTGGTAGCTAGTTGTACCGCTGCCAAACAGCGTTGCTACACCTTTAAAGTTGTCATTTGCTCCATTAGAGTAAGCTAAAAATAGCGTAGCCAAAAATAAACTAATAATTAACATTTTGGAGTTTAAGTTTTAACAGCAACCACCACCGTTATAGTGCCAGGTTGAATCAGTTATCATGATTTGTTTTGGCTGCAAACCTGCCAGTTTAGTAGCAGTTTTATCACAGACTGCTGCGGGGATACCACGCTGAAGCAGATGTCCTGCTCCATCATCAAATAAAGATTCTGCACCAGAATAAATTGCTGTCTTGCCAGTAAAAATACAAGCGCCATCTTCGGGAATTGCAACTTTGAAAGAAACCGAATCAAGACTTTCTAAAAGTAGGTTTTCTTCTAAGTTGTAAGTTTGAGCATCAAGTAACCGATAAGGACGACGGGCGCGAATTTCAATTTGACCAAAGCCAGCATCAATAATGCGTTGGGTATACTCTTGATAGGTAAGTGCGCCTGATAAACACATGGCTCGTAGTCGCTCATCTTGTTGAAGATGGGCAGGAATCGGACGTGTAGCAATGGGATCGCTCATCTGCAACCGTCCACCTGGTTTCAGCACACGATATGCTTCTTTTAAAGCTCTGGTTAAATCTTCTGGCTCAAAAATATTGAACAGGCAATTCTGCGCCACAATATCTACCGAAGCGTCAGCTACAGGCAAATTAAAAGCATCACCTGCCCGAATTTCAACAAAATTTGCATCAAACCAGGGATTTTCTGTGGCAGCAATTTCTAAGTTACGTGTAGCAGCCTCACGCATGGCTGCAACTGGTTCAACAGCAATTACAGCACCAGCACGGCGAGAAAAATAAGCGAATTGCAACGCCTCTAACCCTCCGCCAACGCCAACATACAGCACCGTTGGTTGGTTGGTAAGTTCTGTAGCGTGAACAGTTGTACCACAACCATAGTTCATTTCTTGCATAGGCAAAGGAATTTTCAAGCCAGGGAATTGCAAGGGTGAACTTTGGACACAACAAAGTCCTACTTGTGGTGTTTCTGCAACTTCGCGGTAAAATTCTGCCGCTGTTTCTAGATATGTCATTACAGTCTTGATTTTGGGTTTTTTCGTAGATACTCAACTCTGTGCATCCTAATATAACTGACTATTGCCTAAATGAATTTCTCCTGAGAGGGGGAAGTAAGAGGAAAGTATGAAGTGTGAAGTGTGAAGTATGAAATTTTATCTTCTTGCCTTCTCACATTTGAATGACAACTTTACCGAAGTGGGCGGCAGTTTTGAGGTAGCGATAAGCTTCTGGGGCGGCGGTGAACGGAAACACTAGATCAATGATGGGGAAAATTTGATGTTGAGAGATTGCTTGATTCATTGTTTCAAACATTTCTCGACTACCTACATAAATTCCTGGTACTGTGAGACTTTTAAATAGAATGGGCATGGGATCAATCTCACGTCCTCTACCTGTCAGCACACCGATTAAGCTAACACGTCCGCCAATTCTGACGGCTTGTAGTGATTTTGGTAAAGTACCTGTGCCGCCTACTTCGACTACATGATCTACACCAATGCGATTTGTTAACTCGTAAACTTGCTTTTCCCAATCGGGTGTGGTTTTGTAGTTGATAACTTCATTAGCACCCAGTTTTTTCGCTTGTGCTAATTTCTCATCGCTGCTGGAAGTAATGATGACTCTTGCACCGTGGAGTTTGGCAAACTGAAGGGCAAAAATCGAAACTCCTCCAGTACCCAGCAATAATACAGTGTCATTGGTACGGATGTTACCTTTCGTAACTAAGGCGTGCCAAGCTGTAACAGCAGCACAAGGTAAAGTTGCCCCTTCGTTGTAGGAAAGGTGATCTGGTAAAATGACTAGCCCATCTTGGTGTAGCACAACGTATTCAGACAGCATTCCATCGATACTGCCGCCCAAGTCTGACTTCATTTTCTCTCTGGTTAAGGAGCCGTAAATCCAATCTTGGAAGAAAATCCCGGCGACGCGATCGCCTGTTTTCACCCGTGTTACACCTTCACCTACTGCGACAACTTCCCCCGCACCGTCAGACATGGGAATTAAAGGATATTTCAACCCAGAACCGTAGCTTCCCTCAGCTACAAGTAAGTCACGATAGTTCAGGGATGTTGCTTTTACCTTAATCAGAACTTGTCCAACTGCGGGTTGGGGTTGAGGACGTTCGACTAGCTTCAAAGCATCAATTCCAGAATTGCTTTGGATTTCATAAGCTTGCATAAACTTGCACCATCAAGTCATTATTGGTCATGATACTACTGGCTGATTAATGAAATTAATAAATAATTCCTAGTACAAATTCTCCTTGATTCACAGCCTGATTCGTGGCAACATCATAAATCAATCCATTGTGTTCAGCATAGATTTCAATTACTTTAGGCAATGCACTTTCTTTGTTAAAACTGAGAATTTGATAAAGTTTATCTCCAGCTTGAACTTCACTACCTAATTCGACTCTCGATTGAATCATGCCGCCTGCGATCGCATAATATTTAGTTCTGTTACTGCTGGCGAAACAAGCCATTACATGGTTTTCTATTTTTTGATGAAAGTTAGCAGTTTTTAATATACCTTTCTGTATTAAATAATTTTTCACACCTTGAACACCCTTAGCAACAGAATGCGGATTTATCTGCATTCCTGCACCTAATTCCAGTGTCCAAGCTTCAATATCAAATTTGATATTCCTGCCTAAACTATGAAAACAAGCTTCTAATGCTAACCAAGGTTTGATAAACGCTTCATCAAAAGCATCACCATCGTATTTATCAAGTAATATGCCATAGTTGAGCAGAAAGTATGCTGCGCTATCTTGGCGATCGCAGAAATAATATATATAGTCTAAACCTTGATTTGTGGAACTGTGTAAGTCAATCAGGTAATCGGCATCTAAACTGAGATTTTGCAATTTATAGCTAAATTGATCAGTGAAAGGTAAGCTACTAGAGAAATTAATTTTCTCTAACTTTTCAGCAAATTTATTTTTAATTTTACTCAGATAATTTTGTCGAATCACTTCTGGCTCAAGCAGTAATTGAGATTTAGCAAATTCTTCTAAATCCTCACATTCCTTTTCATAATCCCAAAAAATCCGGTTCCAGTCTCTAGCTTCGTAAACACAGTGTCTTCCATGAGAAAAATGTTGAGCGCGTTCATTTGTCCCCATCGGATTGCACACAGGGACTAGCCAAATTTCTCCAACTAAATCAGTAACATTTATGGATAGTAAAAATTCTATTAGTTGGTGAATAACAGCGTTACCAGAAATTTCTGCACCGTGTAAGTTAGATTGAATATAAACTTTTTTACCTGGATAAGCGCCAATAAATTTGTAAACTTGTAAAGACAGGCGATCGCCAGAGGCCATTTGCCGTAAAAATATTGTTTCAATCTGCGGAATCATGGCAAAATTTGATGTTGATTTCGTATTGAAATAAAAATGTCGGATGAAAGCGCAAATATCTTTCCTGCATCTTCACTCAACCTACTCTTAATACATTTCGGTTAACATTTCAATTATCTTTAGATCCCCCCAGCCCCCCTTAATCCCCAGGGCTGTTTCATTTCACAAGATGAAGGAGTTTGTCAATATCGTGAGAGAGAAATCTTTGTGCAATTGTGATGGAATGATAACCATTGCGCCGGAGGATGTTAAGAGCGAGCGCTCTTAACATGGAAAGATTTGCTGGAGCGTTGCCAAGACGGATTGTGGAACAATATTTCCGGGTATATTTCCGTCAATAATCCAACAATCAATTCCTAAACTAGAAATAGCCAAAAACTCTTCTACTTTCTGGGACATACCACCAGTAACATCAACTGACTCACTTTTGCCTATAGCAGTTTAATAGTATTATATTTATGCGCTGACTGGTAGACAAACGAACCAGCACCATTGCCAATAATGAATTTCAAACTAGGATTTTGTTTGATTAGTAGGTTAATTTCCCCGACTAGTTGTTGCATAATTTTGGGTCGAGCCGTGTAAGGTTGGTTCTTATCAGTAATTAAAGAACCTCCCAGCTTGATCAATACTAGCTCTAGCATGAAATATAGATAACTATACCGTAATGACTAGCAAAAAGCTTACCACGAAGCATTAAAAATTATGCTTGTACTCAGATAAAAATGATGTTGATAGCAACAGAAAACAGGCAACAGTATAAATGCTGTTGCCTGTTCAAAGTAATCGCTTGTTAGTCCACAAGTCAAATATGACTATTACATTTGTTATTTATCAATCACAGAAATTATCCACTCTGATATCCCGTAAGATTTCCGAAACCTGCCATCCTGAATTGGCGATAGATAAAACTACAGGATTATCCCGCACGGGAATATAGTTAGTCTCTCTACTTTCTACTACATTGGGTACTGGTTTTTCCTCAACTGTAGCTTCTTGGCTATCAAAATCATCTAGTGAAAGATTTTCTTCTTCTATCTGTTTTATCTTTTTCAGGATTAATTTTTCCGATTTTTTGATTAGTCGTATGTCCATGATGATTTGTTAAGCCTTAAAGTTTGACAAAGAAATAAGCAACAAGACGTAGATTCTTAGAGAGTTCAAGAACTTATTCAAGAATCTTGAGCGAAATCCGCAAAAAGCTTTATGAACTTGGGTGTTGAAAAAATTACCTAAGAAAATCTAGGATACATCAAAATTGATTTAAAATCCGCAGACTAAACTGAAAAATTTAGGGAATTACAGATGAAGAATTAAAATCAGCGCTAGTATCATCCATCAAGCACAATACGCTCTATCCAATCAACGTGATAGATTTTTTCTCTGTTTGTATGAAACTCTCTGCTTGTAAGGGTGTGTTGTTTGGGAGGAAACGAAGCAGGAATTGCTGGAACAGGACAAATAATGGTGGTGTAGTCTTATAGGCACTTCACAGGGTTAAGTTTGCAGATTTTATCAAAAATTTAGCGCGATCACACCAATTACTGTAGCTGGTTAAAATCTTTTTTTGTAATACTCAACTGTTTAAGAATTTCATCAAATAATCGACTACCAATTTCAGCTTTGCCATGAATTGGAATGTTAGTTGTTCGTACATCTGGATGCTGCCAACAAGCAGAGGTTAGGTAGGCATTACTCACCTTACTTTAAATAATTGTCAATAGCTTCTTCTAGTGTAAAAGGAGATTCTTTAGGAAAGAAATTTAATTTAATGCCTGTTTCATCAGCAGCTTTAAGACGGGCTTTTTGATAACAATCTTCAAATACTTCTGTAAGTAGAGGTTGCAAACTTGGACTATCTTCTAATAAAGCTTCAATACAGATGCGTTGTTCTGTAATAGTGCTGCGCCAACTTTCGCTACGCTTTTCCGGTTGATAGTGCCATTTAATTAAATGCATTAACAGCACAATTAATCGACTTTTTAATTCTCGTTTTTCACTTCTCCCCATGCTTTCAATCTCTTCAATGAGATTAGGTAAATCTATTTCATTTAGTTTATGTTCTTTTAATTTTTGCACAATTGTTTGTGTCCATAAATAAAAGTCTTGTTCATACAAGTTTTGGGTATTGGCAGATTGAGTATTCATTGGTATTCCCGATTTAACTGTATCTTATACCTGACGCTAGGTTTATGGTGGTTTTTGATTGTCAGCGTGAGGAGGTTGTGATTTAAATTTTAAGCGTTTAGAGGAGGCGATCGCGTCTGGTATTTAGAGGTGCGATCGCACTAATTACCGAAGCAGGACTTTTCCCCTTCCCTACGAGGGAAGGGGGTTAGGGGGTTAGGTTTCTTCAAAACACGCTTGAGAGATAAGCATCAAAACCTGATCAAGTTCCTGTTTCACTTCTTCATTTTTAATCCTTAACAAACGCAATCCTCTGGCTAATAAAACTTTGTCACGTTCTGCATCATATTCAGCTTGTTGTTCATGAATTTTTCCATCTACCTCTATCACTAATCTAGCGGCATGACAGTAAAAATCTGCAATAAAACCATCAATAATTTGCTGACGACGAAAGTGTAATCCATTGAGGCGATTACCACGAAGATGTTGCTAAAGAATTTTTTCTGCTGGTGTCATTTGGCTACGAAGTTCTTTAGCAAGCTGAATTTTATCTAGGTTTATTGTTTGTCCGATGACTATGTGATGAGTTACATCTTCTTTACGTGGGGATTTGTGTGGCGGTGTTTGATTACTCATGTATGAAACGTAGAGGTTGGTGTTGATTCATACATTATGGCTGACCTCTCCCCCAACCCCTCTACGACGCGGAGAGTGGAGCATGATTTCTCCCCCTTCCCTTGTAGGGAAGGGGGCTGGTGGGTTAGGTTGATGTGGAATATGGGAAGGTGCGATCGCCAGTTTTAGTCAGTAAATTTGTCTTATTTTCGTAATTTACATTACCTGCGTTGCTTTCGCCTATAATATCTATCTACCCAAGTTCCATTTTTTCTGAAGTGGCCTCGAACTGGCTCATAATCACTTTGATTAGAAATACGTCTATACTCGGCTTCAGTAAGTTTTTTCTTACTTGCTCTACTTAATTGCTTAAATCCACAGGGCTAATGTGTGTGTATGTTGTTACATAAATATATTATCACTACTACCATAGCAGAATTGCATAAGTTCAGTAAAAAACGCCAAGAGATTTGAAGACTTAATCTTGTCTTATTCTTGGCGTACTTTGTAAATTTGCGAGTTAAATTTTTTATTGAAAAACTACCTCGCTACTGTAGACATACCTAAAATATCTTCAATCTTAGGCATATCTTCCAACGGAATCACTCGCCCTTCATCCTCAAAGCCTGCAATTTGATCAAAGTTCAAATACCGATACAAATTATCAGCAAAAGGATGAATCTTATTTGCCACAATATCAAGATATTCCTGCACTGTAGGAATACGCCCTAATAACGCACAAACTGCTGCTAATTCGGCTGAACCTAGATACACTCGTGCATCTTTGCCCATGCGGTTATTGAAGTTGCGGGTTGAGGTAGAAAATACAGTTGTGCCATCAGCAACTCGCGCTTGATTTCCCATACATAAACTGCATCCAGGCATTTCTGTTCTTGCGCCAGCCGCACCAAAAATGCCATACACACCTTCTTCTTTTAATTGGTGTTCATCCATGCGGGTTGGTGGTGCTATCCACAGGCGAGTTTTGACTGCACCTGCGCCTTCTAAAACTTTCGCAGTTGCCCGATAATGACCAATGTTTGTCATACAAGAACCAACGAAAACTTCTTGTACTGGATCGTTAGCAACTTCCGATAATAACTTAACATTATCGGGGTCATTAGGAGCAGCAACAATTGGTTCTTTGATTTCGTTCAAATCAATTTCAATTACTTCTGCATATTCTGCATCTGCATCGGCTTCTAGTAATACAGGGTTAGCTAACCATTCTTCCATTTTGGCGACGCGACGCATGATGGTACGCTCATCGTGATAGCCTCTAGCTACCATATTCTTTAACAGTACAATATTTGAACGCAGATATTCTGAAACTGTCTCAATACTCAACTTAATTGTGCAACCTGCACAAGAACGTTCGGCGGAAGCATCGGTGAGTTCAAAGGCTTGTTCTACTTTTAAGTCTGGCAAACCTTCTATTTCTAAAATTCTGCCAGAGAAGACGTTTTTCTTATTTTGCTTCTCTACTGTCAGCAAACCTTTTTGCATGGCGACGTAGGGAATGGCATTGACGATATCCCGCAGGGTAATACCGGGTTGTAATTCACCTTTGAACCTGACTAATACTGACTCTGGCATATCTAAAGGCATGACACCCAAAGCACCCGCAAAGGCAACTAAGCCAGAACCAGCGGGGAAGGAAATACCCAAGGGGAAGCGGGTGTGAGAGTCGCCGCCTGTACCTACAGTGTCGGGTAACAGCATCCGGTTTAGCCAAGAGTGGATGATACCATCACCAGGACGCAATGCGACACCGCCACGTTGGGCGAAGAAGTCGGGGAGTTCGTGGTGAGTTTTGATATCAACGGGTTTGGGATATGCAGCAGTGTGACAGAAACTCTGCATTACTAAGTCTGCACTAAAACCGAGACAAGCGAGTTCTTTCAACTCGTCGCGGGTCATGGGGCCTGTGGTATCTTGAGAACCAACGGTAGTCATGATGGGTTCGCAAGATGTAACAGGACGAACACCGGGTAAACCGCAGGCTTTCCCGACAATTTTTTGGGCGAGGGTGTAGCCTTTACCTGTGTCGGCTGGTTGTTGGGGACGGATAAAGACGCTGCTTGGTTCTAAACCTAATGCTTGGCGGGTTTTGTCGGTGAGGGTACGCCCAATTAATAAGGGGATGCGTCCTCCGGCGCGAACTTCATCGAGGATGGTGTCGGGTTTGAGGGTGAAGGTGGAAATTACTTCGCCAGCAACGTTTGTGATAGTACCTTTGTAAGGATAGATGGTGATTACCATGCCCGTTTCTAGCTTGGTGACATCACACTGTATCGGCAAAGCCCCGGCATCTTCGGCTGTATTAAAGAAGATAGGCGCGATCGCACCACCTAAAATGTATCCCCCAGCACGTTTGTTCGGCACAAAGGGAATATCTTGTCCTGTATGCCACAACACTGAGTTAATAGCCGACTTCCGCGAGGAACCTGTACCTACTACATCGCCAACATAAGCTACTGGATGTCCTGGCTTTTTCAACTCGGCAATAGTTTCTAAACTTCCCGGTTGGCGAGTTTCTAACATCGCCAAGGCGTGTAAAGGAATATCCGGGCGGGTAGTGGCGTGGGTGGCGGGGGATAAGTCGTCGGTGTTGGTTTCGCCTGGAACTTTAAATACTGTGACAGTAATAAATTCTGGTAGTTTTGGACGCGTAGTAAACCATTCCGCTTCTGCCCAGGAGTTAATTACTTGCTTGGCATAGGGATTAGTTTTAGCTAACTCCAAAACATCATGAAAAGCATCATACACCAGCAAGGTTTTGCTGAGGGCGGCGGCGGCGTAGACTGCAATTGGTTCTTTGCCTTCGCCTCCCATCACTAGAGGTGTTTCGGAAGAGTCTGATACAGATGTGGTGGCAAATTGCAGTAATTCAATTAAAGATTGTACGTTGTAGCCGCCGACCATTGTTCCCAGCAATTGTACTGCTTCTATGGGCGAAATGATCGGACTTTTAGTTTCCTTTTTGGCAACAGCAGTGAGAAACCCTGCTTTAACGTAAGCCGCTGGGTCAACTCCAGGGGGTACGCGATCGCGCAATAAATGCAATAATGTTTCTTCTTCACCCTTGGGCGGATGTTTCAGTAATTCACATAATTCTGAGGTTTGCTTCGCATCCAACGGTAAGGAGGGAATTCCTAATGCTGCCCTTTCGGCGACGTGTTTACGGTATTGTTCTAGCATTTTTGTATTCTCCGTTGGGATGTTCTACCCTTAATTATGAAATATTTTTAGGCAAGACTTGGCTATAAAAGTTTACATTATTTTTATAGCTAAAAGCATTACTGGTAATCGATTATCAGCAATTTTGTTTTCTACTTTAAGTAAAGTTTTCAGCACCAATTCAACCTGAAGCTATTTTAATTGCCACAACCCCTATTATTAAAGGATTAATTGTTCCCATAACAATAAAGTGAAATAGTATTAATTACGCATAGCAGAAGATGCAAGAAAAATTTTCTGTCACAGATTGAAAGCTATTTATTTAGATAGAAAAATGCTTTAGTTGATCAATTTAAGCACATAAATTAAGGTTCTTCGCCCCAAGTCTGTAACTGTAAATACACGAAAACTAAAGTTACAGCTAACAGTACGGTGGCAGCAGCAGCGGCATAACCAAAATCAAATTGACCAAAAGCTTCTTGATAAATGTAGTAAACCAATAAATTAGTAGAATTCAAAGGGCCGCCACCAGTCATGACGTAAACTTGTTCAAAACTCCTTAATGTAAAAATTGCTGTGGTGACTGTGGCGAAAATTAAAGTAGGGCGTAATCCAGGCAAGGTTATATGCCAAAATTGTTGCCAAGCATTCGCACCATCTAATTCTGCTGCTTCATAGCGACTGGGAGGAATTGCTTGTAACCCTGCTAAGAAGACAACCATATTAAAACCTAATTGTTTCCAAATACTTAAGATAATTAAAACAGGCATTGCCCAAAATGTATCTCCTAGCCAAGGGATAGGCGCAATACCAAATAAATTTAAAAATGCGTTTATAGGGCCAGCAGTTTGAAATAGCCAGCGAAATCCTAAACCAGCAGCTACTAGAGAAATTATTGAAGGTAAAAAATAAGCACTTCTTAACATTCCCCGCAAAGCCAGAGAACGATTTAATAAAACTGCTAATCCTAGGGGAATAATTAAGCTGGGGATGACAGTAGCAAGGGTAAAATAAATTGTGTTGCCAAGAACTTGCCAAAAATCAGGGTTAAGTAGCAAGCGCCAATAATTTTTTAACCCTACCCAATAAGTACCTGTGGATGTAAAACTACCAGCAGTGAAACTGAGGTAAAACAAATAGGCGATTGGCCAAATTACAAAAAGACCTAATAAAATTAACGCGGGTGTGAGAAAAGTCCAAGCGGCAAATGTATCATTATCTAGCCACGATTTATTAGTATATATCTTTGGCATCTATCAATTTTTCCTTGTTGCTGTTATGAGCCTTTGCCCTGATTCTACTTTTAGCTTGGTTTCTCCCAATATTGGCGATCGCCTATCATCTAGTGATACTCCTATCAAACTAGGAATTATGGCTTCTGGGAATGGCAGCAATTTTGCAGCAGTTGCCCAAGCTATCGAGAATGGACAACTGAATGCCCAAATTCCAGTTCTAATTTACAATAATCCAGGTGCGAAAGCAGCAATACGAGCCGCAAATCGTGGTGTAGAAACTGTTTTATTAAATCACCGCGAATACAAAAATCGGGAAGCTTTAGATAGGCAAATCGTCCAGACTTTACGCCAATATGATGTAGATTTGGTGATTTTGGCTGGCTGGATGCGATTGGTGACATCAGTATTAATTGATGCTTTTCCGAACAGAATTATTAATATTCATCCTAGTTTGTTACCGAGTTTTAAGGGACTTCATGCTGTCGAACAAGCTTTGCAAGCTAAGGTAACAATTACTGGCTGTACAGTGCATTTAGTTTGTTTAGAAGTTGACAGCGGCCCGATATTAATTCAAGCAGCTGTGCCAGTGTTGCCAGATGATACGCCAGAAACACTGCACGCCAGAATTCAAATTCAGGAACATCGAATTTTACCACAGGCGATCGCGATCGCGGCTCATCAACTCCAGACCAAACTTATACCTTCCTAAAACAATGAACCTCTCCCCAACCCCTCTGTCTTGAAAAGTCTGATCGGAGGAAGCCTCCGATCAGAACTTTTCGCTCCGGGTCGGAGAGGGGCTTAAACATTGTTGAGTAACCAACAAAAGATTAAAACTTTTGAAGCCTCTCTCCTTTTAGGGGAGAGGTTTGGAGAGGGGTTGTTCAATAAAAGATTTAACGTTGCTGCATTTTCCAGAAATAACTAGAAACCCAATTTGTCATAATATGGGCAACAATCGGCACTAACAAATTTCCACTCCAAAGGGCGCTATATCCTAAAATTAACCCAATAACCGTTGCCCAAATCACGTAAGGCCATTGTTGCGAACCACTGAGATGTAAAACTCCAAAGCAAAGGCTAGATACAATCACTGCTACATGGTCTAAGCCTAAAGCCGGCAGCATGACACCTCGAAATAATAATTCTTCACTTAACCCCGGTAGTAAACCCAGCCAAATCAAATCAGGCCAAGCTAAAGGTCTCAATACTAGTTCTAGGTAATAATCTGCGCTTTGACGATAGAGAGGCCACAATCGATAAGCTAAACCACTCAAACTGGTGATAATCACTCCTACACCCAGTCCCCAAAGGAAATCTATTTCGTTCCATTCCCACTTGAATAGGAACACATTACCAAAGCGTAACCACACTTTGGCGACTGTCCACAATAGAATTGCAGTCACCGCCATTGCTACCAGCACTTGGAAGCGCGTCAGGTAAGGAATTTCAGGGTCTTGTTTTTGTTGTTCTACCACGGGTGTATGAAGTATGAAGTGTGAAGTATGAAGTATGAAATTTCATCCTTCTGCTTTTGACCATTGACTATTGATTATTGACTAAAGCATCTGGATTGATGCCAGCTTTGAGGGCTACCAATACGCCTACTGCTTCTAAATACGAGTTTACCTGTATAGATTTGATTCCTAACGATTGGGCAGGAACTTGTATTTGAGTTTTATTGTCTTTGACGGTAATTATTTGGCATTGGCTTTGACTTAAACTGAGTAAAGCACTGCTACCACAAGCGTTTGCAGGTATGATCGCCGCGTCTATTTGATCAGCCCAAATATCTTCTTGGCGAGATGTAAATAATTGTTTCTCGACAATAAATTGTGGGGCGCGACTTAAGCCTACAAGTACGCTTGGTAAAAAAGTATAGCCTAATTCTTCGGCAGCGGAACGAGGAGATAAATCGGGATAGGGTGGGGCGCTGGCTATGGCTGGTGAATGGGCGCAAGGAATTTGCAAGTTTCTGACTAGTAAATGGCTAATTACGGCTTCTGCACCTGCTACAGGGTCTACGCCTTTACCTTGGCGGTAGTTTTGGACAGCATCTTCATCCATATCATCAGGGAAACGGGCAACAACTGCGATCGCTTCTGCCCCTATTTTGTGGATGAGTTTCTCTGCTGCCCTGAGTAAACTATCTGGGTTGCCGATGGTTCCCCAACTTACCCCTGATGCTGTGCTGCGTAATTCTACATTTAATTGAGCATCAGTAATTACATAATCTGTGATAGTTAATCCGAGAGTTGCCCTGGCTGCATCGGCGGCTTGCAAGTGTCGCAGCCGTAACTCTGGTTCAATTCCTTGGTCTAAAAGCAAACCTATCTTATTATTGCGGACTGGTCGTAAACCCCAACATCCAGAGGCGAATTTGTCAAGCCCGTAACCTTCTACATAGAAAGCGTTGGGGATATTCCAATATAAACTTGCGCCATTGAGGACATTGGGGTGAGTGATCAGGCGATCGCAAACTTGTGCTAATGTTCGGGCAACTGGTATAGCATCTCCCGCATAACCCCCAATCGCCGCCCCAACGCCAGTAGGTACAATCAAAATAGCGGTGTAAGGACGCATTTTCAGTGCTGAGTGCTGAGGAGCCACTGCGTTGCTTTGGTTCCCAACGTTGTAGCAAGTTGCGTTGCTGAGTGCTAGATTTTTCTAGCACCGTCATACACTCAAGACTTAACACTTCCTGTGGTAACAACTGCTTCTACCGCCACTTTTTGCTGTGCTTCATCCACAGATGTAATTGCCCAACGCAGTGGTTCACCTTGTTTTTTCAACTCAGCTTCAATTGCTTTTTGCAACTGGGTAGGAGTTTCTTGAATATCAATTTCCGCAGTAATAAAATGAGTAGTCATCGCCGTTCTTCCTATTAATTGATTTATTCTAAAATAACTGAATGAAATCTAAAGTATGAAATCTTATCTTTCAGACTTCATACTTCAAACTTCATGCTTTATTGGTCTTTCCCAAATTGCAACTGATAAACTATTTCTTCTTTTTCAGTCTCAATTTTCAAATCAGAACGGGGATAGGCGACACAAAGTAATGTGTAACCTTGTTTTTGTAATTCTGGACTAACACCCATACCATCAGTTTGGTCTACAGTTCCTGCGGTAATTTGCGCGGCGCAAGTCGTACACACGCCTGCGTGACAAGAACTCGGCAATTCTAAACCAGCAGCATCGGCAACTGATAGAATAGTTTCATCTTCAGGAACTTGCAGAGTATGAATTTTGCCTTGGTGAAGCAATTCTACAGTGTAGGTTTTGGACATATACTAAAAAATGAGTGCAATAGACAAACTCACTATTATATCTGAATTATTTAATAGTATTGCAGATTTTGACTTCTTATACTTAAATTAGTACAGCACGGCGTAAATAAAGCACCCAATATAAATTGCTGAAAAGCTCACTATACGGGTCTCTTCATTTCATACTTCAGGATTTGTGTACTAAAGCTATAATTTTACTTTATATTGGGGAGATTTCATCAATTACTATAATAACCACAGAGAATTAGTTAAATTTGCTTAGTTATATTGATGCGCGATCGCGTTTTTTAAAAAAATGTATCTATAAGTCTGCCTTTTGGCATTGCTTCCATGTCTTGGGATGTTGACCCCACAGAACCTAAAGCCGCTTGGTCGCGGTAAATCAACAATATACACTATGTAGTGATGATTGAACTCACCAACAAGCTTTAGTTATCAATGTTACAACTTTGACTCTTAAGCTTACAACATTAAGCCTTAAAGGCTTTATCTAGTAATCGAATATTTATTGAGCATTTAGTTCGCCTAATCCTTATTTAGTAAGCTTCCTAGATAGCAAATTGTAAAAGTTGTTTCTTGACAGGCTCTAAATACCCTCTTGAGCATTATTGGAGACGGGTAAGCTTTGGCAAAATTATTTAAATATATTTAAAAGTATGTTGTATTTTATAACTACAGATCTGTTAAAAATTGATTGAGATTAAATATCAATACAATTTAAGTTAGAGATTTTGTGAAAAGGCGACCATCCAAAACCAGGCTAAGTTGCCCATTAGCAAGAATGCTAGTTCCTAGGATATAAGGAGCAACTGGGATTGTTTCTCCTAGAGGATGGATCGCAGAGGATTGCTTACCGATGATGCAATCTACTTCTAAAGCACATCGTTTGTCTAAGTAACGAAATACTAATAACGGCTTATTCTGCTTGAAAGCATTTAGTGTATCTGTACTGTAAGTGATAACTGGCGTGGGAAGGTGATTAGGACAAATCAGCACATCAGTCAGTAAGTGGATAGGGACGAGCATTTCTGTTGTTAGATGCTCGCGATCGCAACCAAGAAAGCCATTGGATCTGCCAGAAGACTGCAATAATAATATGCGTCCCGCTTGAGTTTGGATAATTTGTTCGGACTGGGATAGACAAATCTGCTCTACAGAATCGGCAACAAATGCATAGACTCTGGAGTTAGCTTGACAGACGATCAGTTGAGTAATTTTTTGCTCCAGTGGAATTTGCAGCGAGAAGGCTGTACCATGTCCAGCTTTAGACTTCAATACTATTCTTCCCTGAATAGCTGTTAATTGCTTGCAAACTTCAGTTAATTCTACTCCTAACTCTAAGGCAGCCCGATCGCACAAAACAGATGAAACCTCTGGTTCAAGTATTAGTTCAGTCAGTTGAGTTGCTTGTTGAATATCCTGTGGTTTTGTCAGAGCGAATCCTTGGGCTAAAGCCTGTTGATAGATTTGAGATAATTTAAGTCCTGCGCCATCATCACAGCCATCAATAATTAGTTGATTTCCCTGCTGGTAAATTTGAAATTCAATAATACCGTTGCTATTTTTACCTAACTGTTGGCGTGTTTGGCAAGACTCTATACTTTGCTCTAGCAGATAACAACTTATATGCAACAGAAGGACACAGAGGCGATCGCTAAATGCCCGATCGACTTGGATATCGCTAATTTGTAAATGTAGTCTAGCCGACTTATCTTGTAGAGCTTGTAACTGAGGCCAAAGCCGATGCAACGGTTCTAAGGCTACTTTTAAAGGAATAGTTGTAACTGTTTTGACTAAATTGGAAGACTGGTTAAGCAACTTTTCCTGCTGTATGAGTTCTTGTTTGAGTTGATGATGATTGTTATTCAGCGAATCAACAGTTGATTCCACCTGAGACGCTTGGGACAAAACAGATTGAAGAGTACTGTATAATTGCTGAGAGCGAGAAGCAGCTAGGGGAGAAAGGGTATCTGAAATTGTTGCTAAACGTCCTGACCATTCCTGTAGATTATCCAGCAGGTGTTGTAATCGTTTAACTTGTCGGAGCAACCGCCCGATCGCATATTGCTGTTGTTCTTCCTGACAAGCTTGCTGATTATAGTTAGTTAGTAATGTTGCAATCAGTGCGTTTAATTGTTCGAGATGGTGAATATTGATGGGTGTGGCGGCTGGAATACTGGTTGCAACAATGGTAGGAATGGCTTCTTGCAAAGAGAGTGGATGGCGATCGCGAACAGATTTAACTAGGGATGCTTCAGATGTTTCACTAGGCAGGGAAAAATCCCCCAACCAAGCTTGAAAATCTCCCTCCTCCAGGTTTACTAGTTCCCCTACATTGGCGGGAAGCTGCTCAGTATCTACGTGACAAAGGCTGCCAGACTGGGGGCTAGTTTCACCTATTAGTTCCCTGTCAAGACTTTCCTTGTCTTTAACCATAACTTGCTCTGGTAGAGCCGCAGAAGATTCTACCTCGGTCAAGCGATCACTAAACTGAATAACTGGTTGATATTCTTGCGGTTGCTCTATCGATATCTCAAGATTTGTTTCCTGGGGGATAACGCTTTGGTGGCGATCGCCAAACTCTGCTTGTAAACGAGCAACAATGGCAGACATCCGCTCCAGAATTTCTACTTCGTCAATTTTCGAGGCTGTTAAAAATGCCATCAGTAGCATTTGTAGGCAATCTAATCCTTCCGACAACAGCGAGGCGATTGTGCCGTCAATAGTTGCCCGATACTGATGTAAAAGCTGAAAAATCTCTTTTAGTGCAGCCGCAACTATCGCAATCGTATCTAACTCGGCTGCGATGGCAATCGAATGCAGAGAGCCAGCAGCTTCCATGAGAGCCAAAGCTGTACCGGGGTTACTGTCTTTTGTATAGTTAGGCAACTCCTGCTCCAAGAACAGTAACAAATCGATCGCTTCTTCGAGAAAGCGATCGTTGTTCTGCGGTTGGGGGACAAAATCGGTACTCATGAAAACAACTCTCAGTTTTTATGGGGTTTGTGACTAAACAAGGCAAAAGTAAAAAGTTAAAAGGCAAAAGAAAGAACGAGAAAAATTAATTCATGGAATGAATTAAAAACATTTATTTCGAGCAGAGGTGCCGCGAAAAATAATATTTAAGTATTAAATTATCTAAATTTATTTATGAGTATTATCTTTTTACTTTTTACTTTTTACTTCGACATTGATTTGAGGCTACAAGCAGCAATCTGGGCGATCGCTCTGAATTGCTCTTGAATTTGCGCGATTGACTCCAGCCCCGCACTGATTTGGCGATCGCATGGTTCGATAGCAGAAGCAACGTCTGCTGTTGCGACTTGGAGTTCTTGGAACCATTCCTCTATATTGAGCGTGCTTTCGCGGGCTTGACGGGCGAGAGTTTCCACCTGTTCGGCAGCAGCTAACAAACTTAGTTCCTGTTCGCTAGCTTTTGTGGCTTCGATGGCTGTATTCAAAGACAAAATCTGAATTTTGCTACTCAAGCCTTCCACAAGGCCAACAAAGCTAGAAGCTTGCTGACAAAATTCACCAAGGTATTGCAGCTGTTTATTTGTAAAAGCAACAGTATCTTGAATAGACATTAAATACTCGCGCTCTAGCTCGGCAATTTTTGCGCCTGCTTCTACGGCTTGGCTCACCTGTTGCAATGGCACTAGTAACTGTGAGCGATCAATAGATTCAGCCTTTTGGGGAGGCGATGAAAGCTGTTGAGCAGGTGGTACTATTTCAACCGAGTGCAAGTTAATTGTCAACATCATTGCTACTTGTTGCAGCAAACTGCGCTCTGCTTCTTGCCATTGTCGGGGTTGAAGGCAATGATGAATAACTAACAAACCCCAAGGCTGTTGTTTGACAATCAAGGGCAAGCACAGGCTAGCTTGTACCTGAAAGCGTTGCCAAAATTGCTGTTGGCGTGGTGTTAATTCTAATACTTCAGTTAGGTTCTTGAGTAAGTGTTGTCCGTTACCAACATCGGTAGTAACAAACAAATTTATCGGTAGGGATTGGTTGAGCAAGGATGTCCAACCCGCTTGTATAGCTTCAGCGATCGCTCGAGTGCGATTATCTTCCTCAAAACGATAAATCAGGACGCGATCGGCGTTAAGAACATTTCGCAAGGCGGTAACTGTAACTTCCAAAAGTGCGGTTTGATTTTTTGCTTGCTGCATTTGCCGCTCGATTGCCGCAAGTTGTTCTCGCTGACGCCCAAAAGCCTTTTGCACATCGTCACTGGGCGAATCCTGAGCCAAAGCTTGGATAAAAGCTTCGATTTGACTTACCTTGTGCTGCAATTGAGCGACCTTTGGCCCCTTAGCAGATTGAAAGACTGCTTTGAGTACAGCCACATTAGCCAAAATTTCTTCTATCTGGATTTGATTATCAGGCTGGGTTGCAAAATTAGGATCTAAGGTTGCGATCGTCACAGAAAACTCCTTGGCAGCATCAAGTTAAATCAGTGGGTTTGCCATTGCAATGTCTGGGCGATCGCTTTGGTGTCTAAAATCCAGCGATCGCCTGGCAGAATACCTCGAACAAAATTTAGTAGTTTGTTGGGGGAAAAGTCGGTTGGTGCTGATTGCGCTTGCTGTAAATCCTGCCACTCTACATCTAAGACATGAGCGACCAAAAACCCGACTACCTGATTTTGCAGCTCAACAACCAGAACTATTGGCTTTTCTGGTCGTGACTGTCGCTTAAAAAGCGGTGCATAACCAAGCAAATGTTCTAAGTCAATCAGCCGTAGCATCTGTCCTTGCCAATTATAGAAACCTAAAATCCAACTTGGTAAGGCCGGAGCTGGGGAAATTTCTGAGCTAGCGATATGAGTAATTTCCAGTACACAGTGGAATGGTAATAATCCACTTGCTTGATTCCCCAAGGAAAAACGCACAAATCTTTGCCGTTGTTCGCATGATGTTAACCCAGGAGCCAAGGTTGAAGTTGTTCCGGGTAACCCCAACTTATCAGCCAATATCTGGTTCATGCCTAAAAGCAGGACTTTGAGTGGTTCTTCGTTTGGTGCTACAGACAAGACAGCCATGTGGCTCACAAAGTTTAATTCCGCCACTTGCCGATAAGACCAAGGCACTGGACGCACAGATGACAAAGGAATATCGATTAAAGCGGGGGGCTTGTCTACAGGAATGCCACAAAGTTCTCCAGTCCGCGTTTGAGTCAGAAGTAGAAACCGTCCTGAAGTTTCAACCGCAGAGAGAACTTGGTGCTTCTGTTGGGGTTGTACTTTCTGGCGCAAATCCACAATCGTAATAGTTTGCGCTCCCAAATCGACCATCCCGATCCCACTTTCGACCGTACTACTAATAGGAGGACAAGCAATCACCTTGAGAACTGCACCAACTGGCAGGGCAAATAAATAGTCGGCGATCGCAAAAACAACGACTCGTAATGAGTCGGTCTCGCTCACAGCGCCAGATAATCGCTTAAATGGAAAGGGAGTGTTAAGCATAAGTCGGTCGGTGTTGAAAACTGTGGTTATGGTGAGGCAGAGGGGCAGGGGGGCAGAGGGGCAGGGGGGCAGGGGAGCAGAGGGGCAGAGGAGCAGGGGGCAGGGAAGCAGGGGGGCAGGGGAGAAAGAATATTAACGCTTCATTAGCCAAGGTGAGGGGTCAGTAATTATATTCACCAAACCACCTAAGATCCGATTGTAGATTCCATATAATTCTCTGCCTAATTCAACATCAAAATAATTGCACTTAACAGCAAATTCAATCCATGTTTGTGTTTCTGCTGCCTCTGCTTCACAGTCATTGAGTTTAGCCACAAAAGCTGCTTCATATCTACGCTTTCTCCAAGCTTCAGCTAGATTTGCACAAACAGAACGTGATGATCTACGAATCTGATCAGTTAATGAATACCGCTCCTCGATAGGAAACTTTTTAGAGAGTTCAAAGATTTTCATGGCTGCATCGAATGCCATTTGATAAACTTTCAAGTCTTGATGATTTTTAATTGGTTCTTTTTCCATCTCCATCTCCATCTACTCCTCTGCCCCTCTGCCCCTCTGCCCCTCTGCCCCCCTGCCTTCTACTTAATTAGTTCAGCGATCGCGGCGAGGAAGTTCTGTTCGGAATAGGGTTTGGTTAGGTAAGCTTTTGCGCCTAGAGCTAAGGCTAATTGACGGTGCTTCTGTCCGCTACGAGTAGTTAGCATCACTACAGGAGTCCCAGACAAACGCTCGTCTTGGCGATGGTGTTCTAAAAACTCAAATCCATTCATCTGCGGCATTTCAATGTCACAAATCACTAGATTGACATCACCGTGTTGCAGCATTTGCGCGATCGCTTCTCGACCATCGCCTGCTTGCAACACCTGATAATCGGCTTTCTGGAGCGTCTGCACCAAACTTTGCCTTTGTACAACTGAATCTTCCACCACTAACACCGTCAGTCGGTTAGGTTGAGCAACAGCTGTATTGACTTCCATTGGCTGTTGCTGCGGTTGCGTTATCGTTAGCTCGGATTGCTGCCCCTCTAGAGCAAGAACCGGCTCAGGCGCGAGTAGTTTAGTTGCCAGACTTGAAGCCGGGGAAGCTGACATCATATCTGTCTCCCAGGTTTGACGAACTAACTCCAACGGGTCAATGGTTAGGGTGAGGCTACCATTTCCCAATACACTGTAGCCTTGGATGTAACTAGGTAAAGTCAGGACTCTGCCGAGGGATTTAATGACTAATTCCTGCTCGACTAAAATCTGATCGACTTGCAAACACAGGTATTGCTGCTCTGTTTGCAACAGCAGCAGAGGTTCGACGGTGTTTCGTTGTTTGACTGGAAAAGGACTGAGGGTTAAATTGTGGTCTTGGGTGAATAAAGGATATTTGTAATCCAGCAAATTGGCAAGTGGGCGGATGGGAACTAGTTGCTGATTTTGCCCTTGTTCCCACTGCCAGAATTTTTGGCTGCCTTGCCCGTGTAAAGATTGCTGCACTTGAATCTGCTCTGGCTGCGGTAATAAAACCTGGCTAATTCCTTCAGATAGCAAGGCATAAGTAATACCTTGAGATTGACAAACAAGCAAGCGTGCCGTTGTTAAGCTCAAGGGCAATTGCAGGATGAAGGTGGTTCCTTGTCCTGAAAGCGATCGCACCACAATCGAACCTTGTAAAGCTTGCAATTGCGTGCGAACGACATCTAAGCCGATACCGCGCCCAGATAACTCACCAATCTGGTTAGCGGTAGAAAAGCCTGGTTCAAATAATAACTCTGAGAGTTGGTCTTCAGAGGCGTAGGCGGCTTGTTCTGGAGTCAGCAAGTGTTTTTCTATACCTCGCTGACGAATCGATTCCCAATTCAAGCCTCGACCATCATCCCGTACCTCAATAGTAGTACGGTTGCCTTGATGATAAGCTTGAATTGTAATTGTTCCGGTTTCTGGTTTACCCTGCTGGCGGCGAGTTTCTATCGGTTCAATGCCGTGATCGAAGGCATTGCGAATCATGTGCAGCAAGGGATCGTACAGCTGCTCAGAAATAGCTTTATCCACCAGCACCTTCGTACCGCCAAGCTTGAGTTCAACAGGCTTATGATAAGTTGCTACCATCTGTTGCAGGAGGCGGGGAAAGCGATTCAACACTGTTCCCAGTGGCACCATTCTGGCTTGCAGCAAATCTGACTGCGCTCCTGAAAGTAGTTGCTTGCGCTTGCCGAGACTAAAGCGAGATTGCTGAACTAAAGCATTAAAAGCCTCAATCCGTTCTCCTAATTGCACCATGTCTTCTGTCAGATTTTGCAGGAGAATGTGCAACTCGCTATAGGTATCCATTTCTAAGGCATCAAAATTAGATTGTGCCTCGGCAGAAGCAGGCAAAACTGAGCGTGGAGATACATGTACGCGTCGTCGCTGCTTGCGTTCGGGAAGCAGCAAATGTCGATCCGACCAAGTAGAAACTTTACTAAGTTGTTGTTGACAGTACAAAAACTGTAGTAAAGTGTCTTGCGCTACTTTGTGGATGTGGTTAGATTGCAGGTTTTGTTGGTTTTCGTTGATTAGCAATTCCCCAATCGTGTGGCTGAGGCGATCAAGCTGTTCGATCGCTACTCGGATACTGGGAAGTGATGCTGATGACTGAGCCTGGAGGCTTGGCGCTGGTGGTGGCGAGGCTGGCCGATCTGAGTAGCGGCAGGATGTTTGTGGATCTCCAATCCAAATTGACTGTAAAATCCGATCTATGGCAGAGGGAGCTACTACTGAATCCTGAGAAATTGGTTCGAGTACCTCCGGAGCTTTCGCTACAGAGTTATCAGTCCGCTTCGGGAAAAACGACCAAATTGATTCCGCTTCGCTCGCACTGAGAAGGGGGGATGGCTGATTCTCAGTTTTAGTCGTTTGTGTTGGTTGGGCAGCGATCGCAATTGGCTGCTTTTGCGGTTCTGGAACAGGAGTAGTTAATCCTGCCCATTCTCGCAATTGTGGAGATATTTCTCCCCCTTGAATGCGATCGCCTGCTAGTACTGCTGCTTGAGCCGCTTTAAAATTTTCTAAAGCCACCTGAGCAATTTGCAATACTTTGTCGGGATGCGCTTTGAGGGCGTTGAGGGTCGCCTGGGCAATTTCTCCCAATCCAAATAAGCTATAAGACGCTGCTAGTTCGGCAAAAAATTCTGCTTGAGAGTTGAGTGTTGTTTGAATTTGTTGCGGATCTTGGCTTTGAATGTCAGCTTCTAGATGCTGCAAATCCTGGGTTACACTCCCCGAAAAGATTGACTCTACCACATCAAAGCCAAGTTCTTCTGAACTGGGAAGCAAAGCCTCACGACCAAAAAAGTCGCCTAGTTTATGTTGGAGTTGAGCAAAGATTGAGGCAGTGCGATCAAGTATTTCTGCCTCATTGCAGGATAAGCCCATCAAGGTTGCACTCAATGGAGTTCGCAGGCACTCATAAGCATCTAGCAGCAAAGCACCCAATTCTGGATCGATTTCCAGTTCTGGAGCGTATAACGCTTGGAATACATCTTCCAAATGATGGGCAATTGTCTGAATAGTTTCTTGCCCAACACTGGCAGCACTCCCTTTGATAGTATGGGCGCTTCGCATCAAAGCATGAACTTTTTCTATTGTTTTTTCATCAAGTAGACCGATCAAATTCTGCTCAATGGTTTGCAACAACTCTGCCGCTTCCGCAAGAAAAGCTTGCTCTACCTGCTCTTGATTACTGGGATCGAGGTTCATAACACATTTTGAAAAATTAGTCAACTTTGAACTGGCTAACGCTGGTTTCCAGTTGTTGTGAAGTCATCCGTAGTTCTTCAAAAGACTCGGAAATGTGGATGGCACTTTGTGAAGTCTTGCGGGCGATCGCCGAAACATCCATCATCGCTTCTGTCAATACCTGAGATTGCTGACTTTGAGTAGAAACTGCTTGGGTAATTCCTTGCACTAGTCCACCAATTTCGTTGGTGGCTGCCACGATCGCACTCAGAGAATGACGAGTCTCATCGATTAAGTTCGAGCCTTGGACAACTTGGGTAATCCCGACTTCCATTGCTTCGGTAACTTCGTTAGTTCCAGTTTGAATTTCTTGCACGAGTCGCTCAATTTCTGTGGTGGCACTAGCTGACTGATAAGCCAGGGAACGAACTTCATCGGCAACCACCGCAAAGCCTTTGCCATATTCTCCAGCGCGGGTAGCCTCAATCGCCGCATTGAGCGCCAGCAAATTAGTTTGAGTGGCAAAGTTTTCAATCAGACTCACTACTTTCGAGATTTTCTGAGAAGCTTCACCGAGGCGTTTAATCTTCTTCGCTGTTTCGGATACGGTTTCTCGAATCTCCAAAATGCCTTCTACGGTTCTTTCCATCAGAGAATCGCCAGCTTGAACGGTTCTATTAGCTTCTTGCACCGCCTGTCCTACTTTTTGGGCATCAGCAGCAACTACCTGGGTGGAAGTTACCATCATTTGTAATTGTTCCAGAGCGTGTTCGAGCCGTTCTGCCTGCTGTTGAGCTTGGTCAGATAGTTTCACTACTGAGGTAGTGTTATGGCTGGAATTTTCGCTCACCCTGCTGGCAGCAATCTGCACTTGTCGGACTAAATCTCGCAAACTTTGGATTGTAGTGTTGTAACCATCGGCGATCGTGCCAATTTCATCTTCAGATAGGGGAGCGCGAACGGTGAGATCGCCTCTGAAAGATGGTTCTAAAGCCATGAGAACGCGTATTGCTCCTTGTTGCAGTTTTTCCCGGGCAGTGCGATCGCGTTCTGCTGCTTCTGCTAGTTGCTGCTCTTGAGTACGCACTTGTTTTAGGTACTCTGCCAGATTCAGGGCAATACCAATCTGGACGCTGGCTTGGTTGAGAACATCCTCTTCTGATTGCTCCCACTGGCGCGATGCACTATTTTGATAAACTCCCATCAACCCCCATAGCCGATCTTCTTGAAAAATCGGCGCAATCATGTAGGCTTTAGTTCCCCACGTTTCTAACAATTGAATGTGACATTCGTCATGACCGACACTATAGATATTGTCAATCCGCAAACTTTCTTTACGAGCATAACGCCCTCCTTTGTTGTACTGGAGAAAGGTATCTCTAACTCTGGCAAGGCTAGTTCCCACAAGCTTGGGCCAATCCCCACTTACAGACTCAACTACAAATTCTCCAGACCAATCAGGCTCAAAACGGTAAACTCCAACTCGATCTACTTTCAGCAGTTGCCGAAGTTCGTGGGTGGCAAACTGAACAAATTCCAGCACATCACTATGACTTTGAGCCATCTCTGTTAACCGACTTGGCAAGCGATAGGAAAATCGGGCGTTTGCCACTTCCCGTTCTGCCAGTTTTATCAGTTCCTCATTCTTGTTTAAAGTTTGTTGTAAGTATTGCGATTGCTGGACGGCAACCCCAAACTGCGTACCGATTTTTGTTACCAAGTTGATTTCATTATCTTGCCATTGCCGTGGCCCGTCATTCTGATATGCTCCTAACAAACCCCAGAGCTTGTTGCCGGCAATAATCGGAGTGATGATATAAGCTCTCATCTGGAATTGCTCGAGAATTTTTATGTGGCACTGGGCATGACCAGAAGTGTAAATGTCATCGATGGTAAAGGTCTCGTTGTGGCGATAGCGTCCACCTTGGGTTTGTTGTAGGTGTTCGTCTTCCCATACAGTCTTGATATCGGGGCCAACCAAAGCCACCCATTCCCGACTTACCGATTCGGCAATAAACTCCCCACCCCAATCTGGATTGAAGCGATACACCGCCAGCCGATCGCATTCCAAGTGCGATCGCAATTCTGGTAGGGCATTGCGGAAAATTGTATCTAGCTCTTGAACTTGGCGGATTTTTTCTGCCAACCTTGTCAATGCTCGTTCCCCTTCTGCGGTTCTGGCTAACTCTGCATTCTTCTTCTTGAGCTGTTCGATATACTCAACCTGTTGCAAGCCTATACCCATTTGCACAGCTAGTTTTCGCAACAGTTGCACATCCTTGGATTGCCACTGCCGGGGGCCAGTATTTTGGTAGGCTCCTATAAAGCCCCAGAGTTTGCTGCCAGTGAAGATAGGAGAAATCGTGTAAGCTTTGGCTTGGATTTTTTCTAATATCTCTAGGTAGCACTGAACGTGACCAACAGTGTAAATATCATTGACAACAAAGGTTTCATGATTGCGATAGCGTCCGCCTTGAGTTTGTTGTAAGTGATCGTCCATCCAAATCGTTTTGATGTCGGAACCACCTAAAGACAACCATTGATTTTTTACCGATTCGGCAACAAACTCCACACTCCAGTCGGGACTAAAGCGAAATACTGCTAGGCGATCGCACTGTAGTTGTTCGCGTAAACTTGGCAGCAAATTCCGGAAAATTGTGTCTGTATCCTGAGCCTGACGGATTTTTTCTACCATCCCTGTCAGCACTTGTTCCTCTTCTGCTGCCCGCCCCAACTCTGCATTCTTCGTTTTCAGTTGTTCGATGTACTCGGCTTGCTGCACGCTTAACCCCAACTGAATGCCTAATTTGGTCAGCAATCGCACCTCCTCGGAATTCCACTGGCGCGACCCGCTATTCTGATAGGCTCCTAACCAACCCCAAAGTTTGTTGCCAGTAAAAATCGGGGCAATGGTGTAGGCTTTAACCTGGAACTGCTCTAGCAGGTCGATGTAGCACTGAGGATAACCAAAAGTATAGATGTCATTGACGGCAACGGTTTCATTATTGCGATAGCGCCCGCCTTGGGTTTGCTGTAGGTATTCGTCTTCCCACACGATCTTGATATCGGGACCAACCAGAGGTATCCAGTCACTTCCTACAGATTCAGCAATAAATTCACCACTCCAGTCAGAGTTGAAGCGATATATTGCTAGGCGATCGCATTTGAACAACTGCCGCAATTCTGCCAAGGTAGTGCGGTAAAGCGTTTCTAGCTGTTGGGACTGACGCATTCTCTCCGCCATGCGGGCGATCGCGTTTTCGACTTCAGCTACTTGGGTCATTTCTAGATTTTTTAACCGTAGCTGTTCGATGTATTCAGCTTGCTGGAGGGCAATGCTCAAGGGTTCGCCGATTTGCAACAAAGCACCAGCCTCTTCCTCAGTCCATTGCCGAACATCAGAATTTTGATAAGCTGCTAACAAACCCCAAAGCTTACCAGCGCAGAAGATGGGAACAATGATGTATGCTTTGGCTTGGAACTTCTCTAATGCTTCTAAATAACAAGGTGAAAAACCAGCAGCATAAATATCGTTGACTTTGCGGTAGCGCGTGCCTTTGCCGTAGATTCCACCCTGGGTTTCCTTGAGATAAGTATCGGCATCAAGTTTCACAGGGGAGCCATAGTCCTTAACAGTGCAACGCTCTGAAGACATCAGACCTGTTTTTAAAATACCGTCTTGTTCCTGCATCTCCAACAGAGATCGCCAACCAGCAGCCACAGATTCAGCGATAATTTCTCCACTCCAGTCTGGATAAAATTGATAAATGACAACGCGATCGCATTTTAAAAATCGCCGCAACTCTTGGGTGGTAATCCGGAAAAGAGTGCGAAGATCCATTGCTTGCCCAATCTTTTCAATGATGCCGAAAACAGTACGTTCTCGTTCCACAAGTTTGGCTGACTCTTCAGAGCGTTGATAAAGTTGTTGCTGATATTGCAACTGTTGAATAGCAATACTAGACAGAGATGCAACCTGCACCATCAGTCGAATTTCACTATCTTTCCACTGACGAGGCTGAGAATTTTGATAAGCAGCAAGTAAGCCCCACAACTGTTCTCCCTGGAAGATGGCAACGATAATGTATGCTTTGGCTTGATAGCTTTCTAAAACTTTGATGTAGCAATCAGAAAAACCAGCACTGTAGATATCATTAGTGACTCGATAAATCTGGCCTTGATGGAAAGTTTTGCCTTGGGTGTGCTGAATGTAGCTATCTGCACTGTGCGATCGCCCTGTTGTCCCAGCTAGTCCCCCTTCGTCTGCAAAGTTCCTCACACTGCAATAGTTAACGTTCTTAACAATTGCTGGATTATTTCGCTGTTCTTCTAACAAAGAAACCCACTCACCTCCAACAGATTCAGCCACAAATTCCCCACTCCAATCTGGCTGAAAACGATAAATTGTCACGCGATCGCACTTTAGTGACTGTCGCACTTCTTGGGTAGCAACGCGAAAGATAGTATCCACATCTTTGGACTGGAGAATTTTATTCGCTACACCAGTCAGGATTTGGTCTTTCTCCACTTCTTGTTGCAATGTCGCCTGAATCGCGGCAACTTGCAGTTGCGCTTCTAATTCCTGCGCGAGCAATTTTAGTGACTTAATTTCAGCATTCTGCCACTGGCGAGGTGCAGTGCATTGCTGCACTACCAACAAACCCCAAACCCCATCTTTTGCTAAAATCGGCAAGCTCAAACAAGCTCTTACCTGAAACCGATCCACGAGCTGCTTTTGGTAAGGGGACAAGCTAGCAGTGTAGGTATCTGCGATCGCGACCAATTTTTCTTGTTGATAAAGCTTGGCAGAACCCAACCCAAAAGTGACGGCGGGCAGTTTTTCCTTCAGCATTGGGGTAAAGCCATCCCTCATCGCCTCCGCAGCAACTATCCCCAGTGTCGGATTCGTAAACTCATACACCACCACGCGATCAGCTTGCAGTGCGCTTTGTACCTCGATGACAGTAGTAGCGAGCAAGGTATCTAGATCGGAATATTGGCGGATTTTGCTGGCGATCGCCTGTACTTGCTCTACCTCTAATCCATCTCCTGTGTCTTGATATGGCAACACACTTACCAGTTCTTTTAACTTGCGAATTCTGTCTCGCAATGGCCCTGTTTCCACCCAATCAGCTTGATCCAGTTCAGTTCGCAATTCTTCTAGAGTGGAGGTGATTTGTTGTTTTGCTGGTACATCAACGGTATGCCCGTTATCGGTGTCCTTATAACCGTTGCCGGAATTTGTCTGTGGTTGGCTGGGTGTAAGATTGTGTTGCGTTACCATAATCTTTCTTGCTATGAAGGTTGTCGGAGTTAATAAGTAGCAGGACTTACGCAAAAATTGCCAAAAAGCTTAATTTATCGAACCGCAGAGGACGCAGAGGACACGGAGGAATAAGAGTTTTAGAGAATTTTTGCATAAGTCCTATGAACTTTAAAAAGGCTGAAGGGCTTGAATCACTACATGGGTGTCAAGTAACATCAAAGGGCTACCTTGAGAATCCACAAAGTAACCCTGCAAGAACGAGCCTAGTCGGGCAGGTAACATCGATGTCGAAATCGCTAACCGCTCTTGGGGGTCATGAACTTCAATGGTATTGACTTGCTCCACCAACAGCCCGACGGTTTGATTCTGGACTTGAACAAGCATCGCCATGCCAGAGTTACGCACACTTTCCCGCCGACACCAGTGTGTTGCTCCCAACAAACCGGCTAAATCAAGAATCCAGATAGCTTCTCCCCGCCAATTCATTATGCCTAATAAAAATTCTGCTACCTGCGGTACTGGTAAAATCTCGGTGAGTGCAACCTGAATTACTCCCCGCAAATCAGCTAATGGGAGTAATCCGTTTACCTTTCCATTCAACGGAAATCTTAAAAACCTCTGGTTGTTTCCTTGGGGAGAGTTTTCAAGTCTAAATTGGCTATTAATGGGTAGCGCTCTAAAGCTATCATTGCCCTGTACCATTGCCCTAGTTTCCTTTAGCGAATAAATTTACTAACAGTCTGGAGCAAGGTATTTTCATCTACAGGTTTGACTAAATAGCCATCGGCACCACTCATATTGCCCCAAGTTCTATCAACATCTGTGTTTTTAGTTGAGCAAATCACTACCGGGATTGCTTTTGTTGTCGGATCGGCTTTCAACTTGCGGCAGAACTCAAATCCACTTTGGCCTGGCAAAATCAAATCCAGTAAGATCAAGTCAGGTTTTTGTTGTTTCAACCTCAGTTGAGCCTCTTCACCACTGCGAACTTCATAAACTGAATATCCTCCTTGCTCCAGGTAACGTGTCATCTTTTCGGATTCTGTGAGGCTATCTTCAACTAACAGAACTTTTTTCATTTTTATTTCCTAACTATTTAATTTAGAATTTGAAAATAAGGCAGAAGGAAGATTTAAGAATTTTCATACTTTGTTGTGCCAAAACTAGGCATGAATAGCTGTTTTGAAAATGGATGCAGGGGAGCCACTGGCATGACTGTTGCTTCAACCTAAACGGTTAAATACTTGTGAAGCATATTGAGTACTTTGTCTTGTTCTACAGGTTTACCCAAAAAGTCAGTTGCCCCTACTAATTTTGCTCGCATCCGATCTACTATTCCATCTTTTCCCGTTAAGATGACAACCGGCACATCTTTGAGACTTGGAGTTTTACGGATTTGAGAACAAATTTCATACCCATTTACTTTTGGCATCAAAAGATCTAAAAAAATGAAGTCGGGCTTGCTTTTAATTAGCTTTAAAACTGCCGTCAAGGAATCTTGAATGCCAACAAAGCGATAACCTTGATGGGTCATAATTTCCTCCAAACTGCGACAGATTACCGGACTATCATCTACACAGGCTACTAAAGGTCTTGAGACATCAATAATTGCTTTACTAGCCGCTGGGGGGGCAACTTGTAAAATAGTCTTCTCTTTTTTCTTCAGTGAAGAATTGGAATTATTAACTGCACTGGACGGACTGACAATTTCTTTGCCAGTCGCTGGGGGAGCAACTTTGTTGAAATTGGGCGCAACTTGTAAAACAGTGTCCTCTTCTGTCTTTAGTGAAGAATTGGAATTATTAACTGCACTGGACGGGTTGCCAGTTTCTTGACTAATCCCAACCTTCCTGAGTCTTGGGGTGGGTGAAAAAGCAATCGCCCCTGCTTTTACCAATGGCATCAATAACCGAGTCAAAGCTAAGACATCCCGACCGCTTTTTTGCCCTAGACCTCGTAAAGTTTTTGTTCCATCAACTAGAGAAATAATCTGTTTAGAGGATGCTTGTCCTTGGAGTAGCTCAAGTTGTTGAATGATCGGAAATAAATTGGGCGAGCAACTTGCTAGTCCTGCATCTCGCCATTCTTGCCAGGCTTGTGTAGCCTGTTTCAAGACTTCCTCAGTTGGTATTACAGCTAGGAGAACCCCAGGAACTTCACCAACAACGGTAGTATGTGACAACTGCCCTGCTGGATTGTCGCCATTTCTTTTGGCTTCAATGTACTGCATCATATCAAACAGGACTTCAGCTATTGAGCTTGTAATCAGGTTAACAAGTTGTTGTTGTTCGATTAATTTTTGTTCTCGCAACTTAGCAAGAATGGAATACTCGCGATAATTTTCCTGGGGAGAGACAAGCCGCTCCAACTGTGTCACATCCAGATTAGAACAGTACCGCAACAAGTGTCGTCGCCATCGCTCATCGGCATTAGAACCGCCAGCCTGCCAAATTAATCGCCCTAAACGAAAATATAGCGTCCAAGTCGGCCCATCCCTTGCTTCAAGATTCAGCCTACCTGTGAATAATTTAGTTTGAAGTTGCTCGATCAATTGATTCACAATGGATCGCACCTCCTCATATATCTTGAGTTTTGCATTTATATTAGAATTCCTCAAACAATCCAGCTTACTAACTTCATCGTGGGATCGCCAATAGCACAGTTCAAAACCTCGATCGACCAACCCCAGCTTGTTATATCCCTTTCCAATCCGGACATTTTTAAAGTTCAAAGCCGGAAGCTTGAACAAAGATTTAAGCTCTTTTTCTAATTATTAATAGGTTAACTATATTACTTTTGCCATTTACATCTAATGAGCAAATTGCTTGTATAGATATAGTTGCAATACAGACCTTAAAAAGATGGAAATGTTGAATACTACAAAGCATAGACCAGCTTTAATGCTTATCGATTGTGTGCTGCTTAAGGCAACAGGCACAAGCGATCGCCCAACCGCTAGTCTGCAAATACAAAAAATGAGCTTGAATTAAGTTTGTCAAGAAATTACTTGTTGCCGAATAAAGTATTGGCGATCGCGTTGTTCTAGTAACCCTTGCTTGATTAACGAGCGCAGGATATCTATCGTTTGTACCCTGGTTAAGCCGATCACTTCTTCAATTTCTGTTAGAGTTGCTCCTTGGGCTTGCTGAATATATTGCTGCACTTTAGATTTAGTATCTGCATTCAACGCAGGCACTTTTCTAGTTATGGTATTGACGGCAGGACGAAAACCAGTGGCTTTAATTCCAGAACGGGAAGTTGACCATTTTGGAACTGCTAGTAATTTTTCTTTTTTAGCAGGAGTCGGGGAAACTGCTTGTTCGTGAGAGCAGTCGCCCCAAACATTTTTATGTAAAATTGCCCGGAAATTTTGCAAATCTTGGAACAATGCCTGAGCCTTTGCTGCTCGCTGCTGGCGGTATTCTTGTTGGCGTTGGCAGACATCTGTTTTTATTTGCAATATTTCTAATTGCCGTTCTACAATCTCTTGCTGAAATTGCTGCTGTTGTAACTTTCTATTGTTGTGAAGGCTAGTAAGAGAATTGCTCAATTCTTGATGAAGTAAATCTGCTTGCAGCTGCAATTCTTTTTGAGTTAGCTGTTTCCACTGGTTAACTTTTTGACGGCGTTCAGCAGTTATTTGCAATCGCTGCGATCGCTCTTGTTCCCATAAATTATTGAGAGCCATCAGCTGAAATCTCCTATTTTGTTAACTAGAAATATTAAATGGGAGCCATGAAGACTCCCTTTTTCTAATGTGGTGTTAAGCAGCAGATGGAACAGCAGCCTGAGATGTCAAACCAACTGCCTCGGCATATCTTAAGTATGTTTCAACTGAAGCAATCACAATCCGAGCTTCTATTGCTAGCAGTTCAATACCAACTAAAGAAACACGTACCCAAGCATCAACTACAATTCCTTTATCTAAAATGCGGTCAATAACTTCAGCCAGACTTGAAGATGAGTTAACTTTTTCAACAGCCATTTTATTTTCCTCTCACAACTCTAATTATTGATTTTATGATGCTCTGATTGAGCAGTAGGTAAAACTTACACAATGTGTTTGATTCTTCCTAGATTTAGTGTTCCCAAAAATATGAGATAAATATAAGAAAATAAAAAAATACTAAAAAGTTAACAATATTTTTTTAGACGAAAAAATAACAGAAAAAATCATCTCGTCTTTATTTTTTCTTGACAAGTTATAAATATTATTTTATATAGTAAACCGTGTAGGAGAGCCAAACAAATCTATTGCCTATTGCCTGCCTCCACGAGCGGGTTATAAATTAAATATGCTACATGAGAGTATTTTTGAGAAAGTGATAGGGTGGTAGAGGTTCGCTCAGTGCCAATTGCCAGTGCGAGCATTGTAACTGCCAGAGGGAAAACTGCTGTGTACTGAGTGTTGAATCGTTGCGCTGTGCTAAAAAGTGGATTTGTCGCACATCTGACTGTCGAGTTTCACAGATAACATTTGTATAGGTTTTGAGAATTAACTGGTTCAAAAGTTCCCACTGTTGGCATTGTTGTGCTTGAAATGCTTGCTGTGTTTGGTAGCGTTGTTTTTTAGCTAATAAATAGGCTTTTCCTCTAGCATCAATGGTGTCAGACTCATCAGGCAAAGTACAGGGTGTAGCTTTTAAAGTGTACTCAACTTTGTCTCTTAGCTGAGTTAGGGTTTCTAGATATTGCTCTTGGTGCTTTTCTAGATGATTCAGCAGTTTTTCTTGCGAGCTAAAACCGCTCCCAAAGCGTAGGGGAAGGAGAGGAGTTTGTTGAAAGAGTTCTTGAATCACGCGATCGTGGGTTAATACAGCTTGAAGTAAACGCTCATCCGTTGCTTGTATTGCCTCCAGTGAGATTTCCAGCTCTACGATCGCGGCTAAACCAGAAGAGTAAACGAGTTCAGTATTCCTTTCCATCCCTAAAGGTAGAACAAGCGGTGAGGCGATCGGTACTAGAAGACCATAGGCGTATATTGACATAAACTTGGGATACTTATTAAGTAATTGCGGGTGTATAGATCCCCGACTTCTTAAAGAAGTCGGGGATCTATAAGCCCTCATGGTGCTGATTAGCAAGCATCTGATATGTAACTTGAAAATCATCATTTGTAATCTGAATCAAGCTGGAGTCGCTTAATCCCTGGGCGCGGTATCGACGAATTGCGCTTAAAGCAGCTTGATTGCTTAACAAAGCCAAGTCTGCGCCATTCCAACCTTCGGTAACTGTCGCCCAGGTTTCTAAATCGACATCAACCAGGGGACGATCTAGATTGTGAACTTGTAAAATCGCTAATCGGCTGGCTCGATCTGGGAGATCGATTTTTATTTGTAAGTCCAATCTTCCGGCTCTAAGCAAGGCAGGATCGAGGGTTTCTGGACGATTGGTTGCTCCTACTAACAGTACTTTCGGGCATTCATGCAACCCATCCAATTCGGTGAGCAGTTGCCCGACAACGCGATCGCTAACTCCAGAATCACCACTAAATCGCCCCCGTGCTGGTGCTAGAGTATCAATTTCATCTACAAACACAACGCAAGGTGCTGCTTGTCGAGCTTTGCCAAAGAGTTCTCTGACTGCCTGTTCTGCGGCTCCTACCCATCGGCTGAGTAATTCCGGGCCATTCACAGCAATAAAGTTGGCTCTAGCCTGGGAAGCGATCGCTTTTGCCAGTAATGTTTTTCCCGTTCCCGGCGGCCCCCACAACAGAATCCCACGGGGAGGCTTGGCTTTGGTTTGCTCGTATAGTTCGGGATAGAGGAGTGCGCCCTCTACAGATTCTTGAAGTTTTTGTTTCACATCATCCAAACCACCAATTTCATCCCAACTGACACTTGGTACTTCAACTGCTACAGCCCTGAGAACTGAGGGTTTTATCTCCTTAATTGCTTCGAGAAAATCCTGCTGGATGACAGTCATGTTCTCAGGAATGGGACTGTTGAGCGAAGGGACTTGACGGCGCAGGGCAATGTAGGCGGCTTTTTGACAAATTGCTTTGATATCAGCACCAACAAAACCGACGGCCAAATCGGCGATCGCTCCTAAATTAACCGAAGTCTCCAAGGGCATGGCATTTGTTAAAATTGTGAGAATTTCCAATCGTCCATTGCGATCGGGAACTTGAAAATGAACTTCGCGATCGAAGCGTCCCGGACGACGCAGCGCCGGATCGAGATAATCAGGACGATTTGTTGCCGCTAATACCAGTACGCCCTCGGTTTTAGCAAACCCATCCATTAACCCAAGCAACTGCGCCACTAGTCTTTTTTCAACTTCACCTTCTACTTGGCTGCGATCTGGGGCGAGGCTGTCAATTTCATCAATAAATATCAGGCAGGGAGCAGAACGAGTTGCTTTCTCAAAAATGCTTCGCAAACGAGCTTCTGCTTCCCCGTAATACTTGCTCATCACCTCTGGGCCATTGATGGCAATGTAGTTTAACTCTAACTCTTCTGCCAAAACACGGGCTGTTAAAGTTTTTCCCGTTCCGGGCGGGCCAACTAGTAAAACCCCACACGGAGGCTCTAACCCTAATTTCACTAATAAATCTGGACGTTTTAGAGGAATTTCAACTAACTCTCTGATTTCTTGGAGAACATCAGCCAAGCCGCCGACATCTTGCCAAGAAGCTTTTGATGATGGTGGGGTGACATCAGCATCATCCATTGGTGTCGCTGCATCGGTGGAATTGGATCGGACTCGGCTAGAACTATTTTTTCTCGGAATATTGCCTTGTCGGGGAATACTACTGAGATTATGAGAGCGAATTTGAATAGAAGTTTTTAACTCGCCTTTCTCTACTTTTTCTTCTAAAGCTTTGGCAATTTCTAATAGCTGTTCAAATCCTTTAAATATATCGTCCATTGATTTTACTTAGAGGTTGTTTGAAAAGTGTTTCACTGTGATTTTGGGCATTTTTAGATCCTCCCTAGCCTTTACAAGGCTACTGTGTACACACAAGTCGAATTACCCCCCTTAATCCCCCCTTGTAAAGGGGGGAACTGGAAAATCTAATTCCCTCCCCTTGTAAAGGGGGAAACCGGAAAATCTAGTTCCCTCCCCTTGTAAAGGGGAGGGTTAGGGAGGGGTAATTCAATGACTGGTAGTGATTCCATAACTTGTGCGTACACCGTAGCTTTACAAGGAAGATTTAGGGGGATCTAGAACGTTTTGCTACCGACAAGAGGACTTTTCAAACATCCTCTTAAATAAAAGGCAGAGAAAAATTTAATTTCCAATTTAATTTCCAAAAAAATTAAAAGTTTCAATAATTTTTGAGTCTCAATTTTTATTGCTGTTCAACAGGGAGAGGAATTAATCAGTTGGAACTGAATAATCGCAGACGAGCAAAGTTATACGGGGCAGTGAAATTGTTGTAGCGAATTCGCAAACGGTTTTCAAATTGGCGATCAAGTGCTTCAACGTGTTCGCTAAATTGTGATTCTGCTTCCCAAGGAATTAGGTAGGCTGAATTGTAGATCATTGTGTCCATTTGGGGAGTATTTTCCACCACATCGATCGCAATCGAGTTGAGTGTGCGTTGAAATAAATCTATGATGCTTTGTTTGCGATCGTTGATTCCCTGTTCGATGGCTTGCCCTATTTGGATCGCTTGTTCCATACTCAAGGGTTGACCGATTAGCTTATCCCTTTCGGTTTTGAGATTTGGGTGTTCTGCCAATAGTCCCTGAATTTCTGCATCGGTATCCCAAAAAACTTTGACACTAACTTCTCGGCGACCGGATAATTTCGCAAGCAATTGCGTCAATTCTTCTTGATGAGGACGAATTAATTGTTGTGAAAACGTTTCCCAGGTTGCAACCAAAAGTCCAAATTGTACGGGGAGTAAATTGCGATCGCCTCCTTGCATGATCTCCTCAAGGACTTTCTCATGACTGAGCAGGTTACGACGGCTTGCCAAATAACGCTCCTGCTGTGCTTCAGAGTAGATTACTGCAAAACCATCCAAAACTTTTATTTGTACCAGTTGCCCATCTAAGCCCTGTAAATTTAAGTTTTCTGGAGCAGGCAAGGTCAAAATTCCATAAATATAAAAACTCATATAAATGTCTTACCAAGAAGAATGTAGATAAAAAAGTTATACCAATTCTCTAAAATCCGGCAACAGATGTAAACTAGGAAAGCCTTGCTGCATCTAAGTTTCTTAATTGCGAATTGCGAATTGGTATTACAGGGGTTTAGAGGTGAGTACTAATCTTAACTTGGCATGAACTAAGCTTAACTGAGCTAGTCCTAAGTCCAAGTCACCTTCAACCACCACACCGGTATTTAATAAGCGATCAAGGAGTTCTAATATAGAAGGCTGACTAGAGGTTTCACCGGGGTAATATCCTCCAGATTGAGGCAGTAAAGTTCCCATTTCACCCAAGTTAATATTTAGCTCGGCTGGGTCAATATCAAATATCTCGCAAAGCTGAATAACTTGTTGTTCAAGCTGTCGCAGGCTTTCGGCAGCCCGATCTAACTCATCATCGTTGAGGGTGCCAGCATCCATGCGCCGAATTACCTGAGCTTCCATGAGTTGGCGTATCAGCTCAACAACCGTCAGTAACAATGGTGCTAAACCTGAATCCGAACTTTTTGATTTGCTAATCGCCTGCATTCTGATGATTAATAGGATTGAGTGCTTTGAGCGATCGCAGTTCTGTTTCTAGACTGGCAAGACGCTCTTGAAGTTGTTGATTAGTTGCTAATAAGGTGCGAGTTTGACTATTAAGATAGGGGTCGCTCTCCCACCAGTTAATTCCAATCTCTTTGGCTTTATCAACAGAAGAAATCAACAACCGAATTCGGATGTTGAGCAGTTCTGTGGAGCCGACGGAAACAGAAATATCTCCTGCGATCACAATGCCTTTATCCAGAACCCGCTCAAGAATATCTGCCAAGGTAGAACCTTGAGTTGCTGTGATAACTCCCCGGTTAGTATGAGTACTCATTTGTTTATTAAATGGCCAGAATCAAAAGCAACTGCCTGTGATATGTGCGGCAACTCGGCATTGCCCAATACTCCCTGCTCTCTGAGAGACTTGAGTGCAGCCACAATTTGACTGCGATCGATCCCTAATTGTGCTGCCAAATCAGAGAAACGCCTCCCTGGAGAATGACACAGGTAGTTGTAGACTTCATGCTCGTAAGGTACTCGTTGTTCCAATACAATCTGATTTTGATTGTTTGGTACGATTTCTATCGGCTGAGATTGAGTATTTGTACTATGATACAATTCACTCAAAACCTCTTCCAGTAGCCGAGTTGCTTCCATACGAGGTTGATTCGTGCGAGAAAGCAAGATATCAGCACAAATATCTTGGAAGTTAGGCTCTCCAGGGTTTACGGAAATTTCGTGTTCGTGGCAGATTCTAGCAATCATCAGACAGGAACGTAACCCCCCGCCCTGTCCAGAGCCAGATCGACTCCAAAACATCCGTACTAAGCGCACAATTACTTCTGCTTTGTCAGAATCTATGCCTGTTTTATGAATTACAATTTCCTGCTGAGTCACTTCATCAGGTGTAGGCATATCGATGGTAATAACACGATCCATCAAAGCATCTTGAGTTGCATGAACTCCACAATACTCTTGAGGATTTGATGTTAAGATTGCCCGAAACTGAGGATGAACTCGGATATACTCGGCTCGATGTTGGTTTGTTGGCAATACTAATAACCTTTCCTCAAGTACGGAGAGTAAAACGTTATTTACCTCCGGGTGCGATCGGTTGAATTCGTCGTAAACCAGTGTAAATCCTTCTTTACAAGCTAGGGTTAATCGTGCATCAACCCAGTGTTGTCGGAGTTCATCCTCAACTTTGACAACGCTGTGGATGAAGTTATCAACAACCTTTTTACGGGTGTAACCTAATTGATTACCAATCAAGTCTGAGGTTTTAAACTCATCATCTCCAAATAAGAGGATGATAGGCTGGTTGAGCAAATCAGCTAGATGCATTGCCAGAGTAGTTTTTCCGACTCCGGCTGAACCGCGTAAATGTACTGAAAAACCTGACTGTAAATAGCGCAAAGCACGTTGAGCGATGCGTTGAATAGCAGGTGTATTGACAAATCGCTGGGGAGATGCATTTAATACTGTTGTCAAACTCTAAGTACCTCCTCAATAGTAATTTTATATAAAAGTATTTTTTACACATCGTATATATAAAATACGGATGTCAATAAGCTTTAACTGGACTCAAATCCAACGCATTTTGGCATCAACACAAGACTAGTAATGTTTAATATCTATGTCATCAGCATGATTACGGTCTTGCGAGGACAGCTTTAATAAATCCACACAAGTGTAAAGTTATATGGTTCTGCGCTTCTTACTATTACCGATTACCGGCCCATTAATGGGGGTAACGTGGCTTGGGGAAAAAATTTTAGAACAAGCGAGTACTGAAATTGATGATAAAGAAAATCTCAGTAAGCAGCTTCTTGCACTCCAACTTGCTTTTGATATGGGAGAAATTCCTGAAGAGGAGTTTGAAATTCAGGAGGAAGCTCTTTTGTTAGCAATTCTGGAAGCAGAAAAGCAGGAACGCAATGAGACACAAGAGTATTGAAATTCTTTCCTAGCTTAGACCAGATACTTTTAACTAGATGCTGGAGGTAGTGCGATCGCACAGTCAGCCAAAACAAAAAACAGGACGGCCTGGTAAACTCAGCTTGGAAGACCAATTGTTGATGACATTGGAATATTGGAGCGGAGCCGGCTCCGCTCAAATCACAAGTAGTGGTAGACCAAGCGGATGGCAAAATCATCTGCACGGCTCATGGTAAGGGTAGAGAGCATGATTTCCGTATATTTAAAAATAGTCAAGTTAAATTGAGAGAAAACATTGAATGTTTAGGAGACAAAAGTTATCAAGGTATTCAAAAACTACACAGCAATAGTCGAATTCCCAAGAAAAAGCCTAGAGGGGGTCAATTAAGCGACGAGGATAATCTGAATTATGCTGTATTTACATTTAGCTAAAATAAGATACAATTCTTAGTATTATCCAGCGTCATGTAAAAAAAATTTGGGTAGGCAGAAGTTGTGTAGATTATCCCACCCAAAAGAAATGTGAGCGGCGACTTTTGCTGCTCAAATATCCATATTTCATTGCTGTAGGTTGAGAGGATTTCTGGATGCCGTTCTACTAACTGAACTACAAAGACAAGTGTCCTATCCAAATCAGCCTCACATTGTGATGACACTAGAAAATTTTACCGATAGTCGAGGGCGGATAATACACTCGTTCTATCTACCACTACCGCGTTCATCGAAGAAATTGACTAACATTACTGCCTTCATTATGCAAAAATCAATGAAATACTGTGCAATAGGAATCTGGCCTTGGTTGACATTTACTAGCTACTGCGTTTAGCTAAGTTTGGCGTATGCTCGCAGATGATATTGCTGTAGATGTCGGTAAATATTGAGTCAAAGCTTTTGAATGAAACAATCCTTTGGAGAGTGATATCTAGCAAACTGCCAGATTTTTTGAGTACCTGCACTCAACGGCAATGACATTCAAATTACAACTGACTTTAATTTGTTCACTAGGTAATCATCTTTCTGAGAAGGCTCATAAACAGATGACTTTCAGTTAGCCAGTAAATACTGGTATATTTGTTTAATCTACTTGTATTCTGTTTGCCTTTGTACCTTCCTTTAATTAACTAAGTAAGTCGCTTCTTATAGTGTGTTTAATTGGATGCTAGTTTTTTGTATCTAACTCCGTTTTCAAGGCTGATGTTGCCTTTTTAAGCGCCAACTGCCTAGAATAAAAATCAATCAGAAGTGTAAAAAATAGGTTTTAAGATTGTCCAAATTAAGTGCATATAAATTTTATATATGTATAAAACTGAGTTTTCACAGAATTTTGCCCGTTTACTTAACCCTATTAATTCTCTTCATTTTTTAGTGGAAAAATCCGGATAGATAAACACAAAAGACTAATTGAGAAAAGTTAAAAGATTTACGATCGCAATAGCCATCGTGAAAGCTATCCGTTGTCCTAGTATTCCCAACTTAAGAACAGGATCTGCAATCAATAAAGTAACTAATGATAAATTTATGAGATAAATTAATTTAAATAAGTCTTATTAAAAGTAAATCTTATATTCATACTGAGAGCTATTCATGAAGCCCAAACAATTTTAACCAAGTAATATAGTATTTATACGAATTAAAATCGTATAAACACCCAATTTTGATCTTCAAAATTTTGATGCTAGTATTTCTACGTAGTTGGGCTAGTTAGCTGCAATAAAAGATTTAATTACCTCTTTTACCATCTGAATTCTGACGCATATATTCTGCTTTGATAAAGCTGAGATGCACAACCACTCATAATTTGACGATGAATTGTATATTTTTTTAAAATCAAATCATCGTCCTAGTATATAGATTTTTTAAAATTTCAGCCTGAATTTGGCATCAATGAGACAAACCATGTTCTTCAGGCTGTGACATGATGCCTTGTGCTTTCTAGTTCTAAACTATGTAAGGCTGAGTTCGGTGTTTACTACAAAAAAGTTAAAGCTTGACCGCGCACATCGGTATTTACCTGATTCTGTTCATAAACGACCTGTCCCCCAACAATAGTTGTTACAGGCCAGCCTGTGAGGTTCCAGCCTTCAAATGGACTCCAACCACACTTGGTTAACAATTCTTCGCGGCGGACTAGACGGTAAGTATCCAAGTCTACTAGTACTAAATCAGCATCGTAACCAGGTGCGATCGCTCCTTTGTTAGGAATACCATAAGCTTTCGCCACCGCCTGAGACATCCAGTTAGCAACTTGAGCTACAGTACATTTTCCTTGTATTGCCGCAGTTAACATTAAAGGTAAAGAAGTCTCTACACCTGGCATTCCGGAAGGAGTATTGGGATATTCTTGAGCTTTTTCAGCCAAAGTATGGGGCGCGTGATCTGTAGCAATAAAATCAATGACACCATCGCGTAAAGCTTGCCAGAGAACTTGATTATCGTGAGGCGATCGCAACGGTGGATTCATTTGTGCTAATGTACTTATCTGTTCATAGGCACTCGTATTTAATAACAAATGCTGTGGTGTCACCTCTGCTGTCACCCAACTGGGTTTATCTTGACGTAATAACTGAGCTTCTTCGGCTGTAGACATATGTAAGATATGCAGCCGACGCTGATATTTTTTAGAAAGATTTAAGGCTTTTTGTGTGGCTAAAAGTGCAGCTTGATTGTCTTGAATTTGCGAGTGAATTGCTGGGTTATGAATGCCAGCAAATTCTTGTCGTCGTTGGTTGATGCGTTCTTGGTCTTCGGCATGAACGGCAATTAAGCGATTTCCCTGAGCGAAAATAGCTTCTAGTACAGCATCTTGGTCAACGAGTAACTGACCATGCATCGACCCCATAAAAATCTTAATTCCCGGTGTCGGCTTGGCTGTGAGCAAATCTGGCAGTACTTCTGCTGTTGCGCCAATAAAAAAGCCATAATTCACTACAGACTTACTAGCAGCAAGTTGTAGCTTGTCATTTAACGTTGCCTGAGTAGTGGTCAGGGGACGAGTATTAGGCATTTCTAAAAACGAAGTGACACCACCCTTCGCACAGGCACAACTGGCAGTGAACAAGTCTTCTTTGTGTTCTAGTCCTGGTTCCCGAAAATGCACCTGCGGATCGATAACTCCTGGCAACAAAGTTAACCCCTGTGCGTCAATTTCTCTGGTTGAGGTGGCAGCAGCTATTTCCGGTGCAACTTCTACGATCAGGAGATCGCGTGTGAGTACATCCCCCACCATGAATTCATCATTGGGTAGGACAATGCGAGCGTGGCGAATTAATAAACTTTGTGAAGATGACATGAAGTTAAAAAAGTTTACTCAAGGAGTTATGTGTTACTGAGAACTCTGATTTTAGGTTAAACTTGGTTGCACTCTGCGGGACAAATTTTTGCAGCTTATTAAAAAAAAGTTTATTTTTAACTTATGAATCTGTCTGTGAAGATGCCAAAACCAACTTAGAAAACTTAATTCCCCCGTTAAAATTAACAAATAGAGTCTCCCTGAGCTAGTTAATTCCTACACTTTTCCTTACTTCAGTACTTTCATGCAAAATCAAGTGTCTGATCAAAATTCTAGTCAAAAACCCGATAATTCCTGGATCGCCGAGTTAGGTAGAACAGTTGTATTAAGTATCGTTCTTGCTCTTGGCATTCGTACTTTTGTTGCCGAAGCTCGCTGGATTCCTTCTGGTTCTATGGAACCAACTTTGCATGGTACTCAAAACCAGTGGGAAGCAGACAAGATTATTGTTGATAAGTTGAAGTACAAGTTTGCCAACCCTCAACGGGGAGATATTGTTGTCTTTTCACCCACTGACGAACTCAAAAAAGAACAATATCAAGATGCTTTTATTAAACGTGTCATTGGCTTACCAGGAGAAAAGGTAGAACTACGGAATGGTAAAGTTTATATCAATCAAAAGCCTCTGGATGAGGAAAGTTATCTCAGTTCTAGTCAACGTACAGTCGTTGATGTTTGCACTTCCGGACAGCAACCAGCTTTCTTGACAAAACCTCAGACAATACCACCAAATTCATACTTAGTGTTAGGTGATAACCGTAACAGTAGTTACGACAGCCGTTGTTGGGGTGTTGTTCCGCGTGAGAATATTATCGGCCGGGCTGTACTACGCTTTTGGCCGCTGAATCATGTTGGTGGCATTGATAAATCGCCACTGTATCCATAGCTGAGTCATGCTGGAATGCCGTACCTAGCCAAAATCTTAATTTACCCGATGAAGTCACTAGATGGGGTAGAAGTAGTACAAGCCGAGGTTTTGTCTAGTGGCGCATTAAAGTGCGATCGCGAGTTTGCCTTGGTTGATGAACAGGGTAAATTTGTGAATGGTAAGCGATATGCAAAAATTCATTTACTGCGATCGCAATTTAACATCTCAAACAGAACTATCTCGTTAAAAATTCCCAACCAGGATTTGCCACGAGTTTTTCATTTGGATACGGAACAAGAAGCACTAGCTGCAATTTTGAGTGAATTTTTTGGGTTTTCTCTTACCATAGTCCAGAACCCACTTGTGGGCTTTCCTGATGATACAGACTCCTCTGGGCCAACGGTGATTAGTACGGCAACTTTAACAGAAGTGGCTTCTTGGTTTCCTGGTGTGAGTGTCAACGAAATGCGCCGTCGCATACGTGCCAACATCGAAATAGCAGGCGTACCCGCGTTTTGGGAAGATCAGTTATTTAGTGAACCAGGCAAGTTCGTATCTTTTCGAGTCGGAGATGTGCTGTTGTTTGGAGTTAACCCATGTCAGCGTTGTATAGTGCCAACACGCCATCCTGACTCAGCCGCAGCTTACTCAAATTTTCAAAAAATATTTATCAAACAGCGGCAAGCCACATTGCCAGAGTGGGTTAATTCATCCCACTTTAATCATTTTTATCGGTTGAGTGTGAACACTAGATTGCCGATATCAGAATCTGGCAAGTTACTCCAAATTGGTGATGAAATTGAAATAATTTCTGAAATTAATTAATATTATTTAAAACTAAAAATTTAAAATTTATAAATATATAGTATTCGTATTTGATTTATGAAATATACGTAGCCAGTAGGATGCGTTATGCCTTTGGCTAACGCACCATTCAACGGTTTTGGTGTTGTACTCTCGTCGCTAACACACCCTACATATACTTAATAGGATTCCTACAGCCGACCTAAATCATTCGTGAACAACAAGATACCCGACTTCTTCAAGAAGTCGGGTATCTGAGTCTTTCGATGTTTACAAATCAAATAGGATTGCCATAACACCGAGCTAGATAAAGTAAATTAAGATGCTATAACAAAGTTTGAGGACTTAGTATCGGAATCAATTTACCAACAATATGTATGTGTACAGCCTAACAAAAGTATATTTTTATACTAAAAACATAAGACATTTGTGGTTTTTAAGCTTGCATATAGTAATAACCCTGCTCAAAATATGTATTTGATATAACTTAATTCAAGGATGATTCTTGTAAGGAGGGCGGGAAAGCTTGCCCTAAAAAGACAAGAAGCAAGATACCCATACCACAACGTCAACAAAATCATCCCGCAAATATACAACGTCGAAAATGAAATCTGCAATCCTCTAGAACAGCATTTTAATATCAGCTAAAAATCAAATATTCCGGGTTTTTATAAATTTAGCTAATAAATATCAGTTTAAGCAAATTATGGAATTGACTAGAAGCAAAACATAATGAACTACCAGCAGTTAAACCCGGATAAAAAAGATATCTTAATAATTGATGACAAGGCAGAAAATCTAAGAGTTTTATCTTCACTACTGGCTAGAAAGGGATACAACGTCCGTAAAGCATTGAATTGGCAAATGGCTTTAACTGCTTGTCGAACAGTGTTACCCGATCTAATTTTACTCGATATTATGATGCCAGAAGTTGATGGTTATGAAGTTTGCAAACGTTTGAAAACTTGGGATTTAACAGCAGATATTCCTGTAATTTTTATTAGTGCTTTAGATGATGTTTTTGATAAAATCAAAGCTTTTAGATTAGGAGGAGTAGATTATATTACTAAACCCTTTGATTTTGAAGAAGTTGTAGTGCGTGTACAAAATCAACTAGAACTGAGGGCAGCACGGCTAGAAATATTAAGACTGAATACTGAACTAGAACAAAGGGTAAAGTGTCGCACTTTGGAACTAGAAAATGCTCTGCAAAAACTTCAAGGAGAAATCGCTTCTCGTCAACAACTGCAAGATAAATTGCTAGATATAGTTCTTCATGATTCGCTCACTGGATTACCAAATCGAGTTTTGTTTTTGAGCAAACTAGGCAAAGCTCTCAACCTTGCTAGGGAAAATATCAATTATCAGTTTGCTGTACTGTATTTAGATTGCGATCGCTTCAAAGTTGTCAATGATTCTTTAGGCCATATTGTAGGAGATGAACTACTCATTGCTATTGCCGACCGCCTGAAATTATGTCTAAATCCAAGTAATACTCTGGCACGATTAGGTGGCGACGAATTTGGCATTCTTTTAGAAAATCTCACAGATATTAGTTCCGCTACCCAAGTTGCGGAATTGATACTGCAACAGCTATCTATCACATTTAAATTGTCCAGACATGAAGTATTCATGAATGCTAGTATTGGCATTAATTGGGGTAATAAAGACTACGAAAAACCCGAATATTTATTGCGCGATGCTGACACAGCAATGTATCGGGCTAAAGCTCAAGGAAAAGCTAGGTATAAAGTATTTAATCCTGAAATGTATCAGGAAGCAATACAACTTCTCGAAATAGAAAATGATCTGCGTAAGGCGATTGAACGAGAAGAATTGGTTATTTACTATCAGCCAATTATTTCCCTGTGTACAGGCAGAATTTCTGGATTTGAAGCACTGGTGCGTTGGCTACATCCGGTTCGTGGTCTTATTGCTCCTACAGAGTTTATCCCCATAGCAGAAGAAACAGGCTTGATTAATACTATTGATATATGGATGTTGCAATCAGCCTGCCATCAATTACGGATTTGGCAAAATTACCCAGCGACACCAGAAAACCTAACTATCAGTGTCAATTTAAGTGCGCGTCTTTTTACTCAACCTAACTTAATTGCACAGATTGATCAAATTATTTATGAAACTAAAATCAATCCATCAAATCTAGAACTAGAAATTACTGAAAGTGTCATTATGGAAAACACTAATTTTGTAAAAAAAATTATTGAAGAGATTAAAAAGCGCAAAATTAAGTTGGTAATGGATGACTTTGGTACTGGTTATTCCTCCCTCAGCTATCTACATAGCTTTCCTTTAGACTCATTGAAAATTGATAAATGTTTCATCAATAGGATGCAATTTCATCAACATACCATGGGATTAGTACCAACAATAATTAGTATTGCTGAATCAATGGGTATGACTGTAATTGCTGAAGGAGTTGAAACCAAAGAACAATTAATAAAATTAAGAAATTTAAACTGTGATTTTGCTCAAGGGTATCTGTTTTCTGAACCCTTGGAACAACAATCAGTGATTAATTTTATTGCTTCTATGCCTCAGTGGTAATATCAAAAGGAGTCAGAAAACAGAATTTAGAATACTCTACCCACAAGGTGCATTAGTTTTAATTACGAATAATATTTAATTACAATATTTATGCTACTAAGGCTTTATATAAGGGAGCGGAAAATAGCGAGTGAGCGCAGCAAGAAAAAATCAAGCCTATTGATTAAATTAGCAATTAGTTAGCAAATTATCAGACAAGCAGCGGAGTTTGCAATTACCATGTCCATCCAATTATTAGAGTAACAATTTGTACAAGAAGAGTAATATAATTAAATTTTACAATTATTAATATAAAAAAATTTTGATTTTGTCAAAGTAACAAGAGAATATTTTGCAACAGCTCATTGACAGCCGCTCTCAAAAGTGAGAGTCTGGGTACTCAGAACTCAGAATAATGTAACTAAAATTTTTTATTGATTAAAGACTACTATTTTCAGTTACATAAAAGCATAATAGAGATGTGACTGATTTGTTTGCCCCTTTACATTCCTTGGAAAAAGGTCACTGGTTCAAGCTCATCTGTGGAGCCAGCTACCAACATCTGCCAGCAGTCAGAAGTTTAACATTAGCCTACACTTTGGCGGGTGCTGACTGCATAGATGTGGCAGCTGATCCTGCGGTAATGACAGCAGCCCAAGAAGCGTTGCAAGTAGCTAAAACGCTGACGATAGAAGCTCAACAACGAGGCTTCAATTATCAAGGTGGTTCACCCTTTTTGATGGTGAGCTTAAACGATGGTGAAGACCCTCATTTTCGTAAAGCCGAGTTTGATGCACTTCAGTGTCCCACAGACTGCCCAAGACCATGTGAGCGAGTTTGTCCAGCACAGGCGATCATATTTAACCGGACACAAGATGATTTTTCAGGAGTAGAATCTCAGAAATGCTACGGTTGTGGTCGTTGCATACCACTATGTCCATACGATATAATTTATACTAGCTCGTATATGTCAACGCCAAAGGCGATCGCGCCAATGGTAATTTCAACGGGAGTAGATGCCGTAGAAATTCACACACAAGTAGGACGCTTAGTAGAATTTCAGAAATTATGGCAAGCAATTTCACCTTGGGCTGAACAACTCAAGGTAGTAGCTATTAGCTGTCCCGATGGCGAAGGCATGATTGACTACTTAAACGCAATTTATGACCTAATTACCCCACGTCCTCGCACCTTAATTTGGCAAACCGATGGTCGCCCCATGAGTGGTGATATTGGAGATGGCACCACTCTGGCGGCAGTCAAATTAGGACAAAAAGTTTTGGCGGCTAACTTACCGGGATATGTGCAATTAGCAGGTGGCACAAATAGCTACACCGTTGCTAAGTTAAAGGCAATGGGACTACTTAAAGAAGTAAGGGAGCAAGGGAGCAGGGGAGCAGGGGTGAAAGACTCTTCCTTCCCCTCTGCACCTCTGCCCCTCTGCCCCTCTTTTTCTGTTGCAGGGGTTGCCTATGGGAGCTATGCCCGTGTATTGCTGTCACCAGTTCTCGAACAGTTAGAAAATAAGGAGGTGAGTAACACCAGTGTCAAAGCGACTGTCCGCCTGGAAGCAGAACCAGACTTATTGTGGGAAGCTGTAGCGCTTGCCCATTCTCTCGTTTCCCAGATCAAGTCACAGCAGGAGCGGTAATCGCTCGTTCGTTATCTCTCAAAACGTCACTATAGAAAGCATGACGATTACAGACGATCTCCAAAAGTTATTAGACATCTTGCCCCAAGACTTGCGACAAGTACTAGAAAATCATCCCAAGCGAGATAGTTTAGTTGAAGTAGTCTTGGATTTGGGTCGTCGCCCAGAGGCTCGCTTTCCTAATCAAGCGGAGTATCTGAGTGAAACACCCGTAAATCAAGCACAAATTGATGATTGCATTCAGCGAGTCGGCACCTTTGGCGGAGATAATCGAGCAGGAATTGAGCAGACTTTGCATCGGATCAGTGCTATCCGCAACCGTAATGGTAAAATTATTGGCTTAACCTGTCGTGTAGGTCGTGCAATATTCGGTACTATTGGCATGATCCGCGATTTGGTAGAAACAGGTAAATCCATTCTCATGCTGGGTCGTCCAGGTGTGGGTAAAACTACCGCTCTACGGGAAATTGCCCGTGTGTTGGCAGATGAGTTAAACAAGCGAGTAGTAATTATCGATACCTCCAACGAAATCGCTGGGGATGGAGATGTTGCCCATCCTGCCATTGGTCGGGCGAGACGGATGCAAGTAGCTCATCCAGAACTTCAGCATCAAGTCATGATTGAGGCTGTGGAAAACCATATGCCAGAAGTCATTGTGATTGATGAAATCGGCACAGAACTGGAAGCTTTAGCAGCTCGTACCATTGCCGAACGCGGTGTGCAATTGGTAGGTACTGCTCACGGGAACCAAATTGAAAACCTGATCAAAAACCCGACACTTTCTGATTTGGTCGGGGGTATTCAGGCTGTGACGCTGGGAGACGACGAAGCTAGAAGGCGCGGTTCGCAAAAGACGGTGTTAGAACGTAAAGCTCCTCCTACCTTCGAGATTGCTGTAGAAATGTTAGAACGGCAACGTTGGGTAGTCCATGAAAGTGTTGCTGACACAGTAGATATTTTGTTGCGTGGACGACAACCAAGCCCACAAACACGCACTGTGGATGACAACGGCAAAGTTGCAATCACTCGGCAGCTATCGGTGGTTAATGGTCGTGGCGGACAGATAGCAAGCGGGGAAGAAATCTCATCAGGGCGACAGTCTGGCGGTTGGCGTGCATCTGGACAGATGGTAGCCCTACCACCATTGGCTGTAGAGCGGGAAAAGGTGACTGGACAAAGTGAGTTTGACCGCTTGCTAGAGGAATCCTTTAACTACTCGGACAGCATTGATTTCGCTGCTACTAAGAATGCTGGGCCAAACGGCGAAGATTTGCCACTGCACGTTTATCCGTATGGTGTGAGTCGCCACCAACTAGAACAGGTAATTAGTGTGTTGACGTTGCCTGTGATATTGACAAAAGATATCGATAGTGCTGATGCAATTTTGGCATTGCGATCGCATGTCAAAAACCACGCTAAACTACGGCAAATGGCCAAAGCCCGTCATGTACCCATCCACATGATTAAGGCCAGCACCATTCCGCAAATTACCCGTGGACTGCGGCGGTTGCTGAACATTGATGACCCAGAAATTGCTGATGACCGCGAACTGCAACTTTTTCTGCACAGTGGTAGTGATGACGAAATTGATGCCCTCGAAGAAGCCAGACTTGCTGTAGAGCAAATTGTCATTCCTAAAGGACAGCCAGTTGAGTTATTGCCCCGTTCTCCCCAAGTTCGCAAAATGCAGCATGAGTTGGTTGAACACTATCGTCTCAAATCCCATAGCTTTGGCGAAGAACCTAATCGCCGCTTAAGGATTTATCCGGCGTAATGTAGGGTGTGAGGGTGTAAGGGTGTAGGGGGGTAAGGGTTTTTTGCTCACCTACACCCCACACCCCTAAACCCCTACACCCTTAGTTTTAAGGTGCTAATCGAGCTTTACCTAAACGCTGCTTTTCATACCATTGTGCGATCGCAGGTGTCCACTCAGCAAAATGCGGCCACATTAATTCGCACAGTTTCTGAATTTCTAATTGAGCATCTTTTTTATTTCTCAAGTCACAAAAATGCAAGAATGACCTGAGATTGAAGCTAACTACAAAATGCTGGCGATAGTCAAAAGGTACTATCCCTCTAGCGTGTTCTTCAGACATTCCCGCTGCAAAACTCGCTGCATATCGTTTAGCCGCTTCCAGACACCATTCTAAATCTGCGGCACGTTGCTCTGGTGAATAGTAATATTTTTTTCCTTGTCTATCTGTGTAATAACCAACAGGACGCAGGTAGAAAACATCTTCTATGTCTTTTTTGCCTTCTAATACTTGGATAAATTGATTTCCTGTATACCTAAAAGAATTATGAACAACTACGCCATTAGCAACAAAATTGTGCCATTTTCCATCTACTTCTAAATCATAAGTTTTTTGCATCCCTAAATATCGCACTTGTACGACTTTCATTGGGTGCGCTTTTAATTTTCGTCCTGCTGGTTTAGGTTTTTGAGGAAGAGCCACAATAGGAACGAAATTTTGAGCAAATTCTAGTTCAAGCCCTTGGTTATGAATTTTTCGGTGGCAACTTTTACACACAGTGGCTAAATTGTCAAAGTCATATCCTTTATCAGGATGTGAGTAAACTGGCAATAAGTGATGAGCATGAAGCGAACCTCCAGGAACACCGCACGACTGACAAGTAAAATCAAACTTTTCATGTACTTGAGGAGCAACTGTCCGCGTCCAAGCACCTATCGAAACTCGTTCTTCTGTTACACCACCTTTCCAAAAATTGCTGTGTTCACCTCTGCGCGTGAAATGTTTTGACCTTTCTCTTCGCTGCTGTCTTTGTTCAGGAGTTAGATTTAGTTGATAAGCTCCTCGGAATCCTTTATTCCAAGGATTTTTTGTTCCTGATTTACATTTATTTAGTTTCAAATCGTAAAGATAAACCCACTTTTTGATTGCCTCTATTGAACAACCAGCTTTTTCAGCAATTTGTCTAGCAGTTAAACCAGCTGATAGCTGTTCTTGCAGCCAAGTTTTATCTCGATACAAACCTTCACCAACGATGACTCCGTTGGTCATTACGTAACAATCTTGGTTATATATAATAACCTCTCTACTATTATTCGTTACTAACTCTAAAGCTTCTCCCATAGTCTGCCAACCTTCTTCAGTTAGCAGACGATGATTTTCTGTACAGTCTAACGTTCTGCCATCTTTCAGCGTCAAGCGGTATACAGGTTGTAATCCTTGATTAAAAACCTCTTTAATATGGCCGATTTCAAAAATACCCGTTTCTTCGTTCAGAACACGCAATTTCATTTTTCGCAGGCGGGTTTTACAATCTCTGCGATATATCCCTGGTTCTTCTCCCTTACGCCCTCGAATTTTTCTGTCACGGATGGCTTTTTCCCCATTAGTCCATAAATCGTAAAGTTCTGAAATTTTAATCTTTGTTAAAGAACCCGAAGTTTTAACAAAAGTAACTTCACTATCTCCACTCAGACATTGGACATCAAAACTCACGCCCACGCGATGAGTTCTAGCTTGTTGCATGACGCTGTGAGGAAAATAGCCGCAGTTGAAAACAATCTGGGGATGTTCTAATGGCCCGTAGTGTCCTCGTTCTCCTGCTAACAGTCGCTTGACTATCACTTCGCCGCATTGTGATTCCGAAGGCCATGAGTCTCGTTCATCAACCACAAATGCGTCAGTATAGTCCTGGTGCATCGCAGCATAAATCACTTGCTGCGGGTTTGGTGTTTTGGTAATCACCTCTACTCGGAATCGATGCATGGGTTTTTTCAAACTAGGTACAAACGAGGATGAAAGCCTATCATATATCAGGACTGACGCACAAAGCTTAGTTGTGGAAATTGGGCGTGCGGGGGTAAGGGTGTAAAGGTTTTGAATACCTACACCCTACACCGTTATTGCCTGATTGTAGCATTCAGCCAATTTGGGCTATCGCTCCATCGCCCATTAATAGACCTGCTCCCAAATACAAATATTTACGCCGTTCTACTTACGCCTTCTTCGTAGGCGCAGTGGCAACGTGTGCATCAACAATTGTCTGCGACACTTTAGGAATATACCAGTTTACGTCACTAGCTTTAAGAATTTTAGCGCCAACTTGGTTAAATTCAATTGCGCCAGTATCAGGATTAGTTTTGAGAACTAAGTTTGTCCCATTCGGAACTTTCAGTACAACATCACCAATAAATTCTTGTCCAGGACGGTCAGGATTTAAAGCCACAGCATTCACATCCGCTGGTAGATAGATACCTTTGCAATTCCATCTATCTTGAGTTGTTTCGCCGTCACCTAAGAAATAAAGTGCTGCTTCTTTTGAGTATTCATCCTCATCGAGATTAGGTTCTGGCCCGTAGATAGCTATAGTCTTTCCTGTTTGATTGGTGCATTGTCCCCAATCAATTCCTGACTCAAAGGCATATTTTTGTAATTCTAATTCATTAATTTTTTGCTCAATTTGTTCTGGTGTATAACCTTCTAATTGCCCTTGTGTTGCTTTGGCAGAGCGAAATTGATCTAGTTCTTTGGTGAGAGTTATGTAATCAGGATTTTTGCTAACTTTTGGGCGATCGGCTAAAGCAGGTTGAGCAAATACTAAACTTGCAAATAATACGACTGTCAGGAATAAGTATTTAAATCTTTTCATATCTGCGTACCCATTTTTACAACATTGCAGCTTATGACTATCTCAATGGACTTGTCAATATTATAACTAGTTATTAAAGCTAAATTTTTTCTAAAAACTCTTATTCTACTCTAGATTTCTCAGCCAAACATTTGCATAGTAACTAGATAACATTACCATTTTTATTTTTATACTCTCATTTTTTCTCTGCTGTTTACGCCTTAATTTATAAATTGTCTGTCTTGTCATAATTCCATAACTTTACCAGACAAAATGGCACTTATTCCGATGGTGTTAGCGGGTATTAATTTGTATACATTGAGAGAAACTATCCTATAAATTTAAAAATAAAATCACCTAAAAATCTGTGTATATTTAGGGTTTTTCTTAAATTAAGAAATCATGAAAATTAGATTTTTTGGATACTTGATTGTAGAAAATACATGGGGTAGTATTAAATCTATCTTGAGAAATAAAACCAAAGATAGGCGCAATCTCATAATAAATATGATTGATATCTGTAAGTAAAATTTAGGGATTGTTTTTTAGCAGCATTCAACTAGAAGCCTTTGATTAATTCCTCATAAAAACCATCGTTATATGCGTCATTCGCTAAATTAAAACTTGCAAGATGAAAAAGGAAATTTCTTCTCATCAAAGTCTTCATGGCTTAAAGCCAGAATGTCTTTCTTTCACGGAAGTTCTAGCACAATCTTTTGCGGTAATTGCACCAACAACAATACCTGCATCGAATCTTGGCTTAATCGTGGCACTTTCAGGTAATGGTACTTGGCTAAGTTTTTTGATTGGCTTAATTGGATTATTATTTGTCAGTATTAATATCAATCAATTTGCTAGTCGTTCGGCATCTCCAGGTTCACTTTATTCCTACATCACCAAAGGTTTAGGCGCAACAGCCGGAGTAATTTGTGGCTGGAGTTTAGTATTGGCTTATTTATTCACAGGGATGTCAGTTCTGTGTGGATTTGCCAATTTTAGTGGTGTATTAATTGGGCATTTGGGTATTCATCCTTCCAGTATTACACTATTGGCGATCGGTGCAGGAATTTCTTGGTATGCAGCTTATAAAGATATTCAACTTTCCGCTGTCGCCATGCTGTGGATGGAAGGCATATCAATTGTTTTGATTGCTGTTTTGTGCATGATTATCTGGGCGCACAAAGGTTTTGCATTAGATATTTCCCTGCTAACTTTGACTGGTGCGACTCCAGGTAGCATAGCGACGGGACTAGTTTTGGTAATGTTTGCATTCTCTGGTTTTGAAAGTGCGACATCCTTGGGTGATGAAGCCAAAAATCCCTTGCGAACTATACCCAAATCTGTTATGGGTAGTGTCATCCTGGCTGGATTGTTTTATGTTTCCACAACTTATATAGAAGTGCTAGGTTTTAGCGAGGCTGGCGTATCTATTGCCAACACAGAAGAACCTTTGGGTTTTTTATCCCGACAAGCGGGAGTAGGATTTTTAGGTGAATTAGTGGGTTTGGGCGCTTTGTTTAGCTTTTTTGCTTGTATTTTAGGCAGTATCAACCCAGCGTCTAGAGTGTTCTTTTTAATGGCGCGTCATGGTTTATTTCATTCGTCTTTAGGTACAGCACACTCAGCTAATAAAACACCCCACGTTGCAGTCACGATGTGTTCCTTGATTACATTTCTCGTGCCAGCTGGGATGTCATTATTTAATATCAAATTATTCGAGTGTATGGGATATTTGGGAGCCATCTGTAGCTATGGTTTTCTGACTGTATATATTTTGATTTCTATTGCCGCTTCCGTTTACTTGTACAAAATTAGAAAACTGCGATCGCGTGATATAGTGTTTTCTATTCTGGGCGTTGGCTTCATGATGATTCCGGTTTTGGGCAGTGTAGGTATTCCCGGTAGCAGCCTATTCCCAGTTCCCGAAGCACCTTATGATGCTTTTCCCTACTTATTCTTGATGTATATAGTCGCTACTAGTGGCTGGTTCATTGTTAAAAGAATGCGTTCTCCACACTTAGTAACCGGAATGCGCCAAGGAGTTGAAGAAATTCACGCCCGTTTTAGCGACAGCAGAAAGATTCCTTAAGTTTTTGCATCTTTGATAATTACAAGAATTCTGAATTTAACAAAATTGATATGAACGGGTTAGTTACAGCAATTAGTACCGGCGCATTTGCTTTTAGTGCCACCAATATCGACGATTTAGTGATATTGACGCTATTTTTCTCCCAGATTAATGCCAAGTTTCGCCGTTGGCAGATCATTGCAGGGCAGTATCTTGGTTTCACCGCATTAGTAATGGCAAGTCTGCCGGGTTTTTTCGGGGGTTTAATTTTACCACGTCCTTGGATTGGACTATTTGGCTTAGTTCCCATCGCTATTGGGGTTAAATGCTTATTGAGTCAGGCAGAAGACAAATCAGAAGCTGTTGAACCACAAACAGAACCATCTCAAGATACATTTTTAACCAAATTATTCAATTTACAAACTTACAGTGTAGCAGCGGTGACATTTGCTAATGGCACTGACAACATCAGTATTTATGTGCCTTTGTTTGCCAGCACAACTTGGGAAAGTTTGTTAGTAATTCTGAGTGTGTTTTTTACCTTGGTAGGATGTTTGTGTTATGTAGCGAATAAATTAACTAACCAAACTGCGATCGCCAGCCTCTTAACCCGTTATGGTAATAATTTCATCCCTTTTGTTTTAATGGGATTAGGTGCTTTTATTGTTCTAGATAGTGGCAGTTTAACGCTATTGAATTTATCTTGAAAAAAGCAAAATATCTGGGCATTTCCATATATCAAAAGAGGTAGGAGATTTGAACATACTGGAATTTTCTTTATTAGTTTGGCTTGGCTCATTTAGCGCTGGTTTTGTAGGAGCATTAACTGGTTTAGGTGGCGGAGTTGTAATTGTTCCCCTATTAACTTCTGTGTTTGGCGTAGATATTCGCTATGCTGTTGGTGCTTCATTAGTGTCTGTGATTGCTACTTCTTTAGGTGCAGCATCCACTTATATTAAAAAAGGCTACACCAATTTGCGCTTGGGGATGTTTTTAGAAGTTGCAACCACCATTGGTGCCATCATTGGTGCAATGATTGCGGTGTTTGTATCTGTGAAAATGTTAACGATTGTCTTGGCGATCGTGTTGATATATTCTGCATATCTTTCACAACGTCCGAGAATTGAAATTGATCAAGATCAACCCGCAGATCCCTTAGCAAATTATTTAAAACTCAATGGTACTTATCCTACTCCTGATGGCTTAATGTCTTACCAAGTTCATTCTGTACCAGCAGGGTTTAGCGTCATGTTTGTTGCTGGTGTGCTGTCTGGATTGCTTGGTATTGGTTCAGGCGCATTCAAGGTACTAGCAATGGATCAAGCCATGCGAATACCATTTAAAGTTTCTACTACTACTAGCAATTTTATGATTGGTGTAACCGCCGCCGCATCAGCCGGAGTTTATTTAGCAAGAGGTTACATCGATCCGGGATTATCCATGCCGGTAATGTTGGGAGTATTGCCTGGCGCTTTCTTAGGCGCAAAAGTACTGATAGGCGCTAAAACGCAGATTTTGCGAATTGTCTTCAGTCTTGTGCTGGTGGTAATGGCATTTAAAATGGTTTACAACAGTTTAATAGGGGGGCTGTAAAATGTATGAGTTTAATTCTAGTTTTCGTTGGAACTCATCAGCATCACCAGAAACTGAAGTGGTGGCAATTAGCTTGCCAACAGAAGAACCAGACTCTGATATTCAACAATTAGAACAACTGAATAGCAGTGAGATAGATGTTAGTCAGATAGTTAGCAAAACACCCAGTGAGCAGCAGTTAGAATATATACTCAGCAATCTTTTAAAGTATGGTGTGTTAATAGCTAGTACTGTTGTTTTGTTGGGAGGCGTACTCTATTTAATTCACCACGGTTCGGAGCCTGCTACGTATCAAGTGTTTCATGGAGAACCATCAGAGTTTCGCTCACCAACTGGTGTCATGAATGCAGTTTTATCGGGTAGCCGGCGAGGAATTATTCAATTAGGATTATTACTATTAATTGCTACTCCAATCTTACGTGTCGTAATTTCTTTATTAGCTTTTATACTACAGCGAGAATTGACTTATATTGTTGTTACTCTGTTGGTATTGGCTAGTCTAACTTATAGTCTGGTAAGTGCTTATTTTTAATCCACTTTTCTTGTGGAGTGTAGGCGGTAAAGTCTGTACTGAACGGGCTAGAAGCTTATCTTCTGAGAAAGCCATAATTTAAATTTCTATACTTGTAACGCAGTTAGGGCTGGCAATTTTGTAGGGTAGGCATCTTGCCTGCCCGGAATAATAGGAAGGACGGACAAGATGCCCATCCCACAAGAAAATTTGAGATATTTTTTATTTTGGAAGTCCCTTAACATTAAGAATTGAATAGTTCGTTAAGCGGAGGTAGATTTTGTTGAATAGCCTTAGCTAAATAGTTTCTAATCAAGTCAACAGTTTCTACAGGAAAATTACCTCCTAAAAGGACAAAAGCCAAACTACCAACACCAAGAACTAAGGCTAATAATCTTCCTAAACAGCCTGGATTAATTTCAATAAATCCCAATTTTGACTGCCCTAAAACAGCAATCACTAGAAAAACAATACCTAAAGTCAAAAATATATTTGATAAAGTAAAATTTGCCATTTTAAGTTAGTTAATTACTCTTTATACAAATATTTTTATTATAGCCATTATTAATGCAAGTTGCTGTTATGAATAGTAGCAAAAGTTAGAATTCAACCTACTTCATACCTATACCCAAAGATTGGTATTCTGATATCTGGCATTGTTCTCAATAACCGTAGGGTGAGCTATTACCCACCTGACTTTAATTTAATTGCAATAAGTAGCTGATGCCAGAAATGAGTATTGGCAAGCGATCGCCATGCTCAACCTTTTCCTCCAGTCACAAAAAGCTTTATAATGTAGCATTGGTGTATTAACTGCTGATTACATAACTAACGCATCAAAATTCAAATACTCTCATAATTCACTAGACTTTATGCTCTATTTGAGTTTAAAATACACTAAACCGACAGGAATAGTGTGTTTATATGGAAAGCGCCCAAAAAGTTAGCCAAGAGTTGAGTTTAGCAGTAAACGCAGCCCCAGAGCGATCGCCACAGACTGTTCCTCAAGAATCTCCAACGAATATTTTCAAAAAACTGAGAGGCGGATTCTTGCTGGTTCTGGGATACTTATTATCCCCTTTATGTTGGTGGAATGACCTTTTATTCAATTTACCCATTGCTTACTTTTTTGGGTACTTATGTAGTTTACTTTCCCCAAAATTGCTGATACCTTGTTCCATTTTAGGTTATTGGCTATCCAATGTTGTTGGCATCCTCTTGATGCAATTCGGTTCTAAGGATATTTTTCAAAAAGATTCTCAAGAACGCAATCTCAAAAAAGAACTGTTATCAGGTTTAGTTTCTTCAACAATTTATACTCTAGTGATTATTTTATTGATTCAGTTGAAGATTCTTGATGCTCCTGTCTTATTTGCCAAAAGTTAATGGTTTATTATAGTTTATAACTCAATACGCTTCAGTTAAGATCCCCCCGCCTGCGGCGACCCCCTTAAAAAGGGGGTAAAAGAGGATTATTAGCTTTAGCCCCCCTTTTTAAGGGGGGTTGGGGGGATCTTTAAAAGATAAAAACGTTAAATGAACTGTATTGGTTTATAACTCAGGAGTCTGGTTCATAATTTTGAATTATAACTTCTGAGTTACTACTTGTAAGCTTTAAGCAATTCACTAAAATCCCAGATTTTAGGATTTTCTTTACCCATAACTAATGGTAACTTGCCATTCCATTTTTCAATTGCTTGCTTTTGCAATAATTCTGTTGTTAAACCGTTACGCAGTAATCTATAAGTTTCAGCCTCTCCTTTAGCCAAATTAACTTTAGCTTCAGCCTCTCTTGCAGCTTTCAAAGCCAAAAATTCAGCTTTTTTTGCTTCTTGTTCGGCAATTTGTTTTGCTTCCACCGCCTCACCAAAGCGCTCAGAAAAATGAACATGAACTAAAGAAATATCATCCACGGCAATGTGATAGCTACGCAAACGAGTAGTCAAGGCTTGGTCTAAACCTAATTTGACTGCGCCTCGTTTAGTAATAATTTCCTCCGCAGTATATTGGGCTATAATTGCTTTGAGGACTTCTTCAACTGCTGGATTAATAATTCGAGTAATGATATTTTCTTGATTACCAATCTGTTGAAAAATAATATTAACTTCCTCTGGCATTATATGCCAATTCAGAGCAACATCAGTAAACACATCTTGTAAATCTTTAGAAGAAGCCTCAGTAGATATTGCCTGTTTCTGCACACGCACACTTAACTTTTCAACTGTATTCACTATCGGGATAATTAAATGAAGTCCTTCGCCTAATATTTGCTCTTGCACTTCACCAAACTTCATTAATACACCACGCTCACCTGCATTAACTATCACGCAAGGTGTGAGAAAGATAGTAATTAAAAATAAAAGTGCAGTCAATTTACCAGCACTATTAAAAGCTTTATAGTTTTTCATCTTGAACAAAAGTATGCCATAGCCGTGCCTGCTAAACAAGCCAATGCCAGTAAAAATCAAACTAACTGAACAAATGTTACAGGATATCTGCGATCGCTCACAGCAACAATGAATATGTTTTTTCCTGTAGAATCCTAATCTTCTTGTATTAGAGAAACTTGGCAATTCTGGCAACGGCAGTTTCTAACAAAGGTGGCTCATGTACCAAGGCAAAACGGACATACCCTTCTCCAGATTTACCAAAACCAGCACCAGGAGAAACTGCTACACCAGTTTGTTTAACTAACTGGGTACAAAATTCTACTGAATGCTGCCAAGGCGAAGGTAACTTAGCCCAGATATACATAGTGGCTTGAGGGCTAGGAACCTGCCAACCAATGCGATGTAAAGCATTAACAAAAGCATCGCGCCGTTGACGGAAGGTGGCGACTGTATTTTTGACTCCTGCTTGCGGGCCAGTCAGGGCAGCGATCGCCCCATTCAAAATGCCTCTATACTGATTAAAATCAACTGCGGCTTTAATTTGGCGTAAAGCTTTGATTAATTCAGCGTTACCAATGGCATACCCGATGCGGAAACCGCCCATGTTGTAAGACTTAGAAAGAGTGAAAAATTCAATCGAGACGCTTTTTTCTCGATCAGCTTGCAGAATTGACGGTACTAAAGATTGAGCTTGGGGAATGACTCCCTCAGTTTGCTCAAATACTAAATCTACATAAGGAAAATCGTGAACTAAAACAAGATTGTGTTGCTGACAAAAAGCTACAGCTTCTTGGAAAAAAGCCAAAGGTGCGATCGCCGCTGTGGGATTGTGCGGATAACTCAACACCATCATCTTCGACTGAGCCAAAACAGCATGGGGTATATCAGCCAATACTGGTAAAAAACCGTTTTCTGCCAGTATTGGCATAGGGTAGATTTGTCCACTAGCTAAGTAGACTCCGCCTGCGTGGGACGGATAACCAGGGTCGAGCAGTAAGGCAAAATCACCGGGATTTAATAAGGCTAGAGGTAAGTGAGCCGTACCTTCTTGTGAACCAATTAAAGGTAGCACCTCTGTTTCTGGATCGACCTTGATGCCAAATTTTTGCTCATACCAGTTAGCCGCAGCTTGGCGAAATGCTTGCGTGCCGTGAAATAACAAATAACCGTGAGTACTGCTGTCATGAAGAGATTGGGCGATCGCTTCCAGAACGTGAGCCTCAGCGGGTAAATCAGAAGATCCCAGTGACAAATCAATTAATTGTTGCCCTACGGACAAAGCCGCAGCTTTGGCTTTGTCCATCTCAGCAAACACGTTAAATTGTAGAGGTTGTAAACGCTGTGCAAATTGCATATTAGTAAAGGGTCAATGGTCAATGGTCAATAGTCAATACTATGGACTATTGACTATTGACTAATTCTTATTTAAATGCGTATCTAGCAGACTGAGTAACTTATCTTTACCGATAACGCCCTCAGTTGACTCTAATAATTTTTCACCTTGAATTAGTCTCAAGGCTGGTACTCCTTCTACCCCGTACTGTTTAACAGAAACTGGGTTGGGGTCTATTTCCATTTTGACAACTTTTAGGCGATCGCTAAATTGGTTGGCAGCTAGATTAATCAGTGGCGACATTAATTGACATGGGCCACACCAAGAAGCCCAAAAGTAAACTAATACAGGCTGCTCAGATTTCAACACTTCGGTTTCAAACTCAGCATCAGTGATGGTGATTACACCCTTACTCATGGCAGTCTCCATTGGTTGACATCAATATTTAGCACAAAAAATACTTTATCCCAAAGTTGTCAAGAGTCCATAGTCATTTGTCATTCGTCATTCGTCATTTGACTCTTGACTACCGAAGCAAAATCCCACAACCAACAGGTGTGGGACTAGCTCAAATCAGTATTTAACAAAATTTTACATTTGATCTAGTTGCTTGCGTAGGGATTCTAACTCGGCATCAACCACTTCATTTGATTGGGGAGGGTTAGTTTGAGAAGGAGTTGTTTGCTCTGGTGGTAGTAGGTTTTGATTGGGTGGACTTGCAGGTGCTAGTGAAGCTTTTAAAGCTGCCAATTCATCATCAACGTCGCTTCCAGCTTCCAACTTGGCAAACTGGGTTTCCAAATCTGCACCAGCTAACTCTGCGGCTGACTGGGCGCGGGCTTCTTGCATCAGGACTTTTTCTTCCATCCGCTCGAAGGCCGCCATTGCACTGCTGCTATTCATGCCACGCACCATACCTTCAAGTTGCTCTTGGGCTTTGGCAGTAGTAATCCGTGCCTTGAGCATTTCTTTTTTGGTTTTGGCTTCGGAAATTTTACTTTCTAACTGAATTAAATTACGCTTAAGAGTTTCAACTTGAGTACTTTGCTGATCTAAGCTAGTTTTTAGGGCTGTGCTGGTTTCAGTGAAAGTCTTTTTCCGTTCTAGGGCTTGACGTGCGAGATTTTCATCACCTTTTTGCAGTGCTAGTTGAGCATTGCGCTGCCATTTGTTGATTTCATTTTGGGCATCATTGTACTGTTTTTCAGTGCGTTTTTGGGCGGCGATCGCTTGAGCTACACCCTGACGCAACTGTACCAAGTCTTCCTGCATTTCCAGGATGGCTTGCTCTAGCATTTTTTCTGGGTCTTCAGCTTTATTTACCAAGTCATTGATATTTGCACTGACTACTCGCTTAATGCGATCAAATAATCCCATAATTTGTTTTCCTTTTGCAGTTTCGGTACTTGGTTGGACAGTTAAGGTTTTTACTATTTAATAGTTTCTTATTTAAATGTAATCTTTCCGGCTTGGTTCGGTACCTCCCGATACCTCTTAATTGTTAAGATATACCCTGGCTGTAGCAATTGACCAGCGTTCAAGGTTCTTGAGCTAATGGTAATTGCTGTTGTGGTGTGTTTTCTGACCCATGCAGCACCTGTTGTTTCATAGCTGCCAATTCTGCATCAATACTGTTGGCAGATTCTAGGGAAGCAAATTGTTTTTGCAAATCATCAGTGTTTAGTTGAGCTATGGCTTCTGATTTCGTTTCTATTTGGAAAACTTTCTCTTCCATCCGCTCAAAAGCATTTAGACTACTGTTAGCCGAAACTCCACTCAGCATTTCCTGGAGTCGATAGGATGCTTCCGCAGAACGAGCGCGGGCAATATACATATCTTTTTTGGTTTTGGCTTCCGAAATCTTGGTTTCTAGCGATCGCATATCGTTCTTCAGTCGCTCGACAATTTCTGTTTGTTGCCCGATTTGATTAGAGAGGGCTGTAGCAGTTTCTTGGTAAGCGCGACGCTTGGTAAGTGCTTCCCGTGCTAGAGATTCATTGCCTTTTTCTAGTGCTAGTTGGGCGCGACGATACCATTCTTCAGCCGTGGATGCGGCAGCCATTGCTTGTCGTTCAGTGCGTTTTTGGGTGGCGATCGCTTGTGCTACCCCCTGTCGCAATCGCACTAAATTTTCTTGCATTTCGGCGACCGCTTGTGACAAAATTTTTTCTGGATCTTCTGCACTGCCTATCAGACTATTCAGGTTAGCCCGAATCACCCGCAGGATACGCTTGATTAAGTCCATATCGGCTCTCCATTCACTCTCAGGAAGTCAAAAGACAGGAGGTATAAAATAGTAATCTGATTTTCTTATGCACCCATGCACCCCTACACCCTTGCATCCTGTTCTCTTTGATTCATCCTATCGTAGATTTTTACCACTCATGGCTACTGCACCCTTGCTTTAATTCCTTGGGCTTGTAGTTCTTGTAATCTTTTTGTGACTTGCTCTTTCGTTTTCAACGCACCAAGAAAAATCAGTTTTTTGTCACGCGATAAATAAGCATCGGGAACTACTTGCCGTGCAGTAATCACTGAGAGATCGCCTTCATTATCCATCACGATATGATAAAACCCATCTGCTGCTGGTTTGATTTCGGCGTTTACTTGTGGTGGAGTAACCGTAGGCTGTGGTGCTGGTTGTGCCGTGGCGATTGGCTGTATATTCAACGGCTGCACTGGTTGCACTTCTGGTAATGGGTTAACCACTCGAGGCGCGATTGGTGTAGGAATTACCACAGGCGGATTCACAGGTGCGATCGTCGCTGAGGGAATTTTTGGTTGTAAGCCAACTATATCGTTGGGATCTTTAAGTTCAGGAAACTCTTTAGCTGCCAAATTGGGATACTTAGGTATAGGTGTAAGTTCAGTCTGGGCTGGAGTTTGGGGCTGACTTTCCCCTTCCTGAGTCTGAGTTTTATCGATATTAGCAGCGGAATTGCTGTTAAATATTTTATCTAGACTCAACTGCGGCAAGCTTTTAGGATTAAATATCACGTAACCCAAGGTCAAACTAGCCATCAACAGCAACAGCATGGAGCCAATACCTAAAGGTGATAACAGACTATCGTTAGAATTGCTGGGTGGTTTTGTTTGTTGTTGTTGCTCATCTGTTAAACTCCGCAGCAATGCTTCACTCGACTCTAGGTAATCGTCTGGCTGGGTAGGGGTTGCGTTTGCCTGCATGAGATTTTCACTTTGAGCAGCCTTGGCACTCGCCGGTACTATACTGCTAGTAGAATTTGATGATGGTAGCGGAATTTGTGTTTGGCTCGAATCGTTAGAAGATGCTTGCTGGGGCTTTTCTGCTTCCTCTGTCTTGGCTGTTGCTGGTTTTTCTAGAGGGACTTCGGTTACAGGTGCAGGCGGTATACTGGTTTTAATTTCTGTTACAGGTAGCTGAGTTTTGCCAGTTAACGCCGTCATTTCTGTGGCTTCTTGGGGTTGAGTGCTAATGTAACTGCCTGTGCGAGATTGATAAGCTGTTTTTGATGCTATACGTGAACGACGGTATCTAGCCAATTCTTGATCTAGCTGCACTTCCAAACTGGCCAGGGCTGCGGCTAGTGCTGGCTTCAACTCAGGTGTTTTGGATGATTGAATACCGAAATCTATCGGCGAGTTTTGACTCATTGCCTGTCTGCCTCAAACCTAGACTGTTGGATTAACTTTAGATAATTTGTGCCAATACTAGCGAAAAATTTCGCATCACTATAAACTTTCTTGATCTATCTTGAATTTCAGCACTCAGCACTTTTAAGTAAGAATGTCTTGGAAATCAGTCAATGATATTTTAGGCTTTCTGGAACAGCAAGCCAGATGGCAAGAGCAGCCATTACAAAAAGTGCTTCAGTTTTGGGCAGAAGTAGTAGGTGCAGTGGCTGCTAACCATACACAACCATTGGTAATTCAGCGTGATGTTTTGCGAGTGGCTACTTCTAGTGCTGCTTGGGCGCAGAATCTAGCTTTTAAACGCCAAATAATTCTTTTGAAGTTAAATGAAAAGTTGCCTACGCCTTTGGCAGATATTCGCTTCTCTACGGCTGGGTGGCAACATCCTTCAGCAAAGCCACAACAACTCACAGGTTTGCCACAGGAACATCCTAGTTACCTAGGAAATGTGAGTAATGTTCACCGTGATGATCCACCTGCACAGGAAAACCCTCAGACTGCATTTAGCCAATGGGCTGAAAAAATGCAAGTGCGATCGCATGGTTTACCTCTTTGTCCCCAATGCCAATGTCCTACACCTCCTGGTGAACTCCAGCGTTGGCAAGTTTGTGTTATTTGTGCCTCTAAGCAGTTTTGAACAGTCAAACACTTATGACTATGTAATTAATATTTAACAAAATTGATATTTTTACAAAAAAATAGAAAATTTTTGATAAATTTCATATTACAGATTCATTTACTAGGAAACGCTATAAGAAATCTAGGATTAATTCCTAGCTTCTCAACAAACCGTTAAAAATTAATAATTAGGCTTTTGAGTTGAGATTTACCCAAATAACGCAATACTGGACTGAAAACTGCGTTAAGCAAACTGCTTTGTATCACTCAGAGGACAAAATAACTTCTGCATCACATTTGACACATATGTGTCATCCATAACATAGCTTTTTTTGATTTATGGACACATATAAGGTTGAATTTCTCAAATCAGTGAGTTCTTTACCTAGTCAACAATATTTCTTAGCCAATAATTTTTGACTGTTGATATTTCCGTAAGACTTATGTAAATTTTGTTTTTATTGCTAAATAATATACACAATTTTATCGTTAGCCAACTATATATAAGCTTGTTAGAAAAATAAAGTTAAATAGCTAATAAAATCTAAACTTTTAGTTTTAGCATTGATCCCTAACTGTTTTGAGCCAAAAATTAGTAGGTAGGTACTTTAGTAATCATTTACAAATATAACAAGATTCTAAAAACATCCTGAAGTTTATTTTTCTGTTGGGATCGCTAGAACCTAGAGTAAATAATCATTTGTTGGCAATATTACGTATTTATATGTAGGCGCAAAATATAAACATGGTAATCGACCCTGAACAGCACTAAACGATGAACTCAAATGAAACCGATAAAATTTTTGACATCTGCCTGTAGATATTGTCGTCATTACAAGCCAGAAGGTCGCCGTGGCGGAATGTGTCAACAGTTGGGAGCGCCTGTGCAAGCAAGTTGGAAAGCTTGCTCTTTAGCACTTCCACCTTTTGCGCCTTCATGGGAAACTTTAGAAGATTCTTGGAGTTTGCCAGATGGAACACCAGTCTTAGATAGTTCCCGTTCTCTAGTTTCTGTTGCCGACAATATGAAAGTTTTGCCTATTGAGGAAATAGCTAATTTAATTCCTAAAGAGGCAGAAGCTAAGGCAGTGCTAATTTAGCTACTATTTCTGATTAGACTCTGTTTATAGACATCCAAAAAATATTCCCTTTGAAAGCTGCTAGTGCTGTAAACTTCAACATCTCAAAAAAATCGCACCTGATACCAATATTAGATTGTGAATTGAAAACTTTGCCAAAAAGCTTTTTCAGACAAATCTAAACTATCTAAGCTCAAATTGGTATGCCTCAAAGGTGCGATTTTTGCCATTTTAAGGTAGCCAAGGGAAAGAGCGAAAATTAGGCGATCGCTTTTCTAAAAATGCTTGTTTGCCTTCAGCACCTTCTTCTGTCATGTAATACAGTAAAGTTGCATTCCCGGCGAGTTCTTGTAAACCAGCTTGTCCGTCACAATCGGCGTTGAATGCAGCTTTGAGACAGCGAATAGCAATCGGACTTTTTTGTAAAATTTCTTGCGCCCATTGTATACCTTCGTTTTCTAATTGTTCTACTGGCACAATACAGTTAATTAAACCCATATCTAGGGCTTGTTGGGCATTGTACTGACGACAGAGAAACCAAATTTCTCGCGCCTTTTTTTGCCCAACAATGCGGGCGAGATAACTAGCACCAAAACCACCATCAAAGCTACCGACCTTGGGGCCAGTTTGTCCAAAAATAGCGTTATCAGCAGCAATGGTGAGGTCGCAAATTAAGTGTAAAACGTGTCCGCCACCGATCGCATATCCCGCTACTAAGGCAATCACTACTTTCGGCATAGAACGAATCAAGCGCTGCAAATCCAGCACATTCAAGCGAGGAATACCTGCATCGTCTACATAACCAGCTTGCCCCCGCACACTTTGGTCGCCACCAGCACAGAAGGCATACTTACCATCAGTGTGGGGGCCAGCACCAGTAAAGAGAACTACCCCAATATTAGTATCTTCACGGGCATCACAAAACGCGTCGTATAGTTCAAAGACAGTTTTAGGACGGAAAGCATTACGTTTGTGTGGGCGGTTGATAGTGATTTTTGCAATGCCATCAGTTTTGTGATACAGGATATCTTCGTAGGTTTTGACAGATTGCCAGTTGACTTGCATGAGAATGAAATGCGCTATTGTGCTTGAGAATTTTATCGCGGACTGAGAAGCGATCGCTAAAATTTACTCTCTCAAGTAAAATCAGGGCTTAAAAAGGTATGAAGTATGAAAAACGAATTATCTAGGAAAGCTTGTCTACACCAGTTTTCATACTTCAGCCTTTGTATCATCGCTTTTTTAGCGAATTGTTTTTGTTTCTCTACCGCCACTCGATTCGTTATAGCCATAGCCAAGGTAGTTAGGACATCGGTAAATGGTAAAACTGAGACAGTGAAAGACTTTTAACTCTGTCACCTGTCACCTATTACCTGTCCCCTGCTATATGAGCCGCTCAATCTTTACTAGTTTAAAATTCATGCATAATTTACTATTATCTATGTAAATTTACAATGTTAATCTAATGTGCTTATTAATACACTACTAATAGGAACGTTTAGGTAATCTATATGAACGAAAATAATAATCCAGCAGAAGCAGCAGGCTACGCAGCAGCAGGTGCAGCAGCAGGTGCAGCAGCAGGTGCAGTTGTTGCGACAACAGTAGGAGGTATGGGTCTAGCAGTAGGTGGAACAGCTGTAGCTATTGGTGCTGCTCCGGTTATTGCTGCTGGTGCAGTTGTAGGACTCGCTTTTTATGGTTTAAAAAAAGGTTTAGGTTGGTAAAAAACGATTGAAATAAACTAAGCTGCTCTATTACTAGGGCGGCTTAATTTAACTCTACTCTATGTTAGAGAGAGCTAAAGAGTAATATCTATGGCAAACTTTCCTAAATTCTCCTGTCGCCATTTAGCATCATTCTTTCGATTTGTCTGCAACTCTAAAACCCTGATTCCTTTAGTTGGTAACAGGTTGAATTTTTGCTGTAACTCCTGCCAAGAAGTAATTAATTCATGCTGCACCCCATATGTGGCACACAACTGAGCAAAATTAATATCCTGTGGAGTGCCAAAAAACTCTTCAAATGGTGGGTCAAATTTGGCAATGGGTAACATTTCAAAAATTCCGCCACCGTTGTTATTAATTAAAACAATTGTTAAATGTCCGACAAATTTATTGCGGATTAAAAAACCATTGGTATCATGTAATAGTGCTAAATCTCCTGTTAACATAACACTGCTTTGTTGACGATGGGCAATTCCTAAAGCGGTGGATAGTGTGCCATCAATACCATTAGCACCTCTGTTAAAATATGTTCTCACTCCTAAATTATTTGGTTGCCAAAAAAACTCTACATCCCTCACAGGCATACTATTGGCAATAAATAAAGGTGTTCCTGGTGGCAGTATTTGAGACAATATCCAGGCTGCTTTACCTTCAAATAAATCCTCCATTTTTGCCATAGTCTGGTCAACAGCGAACCTGACTTTCGCTTCAGCAATACACCAACTTTGCAGATATTCAGACGGCAAATTCTCATGGTCGCTTTCCCATGTCTCCAAGTCATTTACACTCATTCGTAAATGCGTTGTCTTTCCGTGGAGAGGGTCGAGGTTTTGGTCGCTAGAGTCAATTACCCAGCGTTCGGGTTGTGTAGCACTTAACCAAGTCCGCAGTTCTTTACTGGTAGGCATATCTCCTACCTGAATTACGATTTTGGGTGCTAACTGCTTTGCTAGTTGCTGGTTACGTAAAATCAGGTCGTAAGTGGAAATTAAATAAGGGTTGAGGTCAGCATAATTTCTCAGTGGCGAGAGTCCTTCTGCGAGAACAGGCCATTGCAGAGTTTGGGAAAGTCTCGCGATCGCTCTACAATACTCCTGGGGATTTTGTGGTTGAGCAACTCCAGCAATAATCATACCGCGATCGCAATTTTGCCACGCTTGGGGAATGGGAAGTCGAGCGTGGGGAGTAAAAAGAATATTTGTGACTGTAGCGAAGAATTCTTCTGAGTCAAACTGAAAGTCAGTACCGTCAGGGACTGGTGCAAGAGGGTCACGGAAGGGAATGTTCAAATGTACTGACCCTTTTGTTGGTGTTTGCGTTCTTTCCCAAGCATAAATTACCATTTGCCGTAAATAAGCCAGCATTTCCATATCTGGGGAGGGTAATGCTAACTCGGCTTGCCAGTTTGGGTAACTACCATATAATTTCACTTGGTCTATGGTTTGACCGGAGTGGCAATCTCGCAGTTCTGGTGGTCTATCGGTAGTTAGCACGAGCAATGGTATGCGACTTTCTTTTACTTCTATGACTGCGGGATAAAAATTTGCCCCTGCTGTACCAGAAGTACAAACCAGTGCTACGGGTAGTCCGGTAGCTTTAGCTACTCCCAAGGCAAAAAAAGCAGCTGAGCGTTCATCGAGAATGGATATCGCTTCAATATGAGGTAATTGTTGAGCAAAAGCGACTGTTAGGGGTGTAGAACGAGAACCAGGACAAATTACAACATAAGTTAAACCTAAACGCTTTAATGTCTCCGTCAAGACAAAAGCCCAAAGTTGATTAACATTCTTATAGGCAACGAGCATCAAATCCAAGGTAGCTATCAGACAATATTCAATTGTGACATTCTCCCATAGGACTTACACACAAAGGTTAGTTTGAGATGGGGTGTAAGGGTTTGTTCACTCATACCCTACACTTCTATACCCCTGGTTGTTTGTTAAATTTTTGGATGGCAAATTTATCTGGAACACTTATGGACTGTATTCACTTAACAGGAATTCGCTGCTATGGCTACACTGGCTATTTGCCGGAAGAACAGGTTTTAGGGCAATGGTTTGAGGTAGATGTCAAGTTATGGTTAGATCTATCTCAAGCTGCTAAGACTGATGCGATCGCAGATACTCTCGATTATCGCAGTGTGATTAGTGCAATTCAAAACTTAGTCAAAACATCCCAGTTCGCCTTACTGGAAAAGTTAGCAGGTACAATTGCCGACTCTATTTTGCAACAGTGCGATCGCGTTACGCAAGTCCAAGTCGTTGTCACCAAACCTGCCGCACCTATTCCTGATTTTGGTGGCAAAATCAGTATTGAACTTACCAGAAATAAGTCTAATTTTTAAAGAGTTTGTGATTGAGTTGCCTACATGAGGTACATACTAGTCTCTAAACCCTAGCCTAAGCGCCCTTGACTTCCACAAAATGTACCTCAACGCTATATACAAATGACTGAATCAAACGCCAAATTTTCTGAAGAAGTGCGGGTTTTTGTTTACGGCACGTTGAAACCTGGTGAAGCTAATTATCAAAAATACTGTGCAGGTAAGGTAATAAATGCAAAAAGGGCAGTCATATTAGGCAAGCTTTTTGCTTTGCCTATGGGCTACCCAGCGATAACAACGGGACAACATCAAGTCCACGGCTATTTGCTTTTTTTCTCTAACCCAGAGGTCTTACAAGCTTTAGATCATCTAGAAGATTACCAGCCCAATAGACCAATCTCAGAAAATCTTTACAATCGCCAACAAATCGAGGTATACACTCAACAAGGCGAAGCTCTTGGTTGGGCTTGGGTTTATTTGATGACTTTAGAGCTTGTCAAACAATTAAACGGCACTCTTGTTGCTGATGGCTGGTGGAGTGGCTGCGGTTTAAGCGCGAAGGAACGCAGTGGGTTGTGAATGCGCTGTTCACTTCCCGATTAATTCAAGCCAGGCTGAATTTTTTCTAGTCCACGGTGTTTGAGGTGAATGATCTTTTCTGGAGAGGTCACTGCTGCTTTCGGGATTTCAATGACGGGATTATTTAGTGCCACCATCAGCGGTGCAGCAGGAGTAGCAGAGGTTTTTGCTGCCGATGTAGAATCTACTTCTACTTGGGGTTTTTGAGCCAGCTGTGGTGTTCTAGATTCACTCCCAGGTAGTAAACCTGAAACTACGCCAATGACACAAGCAGCAACTGCTGCACCGCCAAACGTCCAAGCTACCCGTGAACGACGGCGCAAACGGGAGAATACTTTTTGGGCTGTGACTTCTGGTGGTTGTGCAGCGGTTGGTACTGGTAAAGTCCGTAAACCTTGCCGCAGTTTCAACAATCTGGCATACAGACATTGAACGGCTGCATCATTTGCCAGCCATTCTTCTACTTGCCTGCGTTCTGTTGCTGTCACCTCTCCATCGAGGTATGCACTTAATAACTCGAAGCGATCGCGCTTCACCATATCCATAGTACCCGTTGATTCGTTGGTATGCTGATCCATCCCTTCTGACAAATCTCCTGGAAGTTGCACGTGGGAACGGTCGTAAAACTGAGAATCAGTAGTCATCTTAACATTATTACTAATTCATACACGGGTAAAACGAGCCAGCAATTTTAATAAATTCATTGAGAAATTCATTGTTTTTTTCTCCTGACCACACAACCACTCTTCTTGATTCCTGACAATTCTTAATCAATGCTTAAATTTTGGCATCAAGCAAAGGAAAGAGACTGTAATTTTAGGTATCTAGATAATTTTGCAATTGGGCTTGCAATCTGGATCTTGCTCTGGCTATTCTCGATTTCACCGTTCCTAAGGAAACCCCTGTAATTTCGGCGATTTCTTCGTATGCCATGCCTTCGATTTCTCTTAAGACAATGGTAGTCCGAAACACTTCTGGTAAGTCGGCGATCGCCTCTCGCAGTTGCTCGTAAAACTCTCTAGTGGTCAGTTCCTCTTCGGGGCCGGGAGTGTCACCAGCAATTTCCCAATCCATTTCGCCATCTTCTAGCGCACGGGGAGCGTCCAGCGACAACGGACTAACAACACGCTTGCGCTTACGCAACTCATCGTAAAACAAGTTAGTGGCAATCCTACTTAACCAGCCGCGAAACTTAGCAGGTTCTTGTAATCGGTTAATATTCCGATACACTCGAATCCAAACTTCTTGCGCCAAATCGGCTCTATCAGGCCAATCTGGAGCTAGGTGGTATAAAACCCTATCAACTTGGGTCTGATAGCGGCGCAGGAGTTCTGCAAACGCAGCACGATCTGGACGCAATCCCTCTTGACAGCGCAAAATTAGATCGTGATTTGAGAGTTTGTCAACTTGCACCGATGCTTCTGAATACTTCGCATCAACCGTTGACCAGGATACAGCAATCGATTGACTCATAGATCGTATTGGCATTAAATCATCCCTTACCATTAGACATACTAATTTAGTGGATGTTCCTGAATTAGGTGCCGGATTAATGACTGGAACATCAAAGTATAGAATTTAGGTGAGATTCCTGGTAACAAAAATAGTGACAAACTCTAGTTTTTTCTCGAAAATCGCTATTTCAGATGGATTACGCCACATTGATACTGTTGGCGGTTTTACGTATAATTGTGCGGCTGATAACAACTGACTATTTACGCTTGACAAATTTTTTATATTGTGCATTAAATATCAAGCCGTCGTTATCTAAACAAAAGACAGCTAGTTACAGGAAAAACCACAAGCCAATATGAAAAACTGTCTTTCTAGCCTAAGCGCCTCTAGTCTTTATTTTCCATAACAGACAAATACCTAAATTCCTGAGCTTCTACTTTGAATACTGAATTGAGGTTTGAGAAGCCGTTAGACTGGGTGAGATATCGTGGTAACTTCACTAAGGGTAGAGTAGAATCTTGGTTCTGGTCATTGTTGCCAGAAAGTATTCCTTGAAAAGGAATGTTATTTTTCCGGTCTAGTTACCAGAATTGTATTTTTTTCTGGATGTTCCTGATAAATAGCGCCAGTATTAGCTGGATTTGGTATCCGAACTTGAAGAAAGAAATTAATGGAAAATGTGATTGTGATTGCTAGCAATAGTTTTTCAAACATGGATTTTCTCCCACCCACACCATTAATGATTGATTGCTGCTGTTGGAAATTTATCAAAAAAGAAAAAAGCCTGAACGGAGGAAACCTTCGCTCGGTCTTTGCAGGAAGGAGGTTTCTCACCAGAAGTTTTATTTACTGGGATATCCGCTTAAACTTAGTTTGCCCAGAAAGATTGGCAAATTTATAAGGAAACAAATAAGTATTTATAAATTATTGATAATTGGATGATGAGCGCATTCAATTATTCCAAAAGATTTGGATCTGTCAGGGATAAACAATAGGCGATCGCAATGGTAAGAAATGATTCTGTAGCGCGTATAGCAATGTTTCTCTGTTTTGGCACAGCCATCTTATCGTTAGCTGTCCATTGGCGAGTTACGACAACGCAACAACAGTCGGAGAATTCAGCCGCCGCTAATGGCAAATTTCCTGGGAGTTTAGGGGAAACAGCCTTTGGCGCGTCTACAACTGCTGGTGAATCCATCCCAGGACAAAATCCCCAAAGGACTTACCAGTTCAAGTCCTCTGGTATTCAGCCTGATCGTAAGTCGGTTACAGTGATCCAAAACGTAGGCAAGGACACTGATATATCTAATAACAGGCGCTTAGTTGGGTTTGAGCAAGAACAAACAGAAAATCGCAATACTGATGCTCAACCGATATCCTTTTTTACCCAGTTTTCAAATCAACAAAAAACTTCTAATAAACTGGGGATGAAAACCCAAGTAGTGGTTGATTTAAGCGATCGCCGCACTTATGTTTACAAAGGAGATTTAGTTATAGCCAGTTATCCAATTGCTGTAGGTAAAAAGGGCTGGGAAACGCCTAAAGGTTCTTTCGCCGTGATGAATATGCAACATGACCCGATTTGGCAACACCCCATTACTGGCAAAGTCTTTCCGCCTGGCAATGATAGTCCTTTAGGCGAGCGCTGGATTGGTTTTTGGACGGATGGACGTAATGAAATTGGCTTTCACGGCACACCAGATATCCACCTGTTGGGAACTGCTATTTCTCACGGTTGCTTGAGAATGCGTAATGCTGATGTTCGTCTGTTATATGACCAAGTTAAGGTAGGCACAGTGGTGACTGTGCGTGAATAATTTGTTGATAGTCAATGGTCATTAGTCCTTTGTCGTTACTTTTAAACAAATGACTAATGACTAATGACCATTGACCAAACTTATTTTTGCTCAAAGCTAGGGGCGTAGACTTGGAGTAAGGTACTAACTTGGCGCAGAACTTCATTACCAGTGTTTTTACCCAAAACTGGGGTTCTGTTGTCGTTGGCGGGTTGGTCGAGGTTGCGACTAATCGCCTCAGTAACTTGTTGAGAAATCAACTCTTGTAATTCGGCTTTAGCACGTATACGTTGGTAGTTAGCACCTTCTTCTGTAGTGGCATATAAGGGTGGTAAACGGTTGAGGGCATAAGCGGCAATATCGCCCACATCTAAAGAACTTTCGCTGGTTGCTTCAATTTCGGCGACGCGGGCGATCGCTTCTGTCAATACCAATTCTTCCATGACATTGATAAATTGTTTGCGAGGTACCGCCACTACCTCACCAGTTAATAGCGCTCCCATTAATCGATCCAGCGCCATATATTCTTCTATCGAAAGTTCGGATGCGTTATCACAAATTCGCCCAACTTCTGCTTCCATTGCTGGTGTGAGATAACCATCCTGGAGAGCTTGTTCTACAATTTTTTCAATACTCATAACGCTCATCTTGTTTAAGCCACCCAAGTCAGGTAGGGACGGTATAGATTCAATTTATCCTGCCCAATTATCGGTGCATAATATACAAATTATGCACAGACGCTATTAAATACGTCTCTACTATTCAAAAACCTTTGTACGCCAGGGTACTGGGTCAATAGATTGCCCATTGACATATAAACCCCAATGCAAATGCGGCCCTGTAGAAGCACCTGTTGAACCCACTGCGCCAATTAATTGACCAGCTTTGACAAAATCGCCTTCCTTAACGTTAATGCGACTTAAATGCAAAAATATGCTGGTCACTCCTTGACCGTGATCAATACCAACTACATTACCGTGAACTCGGAAGCCTTGAGATACTTTACCAACTAATGCCACTCGCCCAGGTGCAGGGGCAGTTACTGGTGAACCATTCGCTCCGGCGTAGTCAACACCCCGATGATAATAATCCTTTGCAAATTTACCATTATAGTAACGGCGTATGCCATAGATTGAACTAATCCGGGCTTGACTTGGCGCGAGAAATTGACCGTTCCAATATTTTTCTGGTGTTTGCAAAGCTTTGAAGGCTGCTACACGCTTAAGTTCATACTCAGTGGCTCCATCAGCAGATTTTCCTGGTGGTAGAGTGATGCGTTGTACAGGAAATTTGCGCGATCGCACTTTTACTGTTAAGTTCTGCACTTTACCATCCCCAGCAATTTTCCACGTTCTAGTTCCTGCTGTTTCCAGTGGAGTTGTGGGAATGAATGCTCGATATTTGTTGGGTGCAACGGCAAAGGCTGGGTAAGTTTTCTCGCCTACTACTACTGTTGGTTGCTGATTATTATTTTGGTTATTTACATCAATCATCACAGACACCGTATCTCCCAACTGCGGATTACTAGGAGATAACTGCACTTGTAAAGCTTCTGCTGGCAATGCCAAGGCTATAGGAAAAGATGCAAATGTCCCAAGGAATAAATTTTTGGCATAACGACTGATTTGCCAACTCTGAGAATTTCTAGCGCGATTCTCGATAGCCATAGAAATATAAATTAATCCCTTACTTTTGTTAACAGACAGACTAGATGATAAGCGCTAGGTTTTCTTAACCACAGCAGATATTTTTGAACACCATAATATGATGTTAATTGATGTCAATAGATATTCTAGAGAATAAGCTATACCTGTTTGCATGCGATCGCCAATGATAATCATTCATTTAAATAAATAGTAAATATGGTCAAGCAAAGGCTAGGCTGTGTATAACAGGGTTAGGAAATTTTTGATTAAACCCTTACTTAGCCGATACATTATAGTGTCCAAATATTGATAACTCAACCAACATTTAGAAATTGTATTAAAAATTATTAAGGTTGTTGAAGCTAATCAGCTAAACCAGACAAGCCATAAAGGTAGTGCCAGAAATAAGCCGACAAAAGTCAAGGCAATACTGCTGGCTAATAAGTTCCGATCTAAGTCATACACTTCTGCCAAAATCAGTACAGAAAGCCCTGTTGGTGTTCCAGACATTAATACCAGCACTAGACGTTCTTCACCAGTTACACCTAAAAAGGTTGCACCTAATCCTACCAGTATAGGTACAACAAATACTTTTAACACACTGGCAACTGAAGCAATTTTCAAACTTTTCCAACCCGTGATTGTACCGAGTCGCAAGCCGACAAGTAACAAAGCAAAAGCGATAACTACCCAAACAGCTTGTTCTAATCTTGTCTCAACCACTACTGGCAATTCGATGAATTGAGTACTCAAGCCTAGAAAAAATGTCCACAAGCTAGGAACTGTAACTAAATCCCGTAACTGAGTCCACCACTGGTTATTGATTTTGCTCTTGCCAAAATAGCTGGCAATTAAGACAGCAATTCCATAAGTACCAATAACATTGTTGGTAACACTGAATAACACTGCCCAGTCGTTATTTTTTGGACTAGTCAATACTTGGGTGAGTGTGAGTCCCACGAAACCTGTATTACCTAGAATGGCAGCTAGAATAAAACTGCCCAAACTGGCTTGCATCAAAGAAATGTCTACTGCCAAGTCCGAATTTGGCAAATCTGATTGCTGTTTTCGATTCCTGAACCATTGTAATGCTCGCCAAATCAACAACGCTAAAATCAGGCTCAGCAGTAGTATTCCGACTGCTACTCCAGGTATGAGTACGCCATGAGATAAGTTAGTATGACGCGCCAAAACTAAAATTTGTAATGGCACTCCCACCCAGTACAACCCATTACCAAGCCATTTGAGAAAACTATCTGGAATTAACCGAGAGCCTAGTAGTCCTATACCAACCCAAATTAAAAAAGGGGTATAAGCATTAATCAGACTGTCAATCATTGTAGGATTGCACCTTGGTTGAGGTGTCAAAAAGGATGCTGTTGCTAGTATGCCAGCATAGCGTCCTGATTAAAAAGCCGTAGAATTATTTACTCAGGTATTTTGAAATCTGCTTTTGTGTGTTTGTATTATTTTTCTTAGATGAATTTGCAGAAGATACCGAAATCTTACTGGCATCTGAATCTGACATAGCTCATTGTAAAAGATAATGGTTGCACTTTTAAGTAAGTGGGCAGGAAAATTCATAAACATGTAACGAACTGTTAATCAGAGCGATTACCGTTAAATTTAATACGTTGAGTATTATAGTTTCCTCTTGCTCCTCTAATTTGAATACCATCAATTACGGCATAAGCAAGGTCTAACTCATCGTCAAACATTTTCCCTGCTAGTTCGTCTTTTTTGAGCTAGTAGAGGGCTAATGCTAAAAATAAAAGTCCTTTAAAATTACAAAAAAGGGTGGCAATTTACCACCCTAATTGAAATATTGAATTGTGAATTTCACCTAGTAGATTTAAACCACAGCAGACACTTGCTTTTGAAAATAAGCCTGCAAAACTCTTTCGGCAATTTGACGGCTAGTTAAACCTAATTCTGCCTTAGATTCTTCTGGGGTAGCATGTTCAACCAATACATCTGGAATACCGATACGCTTCACAGGTACAACAATATCAGCATCGAGTAAAGCTTCGGCTACGGCAGAACCAAAGCCACCCATCACACAACCTTCTTCTAGAGTGACAACGCGACCAATTTTCTTCGCCAAAGGTAGAATCAATTCTGTATCCAAAGGTTTGGCAAACCGCGCATTAATCACCGTTGCTTCAATGCCGTGTTCGCTGAGAATTTCTGCCGCTTGCATACTGGGATAAACCATTGTGCCGTAGCCAACGATTAACACATCATCACCATTGCGGAGAATTTCACCTTTACCAATTTCCAAAGGTTCCCAACCTTCTTCCATTAAGGGTACACCATAACCATTACCACGCGGGAAGCGCATAGCGATCGCACTAGTGGTATGGTTAATCCCAGTTACCATCATTCGTTGTAGTTCAGCTTCATCTTTAGGTGCCATCAACACCATATTAGGAATGCAGCGCAAATAAGCAATATCATACATCCCTTGGTGGGTGGGGCCATCAGCACCGACAATTCCCGCCCTGTCTAAGCAGAAGAACACAGGCAAGTTTTGGATACAGACATCATGAATGATTTGGTCGTAAGCCCGTTGTAAAAAGGTGGAGTAAATAGCAGCCACAGGGCGCATACCTTCAGATGCTAAACCCGCAGCTAAGGTAACAGCATGTTGTTCTGCAATCCCAACATCTATATATTGATTAGGCAGTTTAGCTTGGAGTTTGTCTAAACCTGTGCCTGTTGCCATTGCTGCTGTAATCCCAATAATTTTTGGGTTTTGTTCAGCTAGTTTAACTAAGGTGTGGGCAAAGACTTTGGCATAAGCAGGGGGTTTAGGTTTACTAGAAGGAATTGCTTTGCCAGTTGTTAAGTTAAACGGGGTTTGGGCGTGGTAGCCTACTTGGTCTTGTTCAGCTATTTCATAGCCTTTACCTTTGACTGTGGCGACGTGTACCAAAACTGGCCCTGGTATTTGATGTGCTTGTTGGAAAGTCGCAATCAATTCTTCTAAGTTGTGTCCATCGACTGGCCCCATGTAGGTAAAGCCCAGTTCTTCAAACACCGCCCCCACTTTGGGAACCGCTAACCGCTTCATTCCTTCTTTGATGCGTCCGAGTTCGGGAGACAAAGATTCACCGACGAAAGGAATTTGCTTGAATTGTTCCTCAAAGTTATCTTTAATGAACTGCACTGGCGGGCTGAGACGCATTTTGTTGAGATAGCGAGGAATCGCGCCGACGTTGGGAGAGATAGACATTTCGTTATCGTTCAGCACCACCAGCAGGTTAGTTTTGGGCATATGTCCTGCATGGTTGATAGCTTCCAACGCCATACCACCAGTTAAAGCACCATCACCTATGACAGCGACGGCTTTAAATTTTTCGCCTTTGGCATCTCTTGCCAAGGCCATACCCAAGGCTGCCGAAATACTTGTAGAAGCGTGTCCCGCACCAAAGTGGTCGAATTTGCTTTCGCAGCGCTTGAGATAACCAGCAATTCCGTCTTTTTGTCGGAGGGTATGGAAGTTACTGTAACGTCCTGTGATTAGTTTGTGGGGATAAGCTTGGTGTCCTACATCCCAAATAACTTTATCCCGATCTAAATCTAATGTCTGGTAAAGCCCTAGAGTTAACTCTACAACACCCAAACCTGGCCCTAGATGACCGCCTGTTGCAGCTACTGTTTGGAGGTGTTTATCTCGAATTTGGCGGGCAATCTGTTGCAGTTGCCGGATAGATAAACCGTGCAACTGATTAGGATGGGTGATTTCACTCAGATGCATATTATAGGGTTTTCCTCTCTAATTTCTACTTCTGGTATTCTGATTTTCCCACGGTCGGGTTATCCCCATGATTATGGGGAGTTGCAATTCTGTTACATAACCCGTAAAGAATTAGAATTTACGTAACAACACTCTCTGCTTTGGCAGGTGTCAGGGTTGTGAATAGCTATCTCCCTAGCCAACTAAACCCTTGATTTTGCGTTTTTACGTGTAAATCCTCAGAATATGGGTAAGTTACCTTGGTTACTAAGGGGACTCTGTGTTATTAGGCACACTCGGCACTTCTGGTGTATCTGGTAATTGTCTTTGCCGTTGCAAATATTTACTCAACACGTAAGCCATATCTCCACGAGTCATAGGTTGCAATGGAGAAATATTACCTTGGCTATCTGTGTTGATAAATCCTTCCGAAACTACTGTCGCGATCGCTTTTCTCGCCCAGGTCGGAATTGATGTAGCATCGGGATGAGATGAAAGAATTTCATTCACAGAATCATCATCAAATTGAAATACTCCGTAAGCTTGGGCAAATATGGCTAAAGCTTCTGCCCTTGTGACTTTTTGGTTAGGGAAAAACAAATTCCCCCGATAGCCTTTCATAACCTCTGTTTTTAAGACTACCTGAATATCGTTAAATGCTGGATTAGAGGCGGAGACATCTGCAATGGGTAGATTTTCTTGACTAACAGCTTGTCGTTTATCAAGTCGAAATACTTTGACCATAATCGAGGCTAATTCTGCCCGACTCAGCATTCTTTCGGGATAAAAATTGCCATCTGGAGAATTTGTCATCCATTTGGTGGCAATGACCTGTTGAATGGGATCTGAGCTTGTCTGAGAAGGAGTTTCTGTCGATTGTGCCTGAACAGTTAAAGGAAAACTTTGGAGTAGCACAACTAAAGAAATAGTACTGAAGTATCGGCTGATATTTCTCATGATTTTTCAGATACTCATGCGAACACAACAAAACTGTCAGACTGAGTTTAAATTCAAATGTGGACTACTTGAATTCGGAAACTCATTACATTAATTTCTGATTTCGTGACGAATGATAGTTAAGTAATGTTGCGAAGCTGATTGAAAAATAACGGCATGATGCTAAATACAACCAAACTGTAGCAGTTGAGATTTCAAACTAGATTATAAGTAGAACGGTGTAAATATTTGTAGTTGAGATGAGGCAGGAGGCAGGAGGGAAAAGGGTTTTAGTCTAGTTTATCTTTCTTAACATAATTAGGTTTTTTTGCACCGACTTACTTATATATGAATCAAGTAACAACCTCACTCAATCAACCTGGATTAGTGTTAACACCAGGCCCAGAAGGCTGGTGGGACTCCGAACGAATTTCTTCGCCACAGGTCTTGCGCTGTCTTGATGGCACTTGGAAGATGTGGTATTACGGTCGAGATGCTTCCTTTGACCGACAAATCAATTTACCTACTGGTCGCTGTGGTTTAGCAATTTCTGCTGATGGAATTCATTGGCAACGTGTTCAAGGTTCTTTAACTAAAGGGGCTGTTTTTGAACCTCACCCAGACCCGCATCGGTTTGACTCAGCTCATGTTGGTGTTAGCAATGTCTACTTCCGGGATAATCTTTATTGGATGTGGTACTTCGGGGGGAACCACACAATAATTGAGATGGGAAAATTTCCAGCAAAAGGCTTAAATATGCGCCCTGGCTGTGCGATTTCCCGTGATGGCATACATTGGTTACGCTTGGAAGGTACTTATCAAGGCGCTTTTCTCGATTTAGGCAAGTCAGGAGAATTTGATGCTTTATTCTGCGCCTGGCCGCAAGTGCTGCCTGATGATGATGGCACATGGAAAATGTACTACCATACCCTCAACCCCGACAAAGGATTTTTAGTCGGTTTAGCTGTATCTACCGATGGTTTACATTGGGAGAAAGTTGGTCAAATTTTAGCAGTAGGGGAGTCTGGGAGTTTTGATGAAAAAGGCATTGGGACTCGCCATGTTCAGAAAATCAGCGGACAGTATGTAATGTTTTACGAAGGTGTTAATACCAGTGGTTATCACTCTATTGGTCTAGCTATTTCGGACGATGGGATTCATTGGCAAAAAGAAAAAGGAGACCAACCAGGAGGTTCTGTCTTTTCCCATGCCCAAAAGAATTCTGGTCTTTGGGATGCACAAGCAGTGGGTACGCCTTGTATCGTACCAATGGATGATGGCAGTTTTCGGATGTACTATATTGGCGCGAATGAAGGTGGCTATGATGAACTATCTTCACAGCACCAGATTGGTTTAGCTGTAAGTGCTAGAACTAATTTTCGCCAGTGGCATCGTTGGGGCGAATAAATATATTGCAGTACATCCATCCCGTGTCGATAGAGTTACTACCACGTCTACTATTTGGGAGATGGCTTCAAATAATCCAGTTAGGCATCATTAAATTAATCCTATTAAATAAAAATAATTTTTGTAGGAGTTTTCCAATACTTTAAACCTCTCTAAAAGCCACAAAATTTACATAAAAAGGACTATAAAAATGCAACAGCAAACATTAGTTAAACAGCATCCTAGACTTGGTACGGAAGTATTGCAGGGTTGTAATTTAACGCAACTGACAAACCAACAAATACAGGAATTTAAACAATCTCTTTGGGAAAATGGAGTGATTGTCGTTAGAAACCAAAATTTAACGGCATTACAATTAAAAAAATTTGCCGACCAAACTTTTGGTGAGTCAGGCTTTAAGTATCTGCCTAAACCCCTAGACCCAGATATTGATCCAAATTTACAAAGTCCTGGTGTATCTATTTTAGGAAATCCTAAAGAAAATACTCAAGAAATCATCGGACAGTTTGCTTGGCAATGGCATCATGACAAAGACTTTCTGCCTAGAACAGAAGGTCTAGATATGAATTCTTTATATGTGGTCATGTTGTATGGCGTGGAAATACCAGCAGCGGGAGTTGATGGCCAACCCCACACAACTGAATTCCTGGACATGGTAGAAGCATATAAAAATCTAGATACTGAATATCAGCGGCAATTAGAGCAAATGTCAATGTATCATCTGCCGCCAAGAACCTATCAGCCAGGGGCTGATGTCCCGATGAAAAAACATCCTATCGTTTCAACCCACAAGGTAACTGGGCAGAGAGGATTATATCTGGGTTCAGATACATCAATCCCTGTAGGGATGGAGGATGAACTAAATTTAGCAAAACAGTTTTGGCAAGAATTATTTCAAACTGTTTTAGAACGTACACCAGTTTACGCCCATGTTTGGCAGCCTGGTGATTTGGTTGTTTGGGATAACTCGCAAGTCATGCATGCCGGCATTCCTTATGATGCAAGTAAGTATAAGCGTGTCGCGTTACGTGTAGCAGCCGTAGACAAAACCCCAATTTTCTAGAACTTAAAATAAGGGTTTGTCCGAGTTTTCTTTCTGTTTTCTACATGCCTCTGTAAGTTAAATGAATAATGTTTAAACCACAGAGGCACAAAGATCACAGAGTCAAGAGATAATTTTACCAGGGGCCCCAAATAGCAAAAGTAATTCCTGGAGATTGTATATTCGCAAACATGGTTTGTCCATCAGGTGAGAAACAAACTCCAGCAAATTCGCTGCTATTCAAGCGATTACGAGCAAATTTATAGAGTGAGCCTGTTGGTGTGATACCCACAATAAAATCAGTGCCATCGCCATCTTCACACAGGAAGATGTCGCGGTTGGGGAAAACGATAATATTGTCTGGATTGTCTAGCACACCAGAATTGTTGGGTTCAATATAAAGTTCAACGGTATTGTTAGTAGGTGAATAACGCCAGATTTGCCCATCTCCAGAACTACCCCCACTCTTACAAGTGAAGTAGACATAACCACCGCCATAAAATATGCCTTCCCCACCTGAAAACCTAGCCGCACCGCTATTATACCCTTGCGTTCTGACGGTATCAGTGCTGGGATCGGGAGTGTTAATTCGTACCCAATCCACCGCCCTAGGCGTATTTCGTGGGAAACCTGTAGCAGTGTTGATTCCAGATGATCCCGTAATTCTTAAAGCGTATAGTGCGCCACCAGCACTCAGGTTGTTGGTTTGGTTGGGAACGAAGCGATAAAACAGCCCATCCCCCCGGTCTTCTGTCATGTAGACATACCTTGTGTTGGGGTCTACAGCAGCAGCCTCGTGATTAAAACGCCCCATAGCGGTTAGTGGAACAGGGGTAACAAAAGTATTGGCGCTACTGGGAACTTCAAACACATAACCATGCCTTTTGCCGTTATTAGTTTCAAAGGTTTCCTCGCAGGTTAACCAAGACCCTGAAGGCGTAGGGCCACCTGCACAATTACGAATGGTTCCCGCTAGGACTCCCCGATGTTCTACCAAGTTGCGGGAAGAATTAACGACCAATTTAGTACAACCACCCCTCGCATTTGAGTTGTACTTGCTGCCGCTAGGAGCGTTCAAACCATTGCTAGAAGTTGGAGAGAGTTCGTGGTTCCGAATGAGAATGGTATTACCATTGGCTCCAGCAAAGGCGGCCATGCCGTCGTGACCACCAGGAACTCTGTAGCCGTCGGTCATTGTTTGCCCTGTTTCTGATAATCTCCTGTAAGTGAATCCCGCAGGTAAATCTAGAACACCCAGAGGGTCAGTTTGCAAAGCACCGTAAGGCCCAGCAGCTAAAGTGCGCTTGGCGTAAAAAGCTTGTAATGGCGATAAGAAAACGGCACCAGCTGTTCCTGAACTGGCTAAGGTAAAAAATTTACGCCTTGATAATTTCACTGTGTTCTCCTGAATTTTTAATGAAATTTACTGACTGCTTAATTGCTAGTTGTTACTCAGAAGTTGTAAGTGAATGACATTAAGAAATAGCTAAGATAACCTTATAAAAGGTATATAAAATGCTAATAAAAGACAAAAGCCCGCTTCTAGCAGGCTAATTGAAGATTTTTGAGATTATTTGTTAAACAGTGACAAAATAACTGGCATTAAGGCTGAGGTTGGTGGAGCTTTGAATGATGGCCACTAGTTCCAGATTAGTTTCATTTAGGAATAGGGCTGTACCTGTAGCTAAACCAGTTGGTGCTGCGCCTAAGCTATAGCTAGATCTAGAGCCAGATAATTGGATGGTGTCTTCTAAGGTATTGAAATCAGTAATTAGGGCATAGTCGCTGAGGCCGGAAGTGCTGGTGTTGCCATCGCTGTAAAATACTCCTGTGGTAGTACCTACGACAAAGCGATCGCCCCCAACATTACCAGTTAAACGGTCAATTTCAGCAAAACCTCTGCCTACTGCTGCATCTGCGCCTGTTAGTACGTCGCTACCGTCATCGCCAAACAAGCGATCGCTCCCACTCCCACCAAAGACAGAATCATTACCTCGTCCACCATTGAGGCGATCATTTCCACTATCTCCATAAAGGGAATCGTTACCGTCGCCACCTGTAATATAGTCACTTCCGGTATTGCCTCGGATGGTATCACCAGCTGCACCACCTGCTAGGGTATCGTTGCCAGCAGTACCCGAAAGATTGAGCGCAACAATTACCTGATTATTTTTAGTGCTGTTATAGTTCTCTCCCAGAAATCCCGCATTGAGTACTTTGTTCAAGTTCAGGAGAGTGCCGTTGGACTGGGTAAAGCTATTGCCTTGAAGTAACTGTGTATAAAGGGTGTGGGCATAGCTATGATTGCCCACAAAACTTATTTGTCCAGGTTGGAAAAGGTCATTCCAGTTGATATAAAGGTCTAAGGTAGCTAACCGCGCATCATAGCCCAGAGTTTCACTGGTATGTATGGCGGTAACACGAGTGGCATCAGTCGCATCTAAGCGATCGCTTGTTGCAGCACCTTCAAAATTAGGCCCGGCTGGATCTAGCCCGACTATTTGAGCTATAGAACGTCCCGTAGAGGCACGATAAGCAGATCCAGCAAATCCAGCAACTTGCGCCCCCAAACTATGCCCGATCAAGTCAATATAGTTGGGATCTACGCCATTATTAATTAAGTACGTAGTTAACTGATTACCGACATCCCGCGTATTGCCAGCAGCCGTTGGATAATAAAAGGAACTAGCTCCTTGTTGCCAATCAACTAAAATGATATTTGCATTCGACTCGCGCTGTCGAATGGTTTGGGCAATGTTTACCACCCAATCTGCGGGTGTGTAGTTATTACTTGCGTTGCCAGCAGTACTTTGATAACCATGAATAATAGCATAGGTTGGTGCATCGGAATTAATGCGTCCGGCAAGGTTGATAGCAGTGTTACCCCAAATATTAAAGCTGACTTGTACCATCTGAAAAATCCTGTAGGAAAATGTCTGTTTCTTGGGCGTAAATTTTTTTGACAGCAAAAATTCACTTACTTTATTGCTGAGATATCTGCAATAAAATAAATGTCAGATGACAAATTATTTGGTGCTGCTAAATTTATTGATAAAAATGATTTACTTATTACTAAAATCTTTGTAGACACGTTCTGGGGCAACGTCTCTACACGGATTTATATCTCAATTCAGCAGTATTCAGAAATTTAAATAATTGAACAACTGATTTTGCTATAGACAGAGTAAGCTAGTTACTTAATCTCTAAGTAAAAATCAGCATAAATTTAATTTAAAAATAAATAAAGTTTTTATGGTAACAGATGCGATCGCCTATTTTATAGCAAAAGTCAAAAGGAGCCAGTGCGTTGGGCGGGTTCCCCGACTTGAAGCAACTGGCGTTCAAAAGTGAAATGCTTGCAGTCAATTGGTTTTAGCGTTTTAGAATGTCCTAAGAGGATGTCTGAGAAGTCTCATTTCATACTAGCCTTTGCGACTGAAGTCGCGGCTACACAGACAAAACCCCTCCGGGTGACGCTCAAGAGCGTCGCTAACGCTGCGCTAACGCCAGTTGCCTGATGCCACTTGCTCCACTTGGGGAGACCCCAAGACCGCAGTGGCTCCGGAGGGAAACCCTCCCGCAGCACTGGTCTCACCGCCTACGCGGGTTCAAAAACTTTAATTCTCTATTAGTCCGCGTAGGCGGACTTCGTTTGTATAGTAGCGAATTATATTCGCCCATTACTTTTCAGACATCCTCTAACCTATCTGGCTACGGCTATATATTCACAAAATAATCTACTAATTTTCTTTTTTTAGCAGAAAATAAATCCTAAAAATGTCTTGTTAGTTTTTCGTATTATGAGATTTACCCAAAAGATAAGGTTCAAAGCCTCGCCCCTTGTGGGCGATAGCTCCCTTGCTCTCTTGCTTTCTTGGTTGAAGCCCTACAAGAGTGTGGGTAGTTTTTCTCCTCTGCCCCTCTGCTCAAGAGCCCCTCTGCTCAAGAGCTTTTTCACCAACTTTGTTCAAGTTGTCTGTGAGTCGAAAGACGTTGCGATTTTTCGGTAGAAATCGCTTTGAGTTTTGATGTAAATGACTCTGAGCGATCGCTTGTCTCTGGAGTAAATCTCCCAATGGGGGGATGATTAACTTTAGATGTCAGCAACTTTGTTTGTTTGTCAGGGTTTGATGATGAAGGAGGGTTAGGAAGCATCGGTTGTGAATTCAGCTTAGATTTGACATCAGAGGTCGCAATACTCAATGTCGAAGATGCCAAAATGTTTTTGACTCGCTCGCTGTCTCTTCTGCTAGATGCTGTCTCTGTTTGTCTGTTGATCACTTGAACAGCAGCATTTTGGTTTTGCTCATATTCATCATTAACAGCATATGAAGAATTTGTTGCAGCTGCCAAATTGGCAACATTCGCTACATTTTCTGAGCTAACATCTTCATCAGCAGGTGGTAAAGCTGGTGTATTTAGTGCAGTTAAGATTTCAGGGAATTTACTACAAATTAGGCGTTCAAATTCCATATTGAAATGATAAATCGTCTGCTCTCGCCGTTGCCAAAATGCGAGGATTTGCTGCACAGAAATGGCTTTATAGCGACCTTGATACAGCGCTTCAATTACTGCTAGGTGCAGCCAATCTAGAGGGTATTGATTTTGCCAACGGTTAACTAGCTCAATGGCACTATAGCCACTGAGGTCGAAACTGTAATGAATGAGTAAAGCAGCTGCCAATTCGGCAGAAGTTTCTGGCGTTTTGGTGAACATGAGACTATTGGCTTGAGGCAACAGGTATAAATTTTCGACCCATCGCCTATAGCCTAGCGTGTTTTTAGCTATAGGGTTGTTAACCAAGAGTTTCTAAGTGTATCAGCAGTGTTTTTCATTTTACTTGGTCAACTGTTGGCTGTCGAAACAATATATGGTGAATTAATATTTGGCGTGCGATTAATAGCAACTAAGGCTTGATAAACCATTGCTGCGACTTCCGCTCGTGTTGCTTCTCGTGTTGGTGCAAGTAAATTAGGCTTGGGATAGTTGACAACAATTCTTTGTTGTGTAGCAGTTGCCACTGCTTTTTGAGCATAGTCAGGAATAGTATTACTGTCAGTGTAAGGGAGTAAAGTATTGCTTTGGGCTGCGGGTAAGCCTAGCCCGTTGACTAGAGAAACAATCACTTGTAATCTTTGCACATTTTGATCGGGGCGGAAGGTGCGATCGCTAAATCCACTCACGAAGCCGCCACTCGCCGCAATTTGTAAAGCTTTGTAAGCCCAAAAATTCTGAGGGACATCAATAAATTCAATTGCTGGGCGTTTGGGTGTGGGGTTAAAAGCAACCGCTACCAAAGCAGCATATTGGGCGCGAGTCATGGGTTTATCTGGCTGGTAGCTACCATCAGCAAAACCTTGGGTTAAATTCAGGCTGGCTAAGGCGCGAATAAATGGTTCCGCCCAGTGTCCGGTTAAGTCGGCGAAAGTGGGAACTTCTGCATCGGGACTGACAATATAAGGTGAGGCCAGGGCTTTTTCTTTGCTGTTGGCGACTAATGCCTGATATAGTAAAGCGGCAATCTCAGCGCGTGTAATATCTCGCAGTGGTTCTAAAAGGTCAGATTGGGGATAGTTAACTACTAGTAGTTTTTGCGTGGCGACGGCGACAGCATTGGTAGCATAACTGGGAATTTGGGCGCGCTCGCGGTATACACTTAACACATTCGGGTTGCCGCCTGTAAATTTCAAACCATTGACAATAGATACAATCGCCTGGACTCTAGTGAGATTGTTTCCTGGGCGAAATGTACCATCAGGAAAACCGCTGATAAACCCCTTCTCAGCCGCACTGGAAATAGCTGGTGCTGCCCAAAAGTCTGGTTTTACATCAGGAAATTTAGCGGGTTTTGTACTGCTGGGCAACTGAAAAGTTTTAGCAATGACAGCGGCGTATTGGGCGCGAGTGATAGGTGCATTCGGGCCAAAAGTGCCATCAGGAAAACCGCTAATTGCACCTCGACTAACTAAAGCTTCCACAAAAGCCGCCGCCCAGTGTCCCGCCAAATCAGGAAAACTGCTACTCCCGGTAACTATTCTCGGAGTATCTTCTGTAGCGGCGATGAAATTTACCTGCCCTTTGACTAGGGTAGGATTTAACTGATTGCCTGCGGAAATTAAAGGTTGTGAGGCAGCATTTTGTAAATCAAACTCGCCATTATTTTGAAAAATATTACCCCCAGCATCTTGGCTGCTACCTAAATCTGGGACAGCATTAGCATTGACTAACAACCCACCTTGAGCATTTTTCAAAATTAAATTTTGCCGTAACACCGGACGGGCATCACGAGAAAGAGCGATCGCCGTGCGATTATCTAATAACTTATTATTTGCGATTAATGGCGCTGCTGAGTCAGTAACAGCTATCCCCAAAGGATTCTTTTGAAAAGTGTTCCGCAGCACTTCCCCTTTACTATTACGCGCCATAAACAAACCACTGGCAGCATTTTGGACAAACACATTATCTAAAATGGCGGGTTTGGCATTTCCAGTTGTAAATATTCCTTCCCGTCCACAGTTAGCGAAGGTATTGTTAGCCACATAAGGAATTGATGATTCTATCCACACACCAGTGCCTTTGGTGATAAGATTTGTCACACTCACACCCATGAGACTGGCATCACCCAGCAACAACAAAGTGATATTCTGCACACTAAAACTCGGACTTTGATATTCACCACTCCCAGAAATAACAATTCCTGCACCTTTATTAGTTTCATTACCAATAACTGTCACCCCCGCAGTCAACACTAAGGGAAACTGTTCACCATTGGTGCTGCTATAATTTCCCGATGCCAGCTGAATAATTATTGGTGTTGTGGTTCTTAAGGCACGGGTGAGAGTTTTAAACGGACTCAACCGTGAACCATCATTAGTATCTTTCCCCGTTACAGGGTTGACATAGAGTGTGGCCACGAGGGTGGAGTTTACCATTGGCTGTTGAGAAGCAAGTGTTTAAATGTCACGGCATGAATAATAACTTAGTTGTAGCCGCAATCTTCAAACCATCATAGCTATGTGTGGTAAATATATCGACGTAGCGTTATTTGTCGCAAGTAGCTGGGGTGATATCTTTGGGTATATGGGGATAAGGGTTTAGGGGTGTAGGGGAGCGAGGGAGATAATCAAAAGGGATTAAAAATTTGAGCTTTTGAAGGTGAGCTTTAAACCTTTGAGGTTGAACTTTGAACCTTTGAGCTTGAAGCGTCAGCCTTTGAGGTTGAAACTTGAGCTTTTGAGGTTGAACTTTGAGCCTTTGAGGTTGAAGCGTCAGCCTTTGAGGTTGAAGCGTCAGCCTTTGAGCTTGAACTTTGAACCTTTGAGGTTGAAACTTGAGCTTCTGAAGTCAAAACTACACCTCTGCACCCTTGCACCCTCGCTCCTCTGCACCCCTACACCCTTGCACCCTCGCTCCTCTGCACCCCTACACCCTTACACCCAGTCTCAACAGAATATTTTTCTGGGTAAGTTCTACACCTGTGTAAAATAACTAGGCACAGCAACAAATATATTCAAAAATAATGGTTCAACCTAAGATTGGCATTATTGGTGGTAGCGGACTATATAAAATGGCTGCACTCAAAGATTTAGAAGAAGTGGAAATTCAAACTCCCTTTGGTTCGCCTTCGGATGCTTTGATTTTAGGAACGCTAGAAGGAACAAAGGTAGTTTTTTTAGCGCGTCATGGGCGCAATCATACACTGTTGCCTTCGGAATTACCATTTCGCGCTAACATCTATGCCATGAAGCAACTGGGTGTAGAGTATTTAATTTCAGCTAGTGCGGTTGGTTCTTTAAAAGCCGAAGCAAAACCACCTGATATGGTAGTACCAGATCAGTTTATAGATCGCACAAAAAATCGAATTTCCACATTTTTTGGGGAAGGAATTGTAGCTCACATTGCCTTTGGTGAACCGATTTGTAAAAATTTAGCGGGAGTATTAGCAGAAGCGATCGCATCTCTCAATTTACCAGATGTCACCCTACATCGTGGCGGCACATACATCTGCATGGAAGGGCCAGCATTTTCCACCAAAGCCGAATCGAACCTTTACCGCAGTTGGGGCGCAACAGTCATTGGCATGACGAACTTACCAGAAGCCAAATTAGCCAGAGAAGCAGAAATTGCCTATGCAACCTTAGCACTAGTCACAGATTACGATTGTTGGCATCCAGATCATGATAGTGTCACCGTCGAGATGGTAATTGGTAACTTGCAACGCAACGCAGTTAATGCCCAAAAAGTAATTCAAGAAACTGTCCGCCGTTTAAGTGAAAATCCACCACCCAGTGATGCACATTCAGCCTTGAAATATGCAATTTTGACTCAATTAGATAAAGCACCAACAGCAACAAAAGAAAAATTACAGATGTTATTACAAAAGTATTTATAGAGTAGGTTGAGTGAAGCACCGCGCAACCCAACATTGGTTCTCCCAAAGCTGTCACTAGTACAATTCACTATTTGCAAGTAATTGGCTACGCCAATGTGGAAGATTGGAGTCCACTACTACCAACTGGTAATCCAGATGAGGTGATGAGTATTTTAACCCGTCAAACTAGATAAAGAGACATTGCACTAACTGCTTAATAACCAGCTACGTAGAATATATACCTTAGAGACGTTGCTATGCCACGTCTCTATTGTTATTTAATATCGATATATTGAATTTGATCAGGTACATTCAATTGCTTTTAATGATCAGAGTGCTAGTTAATTCGTTATATATATTGCTGGATAAATCAGGCGATCGGTTGTATTGTACAGTTAAGCATAACTTATTTAGTTATTATATTTTGACCACTAAAATTACAGGACTCAGAGATATACAAAGCAATAGCCAGAAAAGATACTTTCCTGAATGAAATTTGTCGAAAATGTAAATAAATTAGTAAGTGTATAAAGTTTATGTAAAGTTATACATTATCCAATATATTTTCTTACGAAAAACACTATACTTATTTCTGAAATTTAATAGCTTTATTAAGCAAATAATACATTAGCTTACTTTGATTTAATTTATAAAATTCTCTATGTAGAGAGAAAAAAGAATAACAAAAATCCGAAAAAAGGCTCTAGAAATTGTACTACTTTTTTTGAAATATTAAAATAAAAATCTGATATCACAAATTACTTTTAAATTTAAATATTGCCAAATTTTTCTATCTAAAAAACATGAAATAAAGTTTGAATGATTAAACGTTCAAAAGGTTAGAATTATGTGTCTAATTTTTTATTAGATTTTTTTTAAAATTAAAGCAATAGAGAATTGCTAAACAATCAATTACTAAAACACTAATAAAATATGTTTAATTATTTTGAGAAATAGTATGAAATCTCCTGTAATTGCGATTGGGTTAGATGCAGCAGATCCAGTGTTAATAGAAAAATGGATATTAGAAGGACATTTAAAAAATATTAGTCAACTCCGAGAGCAAGGAGCCTATGGACGTTTGAGCAATACAGTCGAGTACTGTAGTAATCCTACAGAATTTGCAGTAACTGAGCCACTGTGGGTAACTTTTTCTACAGGTTGTAAATCTCCTTCTACTGGTTATTGGGATACCATTAAATATTGCCCTCAAGACTATAAAATTGAGTGTGATATCGCTCTAAGTGGCTATGATTATCAAGAATATCCTCCTTTTTATGCCTTAGGAAAAAACTACAAAGTAGCAATATTTGATTTACCAGTAACGAGACTTTCTGAAAAAGTCAATGGCATTCAAATTTTAGGATGGGGTGGACATTATCCCTACACACCTAGCTATTCTCATCCTCCTGAATTATTGTCGGAAATAATTCGCCAGTATGGTAAAAATCCCATTCTTTTCAATGATGATAGTATTTGGTGGGATAAACCTTATGTCAAATGGCTAAAGCAAGCATTGAACCAAAGTGTTAATAACCGTGCAGCTATTTGTTGCGATTTACTAGAAAAAGATGCTTGGGATTTGTTCTTAGCCGTTTTTGGTGAGACACATACTGCGGGTCATGACATATATAACTACAGTCAATCAGATCATCCTTTATATCCTTACTTAAATAAAGATAATACCCATCCTGATATATTACTAGAAACCTATAAAAACATTGATAAAGCTATTGGGCAGATATTAGCAAAAGCACCTAAAAATGCTTATATATTGTGTTTTTCTATTCATGGTATGGGGCCTAACTTCAGTGATATGTTGAGTATGGCATTTTTACCGGAAGTACTATACCGTTATAACTTTCCTGGCCAAGTCGCTCTGGCTCCTGGCAAATTAGGAGTTCAGCCTCCAGAAATGATTACTCATCCTATTAGGAATTCCTGGCCTGGAGAAATGTGGATTAGGAATTATGAACCAAATTCTGTTAAACGTTTCCTAAAACCTTTAACGCCGAGTCAGTTTTTACACTCTGATCAAAATGGTCTAGCATCTCCTTATCCATTGCTCAAAAAAGCAGAACCTATGGGTTGGATGCCGGCGCGGTGGTATCAACCTCTTTGGCCACAAATGAAAGTTTTTGCGCTGCCATCTTTCACTAATGGACATATTCGTATTAACTTACAAGGGCGCGATCCTCAAGGCATAGTTGCAACAGATGAGTACGAAACCTTATGTAATGAACTGACCCAAATACTATATCGTCTTCAAGATGCTAGGACTGGAGAACCTGTTGTTAAAAAAGTAGTTCGGACAAGGCACAGCGCTAATGATAACGATTCTAAAAAACCAGATTCTGACTTGGTAGTTATCTGGCATGAGCGCATGACTGATGTTGTCGATAGTCCAGAATTTGGGCGCATCGGCCCTCTGACGCATTTTCGCGCTGGTGGTCATTGGAACCGAGCATTTTTAATAGTACAAGGCCCCGATATTATCCCTGGTTCTACTTTGCCAGAAGGAGAAGCTGTAGATTTAGCACCAACAATTTTAGAATTAATGGGTGCGCCAATTCCCGAATATTTTGAAGGAAAACCTTTATTAAAAAAATTGGCTGTTGATGCAATCACTCCACCATGATATGGAAAAAATGACTAAGTATTATCGGGATTGCTCATGTCAGAAAAACACAAATTGATCAGTAATTCCGTCTCGATGTTAATCAATAGATTAACACAGGGAGTAATTTCCTTTGTGCTGACTACGGCGATCGCCCGCACTTTGGGAGCATATCAATTAGGACAATACTTATTAGCAATTAGCTACTATTATATTTTTGTAAATATTGCCTCTCAAGGCTTGAAAACCTTTTTTACTAGAGAAATTTCTCAAGAACCTGAAGCAACCCCAACTTATTTAGTTAGCGGTACTTGTTTACAACTAATTTTTAGCATCATTGCTTATATAGCATTAGTTTTGTTGGTATTTTTACTACCTTATAGCGATGATACCGCCAAGATATGCTATGTCATGGGTTTAACAATTATTCCCTTTGCTTTGTCTAATATTACTGAGGCAATTTTCCAAGCTCAAGAGCAGATGCATTTGATTACGATATCAACTGTACCGATTTATATACTACGGTTAACAGTAATGATTTGGCTGATGCAACTGAAGTACGGCGTGGAATATCTTGCTGGAATTATAGTAGTTTCAGAAACAGTAATTTTAATTATTGAATGGCTGTTAGTAACACGTACAGTCCAAGCAAATTGGGAAATTAAGCCAAATTTTATTTGGCAAAGTATTAAAGCTTCTATGACATTTTTTGCAATAGAGGGTGTAGGAATTATTGCCAGTCAGTTAGATGTATTGATTTTATCTTTACTAGGTAATGAAGTTTTGGTTGGGCTTTATGGCAGTGTTGGTCAATTACTTCAACCGTTTACAATTGCAGCTAATAGCGTTAGCTTGGCAGCATTTCCGAGAATGTCGAAAGCTGTGGATTCAGGAAAACAAGCACAACGTCAAATTAGCGAAAATATTATTGAAATTTTATTAATCATGGCACTGCCATTTTGTGTTGGGTTATTGTTTGTTGGTCAGGAATTGCTGTTATTTGTTTATCGCAATCAAGAGTTTGCCCAAGCAACCTTATTTTTACAATTAACTGCCTTAACATTAATTCCTTATCCCTTTATTAGAGTTTTAGGTGATACTTTATTAGCCAATGGATTGGAGAAGTTTAATTTAATAGAAGTAATTATAACTACTATAACAGGAGGGTTATCTGGTATTTTTTTAATTTCTCAGTATAAGTTAGTCGGCGCAGCATTAATGACTATAGTTATGAGTATGAGTGCATTGAGTTTATTTATATATGTTGTGTCCACTCGACTATTTTCATTAAATCTCTGGAGAATTTTTCAGCGCCCATTGCTAATTAGCAGTTTAATAGGCTTTGTATTGTTCTTACTGAAACAAGGCAATGTAAACTTTATTTGGACATTAGTTATATCTACGGCTACTTATCTATTAATTACTAGCTTTTTAACTATCCAAACTCTAGGTGGAATACAATCAGCTTGGCAAAAAATCGTGAAAAGATAGTATTGTAGATGTCATATAAATAGAATTATTATGATTATTAAAAATTTTACATTCAGAAAAAATGGGAATTTGTCTGGAATAGGTGCAACGGTAATTTGGGAAGAACGCGATCGCCCAGAACAAGAAATATATATTGATACTACCGCCGAATTTGCCGCAGACTTATCATGCAACCCGCACAGTTTTTTAGTAGCTTGCATCATGGTTGCATTTCATTATGGAGAAAAGCGAATTGCGATAGATGCAGAAATTTGTCCAGAGTTGCGCCAGGGTTTGATTACCGCGATGGGTTGGGTACGTCACTGGTATAAGTGCGATCGCTCTTTAGTCCAAATTGAAGCTAAAATCCAATCACAGCCAACTACTAACTCTTCAACTCCTAGAGCCGGATTATTTTTCTCTGGCGGTATTGATGCTTTATCCACACTGCGAAATAATCATCTAAATTTCCCGCCACAGCATCCTAGAGCTATTAAAGATGCCTTAATGGTTTATGGTCTAGCAAATACTACTTTAGAAACTTTTGAACAAGCTATAAATTCTCTCAAAAATGTGACTCAAGATGTGGGAGTAACATTAATTCCTGTTTATACAAACATTTACTCCCATGTTAAAGATTTAGAATATAGCGATTATAAATTTTGGCGTTATTATTTAGGTGGCGCAGCCTTAGCCGCAATTGGTCATGCATTTCACAAACGATTAAACTATGCCTATATTAGTTCTAGCGATCAAATTGCTTATTTAGGCCCTTGGGGTACTCATCCTCTGCTAGATACAAACTATAGCAGCTATGATTTGCGAATTCACTATGCAGATATTAATTTATCGAGATTAGATAAAACTAAATTAGTTGCAGAATGGAACGTAGCATTGCAACATTTAAGAGTGTGTGATGAGCTAGTTTTACCTGCTGGTTATTTAAACTGTGGTCAATGTCCTAAATGTGTAATGACCATGAGCGCACTTGCAGCTTTGGGTATATTAGATAAAACTAACACATTTCCTGCACATGATATAAGTGCAGAGTTATTATTAGCCAAAGGTCGCCCATTTGATCCAGACGAAGAAGCAAATTATCTGGAATTGTTGCCTTTACTAACAAATAAACAACGTGATGATTTAGTTCGTGCTATTAAGCTTATTAGTTTGCGCTATAGAGTAAAAAATAGTTTGCAAAAGTTAAAACAGACTTTGAAACTTAAATGAAGAATTCAGAATTCAGAATCAATTAGTGGGGCAAAAAGACCCACCACTGTCTTGAAAAGTTTGCTCAAGTCGAGCCACTGCGTTGCGGAGGTTCCCTCCGTTGTAGCAAGTGGCGTGGGCGGCTCTGCCACGCCACTTTTCGCTAATTGTAGACCGCGCTCATTGAAAATTTAGCGGGGGTCTTAAACCCGCTTATTCATTCGCCACTCACACAGAATTCAATTCCCAATTCTGGCGACTGATCCCTTTTGTGTCACTTTGGGCAGATAAAAATCAATGTAGTAGGGGGTGGAACAAAGTGAAACCCAACAATGCCAAGCTCTCTGGATGTTGGGTTGAGGCAGGAAACCCAACCTACGCTAAAATTAATGTTTTTGGTAAAAGTCTTATTATGTAAGCATTGTAGGTTATTCTCTTCCGAAAGTGATTAAAGAACACTACGTTGGACGGGTTTCCCGGCTTGTAGCAAATGGCGTTTGAACGAAGTGAAACCCGACAATTGCAAAACTTTTGGGGGTTGGGTTGAGGGACGAAACTCAACCTTTGTACGTAAGTTCTGACTCAGCAGTTTATTAGTTTGCAATACTTAATATTCGATAAGCTAACAATTAGTAATTCATGTTATTGTGTTTTTCAGCACATATTTTTTGTATCTATATGTGTAAACTGTATTTGCTATGTCAGATTGCTACATAAATTTGTGGTAAATCGAGCGCCCAGCAGCATTATTAGTTCTGTTAGGGGATTAACCTTACTTACCAGTTTGGTTATTTGATTTCTTGTAGAGCAATTAGTCCGCTTCTGCAAACAAATTTGGTTGTTGAAACATTCCATTACTACATCCAGTGTCTGGCAACAGGTTAACACCTGAATGTCCGATACAAACCCTTAAAGCTTTACAAGAAAAAATTTATCAATCTGCCATCCAAGTAGTTTTTGAGCAGATATTAGCGGTTGAGTACCTAATATTGTCAGCTTCTCGTAAGTCACTTATTCAAGAGCTATGCACATTTGACTAAGATGTGTCAGGCTCCGACAAGAGTGAACATATGAGTTTTGAATACTTAGGAATTAGCCGACCTATCGTAGCAGCAGTCAAACAAATGACGTTGCACCACAAGCCATTAGCTAGACGCATAGAAAAGAAAAAAGCAGATGAGCAAAACACGCCAGTTTCGTTTAGGTGCATTTATTCAAGCCACTGGACATCATGTTTCCGCATGGCGGCACCCCGATTCACAAGCAGATGCTGGGTTTAATTTCGCGCATTACAAAGAAATTACCCAGACAGCCGAACGTGGCTTGTTCGATGCAGTTTTTCTGGCAGATAGCCCAGGAGTCTGGGGCGGCGCTCCGGAAACTCAGAAACGCAATGGTAAACTTGTGCATTTCGAGCCAGTCACTTTGTTTTCGGCCTTGTCTTCTGTAACCCAAAACATTGGCTTTATTGCTACCGCTTCAACCACATACGAAGAACCCTACACCCTGGCACGTAAGTTTGCCTCTTTGGATTACTTGAGTAATGGTCGGGCAGGCTGGAATGTAGTCACCACAGGTAACGAAAATGCCGCAGCTAATTTTGGTCTGGAACATCATCCAGAACACAACCAGCGCTATGAACGTGCCGAAGAGTTTGTCGAAGTAGTGAAAGGACTGTGGGATAGTTGGGAAGATGATGCTTTCATTCGTGACAAAGAATCTGGCATTTATTTTGATCCCAACAAACTGCATACACTCAACCACAAAGGTAAACATTTTTCAGTCAAAGGCCCGTTGAACGTTGGTCGTCCGCCTCAAGGCTATCCGGTGATTATTCAGGCTGGTGCTTCCGAAGCCGGACGGGACTTAGCGGCGCGTACTGCTGAGGTGATTTTCACGGCTAATCAAACCCTAGCTGATGCCCAGGAATTTTACGCTGATGTCAAAGGTAGGTTAGCGAAATATGGGCGCTCTCCAGAAGATCTAAAAATTATGCCTGGGGCTTTCCCTATCATTGGCCGTACTGAAGCAGAAGCCCAAGAAAAATACGAATTCCTGCAATCTTTAATCCATCCCGATGTAGCCTGGGGTATTTTAAAGACCTATTACAAAGGTGTCGATTTGTCTAAATATTCTTTAGATGATCTGGCTCCTGAACTGCCCAGTGACACCAACAACAATAAGAGTCGTCTGAAACTAGTTAAAGATTTAGCTATTCGTGGCACTTTAACACTCCGCCAGTTGTATCTGGCGCTGGCGACTGCACGAGGTCATCGCACCATACTTGGTACACCTGAAACCATTGCCGACCAGCTAGAAGAATGGTTCAACAATGATGCAGCAGATGGCTTTAATATCATGCCGCCTATTTTACCCACAGGGTTGGATGACTTCGTTAACTTAGTTGTTCCTGTCCTCCAAAAACGTGGCCTATTCCGTACTGAATATGAAGGTAGAACCTTGCGTGAAAATCTCGGTCTGCGTCGTCCGGGTAATCAATTTGCCGCCAAACAACTTGATGAGAGATTGGTGTTGGCATAAATAGGTTTGTTTTTCACGACCGTAAAGCTACCAGTAACGCGCTATAAAAAAAAGAAATGAGCAAAACACGCCAGCTTCGTTTAGGTGCATTCATTCAAGCGACCGGACACCATATTGCCGCATGGCGACACCCTGATTCACAAGCAGATGCTGGATTGAATTTCGAGCATTACAAAGAAATTACCCAGACCGCCGAACGTGGCTTGTTCGATGCAGTTTTTCTGGCTGATAGCCCTAGCCTCCACGACAATAGTGAACCAGAGGTACAGCAACGCAACGGTAAATTAGCTAAGTTTGAGCCAGTAACTCTATTTTCTGCACTGGCTCCACTAACCAAACATATAGGCTTCATTGCCACCGCTTCAACCACATACGAAGAACCCTACACCCTGGCACGTAAGTTTGCCTCTTTGGATTACTTGAGTAATGGTCGGGCAGGCTGGAATGTAGTCACCACAGGTAACGAAAATGCCGCAGCTAATTTTGGTCTGGAACATCATCCAGAACACAACCAGCGCTATGAACGTGCCGAAGAGTTTGTCGAAGTAGTGAAAGGACTGTGGGATAGTTGGGAAGATGATGCTTTCATTCGTGACAAAGAATCTGGCATTTATTTTGATCCCAACAAACTGCATACACTCAACCACAAAGGTAAACATTTTTCAGTCAAAGGCCCGTTGAACGTTGGTCGTCCGCCTCAAGGCTATCCGGTGATTGTGCAGGCTGGTGCTTCGGATGTTGGCCGAGAACTAGCAGCGCAGACTGCTGAAGTTATCTTCACTGCTAACCAAACGCTAGAAGACGCACAGGAATTTTACGCTGATGTCAAAGGTAGGTTGGCAAAATATGGGCGCTATCCAGAGGATCTGAAAATTATGCCTGGTGTATTCCCTATCATTGGCCGTACTGAAGCAGAAGCCCAAGAAAAGTACGAGTTCTTACAATCACTGATTCATCCATCAGTAGCATGGGGTTTGCTCAAAAGTCGTTATAAGGGTATCGACTTATCTGGGTATTCACTCAACGATTTGGCACCACCATTGCCCAGTGATACAAACGGTGGCAAGAGCCGCCTCAAATTACTGACTGATCTCGTCAATCGCGGCAACCTAACGCTGCGTCAGTTGTATCTCTCTGTTGCTACTGCACGAGGTCATCGCACCATAGTTGGTAGCCCTGAAAGTATTGCTGACCAGTTAGAAGAATGGTTTAACAACGGTGCAGCAGATGGCTTTAACGTCATGCCGCCAATCTTGCCTACCGGGTTGGATGACTTCGTTAACTTAGTCGTTCCTGTCCTTCAGAAACGCGGACTTTTCCGTACTGAATATCAAGGCAGTACGTTGCGTGAAAATCTGGGGCTACGTCGTCCAGTTCATCGTTTTGCCGCCAAAAAAGCCGATGAGAAATTGGTGTTAGCGTAAATCAATTTTTAGCAGATGGTTAAGCCACACCTTTTAAAACGCTTTTTCTGTAGATCCCCACCCTACAGAATTTAAAAATCGTTGTCATTGACTAATGACAAAGGACAATCCTACGCTCCATTGGATGCTCGGAAAAACCTGTGATTTTTTGAAGGACAAAAATATGGTTGAATATAGCAGATTGAAGACTTCGCCCTCTGCCGCAATCAGAGCAACCCTTGATTATCCGGTAATTGACACCGACGTTCACACTAATGATTTCACTCCAGCTTTTGAAGATTACATCGCTAATTATGGTGGTGCAAAACTGGTAGACCAATTACGCAAGGCAGAATCTTCTCGTCTCAACTCTAAGAGCAACGGTAAAGATTGGTATCAACAAACTCCAGAAGAACGTCAGTACAATCGCACAATTCGATCGCCTTGGTGGGCGAGAGTCACCCGCAATACTTTGGATCTCGCTACTTACACTCTCCCGGCACTGCTCTATGAACGTCAGGCAGAGCAAGGTTCCGACTATTCGGTATTGTTTCCCAATAATGTCCTCGCACCAGCTGGAGCCAGCCCAGAACACCGTCAGGCACTACAACGTGCAGTCAATCACTATCATGCTGATATCTATCGCAAATATAGCGATCGCCTGACACCTGTAGCTGGTATCCCCATGACTACACCTCAAGAAGCTATTGAGGAGCTGGAGTTCGCAGTAAAAACACTAGGATTAAAAGTAGCAAATATTCCTGGTGGTGTGAAACGACCAATTAAAGCGATCGCAGATAAATATCCCGCAGATCAATTCCCAGAAATCGCTAAGTATGCTTCCTACATTGATTTCTACGGATTAGATAGCGAATACGACTACGATCCTTTCTGGGCTAAGGCCGTTGAATTAGGCGTACCCATTACTACCCATTACGGTAGCCAAGGTTGGACTGGACGCTCCTCCATCAGTAACTACATGAACAACCACATCGGTCACTTCGCCGATGGTTCCCAAGCATTTGCTAAGGCGTTGTTCTTTGGCGGCGTTACCAGACGTTTTCCCCAATTACGCGTCGGGATGCTGGAAGGTGGGTCAGATTGGGGCGCTCACGTCTACATTCATTTAGTGGATCGCTTCTCCAAACGCAATCTCAAGGCACTGCAAAACTACAACCCAGAACTCACCAATGCTGATGAGTTATTCGAGTTATTTGAGCGTTTCGGTGGCGAAATTACTCAAGGCTATTCCCTCAGTAAAGAAGAATTAACCAAGACTGTACTCGGTTCTTCTTTCAGTCGTCATAGCCGTGCGCCAATTGGTAGCGAACTCGAAGATTTTGCCGCCGCAGGAATTGAAAAGATTGAAGACATCCGCGATCGCTGGGTGAACAGTTTCTTCTTTGGTTCCGAGTCCGACGATCGCACCATCGCCGCAGCATTCAACAACAAAGCCAATCCATTAAATGTCAAAATCAACGCCATCTATTCTTCAGACGTTGGTCACTGGGATGTACCCGATCTCACCTCGCCATTGGCTGAAAGCTGGGATCTCGTGAAAGAAGGCGTGATTTCTGAAGACGACTTCAAAGCCTATGTATTTGGTAATCCTTACAAGTTCTATACCGAAGCCAACCTCGATTTCTTCAAGGGTACAGCGATTGAATCTAAGGTAGGTAACATCGAATCCTCACAAGTGGATAAGAGTTTGGTAGTGGCATAAGGAACTTCCAAATAAACAACTTCCCAAATTCTTGTGGGATGGGTGTCCTCACCCGTCCTACATTTAGGGCGGGCTTTCCGGCCCACCCCACAAGATGTTTCTTTTTCAAACATACACTTGAGGAATTATAACTATGGCTATCGAACGCCGCTCTGGTTTATTGCCTTATCTGTTCTCAGCTGTTGCTGAAGATGCTAACAACCCTGCACCTCTGGTTGTGTTTTTGCATGGCGCACGCGATCGCGGCAACGATTTAGATGTGCTGCTGAAATGGGGTTTACCTCGTTTTGTGAATGAATCAAGTTCCTTACCTTACTTCTTTTTAGCGCCCCAACTTCCTGAAGGGCAGACTTGGGTAGAGCGAGAATCAGATGTAATTGCTTTGTTGGATAATTTTATTGGCTCTCGGCCTATCGATCCGTCCCGTGTCATCTTATCTGGATTCAGCTTAGGCACGGCTGGGGCTTGGCATATTGCCGCTTCCCATCCTGGTCGGTTTGCTGGTTTAGTAGCAGTCTCCGGCCGTGTACCCAAAACGTTAGAAGCAACCCAACTAACTGCACTCAAGGAAATTCCTATCCAAATATTCCAAGGGGCTAAGGACGAAAAATTGTCAGTTGAAGATGCACAGCAGATTGTCGATACCTTGCGAGCAGCAGGCGGTACAGTAGATTTTACAGTACTCCCTGAAGGCGATCATTTTATTGCCGATGAAGTGTACAGTGACCCGAAATTGCAACAGTGGCTAGTTTCACAGAGCCGTCGCGCTTCTGTAGCTGTCTGAGGCATTATGTCTTACGCCCCATCCGCTCACTGGAACCAATTCTTTGTTAATTCAACAGAAGACGCTTTAATTCGAGCAGAACGTCATCCACCTATACGCGAAATTGAGCCAAATTACTTTGTTGAACATCATGCAATACGGTTCGGTTAACGTTTTAATCTTGTTAAGATCCCCCCAACCCCCCCTTAAAAAGGGGGGCTAATAACCCTCTTTTACCCTCTTAAAAAGGGGGTCGCCGCAGGCGGAGGATCTTAACCGAACCGTATTGGAACATCATGGACAAACTATGCATTTTTTCTCTAAAGAATATTTGCTAGACCTTTTATCTGAGTGGAAAAATGTAGAGCTAAAATATTACGAAATCTTCCATGAGCAAACAGGTAAGCTGTTTAAACGAGTGTGGTGGGGCAAGGCAATACAGCCTGACTAATCTCCAGTAGCAATTACTGAAGAAACCTAGTACCGCTGCGCGGAAGTCAAAAGTCAAAAGAATTGTATTCTGGGCTTTTGCGCCATTTTGAATGGTATGTCTATTTACGCCGCATTGTACTAGTTTCTGAATTCTGTTTTTTTCAATCAACAACAACGAATATCTCCATGTCCATACCAACAACTAAACTCGGTCAAACTGGATTGACTGTTTCGCGCCTTGTGCTTGGCACAATGACCTTCGGCTTGCAAACTGACGAAGAAACATCCAGAAAGATTCTCGATACTGCTGCTGATGCTGGTATCAACTTTTTGGATACAGCCGATGTTTATCCGTTGGGTGGCGGACTTACTACTGCTGGGCGTACCGAAGAAATTATTGGGCGCTGGCTGAAAGGCAAACGTGAACATTTTATACTGGCTACCAAGGCTGTCGGCAAGGTTGGCCCTGCGCCTTGGGATCAAGGTGCTTCACGCAAACATATTTTAGATGCGATCAATGCTTCCTTGAGACGACTGGGAACTGATTATGTTGACCTGTACCAATTGCATTCTGATGATGCTTCAACTCCCCTTGATGAAACTCTAGAAGCACTGGATACGGTAGTTCGTGCCGGGAAAGTACGTTATATCGGAGTTTCTAATTTCATAGCTTACAGACTCGCCCGTGCTTTGGGTCGCGCTGATGTACGCAATTTAACTCGTTTCGTCTCGATTCAGCCACGGTACAACCTGTTATTCCGGGAGATTGAGCGAGAATTATTGCCCCTGGCGAAAGAAGAAGGACTGGGTGTAATTCCTTACAATCCTCTGGCGGGTGGTCTGCTAACGGGGAAACACAATTTCGCTCAAGGCCCTACCGCCGGAACTCGGTTCACCTTGGGTGCAGCCGCAGAACGTTATCAAGAACGCTACTGGCGCGATCGCGAATTTAATACTGTTGAGGAATTACGTACAGTGGCAGATCATGCTGGATTATCCCTCACTACCTTAGCTTTAGCTTGGGTTCTGGCTAATCCAATTATCACTGCCCCCATCATTGGTGCAAGTCGTCCAGAACAACTAAGTGACACTCTCAAGGCTTTGGAAGTAACACTCGACGACAATTTAAAACAAAAACTCGACGATATTACCGCAGAATACCGGAAGGGAGATTCGCTGCGTTAGTTACGAGAAGGGAAAGGCAAAAGGCAAAAGGCAAAAGTCAAAAGTTAAAAGTCAAAAGTAAAAGAAGAATTATGATTAAACGCCGTCGTTTTCTCAATGTTGCGACATCAGGTATATGTGGATTTTCTACGGCATATCTGTTGGGAAGTTGTAGCCAACAAAGCCAACAAAGCCAGCAGAAAGTAATCACAAGTTCCAATGTCTTGGATATCAAAACTAAGGTTCTCCACATGGGATATCAAAGTGCGGGGGATCTTGTGCGAAATCGGAAAGTTTTAGAGAAACGCTTAGAGCCATTAGGAATTAAGGTAGAATGGGCGCAATTTGTCCAAGGGCCGCAACTCATGGAAGGAATGGCTGCGGGCAAGGTTGATGTCGGATCAGTAGGAGAAACGCCACCAATTTTTGCTCAAGTCGCTGGATCAAAGCTTGTTTATGTTGTCGGTACGCAGAGAACCCAAAGAACAGGAACAAGTAGTGTGATTGCTGTACCACCAGAGTCGTCACTAACAAAGTTTGAGGAAATTAAGGGGCAAGAAGTATATTTTCAAAAAGGCTCGGCATCGCACTATTTTATTCTCAGAGCTTTACAATCTATTGGCTTGACTATTAAAGATATTAAAATTAGAAGTCTTCCGACTATCGAAGCGCGGGCTGCTTTTCTGCAAGGTAAAATTCCAGTTTGGATGACAGGAGATCCGCACTATGCGATCGCCCAAAAAATGGGTCGAATTCGCGTCCTTAGAGATTCTGTTGGGCTAGATTCTCCTGGTAGCTACTACATTGCTGACAGAACGTTTGCCGAAGAAAATCCAGGCTTGCTCAAAATTATCATCGAGGAACTTCATGCCCTTGATAAATGGGCAGAACAGAATCGAAGTGAAGTGGCCAAATTAATGATCACGGAGCAAAAGCTGGATGAGGATGTGGTAGCCAGAGTGATGTCCCGTCGCACTTTTGCCGGTCGCAGAGGTCTCAGCCCTGCACTGATTACGGAACAACAACGTGTAGCAGATTTGTTCTTTGAGGCAGGTGTCATACCCAAGAAAATCAACATTCAGGAAGCCTTACTCTCGCCTGATTTGTATGCTGCAATCACCCCCCAAGAAATTATGGTCTAAAGCATCGATTCAGTAATCAAAAACCTAACCCCCCAGCCCCCTTCCCTAGTAGGGAAGGGGGAGCCAAACTCTCCTCTCCTCGTAGGAGCGAAAAGTCTGATCGGAGGAAGCCTCCGATCAGAACTTTTCAAGACAGAGGGGTAGAGGGAGAGGTTCTTTCAAGATTACTGAATTGGTGTTCTAGTCCTCATTACCCCTGATGTTCGCTCAATTGCATAAGAAGTTGGATAGTAATGATTTTCTTTCAACTATCGGACGGCGTATCCAGTCGTCCATTTTTATTCTGCCCATAGATATCGACTTTCATGACTAAAAAAATCAGAAGATCCAAATCTTTTCAACGTGCTGCTGATGCACCTGACCTGCCATCAACTCCATTTTGGTTCATTTGCTATTTTGTTAACCAGTTCCGCTGGTGGTATTTGTTAATGGTAATCCTGGAGATAATGCACGCAACCTGTGGTATTATGTTGCCCTATGCGATTGGCGAGATTATCCGCAGCGTCACGCGATCGCCTGGTGATAGCAAGCACATTTTTGATGCCGTTAGCCAACCCCTAATGCTGTTCATCGGCTTGAGTTTGGGTGAAGTAGTATTTGGGCGCTCAGCTGGACTTCTGCAAACTATCCTCCATCCCATCCACCGCCAGCATATCGTTCGCTCCTTATATGCCTATTTGCAGCAGCATTCGCATCGCTACCTGAGTAGTAGTTTTGCTGGGGCTTTGGCACATCGCATTGGTGAAACTTCTTTGGGTGTTACACAAACAATGCAAATGTTGATTACGGAATTTATGTCTGTAATCGTTGTGTATATTGTCTCCACGATATTACTGTATCGCGTCCATCCTCCCTTAGCTGCATTCGTAGGTATATGGGCAGTTCTCTTCATTAGTATTTCGTTCTGGCTGGCAACTCGCTGCCGAATTTACTCCCGCAGAGCCGCAGCTGCCAGAAGTGAGACAACAGGCATTATTGTAGATACGGTGACAAATCTCATCAGCAGTCGGCTGTTTGCTCGGCTGGGTTTTGAACGACGCTACTTAAATGAGCAATTAAAGCACGAACTCAAACATGTGAGAGAGTCTAACTGGTATTCGGAACGTATTCGCTGGTTTCAGTTCATCTCAGCAGCGGTTTTGAAAATTGGGACTTTGTATTACTCGCTTTCTCTCTGGAGTCAAGGAGCGATCGCATCTGCTGATTTTGTTGTCGCCACCAGTCTATCACTATTGATTATCAGTGAAGCCCGTAATTTAAGCCGACGGTTTATCGAATTCTTTGAACATATCGGCAATGTCGCCAATGGTGTGTTCACAATTGTGCAACCCCATGAGTTGATTGATCGCGAGCAAGCGATCGCTCATTCAATCACCCAAGGTAAAATTGAGTTTCGGCAAGTGTATTTCAACTACTCGGCTGGCAAGAAAGTATTTGAAAATCTCTCTATTACTATTCAATCAGGTGAGCGTGTTGGACTAGTAGGCTTTTCCGGCTCAGGCAAATCCACCTTTGTGAATCTGATTTTGCGTCTATTTGACCCCCAATCGGGACAGATTCTCATTGATGGGGTTGATATTCGAGACATGACTCAAGAGGCGCTACACGCTCAGATCAGTTTAATTCCCCAAGATCCATCTTTGTTTCATCGCACGTTGATGGAAAATATTCGTTATGGGCGACTGGATGCAACTGATGAGGAAGTGATTGAAGCGGCACGTAAAGCTTATGCTCACGATTTCATCAGCCAAATCAAGGAAGGTTATGATTCGCTGGTGGGTGAACGCGGTGTTAAACTATCGGGAGGTCAAAGACAGCGAATTGCGATCGCACGAGTCATCCTCAAAGATGCACCAATCCTCATCTTGGATGAAGCCACTTCCAGCCTTGACTCGATCACCGAAAAAGCAATTCAAGATACTTTAGACTTAGCGATGCATGGAAAAACAGTCATCGTCGTCGCTCATCGTTTATCTACTATCGCCCATCTCGACCGCATTTTAGTATTTGATCAAGGTCGAATTGTAGAAGATGGTACCCATGCCAAATTGTTGGCACGGAGCGGTGCTTACTACAGGTTATGGAAAATGCAGGCTGGTGGATTCCTTCCTGTAGAAGCCAGTAATAAGAATGTAGCGAGCAGAACTCCTGGCTAATCAGCTGTCGCGCATCTAACGCCGCACATTTTTTCGTGTTGACTGTTAGCTGCTGACGGTTAACAGTCAACGAACCTTATGAGTAATTGTGTAATTTAAAATGTATATTTGTTGAACCCAACTTAAAACTGCTATAGAATATTTGCATTTGTGTTTGGTGCAAATTTAGATATTTTTAGTTAATAGAGAATATATATGCAGTTGAGGTTATTTGCTGACAAATTAGCAATTGTGGCAAAAGCTTCAGTCATTTTAGCTCTAGCTTTAGCCTCCACAATTGCCGACGAGCGCCCAAGTTACGCTGGTGAAGAAAAATTTTTCTGCATCCAAGAAAAAGGTGTACCAGTCACGAAGGTACGTACTTCACGCGGGCCGGAAACGTTTTTACGCTGGGTTAACAAAGGCTTTGTACGTTCTGGGTTCAATCCTAAAAAGCGCTGTCTGGCGGTTTCGGCACGTCTGCAACGCTACTATGATAACGGCAATCTCTTTTTTACAAGTCGTGAAAAAGTCAATGGCTACCCTGTAATTTGTATTGCCAATTACAAAGGTATTCCTTGTACATCAGACAACATTCTTGTGACTCTCCAACCAGGAACAAATGCACAAGCAATGTTGAAACAAATCCATGATTTTCGTCGTGGTGTAAATGTTGGTGATCAACCAATTAATCTAGGTGGACACCAACCTCTGTCTTATTTTGATGGCGAGTTATATCTTAATGTCAAAGAATTGGTAGACTCTGCTGATAGTGGCGATGCTGATCAACTTCCAAGAACTAACAGAAACCAGAGTTCACCCACTGTAGAACCACGGTTTTAACTTTCATCAACTGTGGAGTTAGTTCAAATGAAAGGGCTGTGGCTAAGGTACAAGCTTGGTCAAATAATTTGTGTTGCTTTATGTCTTGGTGGGCTGTTTCTCATACTACCAAGACAACAATTTATTTTAGGTAATGATAAACACACTCAATCATTTGCACTTTCATCAAAACAAATACAAATAATTGCCAAAACTGTCACTGTCAAAGTCTTGTCTCAAGAGTTCATTGGTTCAGGGACTTTGATTGCACGTAATGGTCAAATTTATACTGTCATGACCAATGCTCACGTACTGCGTGCTGCGTCTTCCCCTTATAAAATTCAAACTCCAGATGGGCAGATTTACAAAGCAACTGTCAGCAAAACTCGGCAATTGGAAAATGATGATTTAGCGGTTTTGCAGTTTTACAGTCAGGATGCAGAGTATCCAGTAGCAACGTTAGGGAAATCGTCTCAGTTGCAAATTAAGGAAAAAGTATTTGTTGGGGGATTTATCCAGAATCCGAATATTCAAGAAAAGCAAAATCAATTTATACTTACTGAAGGTCAAGTTTCACTATTGCTGGATAAAGCCTTGGAGGGAGGATATCAAATTGCCTATACTAATGATGTGCGTAAAGGAATGAGTGGCGCACCATTATTGAATGTTCGGGGTGAGGTTGTGGGAATTAACGGCTGGCGCAAAGATCCTGTGTGGCAAAGTCTAGAATTTTATCAAGATGGCACTCAACCAAGTAAAACGCTACAAGATATGATTAATCAATCTAGTATGGCAGTGCCAATCAAAAAAGGGTCTCAACAAGCAAACTTTTGTGATTATTAGCTTACTAACTGGCACGTAGTACAAAAACCAGGAAATTACACACTCCAGACAAGTGACGGTCAAAAATATACAGTTAACTCTAGCCAAGTTCAACGATTCTCAGGTGTTGATTTAGCAACGGTAAAGTTTACTAATACCCGTAACTACAGAGTCGCTGAACAAGGCAATTCTGACCAAATTACAACAGGACAAACAGTTTATGTGTTTGGTTGGGCAGATCCAGTCCCGCAGATTACAGAACGTAGCTCACAATTTTTAACTGGATGCTAAAGGCGATCGCCAACAAAGCCGCACAATGGGTGAAGCAGCACTCCGCATCGATAAACGTTTTGCTGATGTCGCTTTTTTGAAAGAAAATCTTTGGGGCGATCGCTTACTCGCAGATACTAAAAAATTCCTACAATATTTAAATAAGAAATCATTACATTAACTGTTAATTTTTTATACAAAGCCTTGCTATTTATGAAATTATCATTTTGGTTTAATCCAATTATTAGTTTAGTTAGTGCAAGTGCGATCGTGCTATTGCAAGTTCAAAACCTAACTGCTTTACCTCTACCACAAGTCGATAATGCTGTTTCACCTGCACTCCAGGTCAATAATGCTGCTTTAACTGCACCAGAAGTCAATAAAATTGCTAAACAAATTACCGTTCGTATTGACGGAGCAAACACAGGTTCAGGAGTGATTGTTAACCAGCAAGGTAACACTTACACTGTGTTAACTAATATGCACGTTGTGGAATATGCAGGAAACTATCGTCTTCAAACCTATGATGGCAGAGTTTATGCTTTTACCCATAAACAAACCCAAACTGTATCAAGAGGCGTAGATTTAGCAGTATTGGAATTTACTACTACAGCAACATATCACACAGCCGAAATTGGTAATTCTGACCAATTAAATGAGGGTATGTCAGTTTATGTTGCTGGTTGGGCAGACCCAGATGCTATTAGTAACCAACGCAGTTACCGCTTTCAAGATGGACGAATTGCAGCACGTATCACTGGTGGTAGAAATGGTTATAACTTAGTCTATAGCAATGTCACAAAACCTGGAATGAGTGGCGGCCCAATATTAGATGAGCAGGGTCGTTTGGTTGGAATTAATGGGCAAGCTTTAACTGATGAAAGAATTGAAGTAACAGATTTTTATGGAATTCCCATTAATATTTATTTAAAATTTGCCGCAGAGAATAAAATACCTAGTTCAAATAATATAGATTCTCAGAAACCCTCTTTGTCTATAGAGCCTCAAAATCCGTTTTTGAATCAAGATCATATAAACAATCTATTGTTAGAGCAAACAATATTAAATAATAATCAAAATCAAATCAATCCTCAGATAAACGATATTTTTATTGACACAAATTTTTCCAATACTTAGTATCTGGCATAGTTAACTTTTACATTCGCAATTGTGTGGCAACGACCACGGCAATATCTACTTTACACATTTATGAATTTAACATCTCGCTTGTATTTACTTGTTGCTTTGATGGGTGCAATTGTGATGCCATTAGTGCAAATACAAATCATAATTGCCTTACCAGCAACAGTAAATAATATTGCCCAGCAAGTAACTGTGCGTATTGATGGGGCTAATACTGGTTCTGGGGTGATTATTCGCCGTCAAGGTAATACTTATACTGTGTTAACGAATTGGCACGTCGTCGCCAAGGTGAGAGGTTATAATCTTCAAACTTATGATAGTAAAACTCATCAAGTTAACAACATTAGACATATTGGTAATATCGATGTAGCAGAAGTGCAATTCACCAGTACAGAAAATTATCGGCAAGCTGAATTATTCACTGAACAATTAGCTGCTGGGACAACAGTATATACTGCTGGGTGGGCTGACCCGGATGCGGTGAGTGTCAGTCGTGAATATGTAATTGTACAGCAGTTGCTTACCAGAGTGGTGCAAAGACCAAAAGATGAGTATGCTTTGGTATTTAGCAATGCAACTAAAGCGGGAATGAGTGGCGGCCCTGTATTAGATGAACAGGGGCGCTTGGTGGGGATACATGGACAAGCTAGGAGAGACGAGAGAACACAGACAACGGATTTTTTAGGAATTCCGATTAATACTTATGGAAGACTTGCAGCAGCGCAATCGGTAAAACTGCCACAGTCAGAAGTTGTGCAGCCATCAAAACCTATTTCATCAGTTACTACTGAAACATTGAGAACTTTATCTGGTAACTCTGCCCGAGTTTTTTCTGTAGCATATAGTCCAGATGGACAAACTTTGGCCAGTGGAGGTTCCGGCAGAATTATCGAAATCTGGAATTTGTATACTGGCAAAGTCATTCGCACTTTATCTGGTCATTCTGACTGGGTTCAGTCCATAGCGTATAGCCCGGATGGCAAAACTTTAGCTAGTGGTAGTAGGGATAAAACTATTAAAATCTGGAATTTATCTACTGGCAAAGTCATTCGCACTTTATCTGGTGATTTTTTCCAGGTTTTGCCTGTAGCGTATAGCCCAGATGGTAAAACTTTAGCTGGTGGTAGTAGGGATAAAACTATTAAAATCTGGAATTTATCTACTGGCAAAGTCATTCGCACTTTATCTGGTGATTTTTTCCAGGTTTTGCCTGTAGCGTATAGCCCAGATGGCAAAACTTTAGCTAGTGGTAGTAGGAATAAAACTATTAAAATCTGGAATTTATCTACTGGCAAAGTCATTCGTACTTTATCTGGTCATTCTTACTCGGTGTCATCAGTGGCATATAGCTTGGATGGCAAAACTTTAGTTAGTGGTAGTTATGACAAAACTATCAAAATCTGGAATTTATCTACTGGCAAAGTCATTCGTACTTTATCTGGTCATTCTGCCGCAGTTTTTTCTGTAGCATATAGCCCAGATGGTAAAACTTTAGCTAGTGGTAGTTTCGACAACACTATCAAACTTTGGAATCTATCTACTGGCGAATTAGTTCGATCTTTAGCTGGTCACCATAACACGGTTTTGACTATAGCATATAGCCCGGATGGTAAAAATTTAGCTAGTGGTGGTTATGATAACATTATTAAAATCTGGAATCTGTCTGTTAGCAATTAATTTGTCATACTAATTTTTAATGATGCTTACGGATCTGCTAACGTGATTAAGAATATAGCAATTCCCAAGCACATGAAATACACCCCACCCGCGCTGTCGCGCACCCTCCCCTTGCCAAGGGGAGGGTTGGGGAGGGGTGATTTTGTACCTCACTAGACCAGGAAACGCTATAAATAAGATGCAATAAAACACATAAAAAATCTCAAACTAATATTCCACTATTATTCCTGTGTTTCTGTAATTTCAAAGGAATTAATTATTGATTCTGCAACTGGCAAAGAATTTGAATAATGCTCAACTGGGGCGATATAAGTAATGTAATAGGCTTTACCATTGCGAACTGTGCCAATTTCCATTACTTGATATTTACAGGCTTCTTCTTGGCGAGTGTAAGTTAATTTATAAGCTGCTTGTTTTGATAGAGTTGTTTGTGGCTGTGTTTTATCTTGAATTTGTTGATTTATCTCGTTATTTTTCAATCTTTTTAAAACTATATTTTTATATTCATCCCGTGATAATAGTTGTGGGCTTAAATCGCTGACGTTAACAATCAGATTTGTATAACAAGAGTTATTTGTTTTGTTGTTACCAGGAACAATCTTGATTTCGTCGCCTTCAAAACCACCTTGTTCTTGTAAGTTCCAGTCTTGGGGATATTGAATTTTGATAGTTTTCTTGTGATTTGCGTAACTTACAAAATTTGGTTTAGAATTAAAAGCTCGAGAGAAAAACCAGAATATCAAAGGAGTGATGGCTATGACTAATCCCACACTCAGCCACAGTTTCCAAGGCGAAGATTTGGGAGATAATGTTCTGATAGCTTGTAATGCTTCTGCTGCTGAAGGGTAACGCTGACGGTAGTCGTAGCGCACCATTTTATCGATGATATTTGCTAGTTTAGAACTAACTTGAGCGCGATCGCGCCAAACAAATTCTCCGGTTTGGGGGTCTGTTGGTACGCCGCCTGCACAAGGATTTATCCCCGTTAAAGCTTGAATGGCAATAATTCCCACTGCGTAAATATCACTGTGAAATGTTGGTTGTCCTTTTGCCTGTTCACTGGGCATATAACCAGGAGTTCCAATTGCAACAGTCAGACTCTTGATTCCTATAGGACTCACAACCTGAGTGGTAACTTCTTTAACTGCACCAAAATCAATTAACACAATTTTGCCATCAGCCCGACGACGGCGAATATTTGAGGGTTTCAGATCCCGATGAATTAATTTCTGTTGATGAACAAAAGTTAAAACTTCTAAAATCCCCTCTAAAAGTTTAATTACTTCACGTTCTCTCAGTTTTTCTCCTGGAATCAATTCTTGAGTTAAGTCGTGACCTTCTATATATTCTTGTACTAAATAAAATTCTTGATTCTCTTGAAAGAATGCCAGCAAACGAGGTATTTGGTCATAATGTCCTAACCGTTCTAATTTTTCGGCTTCGGTGTCAAATAGTCTTTTGCCAACTGCTAAGGTATTTGGGTCGGTAGACACCGGTTTAAATTGCTTAACAATACATTGAGGATTTCCAGGCCGTCTTAAGTCAATGGCTGTAAAAGTAATCCCAAATCCTCCTTTGCCAAGTTGTGCCTGAATTTGGTAGTTTCCACCGAGAATTTGACCTATCATCTCAGTCACCAATTTACCCTGCAATTTTTATACCATTTATCTCAGGGCTTCTGTTCGACTCCTATCTGGACAGATTCTCATGGATGGGGAGTGACATGATACTGCTAAAGTACACCTCAGTTATGCAAATTGCTGGGAACTATTACTATAGCGGTTCTCACTGAGAGTGCAATACAGTCGTCACCTCATACCATTTCACTTTAAAATTGATACATTTAGGCAGGCAGAGGAGCAGGGGAGCAGAGGGGCAGAGGAGAAATTATTTGTATCATTTATTTGGTGAAATGGTATCACCCCGTATTTGCTAACGCAAACATTCTCCTTACCAAGGAAAGGAGGTGAAAAAATCTATTTCATGCAAACGAGAACTGCTATATACATGGGCTTTAAAAGTCGGCTCTACTAAAAAACCTGCTAATCTTGATTTAAAATTAGCAGGCTAGGGATTTTATCAATCGGAGCGGCGGGATTCGAACCCACGACCTCCACTACCCCAAAGTGGCGCGCTACCAAGCTGCGCTACGCCCCGGTCAGAAATATCATTTTATCGCAAAACTTTAGGGGAATCAAGGAGCTAGTTTAAAAAACTTTGAGCATCCCAGCAGCTTGCAACAAACCAGGTATAGCAGAGGCATTCCATCTACCTTCTGCACAGCGTCCTGTGTTGAGGATGAAGCGCAGACTATATTCATGGGGATAGCCTTCCACTTCCATCCATAATAAATCGCTTTCGGCCTCACAAGCAATCTTTTCTTCATCCATTAATTCGGCTGTGAGTTGTTTTATCGTGTCTGCTAACTGTGTTAACAGACGGCAAAATTCCTTCAACTCAGCTTCGGTTAACTCAATAGCCCAATCATCAGTACCCACTAACCCTTTAAATTCGGGTGCGTTAGGGTTCCAGCCAATACGCCAACCAGAACCGCTTTTAATTAGACGTTCCATCTTCAAATTTTGGATTTTGGATTGGACAATTGTGGATAATATTTAATGCACAATCACTTTAGGAGATCAGCGCCGCCTGTTTGGGGTTTCTGGGGAGTAGTGGAAGTGCTAGGGCTAGATTGGTTGCTAGTATTTTGGGAATTGGGATTAAAGATGTTGACTAAGGTTTGGACTAAAGCATCTCGTTGAGGACGACTAAGGCGGGCAATGGCTTGGCGATCGCCCTCTAGAGGATTCTGCCGTAATGTATCATTACCTGGATAGGTGGTGTCATACATAATTTCATTCGCTCCCAGGTAATCAGCCATTGTTAGCTTCCAGTCTAAGCGATAAATGGGCGATCGTTCTTTTACATAGACGTGATAGCGAATGACGCGATTAGCTAAAGTGTTACTTTCCGCAACTCTGCCAGATTCTTTGTTAATATACTTATTTTCTTTCGGCAGGTCGGGTAATTGCTGATATACTAACTGCCAAACATCAGATGGACTAATTCTTTGAGCTACGGCAGGCTGAATGCTAATAAAACTAGAGTGGTGTGATTGACTTGTGCCTAAACTCACAACAAGCCCACCCACAATCAAAGCAATGATTAATGCTGAGTTAAACTTCACAACCATCAGCAGGATAATTGAGCAACGCAGAATTGTTTTCTTTTTCAAAAGGTAAAGATTTTGAGATAAAGGTGCAATTATACAAATATTTCAGGGTGTTGTATATTTGCAGGATGATTTTGTTGGTTTTGTAGGATGGGCATCTTGCCCGTCCCGTGCATTTTTAGGGCAGGCAGGATGCATACCCCACAAGAATCATCCCTTAATTCAGCCATGCCTATTTTTGTACTCAGCACCTTCACCGCAGGACAGCTTTTACATTTCACCAATGATTTCTGGCTGAGTCAGTTCATCAGACATTTCGATGATTGCTCTTAACACAGGTTTCATCATTACATCTTCGGAACTTTCAAAATCTTCATAACGCCGACGCTTGGCACGATTTGCCACCTGAACCGTAATGCGGTAGCGATTCGAGGCTGCACTAATTAAATCCTCGGCACGGTGCATAATTTGAGTTTGGGTTGTCTCGAACTTGGAACGCTTGAGCATAATTAATGGTTCTTGGGGACATTCCCCAGTGTAGCAGTACTGTATGGCAGTCAACAGTAAACAGTAATCAGTTATCAAGGCAGATAGTGGCAGAGTGGTAGGCGTTGGTGATGCTTAACACCATTGATAGAGGTTGATAGCCTTGTATCAATTTATAAATAATTTTGTAAGACTATATTCATATCACATGGCTAATCTTTTGGAAACTGCTGTTAATGCAGGCAATTTCAACACTCTAGTAGAAGCTGCTAAGGCTGCACAAATCACAGATACTCTTCAAAGCCCTGATTTTTTTACACTTTTTGCACCTACGGATGAGGCTTTTGCACAGCTACCAGAGGGAACCTTAGATGCGTTACTGCAAGATACTGCCAAACTGAAGAAAATTGTTAGCTATCATGTTGCTTTTGGCGATGTCAGGTCTGATGACTTGGTGCAAATTGAAGAAACAGAGACTCTTGAGGGATCTGTTTTAGCAATTGAGTCTGCTAACGGAGATATTAAAGTAAATGATGCCAAAATCCTCAAAACTGATATTCTGGCAGACAATGGTGTAATTCATGTTATTGATGCAGTTCTAATACCTGCCATGGTTGCTGGACATTAAGAAATTAGGGAGTAGGGAGTAGAGAATACACCCTACAACTACTACACCCTTGTTTTATCGCTCTTTAGTCACTCTCGCTAGATAAAAATCCCAAACCCTTATTTTTACCGACTTTCATAAATTTAGGCGACTCAGATTATAAATTACGAATTATAAATTACGAATTACGAATTACGAATTATTAATAACACTGTTTTGCTGCTGAAGGGTTGCCAATAGGATGTAGGTCTGCTTCCCAAATACTGATATAAATAAAATCACAATTTTGACGCACAATTTGTCCTTTCACAAAACCTAAATCAAAACTAAAATCATCTGTTTGGCGCTGTTGAATTTGTTGTAATTTTTGCTGAATATCTGGAGTGACTTGTCCATTAAGCATTCCACTTAAAGTATTTTGCATTACATTCAGGTCTACTGTTTGGGCAAAAGCTGCCTCGGTTTGCACTAACCTTCCTGAACTACGGTCGAATAAATAGCCCAAGTCGATTTGATTCGGCACTAAATTATACGTGACAGCACGAGTTTTACCCCACAAACCCCGATAATCTTTACTTGGCTTTCCAAGACTTGCTTCTACTGTGCTTCTGTTTGTACCTGTAGGAAATGCTGGAATGCTTGGACGGCTTGTTGTACTTTCTTTTTTTTTATTATCTGGCTTGTCTTGTTGTGCGGCAGGTGCTTCTTTGGTAGGAATTACAGCTGGTTGTGTATTGGGTGTGGTTGTTGAACTATTAGTATTTGGAATTACAGGCTGAGTATCGGTGTTTATTGAAGATTCATTGCCAGAATTAGAGTCTGTTGTGTCGTTGTTGGCAGATAAAGGAGCAGAATTTATTGGCTGCTGTGGGGAAGTACTAGGTGTAACAGAAGATGGTGGTGCAGCAGCAGGCTGATTATTGGCTTCTAAAGATGGAATAGGAGATGCTGGAGAGTCGGAATTTGTAATGATGGGTACTTCTGAGTGTTGGGGACGAGTCAAGCGAAAAATTCCTATCCCAGCAATTAAAGCAGCAACTATTAACCCACCAAATATCAAAATAGGTTTTTGAGGATTTCTTGAAACAATTGTTGGAGGCGTAGAAAATGCTTGGGTTGGCTGAGTTGATGCAGTCACAGCAGGACTGAGACTGATAGTAGCGGATGTAGCAATATTACTGATAGAGTTTAAAGCATCAAGCATTTTACTAGCAGTGCTGTAGCGATCGCTCGGTTGGGGTTTAATTGCCTGATTCAGCACCATCGCTAGTTGTGGCGAAACCTGCGGCGCGTCATTCTGCCAGAGAATCTCGCCAGTTTGTTGATTAGTTGATAATCCTGAAGGCTGTTTACCAGTCAATAAATAAATAGCTGTTAAGCCTAAACTATAGATATCTGTAGCGTAAACTGGTCGTCCGATAGCTTGTTCACTTGGCATATATTCAGGCGTACCTATCACCAGCGATTGAGTCGGATATCCTGGTTTACTTACCACTGTTCGGATGGTTTCTTTAACTGCACCGAAATCAATCAAAACTGGTTTGCCATCAACAGAACGCAAAATAATATTATCTGGTTTGATATCTCGGTGAATGATGCCTTTGCTATGTACATAATTCAATACTGATAGCAAACTTAAGAGAATTTCTCGGACTGTGGTTTCACTTTGGCATCCTCTAGTTGCCACAAGATGGGTTAAAGTTTCACCGTGAATCCATTCTTGCACCAGATAAAACAGTCCATTCTCCGAAAAATAAGCGTGTAGCCTGGGAATTTGGTCACTACTTTCCCCCAGATACTCCAAAGTTGCTGCTTCTCTTTCAAACCGTTGCTGAATTAATTGATAGGTTTGAGGATCATTGGCAATTGGTTTTAGTTGCTTAATCACACAGCGACGGCGAGAAGGCATATGAGTATCTTCTGCCAAAAAGGTTTCCCCAAATCCCCCAGCACCGAGTACCTGGATAACTTGATAGCGATTATTGAGCAGAATGGATGTCATGAACAGTTCAATATGTCCGCCATATTTAAATGTACATCACGATGTCCAGGCAGATAATGTTCCCTAGTGAGATAACGAGAGTGTTTATAAAATAAATCTTACGTGCGGGAGATTACGGCTTTGCAATTATTTCAAAAATCAAGTATGAGTCATATAGTGAGACTACTTTTATTCTGAATTCTGCTGTATCACTTGTCTAACCAAGCCTGTAAATCAGCCAAACTGGTAAAATCTAACAATGCTTCGCTTAAATCTTCCAAAATAGGCAAAGGCAAAGCAGCAATTGAGGAGCGCATTTCCTCAGACAATACTCCAAACCGCTTAGTTAGCTGTCGCATAACCAGATTAAAAGTTGCTTGTTCACGTCCTTCCTCACGTCCTTCTTCTTTAATTTCTCGGTAAACTCTCGTTTCTTTGAGTGTAATTACTAACATAGACTCAACATCTCTTCTGCTTAATTGTTCAAATGTGTAGCCAGACTACCAACAGAGTTATTGCCATATGCTCTAGCAACAGCTAGCAGCCAAAATCAGTGCAGCTAACCAAGAATATGGTGACTTGAAATATCCCCAACCCCTTACCTTGTCGCAAATTCAACAACAACTCGATAAAGATACGCTGCTGTTGCAATACTCCATAGGTGAAGAACGCAGTTATCTTTGGGCTGTCACGCCTAATTCCCTCAACACTTACGAACTACCAGGACGCGGAAAAATTGTCCAAGCTGCACAGAACTATAAAAAACCATTACTTCTTTGTCAAAACTTCTCTCCCGTCCAAGAAGCCAAATTCTTCCGAGCCGCAACCCAACTGAGTTAGTAAAAACTAAACGCACTCTCAAGATAATAGGCATTGACGTTAGGTGAACTAAGCTAATAATCACAAAAGTTTGCTTGTTGAGACCGCAAGGGGAGCGCTGGCTCCCCTTGCGGGTTTCCCGACAGCCGCGCGACTGGCGTGGCAGGGGAGCAGAGGAGCCAGTGCGTTGCGGTGAATCAGTGCGGAGGGAGGGTTTCCCTCCGGAGCCACTTGCTCCACTTGGGGAGACCCAAGTGGAGCAAGTGGCATCAGGCAACTGTGTTAGCGCAGCGATCTTCGACGCTCTTGAGCGTCACCCGAAGGGAGGTTCCAAGAGTTGTAGCAACTGGCGTGAGCAGGGGAGAGGGTTTGAAGTTTTTCTCCAAAATTTCAATTGTGCAACTTGTAAGCACAAAAGCCTATGAAAGGTTAATTTTCATCGCGCCCGTGAACTTGTGCAGGTGGGCTAGTTGCTTCTACGGCAGTGAATGGTTCGAGAATTTTGTAGCTATGGTGTGAACCTTTAGGGACAACCCAAGAACTGCCAGGTTCTAGCAAAATAATTTGTCCTTCGATGTGTAATTCTGCACGACCATTAATTACATAACCAACAGTTTCATAATCGCGTGCAGTTGGTGGTTTATCTTCACCGGGTTGTTCGTTTTCCCAAAGACGCATGGAAACTGTTTTGCCAGAAGCAAGATATTTCTGACCGAGTTTACCTTTGGGTGAATGGCTGGAATCTATTTTTTTTACGCTTGTGTCAGTCATATTTAATTACCCAGTTTATGGTTTGAGAACAACTTTGATGCAGTTATCTTTTTTATGTTTAAAAATTTCGTAGCCGTGGGGTGCTTGGTCTATAGGTAGTTTGTGTGTGATCACAAATGAAGGGTCGAGATCACCGTTTTCAATGTGATTGAGTAAGGGTTTTAGATATCTATGGACGTGGGTCTGCCCCATTTTGAAGGTTAGACCTTTGTTCATTGCAGAACCCATAGGTATTTTGTCGAGGAAGCCACCGTAAACTCCTGCAAGTGATACGTGACTACCTTTTCCAGCAGACACGATTACTTGGCGTAATGCTGTTGGACGGTCTGTTTCTAAACGGACTGCTTGTTTTACTTTGTCGTAGAATGCCATTGCATCTGTGCCGTGTGCTTCCATACCTACGGCATCAATACAAGCATCGGGGCCACGGCCGCCTGTCATTTCTTTGAGTGCTTCGCCGACATCTATCTGTTCATAGTTGAGGACTTCGGCTTTACCCTGTTCTTTGGCCATTTGCAGACGTTCAGGAATGCGGTCAATGGCGATAACGCGTTCCGCACCAAGGAGAAAAGCACTTTTAATGGCAAATTGTCCGACTGGGCCGCAACCCCAAACTGCAACGATATCGCTGGGTTTGATGTTGCAGTTTTCTGCTGCCATGTAACCAGTCGGGAAAATGTCTGTTAAAAATAGAACTTGCTCGTCTGTCAGATGAGGAGGAATCTTGAATAAGCCAATATCAGCAAAGGGTACTCGGACATACTCTGCTTGTCCGCCAGCGTAACCACCAAATAAGTGAGAGTAACCAAATAAGCCAGCTGGTGAGTGACCCATTTGCAGTTCTACCATCCAAGCGTTGGGGTTGGAGTTATCACAAAGTGACCATAAATCGCGCTGGCAGAAAAAACAGTTACCGCAGGAAATTGTGAAGGGAACAACGACGCGATCGCCTATATTAACATTCTTAACTTCACTGCCTAATTCTACAACTTCCCCCATGAATTCATGCCCCAAGATATCACCCTTTTGCATGGTGGGAATATAGCCATTATAAATGTGCAAATCTGAGCCACAAATAGCTGTGGAAGTAATTTTAATAATGGCATCACGCGGGTTAAGAATTTTTGGATCGGGAACCGTTTCTACCCGCACATCGTTTGCTCCGTGCCAGCAAACTGCTTTCATAATTTTTAGTCCTTTGTCATTAGTCATTTGTTATTAGTCATTTGTCATTTGTGTATACAAATAACAAATAGCTAGTAACATCCAGCTAGATAAAATGGTGTGTTAGGTGCTTTGGTTATTTTTTTTGTGATACATCATAATCGAAAAGACGCGCCTAACACACCCTACATGGCTATCCTTTTACTTTTGTTTTTGAGACCTATCCTCTATCTCTAAGTTGTTTGGTAGGAGGATTTTGGTAATAGCCTTCTCTGGTTCCTGTAGATGGCTCAACTGCTTTGCCAACTTTATCTTTCGTATCTTTGAAAAACTCTTTTGTAGCTCTGGAAGTGTCCTCATCCAAGTTTAGTTTTTCACGGACTTTATCAGCAGCGCCTTTAAGCTTGGACTGAGCATTTCTTACTTGGTTGTCGTTTTGAATGCCATTGTTTTGACCTTCGGGTACACCTTTGTAATAAATACCCTCTGGAGTTGTCACATCAGCTTGTGCTACGTTAACAAAGCTAAAAGCTTGACCTAGTAAGAACATAAATCCTACTAAGAAAACAACCATAATTTGGCGTAAACGAGAAATCACTTGCTTCATAAATAACCTCATTTGCTTTATTTATTTGTGTGTACAACTGAACGGCTATCAGCCAATTCATGGTTTGAGGACGACTTTGACACAGTTATCTTTTTTCTGTTGAAAAATTTCATAACCGTGAGCAGCTTCTTCTAGTGGTAGTTGATGAGTTACCACAAAAGAAGGATCAAGTTTACCGTCCAATATTAGCTGGAGTAACAAATGCATATATTTCTGTCCATGCATTTGCCCCATTCTGAAGGTGAGACCTTTGTTAAAAGCTGCACCCAAGGGTATTTTGTCTACGAAACCACCATAAACACCCATAATTGCCAAAGTGCCACCTTTACGACAGGCTACCATCATTTCTCGTAATACGTGGGGACGGTCGGTTTCTAATCTGAGCTTTTGTTTTGTTTGGTCGTAGAAGTCTTCTAAACCGACACCGTGCGCTTCTAAACCGACTGCATCAATGCAAGCATCAGGGCCGCGTCCGCCAGTCATTTCTTTTAATGCTTCACCTGCATTCACTTCTTCGTAATTTATTACTTCCGCTTTGGCATATTTTTTCGCCATTTCCAAGCGTTCGGGGAAGCGGTCGATCGCAATTACTTTTTCTGCACCCATCATGTAGGCGCTAATCATGGCAAACTGTCCAACTGCACCACAACCCCAAACCGCGACTGTATCTCCTGGCTGAATATCACACAATTCTGCTCCCATGTAGCCAGTCGGGATCGCGTCAGAAATAAATAAAAGTTTTTCGTCAGAGATATCTGACGGAACTTTCACAACACCAACATCAGCAAAAGGCACACGGATATACTCGGCTTGTGCGCCTGCATAGCCTCCTAAGAGGTGAGAGTAGCCGTAAATTCCTGATGTAACATTGCCAAATAATTTTTCCTCAAGCCAACTATTGGGGTTAGAATTATCACACAGTGACCACATATCACGTTGGCAATAATGACATCTACCACAGCCAATTGTCGAGGGAACAACAATGCGATCGCCTACTTTTAAATTATTGACTGCCTTACCAACTTCGACGACTTCTCCCATAAATTCGTGACCGATAATGTCACCTTTCTGTACTGTTGGGATATAGCCACCATATATATGTAAATCAGAACCACAAATGGCTGTGGAAGTAATTTTAATAATCGCGTCACGGGGGTTGAGAATTGTCGGATATGGTACTGATTCAACCCGGACTTCATTAGCACCTTGCCAACAGACTGCTTTCATAAAAGTATGAAGTATGAAGTGTGAAGTATGAAGTATGAAATGTAAAGTGTGAAGTATGAAGTATGAATTTCATTCTTCATCTTTTGCCTGTTGGTTGGCCTTCTGTGGTGGCAATTTCTCCTGCTTCCATGAGCATTTTAAAGCGGCGTAAGTCATCACCGATTTGCTGTTCTGGTTCTTCGCCAAAAAGTTTGGCTATGGCTGCACTTAATCCGCCGCCAGGAATGTCGTATTCTAAAACAACCTTGACTTCTGTACCGCGATCGCCTGGGGCTTTTTTAAAGCGGACAAAGCCGGAGTTATCAACATCTGCACCTTCCACAGAAGCCCAAGAAATAAACTCGTTTTCTCTATCTTCGAGAATCTCTGCATCCCATTCCACGTTGTTACCCAAGGGAGCCTTGGCAATCCAATGAGAACGTTTTGCGTCGTACACCTTGACAGATTGGAGATGCTTCATAAAGGTGGGTAATTGCTCAAAGTTGTGCCAAAAACGGTAGAGTTCATCTGCTGGTTTATTAATCGTTACCGTCTTTTCAACTTTGATTGGTTTATTCATGCCTACTGCTTCCTGTACTTGCCCAATTGTGCTTTGCTTGGTTAAGCCTTGGTAGATTAGACCACCACCAGCCAGTGCAGTTAGGACTCCGCGTAGCGAGCCTTGTTTTAAACCCGTGAGTACCATAGCTCCACCGCCAATGAGAGAAGCCCACCGTTCCATCTCATTAGCTTCTCCTGGAGTTTTACTGATGCGATCGCCTGTTGAAGTCATACAATTTTAGATTTTAGATTTTAGATTTTGGATTGGGAATTTTTGATTTTTCCCAATCAAAATAGTTCGTAATTCGTAATTTATTTCTGTGTGTAGTAAAAACCCATATTTTTGAAGAAGAATACATTCGTCAGAATTCAGGAGGAGGCAGTGCAGTGGACGGGTTCCCCGGCATAAAGCAACTGCCGTTCAGAACAAGAGCGTGGGGGATTCAGACCCGCCACTAATTGTAGACCGCTAAATTTTTAATTTAGCGGGGGTCTTAAACCCGTTTATTCATTCGCCACGAGCTACAAATTCAATTCTGAATTCTGACTCCTGACGAATGTATTCTGTTTGATAACATCTGCTTTTCTTAATTACGAATTACGAATTGCTACTACATAGATACAGCAGCACCTGTAGTTGGCTTAGGAGATGCAACTCCAGCACCTATCTGCGCCCGATATAGCTCTACCAAGCGTTGTTCGTCTCTCAACAAATTACGGTAAATTTCTTTAAAAATAGAGGTTGCTACTGGGTCGGTAAACATTGCAGATAAATTACCAATGTCACCAATGCCTGTTTGCAAATCACCCAAAGCGCAACGTATTTGATAGATGTCATCACTACCAGTCAGAGCAGTTTTGACCTTAGCATATTGATTTGCAATATTGGCTGCTAAAGAAGGCTTTTCACCTAAATTGTTGAGGTAGGTTTCTAATATTTCAATATGTCGCCGTTTATTAGCGCTCATCTGTTGAAAGATGACTTTCGCTTCGGTATTAGATTCTTTTTCGTAATACTTTTCTAGAGCTTCTAGAGAATAACGCTCACCACTCAAAGCAGTATTTACACCTCTGACAATCTCAGCTTTAGTGGAACCACCCCAAGCATCAGCAATTTTCCACCATTCAGCATCAGTATCTGTCTCATCGGGAAGCGCTGCATCTTTACCACCGTAACCCAGGCGACTGAGAATAGCTGTGGTGAAAATTGCCAAGTCTCCAGGTTCGCGGGAAGTAATTAAATTACCATCAACGACAAGTGCTTCATCTTGATAATTTGCACCTGCATTGAGCAGATCTCGACGGATAGCGCTGAAGCCAGTGGCGTTTTTGTCTCTGAGCAAATCGCCTTCAATCAGAAGTTGTGGCCCGTGACAAACCGCTGCTACAAGCTTTCCTTGCTGCACGGCTTCTTGCACAAAGCGGACTGTATTGGGGTTGCGCCGCATCTTATCAGGAGCCATACCACCAGGAATTATAACTGCGTCGAATTCTGCGGCGATCGCTTCTGTGGTTGTACCATCAGGTTGAACAGAAACTCTACCGCGTTTGCCTTTGTATTTCTCGTTCATCCGCGAACCGAGGATAACTACTTCGATTCCCGCTTGTTTCAGCCCGTTACAAGGAATTGTAAATTCTGCATCTTCTACATCATTTTCAATCAGAATTGCTACTTTTTTCTTCCCAAAGTGATTGTTTTGATATGACATGGATTTACCTATTTCGATTATTGTTAATTGTGTGGAAATTTGTCAATTATTAGTGCTGAACTAAGTAGGCACTTCACTAGTATGTGGTGCAGCAAAAAGTTCTTCGTAATCGTGCGTGAAATGAGCTTGGAACTTAGAAAAATTTTCCGGCTTGATAGCATTTTGCAATACAGCAAAAACTGCCCTAACATGAATTGCCGTAGTGGTTGGTTCTATGTTTTCTTTTTGGCTTACACGTTTAATAAACTCTTGCAGATTGAAAGTTTGACCACTAGCTTGTACTTGGGTTTGTAAATAAGTATTTAGTTCCTCTGGTAGTTGTGCAACTAAATCTTGAATATCACTGCTGGCAATACGTTCTTTAATAGTTTCTAGTGTCGCACGAGTAGCAAGTTCTGCCTCCTCACGAGAATTAGATTGAGATAGGCTTTGTACATGGGTAATAAACTCGTGATATTCCACTTTCCACCTCCGCCAAAAAAATCAATACTTGTTTGGGTCTAAGAAATTTAAATAAGTTTAAATATAAATAGTTAATTATTACCGAGATAAAGTTATGAGTTAAGAAGTTAATAAATTGGGTAAGTTTGTTGTGTGGGTTGAGAACTTCTAACTCATAACTAACAGATTCAACTACAAGTGGCTTGACCTTGAATTTACAATTACAAGATTAGGCTGTAAAAACTACCTTAACTTCGTTCTAAGGGGATAGATTTTTTTATTTCTAAAGTTGTACATCCTAAGTGAGACAAATTTTGCCAACAAAAACGTTATTGTGGGAATGCAGAAAAGGCAGATATTATGGCAGAAAAAAATAATCATCCTGAAATCAATTCTGAAGATTTGCCGCAAGAAATTACCGAATCTTACGGCACTGGAGTGAAAGACCTGCCAGGGTACAATGTTGGTGAGCGATCGCTAGACGAAACCAGCCCAGAGTATCCAGATAGTCCTGAAGTCACCAGTGATGACAGTTATACTTATTGGCAAGATACCGTAGGCGACGAAGCTGTGGGTGGTACTGTGGCTGCCCCTGAGCAGGATATCACAGAAGAAATAGAAGCAGCCGTAGGCTTAGAAATGGACGACAGAGCCTATCTCCGTACCAACGACATTCTAGAACAGCGTGATGATCGTCGCTGGGAACTAGATCCGCAGTCCGCTGAAGACTATCAAGAACGAGACTAAAAGTTGAAAGTGCTGAGTACTGAGTGCTGAGTAAAAATACTAACCTTTAGCCCCTAACCCCTAGCCTCTAGCCCCTCTCTCCGTTAAAAACCATTACTACAAATGTCCAGCATTTCGATAAACTCAGAAATGCTGCGATGTTGCTAATCATGTCAGATTCCCAAAGCGTTAGTGCTGCTGTTGCCAAGCTCTACAATACCTATCCATTTCCTCCAGAACCCTTGCTAGATGAACCACCCCCAGGTTATAACTGGCGCTGGAATTGGTTAGCAGCTTATAACTTCTGCACCAGCCAAAAACCCCAACAGCAAGACATCCGCATTTTAGATGCTGGCTGCGGTACAGGCGTAGGTACAGAATACTTGGTTCACCTCAACCCCCAAGCTTCTGTAGTCGGTATTGACTTGAGTGCGGGTGCTTTGGCTGTGGCAAAAGAACGTTGTCAGCGTTCTGGCGCAAACCGTGTTGAGTTCCATCACCTCAGCATCTACGATGTGGAACAGTTACAAGGTGAATTTGATTTTATTAATTGCGTCGGTGTTTTGCATCACCTACCCGATCCCATTCGTGGTATTCAAGCTTTAGCCAAGAAATTAGCGCCAGGCGGCTTCATGCACATTTTTGTATATGGAGAGTTGGGACGTTGGGAAATTCAACTCATGCAAAAAGCGATCGCACTTCTCCAAGGCGAGAAACGCGGCGACTACCGTGATGGTGTGCAAGTTGGACGACAAATATTTTCCTCTTTACCAGAAAACAATCGAATTGTCAAATACGAAAAACAACGCTGGGCAATGGAAAACCAGCGAGATGAATGCTTCGCTGATATGTACGTTCATCCCCAAGAGGTTGATTACAACGTTGAAACATTGTTTGAATTGATTGATGCTTCTGGCTTAGAATTTATCGGCTTTTCAAATCCTGGTTTTTGGCAGTTGGATAGACTGTTGAGTAAAGCACCAGAGTTAATCGAACGGGCAGAAAATCTCAATGAGCGTGAGTTGTATCGTTTAATAGAATTACTAGACCCAGAAGTTACCCATTACGAATTTTTCCTTGGTCGTCCTCCCATAGTCAAAGCTGACTGGTCAAGTGATGAAAGACTTTTATCAGCAATTCCCGAATTAAATCCTTGTATTGACGGCTTTCCGAGTCAATGTATTTTTAATTACGACTACCAAGTTATCAATTTATCAACAGCAGAATTTGAGTTTATGCAAGCTTGTAATAGTCAAAAGACAGTCGCAGAAATTTTAGCAAATGTGCAGTTTGGCTTAGATGGGGTGAGAACGTTGATTAAGCAGCAGTTGGTGATGCTGACACCCATAGAACTTACACAGTGATACTAAAAATCAATTTTTTTAACGAACCACAGAGACGCAGAGGCCACAGAGGAAGGAAAGTTTGAAAAATTTTTGTATAACTCTTTGCGCCTTTGCGCGGCAGTCGCGCGGCTGTCGGCAGAGCCGACGACACTTGCTTCAACGCTCTTAACCCGCGCAACGCAGTGTCTCCCCAACGCGCTGCCTTGCCTTTGCGTGAGGCTGAAAATTCTTGTGTTCTAACATTCATGCAAAAGTCTCTACAAACCTTGGAGTTGTTGCCAAATGCGTTCCGGTGTCATGGGAAGTTGGCGCAGTCGGTATCCTGTGGCGTGGGCGATCGCATTGGCTATGGCTGGGGCTGTACAATTAGTTATAATTTCTCCTACGCCTTTTGCACCAAAGGGGCCGTAAGGATCGGCTTTTTCTACTAAAATTATTTCCATTGGTGGCATATCTGCGGCTGTGGGGATGCGATACTCGCGCAATGTTGGGTTAAGAATGCGTCCTTGTGCATCAAAGATTAATTCTTCTGTTAAAGCATAGCCAATTCCCATTGCTATACCGCCTGTTGCTTGTCCGTGACAAATTCGGGGATTTATTGCTTTACCTATATCAATTGCTTGCACACATTTTAAAACTTGCACTTTGCCTGTTTCGGTATCAACTTCTACTTCTACACCTTGGACGGCAAATGTTAATGTAGATTCATCTGCTTTATAAGAAATTTCCACACTATCTTCTCCAGTTTTTAGTAATTCTTCAGCAGCTAATTTCACTGCTTGTCCAGAAATATAAACTGTCGCGGAAGCATAAGAACCTGCATCAAAAGGGGTGTTTTGTGTATCACCAGAAATGATATGAATATCGGCAACTGTTGCACCTAAAACTTCTGCGGCAATTTGTCTTAAAGTTGTATCAGAACCAGTACCAACATCTACGGAACCTGTTCTTAATTCGTATTTGTTATTAGGTAAGCGTGATAATTTCACATTGGCAAGATGGATTTTACATAAACCACTACCTTGCATAGAAACAGCAAACCCAACACCACGACGGCGAAAACCTTCAACTATTGGTGGTGTACCAGGAACATAATTAAGTGACTTAAGAACTTTTTCCCAGCATTCATTAACGGCGTAGCTACCAATTAAGTTAAAGTGGTCGTTAGACTTTGCTAAACTAATTACATCCCCTGGACGAATTAAATTTTTCAAGCGTATTTCAACAGGGTCAATATTTAACTTTTGAGCAATTTCATCGATTTGGCATTCCATTGCAAAACTGCCTTGAGTTGCGCCATAACCGCGAAATGCTCCCGCAGGCATCGTATTTGTATAAACTGCAAAACCGCGATATCTTTTATGAGGACAACGATACAATCCTAAAGGAATATAACCTGATAAAAATACTACTGTCTGACCGTGATTACCATACGCGCCAGTGTTAGCAATTACTTCTATATCTTGAGCAGTTAACGTACCATCTGTTTTCACACCGCTTTTAATTTTAATTGTCATTGCATGACGACTATTTGTAGCGGTGAATTCTTCTGTTCTTGTAAATTCCCATTGTACAGGTTTGCCTGTTCGCAACGTTGCTAAAGCGCAGAGGTCTTCGGATAATATTTCTTGTTTATTACCAAACCCACCACCTAGTTGTGCTTTATAAACTCTAACTTTTTCTGGGGGTAAGTTGAAGATTTGGGCGAGTAATCTTTGGCAATGAAATGGCACTTGAGTACTAGAACGTACAACTAATGTATCATCTGTTTCTAACCAACTAATAGTAATATGGGGTTCGAGGTGAACGTGTTGAACAGCAGGTAAGTGGTAGGTGTTTTCGACAATTAAATCGGCTTGGTGAAATCCCTGTTCTATATCACCAAATTCGAGGAATACTTGTCCAGCAATATTACGATTTCTATCAGGAATTTGAGATGATTCTGGTTCATCGTGAATAACAACCCCATGATTCATTGCTTGGATGGGGTCGGTAATGTGGGGTAAAATTTCGTAATCTACAGTAATTAATTCACAAGCTTGTGCGGCAATATTGGATGATTCGGCAACGACAGCCGCGACGCGATCGCCGACAAATCTTACTTTATGATCTAATAAGTAATGATCTAAAGGATCTGGTACTGGTTCGGCATGACCCGCAGTGGTGTAAGGTATTCTAGGGACATCTTCGTGGGTGAACACAGCAACTACACCGGGAAGTGCTTTGGCTTTAGTGGTGTCGATGTTGCGGATACAGGCGTGGGGATGAGGCGATCGCAACACTTTAAGATGAAGTAATCCAGGTGGTGCAATATCTGCTGTGTAGGCTGCTTTACCTGTAACTATTAAATCTCCATCTTGTTTGGGAATGTTTTGTCCTATTGAGTGCTGAGTGCTGAGTGCTGAGTGCTGAGTTTTAAGTGCTGAGTTTTGAGAAAGCAAGATACTTTCGACTATGGCTTGATATCCAGTACAGCGACAGAGGTTTCCTTTTAAGGCGAAACGCAATTCGGCTTCTGACATTTGGGGTAACTTCGCCGCACTCATAATTGCACCAGGAGTGCAGAAACCACATTGAAATCCTTGTGCTGTTAAAAATGCTTGCTGTATAGGTGCGAGTTCGCCGTTTTGCGAAAGTCCTTCAATGGTGGTGACTGTTTGATTCGCAATTCGCATCGCCGGATAAATGCAACTATGAATGGGTGTATCATTTACCCAGACAGTACAAGCACCACAATCGCCAGTATCACATACACGATGGACACCAAAATAACCCAATTGGCGTAATAAACTTAACAGGCTACTTCCAGGATGACAAGTGATTGTATGAGTTTGCCCATTAACCTGAAATTTTAACTGTTTTTGCATAATGCTGATAGCGATCGCCCTATTAAAATCTCTGTTATATGCCGTCGGTAACTTGCACTTGCCCTAGCATCTTCAATAAAATTTTCTTCATCTAAATTAACTTGCATATCTTCACCTTCTAATAGTTGAGGTGCAGCCACACTAGCAGCAATTACACAACGTACTTGTTGATGGTTTTTAGCAGTGACGACAATTGCTAAAGCTGGGTCAGTTGCAGCTATACTAAAGCGTTGATAATTAACTTGCCATTGTAAATGAGGCAGAGGAATTAACACCCGTCGTAATATTTCGCCTGGTTGCAAAATGGTTTTTTTAGTGCTAATTTGAAAGTCTTGCGCTACAACTTGTCGTGACTTTCCTTGTAAATTCCAAATTTCGTAAATTGCAGCCAACGCCACCATGACTGGTGCTAATGTTCCCACAGATAAGGCTAGACAAATATTACCTCCTACTGTCGCCACGTTAACTACTTTTGATGACGCTGCTAATGCTGTAACTGCATTTTTTAATCCAGCAATTGCTGTCCATGCTTCAGGATAAGAATATTCTAATAATTTAATTAATGGACAAGTTGCCCCAATAATCAAATAATCTTCTCCAACTTCAATTTCATCCCATCCCAACTGCTGGATATCTACTAACACTTTCAAATTGGGTTGTGGTTCCGAAAATAGCCATGTTCCACCTGCTAACCAAGTCCAACTTTCACCCCAGTTAGTGATAGTTTGAATATCTTCAGGACATAAATAAGTATCAGCGTTGAGTAAATCCATTTTTGATTTAAACGCAGAGTATCGCTAAGGAAAGCGCAGAATATCGCTGAGGCTTCTTTGCGTACCTCTGCCTCACCTTTGCCTTTGATTAAATATCCAAGTATAATTCACAATTCAATCTTTTTGGTAATGAAATTTTGTAAACATCGCCTTGGTTCATTTCGCTGGGTGTTTGCATTTGACTTAAAGCGGTGACAACTTCATCAGAATTTGCGGTGAGGATGACTACCGGGCGATCGCAAGCTATGGGAAAATCATGCCAAGTCCCAAGATGCAACAACAGTCCTTGTCCAGCCGAGAAGCGTAACGCTTTAACTTGGTTTAAATGAGGTAAATCTTCGCCATTTTCATGATTCGGTGGAGCCATCACCATAATAAATGGTGATTGACCCAAGCCAATAAACATTTGCGTCATGTGCAGATGGCGTTCTAACCATATAATCGGGGGATAACCTGGCATTATTTTCGCAGTTCTAAAAGTCGCCGTTCCCCGATAGGTAAAATCAATATTTTCGCCTTCTAATACCCTACCTTGATAAAAAGGAATGCCTAGTCCAGGTTTGCTAACATCATCGCCTAATAAATGCCCGTATGGTTTAACATTTTCGGCGTTAGCATCAATTACAGGTATTTTTATAATTTGGGTTTGTGAAACATTCATAACTTTAATAATTATTTTTCTGCGTTCTTCTTTGCGTCTTTGCGACGGCAGTCGCTTCAAGTCGGGGAACCCGCCCAACGCGCTGCCTCGCCTTTGCATGAGCTTTTAAATAGTCTTTTCAGCAACACCAAAGTTTTTATTCATCCATTCATAAATCCCTTCCCCAGTAGTTAACCAAGTCTCAGATTTATTTTTAATATGCAATAAACACTCTTTTAAATACTTCAATCTTAGCGGTTGTCCCACAATAAACGGATGCAAACCAATTGCCATGACTCTACCTTGCGATTCTCCATCCTGCCATAATTGCTCAAATTGGTCGATAATTGCTTGAGCAAATTCAGCACCAGAAAAGCGGTTACTTAAGCACAAGCTGATATCATTGGCTTCTATTGTATAAGGAATTGCTAACAAACGACCATTAGGTAAAAGATACCAATAAGGTTGGTCATCATTTACCCAATCAGCAGTGTAAACAATACCTGCTGTATAGAGTAATTCAAATGTTGATTCTGTAATTGAAAATCCTGGCGTTAACCAGCCTTTAGGGAGTTTACTTGTAGCTTGTTGTAATAAAACTAAAGTTTGTTTAATTATCTGAGTTTCTGTTTCCTTATCCATGCCACTATGACCAGTAGAATTATTAATGCCATGCGCCATAATTTCCCAATTATGTTGCAGCATAGCCGTCATAATTTCTGGATAAAGTGTGCAAATTTCGCCGTTAACTGCTGCGGTAACAGGTATTTCTAATTGAGCAAATAATTCTAATAATCGCCAAATTCCTACACGATTCCCATAATCTCGCCAGCCATAGTTAGCAATTTCCGGATAACTATTCAAATGTGGTTGAATTGCTGTTCCAAGTTTGCCAAAGGTAAAGTGTTCCACATTCATCACTACCCATACTGCAACTCTGGCGTTATGCGGTAATTTCAACGTTGGACGCTGAGAAATTGGTTGGAAAGATGGAGGCAGCATTGATTTAATATTTTAGATTTTGGATAATCCAATTGTTAACCTAAAAGTGAGCCATAATTATACTAATTTTGTGTATGCTACACAACAAAATAAGAATAAATAGTATTGTGTATTACATTTAATCTCGCAATATAGGAGTCCGATTTGATTTCTGAAAAAATCTAAGTATCTGTAGTGGACTGTTTTAGCTGAAACAGTCCACTACTGACGTGGCAAGGCTAAAATTGTGCATTAGCCGTAGGTTGGGTTGAGCATCAGCGAAACCCAACACTAAGATTAATGTTGGGTTTCCTTACGTCAACCCAACCTACATTTTTTTGCTACGTATATTTCAAAAATCAAATAAGAGTCCTATAGTAAGTTTCAAATTTCTACTGGATGTTGCCCATAATAAGGTAAAGCCTCTGACCAATTAGGACGTTTTCCTTGTCGCCATTCTAGATACGCAAGTTCCAAAATACTTGTTACAGTTGCGGCTAAACCAGATTGTGCTTGAATTAGCTGATACTCAGTATTGCAATTAGCTAAAGTTTCTTGCCAAGCTTCTGGAGTTAGCACTGTATCAGGAAATAAGGCTGTGATTTCATCTGGTGTTAGCTGATAGATAGCACCAAATACTTTATTTCTTTGTGCTGGCATTTCCACAGCAATTACTTTTTGATAGTCGCTTTTTTGTGACCAAGCTACTGCAGCTAAAGTCGAAATAGCAAACACAGGTATATTTAATTGTTGCCCCAAAGTACGGGCTGCGACTACACCAATACGAGTCCCAGTAAAACCACCTGGCCCTTTAGTAACAGCAATAAATGCCAAATCTGACCAAGTTTGTGGTTGAATAAAATCAATTAAATATTGATGCAGATAACTAGATAAATCACGCCCCAAATTCCAAACGTTTGAGCGAGTTGCCCCAGCAAGGTTACTAATAGCCAAGCCTAATTCTGGCGTGGTGGTATGTAGTGATAAAGCATATTTATTGGCAGGGAAAGTTATTAATGGCGATATCAATGTGATTAAATTTATTATTTTCCTAAAGTTGGTGTGATATTTATTCAAGCATAAAATCATAAAAATATACGACTACTACAAGAAACAGCAGTAGCCGCTTAAATTTTACCTATCATGTCCATCACGTCGGTACTAGTTCACCTGGACGCAATTTCGACCATTTACCCATTTCTTGCTTAAAGCTAAGGCAACCAACAACGTCCCATTCCATTTCAATTACATCTTCTTTGGTGCGGATGTTGACATTAATAGAAGGTTCATTAGGATCAAAAGTTGGAGTCTCAGTTAAATGAGGCTGTTGGTGTTGGGTTTCTACGGCATGATAGGTTACACAACGGTCTACGTAGTGGCAGTTCACGCAAATACACATAATATAACCAACTCCAGGAGCTTTATTGCTAATCTAACGTAAGCGAAGGTTTTCTTCACTAGTTGCAGGGTTGATTTTTATTACAATGCACAATTGGGTTCATTCGATTCTCGCGCCGCAAAATTGGCCTTTTAGCTTGGAATGGTTGCCACAACCAGCTTATATGGTGGGTGGTGCGGTGCGTGATGCTATCCTGGGCAGAACTCGTGAATATTGGGATCTTGATTTTGTGATACCATCTGATGCGGTGAAGATAGCCAGAGCGATCGCTAAACATTATCAAGCTGGTTTTGTCTTACTTGATGCAGAACGCAAAATTGCCCGTGTCGTATTTCCCCAAGCAACAGCTGACTTTGCCCAACAAGAAGGCAATAGTTTAGAAACTGATTTGCATAGACGTGATTTTACAATTAATGCGATCGCCTATAATCCCCATACCCAAGAAATCATCGACCCACTGCAAGGTTGTGCTGACTTACAGCAAGGTCTGTTACGCATGGTATCACCAGCCAACCTCGAAGATGACCCTTTACGGTTAATGCGAGCCTACCGCCAAGCCGCCCAACTAAATTTTACCATTGAACCTACTACCCTAGCGACAATTCGCGCTTTAGCAGCATACATTAGTACAGTCGCCGCCGAACGAGTCCGCACAGAAATTGGTTATCTCCTAGCTACTCCGCAAGGTACGCCTTGGTTAGCTAATGCTGGGAAAGATGGTTTACTTGCATATTTCTGCAAAAATGCCACAGCCGCAAGCTTTCATAAACTCGCCACCGTTGACACAGCCGCCGCTATACTTACACAAAATTGGCAGCAACTCGGAGTAGAACTGCAACAATACTTGCGTGATACTATCAAAACAACTTGGTTGGGTATAGCCAAACTTGCTTGTCTGGTAAATTCTCATCCTGAAGTTGCAGAAGTAGAACTACAAGAACTCACTTATAGCCGTGCTGAAATTCGTGCCGTCATAACTGCTCTTAAATTATTCCCGCAGTTAAACTCTTCTAACAAAACCATACGAGAACAATATTTTTTGTTCCAAGAAGCAGGTAATGTATTTCCTGCCGTAGTAGTATTGGCTGTAGCACACGATACTTTGGTAGAGGCGATGTCAGGCGACAAATCATTATTGGTTTACTCACCATTAATCAGCCGCTACCTTAACCCTGATGATCTGGTCGCTCATCCCACTCAACTAGTAAGTGGTAAAAATCTAATGGTAGCATTAAATATTCCAGCGTCGCCAGTCGTAGGTGAGCTACTGACTGAAATTGCGATCGCCCAAGCTGAGGGTAAAATTACCACAGCAGAAGCGGCGATTGAGTTTGCACAGCAGATGTTGGAGGATTAGATTTCTCTCCAGCAATTCTCAATTTTTTAAGGCGGGGCAACATCTAAATCTTTGCAAATTTTTATAGCTAAAATATCAAGAATCTCAGTATGCCTTGGCACTGCGGAGGTTCTGTTATTTTCAGGATTGTAGTAGATAGTATGCCTTCCACCTTCACGCAGAAACAAACAGCCATTGTCTTCAAGATGGCGAATCAATTCACGTCTTTTCACTAGGCTGTAATCGTAATTTGTTCACGGACGACATCTTTACCACAAAGTTGCTGCTCTGCCAGTTCCCGATTAGAGATTAAAATTAACTCTATTGCTTCTTTTAAACTTTCCCTCGCTTCTTCTAGAGTTTTCTCTTGTACATTGGCTCCTGGTAATTCTTGAACGTAGCCAATGTACCAGTCATCTATTTTTTCAAAGACGGCAGTGAAAGAATTTTGCATATAAAAAACTAATTTCTCAGTCTTACCAATCATGATATAACTTTTGAGCATGAAACATAATTTCCTCTTTTGGTAGCCGAATCTTCGGTGTTTGGCGAGGATAAGAAGTTTCAATGGCGCGTGTATCTTGCTCGACAACAGTTGTCACTGCACTTAACATTGAGCGTCTTAACAAAGGTAAGAGAATCGGGTGTTTGGGTTTGGTGAAGACCAACACAAAAGTTTTAGTTTGAGTTTCTGTTTCAGGATACAAAATATGCACCTGCAAAATTTCTCCTAGTAAAAAAGAGGTGCGAAAAGTTAGGACTGATGGGAAAGCATACTCTAGGGTTCCAGTGTAGGTTTTAGGTGCAGTCATAACCAGAGGATTACGGATGATATCATTCCATGTACTATCCTCTCGTTCTAGTTCTTGCACAACCTTAGCCCAATATCCTTCATGCTCAAACACCGGAACACGATTAGCTTTGATACCAAATAAATCGCGGTGTGTGCCGTATTGGTGGTTGTAGTCATAGTTGATTAATAAGTTATCTAAAAAAGTCCCGCGAATACTCTTTTCTCCTGCTATACCAACAAAGCTCATGCCTTCGCTAACTTTTGAGATGAGATCTGGTACAGGAATTTTCGGTACATGGCCAGCGTATGTCCAAATGCAGTCATCTTTGATAATCAGTTCTAGCGGTGTTGCTATAGGCTGGCTTCCTACTTGACCGGACTGATGCAACCTTCCTTGTCCATCAAACTCCAACGCATGGAAGGGACAGGCAATTGTACCTCGTTCTTGGCAAATCCAGCCATCAGATAGAGGTGCTTGCATGTGCGGACAAATGTTATCAAGAGCGAAAATTTCACCTTGCTGATTTTGCCAGAGGACATAATCTTGCCCATTGAGCGCAACTTTATCAGGCTTGTTAATTCCTAACATGGAACGATGGGCAATTAACCACGGTGCGCCTGGAAGAATTACTGCCATAGGAGCCTCTTAAGATTTAGGGTATTAAATTACGAATTGGTGTGACGCGATCGCTCTAATCTCGAAAGCCTTAGAGTAAAATTGTGACAAAACTTTCATATTTGATTTAAAAATACGACAGAATATTCATGTTTGTCAAGAACTATGGCTATAAGTAAACCTGATTCGATGCTGATGCGCCGTCAACCCAAGCAAAAGCGGAGTCAGCAACGGGTTGAGAAAATACTCCAAGCAGCAGCCGAAGTCTTTGTGGAAGTAGGTTACGAGGCTGCAACTACACATATAATTGCAGCGAAAGCAGAAACAGCCATTGGTTCTCTATATCAGTTTTTTCCAGATAAACTGGCAATATTTCATGCACTCGAAGCAATACACATGGAACGAGTGACAGCAATTCTTACCAAACTCATGCAGTCAGCTAACGAGCATAAGTCATTACCAGAGTTTATTGAGCATACAGTGGATATTTACGCTAAATATTTTGAAGATCCTATTCCCCGCGTCGTTTACATCCAGTATTTTGTTGCACCAGAATTATTTAAACTATTTGACGAAACCTTTAATCAGCAGTTAATTCAACAATTCGCTGCCTTTTTTCGCCAGTGGAACCCAGACTTAGCTGTAGAAAAAAGTGAACTCCTCGCTGAAACGGTGCATCGAACTTACAACGCGTTACTCTTAAATGCGCTGAAACAGGATGAAAGTAAACGTCAAGCTCTTTACGCAGAACTTAAAGCTTTGTTGGTAGCATACTTAACTCCATACACACTACCTCAAAAAGTAATGAAAGTAATGGTATGTCCTTACTGCAATTCATCTCGCTTATCTAAAAATGGGCATCGTCATGGTAAGCAGCGTTATCTCTGCAAAGACTGTGGTAAACAGTTTTTGGAAAGGCTTGATTAGTAATGTTTTTAAACGCGGAGTATCGCTAAGGTAAACGCAGCGAAAAGTTGCGTGCGGTGAGGTAGTCGCAGTCTTGGCGGTTCCCGTCGTTAGCGCAGCGTTAGCGAGCCTGCGAGCGTCTTGCGAACTACCGAACCCGGAGGGGGGTTCCCCCCGTTGAGCAAACTTTTCAAGACAAAGGTACACGGAGTTTTTATTTGAGTTTTCGCTATGAAGTTATGTAATTATGTACTTAGTGGCTTAAGGTTGGAAATCTCGGACATCACAAGCCAGGTACAAAAAAGATGGTAAACAGCTTGATTCTTCCGCAAGAGACAATTACCAGCTTTCAGGAACGGATAGAAATCCTGGAAAAATGCCTAAATAGTGCTAACCCACAAGATGAAATAATTGCAGAAATAACTGAGTTAGAAAATAGTGGGCTGATATCTCTTAGTAAACTTATAGAGGATGTAATACAGCTACGGTATAAACTGAATAAAGTTATTAAGCTAGTTAACATATTGAAGAAAAACCCACAACCGGATCAATTATCAGTTCTACTTCTTGTTAGATATAATTTTCTAATTAAAGAAATTTTAGATCAATGCTCTGAGTTTAGTTTTATAAAAAACAATAGACTCAAAGAAGTTTTCATAGACCTTATTTTGGCGGCTTTAAAGACATACAAAATAATTAAAAAAGAAGCTTCTTCCTTAACCTATCCACAGGATGAAGCATATATTCTTGCAGAAACTAGAAAATATGTAATCAAATCGATAATTAAAGCTAGTGTACAATTTAATGTACTCACTGAAGAATTTATTAAGTCATTAGATATAGAAGACGATATTACCCCTAAAGAGTCAGAGGCTATGCTAATTTCTTTAGCATCTATGAAAAAATGGGATTGGGTGTACAGAAATCTTGCATAGTCCTCAATTCATTGAAAAACAAGATGTGTTAAGTATCCACAGCAAACAAATTCGCCTATATGGTGGCTCACTAGGTATACGCGATGAAGGCTTGCTAGATTCTGCTATTTATCAACCCCAAGCTACTTTTGGAGGAGAACTTTTACATCCTACAATTGTTGAACAAGCAGCAGCATATTTATTTCACATTACTAATAACCATGCTTTTGTAGATGGAAATAAGCGGACTGCTTTTGATGTAATGGTGACATTTTTGAATATGAATGATTATGAATTGAATATGTCACCAGAACAAGCTTATGAATTAACAATGCCAGTTGCTGAAAATACAGTGAGTAAGGAAGAGTTAATTGAAATCCTGAAAAATTATATTACAGAACTCATTTAGCATCTTCATAGATTGGAATTTTTTAAACAGTCACACCTTCTAATTGTTCATCAGTTAAATCATATAACTGACGCAATTTATCTAACTTATCTTGATCAGCTTCCCAAAAACCGCGTCCGTGTGCTTCTAACATTCTGCTAACAATATTGCGGAAAGCTTCGGGGTTGGCTTTGCGTAATTTCTCTGCCATTTCTGGGTCTAAAGCGTAGGTATCAGCTGCTTGGTCATAGACCCAATCATCTTTAAAATCGGCAGTACCACCCCAACCAATTAACGCTGTCATCCGTTGAGAAATTTCAAATGCACCGCCAGAACCTTGATTTGCCATTGCTTGCGCCCATTTGGGATTTAGCAATTTGGTACGGTATTCCATCCGCAGTAAATCATCTAAATTGCGGGGGGTGGTGTCTTTCGAGAAACTTTCGACAAAGCTGGTAGTTACTTTTTTACCGCGTTGTTTTTCGGCTGCTTTTTTCAAACCGCCAGTGTTGGCATAATATTCCTGAATATCGGTTAAACCATATTCTACCGAATCAATTTCTTGGACAATGCGATCGCTCGTTTTCAACAACTGATTCAACACCTCTGGTCTAGCTTGGCCTTTATCTTGTCTCCCGTAGCTAAACACATTGCGACTTTGCCAAGTATTACCTAACTCATCACCAGATTCCCAGTTACCGTCTACCACCTGATCATTTACTAAAGAACCAAAATCACCCGCAGGATTAGAAAATAATCTCGCAGAAGCATTCTCTACACCTTGCGCCTTTAAAGCCAAAGCGTGTTTCCTGATATAGTTCTGTTCTTCCGACTCATCCGCCTCAGCCGCACGTAAAAATAAATCATCCAACAATTCGATAATATTCACAAAACTATCTCGGAAAATTCCCGACAAATTACCCAACACATCAATACGCGGATGTCCCACCTCAGCCAGGGGTTTTAATTCATAACGGACAATTCTGCCAGTACCTTCCTTCACAGGTTCAGCACCCACCAACTCCAACAGAATTCCTAACGACTCACCCTTAGTTTTAATCGCATCTAAACCCCACAACAACACAGCCACCGTTTCAGGATATTTCCCATGTTCTTGTAAATGCTGGGCGATAATTTTCTGTGCAATTTCCCTACCTCTCTCATACGCCGCAGGTGAAGGCATTCTATAAGGATCTAACGCATGAATATTCCTTCCCGTTGGCAAAACCCCAGCACCATCACGTAACAAATCACCACCAGGCGCAGGCGGAATATACTCCCCATTCAACCCCCGCAACAGATTAGTTAACTCATCCGTAGTTTGTTCAAGTAAAACTCTGATTTCCTCTTCTTCGCGTCCTTTGCGCCTTTGCGGTTCGTTTCCAAAATAAGCTTCCAAATACGCCGCCATCTCCTCCTCATTCGGCGCTTCACCCAACGTATGCAACCCAGAAGAAAACAACCGATTCTCCAACACCTGCAAATATTCGTACAACTTCACCAAATAATCATCAAAAGCATGGGCGCTGAACATCCTGATATTTTCTGGCGTAAAAGGAATGCCCAACTTTTTCGCATCCTCAAACGGACAATCAACATCTAAACCCGTATCAACAATCTTCTTACAAATCCCTTCCTTCAACACATAATTTTTTTTTGGGTCTTCTCGATACTCCGCAATTAAATCGCGCAAAGCCACCAATTCCTTATACAAACCTGCACGACCATAGGGCGGCACATTGTGCGAAATTAACACCCCATAACCGCGACGCTTTGCCAAAATTGACTCTGAAGGATTATTCGCCGCATATATATATAGATTGGGTAAATCGCCTAACAAAATATCCGACCAAGAATAACCAGTATTTCCCAAAGGCGAACCCGGCAACCATTCCACTGTACCGTGCATCCCAAAATGAACCACAGCATCAGCTTGCAATTCATTTTGCAACCATTTATAGAAAGCAGCGTATTGGGGATGCGGAGTTAAATCGCGTTCAAACATTAACCGCATCGGGTCGCCTTGAAGACCTAACGGTGGTTGTACACCTATCCAGACATTTCCTAATTGCACACCTCCAATGTGGAGTTCATCGCCATAGGTTTTAATCCCACTACCTGTTAGAGATTTCCATTGTTTCTCAACACGAGATGTGCGGAGATATCCCAGCCAATTTTCTAATTTTCGGGCATTAACAGTATTAGCTGAAGCAGGGAAAGGTTTATTCATTTCCCATCTTTCCATTTCTTCATCCGCTTCTTTCACCCGACGAATTAATTCTTCCCCATCTTCTGGAATATCACCAACGTTATAACCTTGGTCTTTGAGTGCGTAAAGAAACTTGATGAGACTGCGAGGCACATTCAACAATGCAGCTGTGCCAACAGCACCGTAACCAGGGGGAAAACCATATAAAATAATGGCAATTTTACGTTCTGATGCTGGTTTTTGGCGTAAAATAATCCAGCTTTTGACTCTACCAATTAATCGCTGTACCCGTTCAGGAACCAGATAAATATTTTCTCCTACCAAACCACCGAGAGGAACGGTATCAATTGCCCCATCGAGTTCTGGTAAAGCATATAAAACTACACTTTGTAATCCGCCGACACCTTGGCGTGTCCAAGAATGTATATCTTGAATTAGTAATGGGGCTGCGACAATGTAAGGGACATTTTTAGCAGTCAGGATGCGCTTTGCTACTTCTACTTGGCGGCCTGCTTCCATTGAACCAGCCGGTCCACCCACTAAAGGAAAGCCAATGGTAGAAACTATTGCATCAACTTTAACTGCATCTTGGGAAAGTGAGGGAGTTTCAATATTATTAAGTAGCCGTTGTTTCTGTTCGTAGTCAGTAGTCATCCAGTCCCGTACCGCTACGTGTCCCTCTACTCCGTTGATAAAGATGGGTAAGGGAATTAAGCCAGCTTCTTCAAAGCGGCGAATTAGTTGGGGGATATATGGTTGTTTGGTGATGACGTGTTTGCGGTAAAGCAATATTCCTATAACTGAGGAGTTGGTGTTTTTCTTCCCTGTTCCCTGTTGAGGCAGCGCGGTCTTGGGGTTTCCCCAAGTGGAGCGACTGCCGTCCCTGTTCCCTATTCCCTTATTTTGATACCATTCTAAGTATGCTTTTGGCGATTCAAAAAACCCTTGGTAGTCGGGATGCAGTAATCCCATGTTGGGGGTTTCGACTGGCGGGGGAATGTCGCCGACTTTCAGATCTAAATATTTTTCTGCGAGTGTCCAGAATAATGCGGCGACGTTTTCTGGGCCACCTGCATTCCAGTAACCATAGATAATTAACCAGTTGCGTAAGTCTTGGACTTTCTGCACTGGGACGAATTTTAAAAGTTTCGGGCCGATTTTTAAGAAGCTGATGTAACCTGCAAGTTTGTCTTCTTCGCGTCCGTTGCTGAATTTATCGAGGATGAATTTAACTGGTTTGGGCATTCCTTTGGGTTTGTCACCAATGGCGAATTCCCCCAGCTTGGTTAAACTCATCAATTCCAAAGCTGACTCAAACACAAGCTGGATGGGAACTTGGGCAAGGCGATCGCGCAACCACAAAACTTGGTCATAATCAAATAACAAGCTGCCAAAGAATACGTCAGCGTCATGCAGTGCTGTTTCTACTTCCGCACGCTTACTGGTAATATCGCGATCGCTAAATACTCGAATGTCTAAATCAGGACAGCGAGATTCAGCCACAGAAGCCGCTTTTCTGTATAAGTCAGCGTTGAACGATTCAAACCCAGCAATCAAGACGATCCGTTTCATGCCCGTAAGCTACGCAATATTTCTTTACTTAAATTCTAATCGTGCTTGCAGGTTGATTGTTAAATATCTGCCTCAAGACCGTCAACAACCACTAGAAATCTGTCGCCAGAGTGAATGTCAACTCATTTGGCATTTTGGCAGATTTCATCATGCGTAAGTTGGTATGGTGATATCCGCGAATGTCTTTGTGCGACAATTACCGACTTGCAGAATCCCTCGGCTAACTACCGGGGGCTTTTTTTGACTGAACGAAAAGTTGGTGCGATCGCAACTTTAATATCTAACTCCGTACTTTTCTATAAAATAATTAATATCTCAACTAAAGAGCAAGCATCACAATAAAGAGAGTTGATTAGCCGATTGATTAACAACATAAGCAACAGGTTTTGTAATTTTGATTACTTTTCCTTCTTCCACTGCTCTATTTAACCAATCTTGCATCTGTGATTGTCTGACTTCCAAAGATTGTGCTAAAGATTTCGGATCTTTGGGTTGATGTAAATGGCTAAGAATTAAAGGTAAAACAGCGGTATATATGTCAATCTTTGAATTTATTTTTAAATCTTGAGTCTCAGTGGATACATTTGATTTTATATTTGTCTTAATACTTTGAGATTCAACAGATTCAACAAAATAACTATGTTTTTCTAAAAGTTCTTTTAAAGAATTATTCCAAGGTTCAGTAGGAAATAGTTTTGCTCCCTGATTAAACAATTGTTGATTACCTTCAGAAGCATTAGGAGACATTCTGACAAAAACTGGAACTTCCTTAATTTTAGATAATGCTTCTATTGCACCAGCCCAAGTCCCACCTTTGCCAAAAGATGAGCTAACTACAAGGGCATAATCAGCTAAAGCATATATGTATTTATTGCGCCCCATCGCGTTACCGACATTAAAACCAGCGTCCGGATCATAACTAGAAATTAACGTTAGTTTACCGTCTTTAATACTAGAGCGATACTTGCTATTGACTGCTGCCTTAGTCAAACTATCTGCCAGTATACCAACAGATTTTCCACCTGCATTTAAAACACTTAGCATTGCTGCTTGATCTACCCCACGCGCTCCTCCTGAAATTATTTGCATTCCTCCTAAAGCACTAGCTTGGGCAACTTTTTGAGTGTAGCTAAGTACTTCTTCATCTACATCACGAGAACCAACAATCGCTAATCCTCCTTTTGATAATAATTCAATATTTCCTACTCCATAAAGAATTGCTGGTGCGGAATGTCTTAAGCGTTGTTTCAGAAGTTTTGGATAGTTGCTATCACTTCTTCCCACTATCCATAGCCCCTTACTTGTCCATTTTTCTACTGCTAAACTTAGCATTGCACCACGTTCTAACAAAGCTAATAGTCTATCAGTTTCAATTTTATTAATATTAAATTTTTGTAATAGATATTTTGCATTTGCTTCGAGTAAATCTCCTGGACGCATTTGGTTTTCTATCAACCACTCAGCTACAGAATTGTACTCACTTAATGTTAGAGGTTGGGGTTCAATCTGGCGATTTTGTCCAAAGCTGGCACATAAAAGTAAAATTACTTGTGTATCTGGTGGTAAAACATGAGTTAACATGATTGTTACTCCCCTTGTCCTAATGAATTGAGTGCTAATGCTACAGGAAAAACCTGACCACTACCAGCACTACGTAAAAGTGCAGCAATTACTGTAAAAGTCCAACGGGAATCTACCATATCATCTACAAGAAATACAGAACCACTCATACCTGGGCAAGTATCAATAACAAATGCCCCATCTAAATTATGGGCTTGTTGGTAACTATTACTCATGAATTTCTGTAACTGTGTTTGATGCACTTTCCGCACAATAGGTTTAAAAGGTAGACTTAACTGATTAGCTAATCTTTGTGCGAAATTAGGTACAAGTTCTGTCCGATTTAATGAAGGAACACAAGTTACCCAAGTAGGAAAAGGTTGTGGTTGCCAACGCTGAATCATTTCCAGCATACCTTGTACCAACACATCATCAAAATGATTATCCCTATATTTACCTTGCTTTACTAATTCTCCCCAACCAGCATCCCCCCACAGAGATAATGCTCTTCCTTCTTCTGCTTTCAAGTTATTCTTAATATTTCCTAAAAATTTGTAACTTGATAATGCTTGTGATGGCCACTGTTTACGTGGTTCAATAATTTGATCGCTACGACGTAGATATACAACTGCTTGATTGACCATCTCCATTGAACAAGTTACTGGTAATAAAGGCATACTTAAGCAAATAGCACATTTGCCGCAATTAGCTGGATGAGGGTCATCTAATTCTTTTGCCAAAAAAGCCATTAAGCATTCTGTACTTTGCATATATTCTGACATTTTGGCTTGTTCTTGACGACGAATTTCTGTTAGTTTCTGAATCTTTTCGATATCAGGTTGATAATTGATGGGGTTAGCATACCATTTTGAACCTTGCTTACTTACAGGTGAAGGAAATTCTAGAGATAAAAGTTTTAAAACTTTGTCAATCTGTCCTCGTGCAAGATTCAGATTTTGTTCTAACTGCGGTATAGAAAGACCATCTGTAGCATGGTTGAGTGCATTTAATACCTGTTGTGTATGTATTTGTGGTGGAAAAGCTGTGTTGATAAAATAATTAGTAATTTCATCATCTTCATTACCACTTAGAAGGATACCGTAAGCAGTTTCTAATGCTCTACCTGCTCTTCCTACTTGTTGATAATAGTGTACAACAGAGCCAGGGCGTTGATAATGAATCACAAAACCTAAATCTGGTTTATCAAAGCCCATACCTAAAGCAGTCGTAGCTACTAAAGCTTTAATTTGATTATTTAGGAGTTCGTCTTCTAAAGTTATACGAATCTCACTGTCTAAATCGCTATGGTATGCTTTTACGTTAATACCTTGGACTTTTAACCAACTAGCAACTCGATCAGCATCCCTAACAGTTAATGTATAGATAATACCACTACCAGGTAATTTAGGTAAGTTTTCAGTTAACCATGCCATTCTTTGGGCTGGACTAAGAAGGTAAATATTTTGTAGATGTAAACTTTCTCTAGTTAAATTACCTCTACTAACCTGTAAATTAGCACCTAATTGATTAATAATATCATCCACTACTCGATTATTTGCTGTAGCAGTTGTAGCCAGAACAGGAATATTTTGTGGTAGTGCTTGTAAAATTCTGACAATGCGCTGATAGTCGGGACGGAAATCATGACCCCAATCGGAAATACAATGGGCTTCATCAACTACAAATAAACCTATACGTTGTGCTATTGGCAATAAAATATTTTCTCTAAATTCTTCGTTAGCTAGTCTTTCAGGTGAAATGAGTAAAATATCTACTTCTCCTGCTAACAATTTAGTTTTAACGAGTTCCCATTCATCTTGATTACTAGAATTAATTGTTTCGGCTTTTACTCTTATACGTCGTGCGGCTGCAATTTGATTTCGCATCAAAGCTAGAAGAGGTGAAATTAAAATACTACAACCAGCACCTTGATCTCTCAGTAATCGTGTTGCTAAAAAATAAACTAAACTTTTACCCCAACCAGTACGTTGAACGACAAGTAAACGCGATCGCTTGTCAACTAACTCTTGTATAGCTTCCCATTGTCCAAGACGGAAATCAGCTGTTGGGTTGTTTAAAGCTTGACGTAACAACGATAAAGCTTGTTCTCTAATAGATGCTACCATATATACACACTTAACAAGACATTCCTGTTGTAGCATTACTCTTTAAATGTGCCTTACTAAATTTTTACTGCGAGCCAGCAAAATTTTATTGCAGGAAAATTTCAGATTTATTTTATAAATAAAGTGTTATCTCGCTGTTATTGTAACTCGAATATTTAACTACTTTTATGCAGGTCTAAATAGTTAAAACGAAGAGCGATCGCTTGAAATTCTAGAGGAAATTATGTTGACTATTTATCATCAAATCATCTCATGTTACCCATGAATGTAAATAATGATAACCAAATATTAACCTGAGGATTTTTTAGTTCCAACCAACCACAGCAACTAAATTTGTTCTTATCAATTCCTAACGATAAGAGTGTCACGTATATTTACGTTAAGAAATGGTTACAAATAGCATAAACTATAGCACAATAAGACTACAAGTTTTTCTAAAAATTCTGGTTGCTGGCAACTCAAAAATAGTCTGTGGTGTGGTTTGAGTAGTGTTATTACACAACTAGACTTGCGTATCTATACACATTGTGAGGTGAAGATTATGGATGCTAACAAACTCCTGAATCTGTATGCAGCAGGAGAGCGAGAATTCATTGGCGTAAATCTGCATCAAGTTAATCTTTGCAGTGCTGACTTAAGAGGTGCAAATTTTGCCGAAGCTGACTTTAGTGGAGCCGATTTAAGTCAAGCCAACTTGATTGGATGTAACCTCAGCCGAGCTAATCTAACTGATGCAGACATCAGTGGAGCCACACTGAATGGTGCAAACTTGAGTGAAGTCAACTTAATAGGTGCAGACTTAATTAGAGCCAATTTAGAAGGAACCAATCTGAGCCGCGCCGATTTGCGGAGTGCTAATTTATTACTAGCAAACCTACTAAGTGCAAATCTTAGTGAAGCGGAAATGAGTGGTGCAGACTTCAGTGGTGCTAATCTCCAGAAAGCAAATTTGATTGCTTGCAATATTAATGAAGCAGAAATTAGCGGTGCTGATTTCACAAAAGCGATTGTTACTGAATATGAGATGACTGGCAAATTACTGCACATAGGTTTATCTCATAAATGGGTAACTTGGGCTGGCTGTTACTAATGAGTACAGGATGTAATAGGGACACAATTGCTGTTGTGTCCCTAAAAATTTTTGTCTACAACAGCTGTAGTAGAGGACAGATAACAGGTGATAGAGTTAAAAGTCTTTTGGTGTCTAAGTTTTATCATCTGTTGATGTCCTAACTCCCTTAGCTATTGCTATAAAATTAAAGCGATCGCTCGTAAAATTCTAATAAACCAAAGGTCTAGCACCACTCATCTGACGCAAAGAATTGATGCAGGCTGGACAGTCACAACCAAATAAGGTAATTGCCATATCGCTTTCTTGGTCACTAAACTCCAGCATCGGCACATCTTCTTGAGAAAACTCCACCTCAGCTTGCTGTGTGGGGATTTGTGCTAATACAGAAGCTCTGGCACACACTAAACCGACCTTATGCTTATTACGGATGCAAGATAGACGGTCTTCTGTAGCTTTTGCCTCTGGTTCAATTGCTTGTGCTTGATTTACCATAACTGCCATAGACAAAATAGAACTCATCAGCACAGGGGTAGAAAGTAAACTAAGTATAATTTTGTTCATTGGTTTCCTTGAAAAAGTCGTGACTGCTCAAAATACTTCGGTTAAATCTTACGTTGATCATGAATGTCCATCAGGAGCTTATGTTTCCCAAAAAAGTGCGTCCTTAAACATTAAACATTGCAAACATGACACTTTTGTTGGGAATGATTAAATTTCTTGCATGAATTAGATTATAAACTACTTCGGACTTACGTAAGTGTCATATAGGAGTCCGATTTGATTTCTGAAAAAATCTAAGTATCTGTAGTGGACTGTTTTAGCTGAAACAGTCTACTACTGGCGTGGCAAGACTAAAGTTGTGCATTAGCCGTAGGTTGGGTTTCCTTACGTCAACCCAACCTACATTTTTTGCTACGTATATTTCAAAAATCAAATAAGAGTCCTATAGGACTCTTATTTGATTTTTGAAGAACTTAAGTATCTGTTAGGTGGGCATTAACAAATATTATTCTAGGTTAATTGAGAGTTTGATTGAAAATGCCCACTCTACGTATAGTTCTAAAATTCAGCTATTAATCAAAATTTTCAATCCAAAATCCAAAATCTAAAATCCAAAATTGGTATTACACGCCGTGCTGTTTAAACCATGCTTGGAGTTTTTGCCAGCCTTCTTTTGCTTCTTCCTCGCGGTAGGATGGGCGATAATCAGCAAAAAAGGCGTGGGGTGCATCTGGGTAGACGATAATTTCAGATTTGCTACTACTGGACTTGAGGCGATCGCGCATTTGTTCTACTGTATTTACAGGAATGCCCGTATCTTTGCCACCGTAGAGTCCGAGAACAGGCACTTTTAATGTTGATGCAATGTCAACGGGATGTTTTGGTGTGAGTTCGGTAGAATTGCCTACAAGTCTTCCATACCATGCTACGCCTGCTTTTACTTGCGGATTATGTGCAGCATACAACCAAGTAATCCTACCACCCCAGCAGAAACCTGTAATGGCTATTCTATTGGCATTTCCTTTAGCCGACTTTACTGCCCAGTTTACTGTCTCATCCAGGTCAGATAGTACTTGCTCATCTGGAACTTTGCTTACTACCTGACGAATTTCGTCTATGTTGCTTAATTTTGACACATCGCCTTGACGCACAAATAATTCTGGCGCGATCGCTAAATACCCCAACTTGGCAAAGCGACGGCAGACATCTTGAATATGCTCATGTACACCAAAAATTTCTTGAATTACCAAAACAACCGGGAAATTTTTACCTTTCGCAGGTACGGCTTTATAAGCAGGAATTTCGCCATCTTTAACCGGAATTTTCACCGCGCCAGCAGTTAATCCCTTGCTATCGGTGGTAATCACTTTGGCAAAAACAGGCTGCACTGCTAGAACAAAGCCTGTTGTCAGAGTGGCGGTGGCGATAAATTGGCGGCGTGATATTTCTTTCATCATCTTTATATCTGGTTTTGGTCTGATGTTTTGAGGTGAAAAATTACCTGACTGTAACCAGCCATCAGAGACGGTTAATAGTTAGTTTTACTAACAATCATTATTACTAAGTATTACATATAGAGGGGACAGGTGACGGATAACAGGTGGCAGGGTTGAATGTCTTTTGCCGTCTAAGTTTTATCATCTACTGTCTTAGTTTAGCTATTGCTCCAGCTAAATATTTAGCTTGTATTTTACAAAAGTATGTGCAATACTTTTGTATATTCTACGATAAATCTATAGAGTTAACGTACTTTATTTACTCAACTAGTAAACTGGAGTTTGTTTGAGCTTCAGGCTGTCATTTAAGTTGCTACAGTCAGTATTTCATCCGAGGGAAAATTTCATGAGTAACCTACAACTTTACTTTGCCAAAGCTTCTACCTTCTCCCAAAGAACCCGCGTAGTTTTGCTAGAAAAGAAAATTGACTTTACTCCGATTGAAATTGACTTACAAAACAAACCATCTGAGTTCACGCAGATTTCGCGCTATGGCAAAGTTCCAGCAATCAAGCATGGCGATGTAGAAATTTATGAATCTGCCGTTATTAATGAATATTTAGAAGAAGTCTTTCCAGAACCAGCTTTGTTACCCCAAGATTCTACGACAAAAGCGATCGCTCGTATTTGGATTGACTACGCCAATACCCGCTTTGTACCCGTGTTTAACAAATTCCTGCGTAGTAAAGATACCCAAGAACAAGAACAAGGGCGAAAAGAATTTATAGAAGCTCTTTTATACATTGAGCAAGAAGGTTTAGGTAAGCTGTCTGGTAATGGCCCTTACTGGTTTGGCAAGCATTTGAGTTTAGTTGATATCAGCTTCTATCCTTGGTTTGAGCGTTTACCAGTCCTCGAACACTTCCGCAAGTTCACATTACCAACCGAAACACCTCGCTTGCAGCAATGGTGGAATGCGGTGCAAAATCGTGAGTCGGTGAAAGCAGTAGCAAATCCTGTCAATTTCTATTTGGAAAGATTCGCCAAGGTGCTTGGTGAACCTAATGGCGTTGCAGCCGTTCAAAAGTAAGAATTCGCCAGTCATATCTTATTCTGAGAAAGTGAAATGACAAATGCAGTTGCGATCGCCTCACCGCGCAGTGCCACCCACCACAGCAACTCCAATTAGTACGCAACCAACACCTGCTGTACCCGCACAAAAAGCAGCAGGTGCAAGTATCGCCGGATTTGCATTAACCGGGCGTGAAAAAGTTGAACAAGACAACGCGAATGATATCGTAACAGCAATACTCGGTTATATCCCGACCTTAATTTTTGACATAATACTATTACCAAGTTTTGGATAGAGAAGCGGTTAGTTTTCCAGGCAAGCCGCTTTCTCTATTACTATTAAATCAAGTTAGCTTGTAGTCGTCAAGTTAACTTGTAATCACAACTTGTAGTATTATTTTGTGTAGATGACTTCAGGTGAAAGCTTTATGACGCTAAGAGAGTCTCTAGGACTCACTCAAAGACAAATAGCAGAGGCAGTAGGCGTTACTGATCAAACTGTTTCCAACTGGGAGCGCGGAGTTCATGCTCCGCGACTTACCTTAAGACAAACTATCAGGCTGTGCAAAATCACAAGATCCACGGTTGAAAATTTGGCTGATTTATTTGAACCAGAAAAAGATTAGATAAGAATGCGATGTTTATATCAAAAACTTAATAATCTCTCTTAATTAAGCTGAATTCTTTGAAGATGAAGGTATCCAGTTCATTATCACAAGTTCGCAAAATTTGTTACATCAATAAATAATTGCTTTTAGTATGAAGTTAGACTTACTCAACAAAATTGATATTGGATTAGCCTGGTGTCTGTTTTACAACGAGGCAGGTGATAACACAAGCGCAATACAAAGAACAAGACAGCAATTGCAAGCAGGAAAAGAGGTTCCAACAGAAATCCTTTCTCATCTTGAACAAGTACAGATGTTGCAAAACCTACCATTTCCTAAGACAATTGAGGACTTAAAAAAATATCAACAAGACTATCCACAGTTTTGGAACTCTCAGGTTGGGTTAGTTCATGGTGGTGTTACTAAGGTTAAGCAATACATTTATGAGCAAGCAAAACTTCCTGATATTCGAGGTGCATCGGCGTTACTCGATAGAATCAATTTAGTGGATTTGCCTGCTTTTTTTGGTAAATATGAAAAAGGCTATCCCAAGTCTGTTACCATATCCCAATGGTTGAAGAAAAATTTTCCTGGTTTAGAAGCAGCATTAATTCCAGAATTACTCATCTATTCCACTGGTGGTAAGCTTTTAGCATTTTGTCCTGTAAAGTTTATTGATGACTTAGCGAACGCTATTGAAAGACGTTATACAGAAGAAACTTTAACTGCAAATTCCTGTGCTGTTGGTGCTAAGTTTAAGTTAATCGAAACACACTTTGGCTTACTTCCATCTCAAATTAACGGAAATACATTTTGGTTAGAAAAATATCGTCAAAATCAAAATCAAGAAATTATTCAGGCATATTTTTCTCAACCTGATATTCTAGACGTAGAAAAGCAATTTGAAGCACGTAAGAGTTTTAATGAAACAGTTACTAAGCTAACTTCTTTATTTAACCAACGTCGTAGTGGAAATATTCTTGCCAACCGCCCAACTCGACGTTATCCTGCAATATTTGAGACTCATCCTTATTTAGTTAGGGATACAAGTGATAATGCTTCTGCTGTCATGCGAGTTGGGGAGCTTCCTGGTGAACCAAATTTTTCTGAATCTTTAGCACGTAAACGCCTGGTAGGAAACATCGCTAAACGTAGCGATATTTCTAATGATTGGTATTACTACAGAAGATTTACTTGGCAACCAGGAGAAAAAATATATATTGAAAGCTGGGTAGAAAAATTTGAGACTTACTTAAAAGAAAATAAATTAGAAGCTCAGTATTACGGCGATTTACCAAAATCAGAAGTAACTGAAGCGCGTTCATTAATAGAAATTGGTAATGCAAGTCAACCCAAAGGTTTTGTTGCTTATATCTACGCTGATGGGAATAACATGGGTGGCTATATTCAAAAAATAAAATTACCCCAGGAATACCAAAATTTCAGTGATGATGTTTTTGAAGCAATAAAAAAGTCTGTATACACAGCATTATTCCAACATTTACGTCCGCATAAATTAGAAAATATTCCAGATAAAGAGAAAGAAAAACGTAACGGCGAATGGATTCATCCATTTGAAATTATTACAATTGGTGGCGATGATGTATTTTTGATTGTTCCTGCTGATAAAGCGTTAGCTATTACTAAAACTATCTGTAAAGAATTTGAAAATATTCTCAAAGTTAAGGGCGAAATAAGAAAAGGAGAATGTGAAAATAGCCTCAAGCTAAAACCAGAGGAAAGCACAACAGATAAACCTAAAAATCCATATATTACAGATAAGACTTATACTCCTCAACTTGTCCATCGTTATCATCTATCCAATACAGAAAATCAACCAGAGGCTAAGAATAAACTAGACGATAGAAATCAATGTAAGTTAAGTATGTCAGCAGGGGTGTTAATTGCAGCTGAAGATACACCTATATATTATGCAGAAAAACTTACCAATCAGTTGATGAAATCTGCAAAAAAGTACGCCAAAGAATTAAAGAAAAAAAAGTACTACGGCGGAACTATAGACTTTTTGGTTATGAAAGCAGTAACAATGATTTCATCAAATGTGAGTGAATTTCGCACACAAAGTTTAACAAAAGCTGGTGCTAGTGAACAAACACTAAAACTTTATGCTGCGCCATATACTTTGCATGAAATTGGTGGAATTTTAGAAACAGCTAAGGCATTAAAAGAAGTTGATTTTCCGCGATCGCAACTTTATCAAATCCGCAGTTTACTAGAACGAGGTAAGCAAACAGCAATATTAAACTATCGTTATTTTCGAGTTCGGTTGAGTGATAAAAAAGCTCAAGAATTACTCAAAGTTCAATTTGAGGAAGCATGGTGTAAACCAAAAGACCCTCAAAATAATGGTAATTTAGCACCTTGGATGTCTTTAAAAGAAGATAGTGGAAATAATGATAAGTCAAAAACGACCTATGAAACTATCTGGCGCGAGTTAGTAGATTTATATCCTTTTATTGCAAAAACACCTAAACCCCGACTCATCTCCACAAACCCAGCGGAAAATCACGAGAATATTCAAATTTGAAACTGATTAAAATTTTAGGAAAGTTTGGTGATTAATCATGATTTTATTAAACAATTTAACTGAAAATCAAGTAACACTAATTTCCCTCACCGCAGTTATTGATACTGCATTATGTATTGGTGCAGGTGGTTCAGATGGGACGCTTTCTGATAAAACTATTGTTCGCAACGCTAAAGGACAATTAATTATTCCCGCTTCCCAGCTAAAAGGGAGACTGCGCCACGAATGTGAGAAAATAATGCGAGGATTAGAATGGCAGATTTTTTATGCACCGACAGCAGAAGAACTTTGTCCTACTGAAGCACAAGTCGATAGTAAATATCATTCAGACTATCAATTAGAAAACTATAAAGGCTATCACTGTCCAATCTCAAAAATTTTTGGTAATCCAATTATACCATCACGAATTGTTGTTGATGATTTGATATGTGATTGGGAAAAAGACGCTTTGCAAGAAACGTTTCGTCCTGGGGTAACTATTAACCGCAGAAGACGTACCGCAGAAAACCAAAAGCTTTATTTTCTAGAAACTTCTCCCCCTAATTCACAATTGGAATTTAAGGGTGCAATTCACTTATTATCTGGATGTCCATCTTATGCTAAGACTTTAATTTTAGCTGGTTTGCGGCATATTTATGCACTAGGTGGAGGTAAATCTGCGGGGTTAGGTTGGTTGCGGTGGGAGGGACTAGAAAAACTACCTCAAGATGACTCTACTTGGACGCAGTTATTACCAAAGATGTAAAAATGAAGCAGATTAAGTTAGAGATTACAGCAAAATCTCCACTGGCGATCGCACATAAAAAACCAGGTTCCGTCAGTGAAGCATTAGATCACATTCCTGGTTCTGTGATTCGTGGTGCGATCGCTGCACAGATTTTACAACAATCGGGACAGCAGTTTACAAATTTAAGTGAGAAAGGAGGAGATTTTCAAGCTTTATTTTTAGAAGATAATGCAGCTATTTTTCAGAATGCTTATCCAGCAGTTGCTAAAGTTGTCGATGAGTCTAACTATAGAAAGGAAACCATTAATCAAATAGTTGATGATGCAGTAATGATATTACCCGCAACCGCTGTTAGTTCTAAAACAGATTCTGGTTTTCTTCCTAAAGGAAATGGTGTTTTTGACACTTTAATTGACCAATATTGTGCAGAAGCGTTTAAATTTCCATATGAACCGAACTGTCCCACAGATTTAGGACGAGTTGAACCATTTGGAGGATTTTACAGTAAAAGTAGCGACAAAAAACTTGAATACAAATACCGCAGCCATTCTGTAAATACACGCTTTTTAACTCGTGTGGGTATTAACCGTCGTCGTGCTACTTCTCAAGAAGAGATTCTTTATAGTATTGAAGTTTTAAACGAATCTTTTTTAGAAAATCCTAAAGCCAAAGTTAAACATTGGGAAGATTATGTCTATCGTAGTTCAATTTTAGTTGAAGATGAAGAACTTGCTAAAAAATTAGCTGATTTCATCAATCGTTATTCAGATAAATTCCGCTTAGGTGGTGCAACTTCTCGCGGGTTAGGTAAAGTGACAATAAAAGCAGATGTAAATGACTATTCTACAGAGATAGACGCAAGACTTAATGATTTTAATCATAAGCTAAAAGAACGTTGGAGTCTTTACGAAGCAGTTTTTGGTAGTCCTCAAGAAAATCTCTTGAATGGTCGTACTTTCTTCACACTTGATTTGCAATCTGACGCTATTCTTTTAGATAATTGGCGACATACAACTGTAATTACAGAAACAATGCTAAAAAAATTTGCCATAGTTACTGATATACCAGTAAAGCTAGAAGTAGCCTATAGCAGTTATGATAATCGTTCTGGATGGAATTCTGCTTGGGGACTAATGAAAGATATGGAGTTAGTTATAAATCGTGGTGCAGTCTATTTATTTAGTACTAATCAACCAGAATTATGGCTAGATAAGTTAAAAAAATTAGAGTTTTGGGGAGTAGGCGATCGCACTTTTGAAGGGTTTGGTCAAGTGCAAATTTGTAATGAGTTTCATAATGTATTGCGAGGTAATCCAGCATGAATCAACTTACTGAACAGCATCAAGAGCAACAAGTTCAATTAAAAATTCAAAAAGGCATTCGACAAGCTGAAGACCAATTAGTAATTTGGATTCAAGAGGCTTTAGATAATAAAAAATCTTATGGTGATTTAGAAGAATCTCAATTTCGTAATTTATTACGAGTTGCAGATACTACAGATAGTCCAGAGGTAATTAAAAATTTTCTTCGTTATCAGGTAGGACGTGATAAAAAATGGGGTCGAGGCCAAGAATCGCTAGCAGAAAAACTAGTTAGTGATATTGGTGCAGAAGGTAAAGGTGGTCGTTTATTACAGTTAGCAGAAACTATTGCTCATGAAGCTGATTCATCTGATATTAAACTAATTTGGATTGAATTAATTCGACGTTATCTTGGTTATGGCAGTCGCTATCTCAAATATTTACGTGACGGAAAGACAAATTAAAGTGATATTGCAAGGTTGATTCAAACATGAGAAATACACTGATTTGTACTGTTGGTACTAGCTTGTTTAACAACTTAAAATTTTCTCAAGAACAAAGCGTCCAGCAAGTATTTGAGACAAAAAACTGGCAACAATTGGTACTACTACTTGGACAACGAAAAAATACAGATAGATTATGTGGTGCAGAAATTAACTCAATTACTAGTATTTGTGAAAAAGGATTATTAGTTCAAAGAATTCGCTTAATATTTCTAGTTTCTGATACAGACGATGGTAAAAATACTGGAAATATTCTTAAGTTATATTATGAAAATTTTAAGAATCCCTTACTTTTTGAAAAGGTAGAATTTCGCGTTATTGAAGGATTACGAGATGATAATGTTCAAGCATTTAAGCATCAAGGACTTAAAAATCTTGTCCGCGAAATTAGCAAAGAAGTAAGAAATTTTTCTCCAGAAGCAATAGCCATTAACGCCACTGGTGGTTATAAAGCACAGATATCTTTTGCAGGTATGATTGGTCAAGCTTTAGAAATTCCCGTTTTTTATTTATTTGAAAAGTTTTCTGAAGTTATTGAATTACCTCCACAACCTGTAGCACTAGATTTAGGATTTTGGTTAAACAATTATAACTTGTTTGAATTACTAGAAAACGAGCAAATCATTAACAAATCGCAAATTGAAGAGTTTCCGCAAGTAGACTATATACATTCACTAATTGATGAGGAAAAGGAAGGTGACGATACTTTAATTAGTCTCTCAGCAATGGGGATTTTGTTTCATGAACGTTCGCGTTTACAATTTACCAAGCAAGAAAAAACGCTTCTTTCTTTAATTCCTCAAGATGATACAGATCCAGACGAGAAACCAATTAATATTCGTGATGACCACGGTAAAGACATATTACTAGAATTTGCTAAACGAATTTGCCGTTCTCCTTATGTGAAAAAAATTGTAAATTCTTTACCTTGGAATCCAGGAATGATTAATTCTATTCGTCGCACTAAAGCAAATGGACTTGTCGAGTTTGTTTTAGTTTGGACAGATCAAGGACTGGGGCTTTGTATTGAAACCACAGGACGTAATTTAGCTGAAACAAATACAATTGCTCAATATTTGCAGAAAAAATTCACTAAATAATATTAAAACTATGTTTGAAGTATTTAAAAATCGTCTGGAAATTACGGGAATCCTTTGGACAGTTACCGCATTACGAATTAGTGCTGGACGTTCCACTGAACCTATTGGTTCCGATTTACCCGTAATCAAAGATGCTTTAAGTAGACCATTAATACCAGGTTCTAGTTTTAAAGGTGCGTTGCGATCGCGTCTTGAAAGTTTTTTACGTGGAATTGATTCCAGTTTAGCGGAAGATCCTGCAAATTTTACCAGCACAACAAGAAATAATTTGGTTCAAACTTATAAAGAACAGTATGAAAATGATGATATTGCTTTAACACAAGCTTTATTAGGAATTACTGATGCAGTTTCTCGTTTATTCGGTTCACCTTGGATAGCTAGTAAATTTCAAGTGCGAGATTTAACAGTGATTGCTAACGCTTGGTTTGGACAATACCAAGAACGCGATGGGGTTGCCATTGACCGCGATACTGAAACCGCCGCACAAGGAAAACTGTATGACTTTCAAGTAGTTCCTGCGGGTACACCGTTTGAATTTCGTGCTGTGGTGGAGAACGCCGAAGAATGGGAACTGGGACTTTTGATGATTGGTTTACATCAGTTTGAGACAGAACAAATAACTCTGGGTGGAGGGCGATCGCGTGGCTTAGGTGTCGTTAAACTAGAAATTGACAAGATGTTGTGGATTGATGTTAATAACAATCCAGAAAAGTTATTGACATATTTAAAACAATTGGTTGCTCCCGATGAGGAACCAAAATATGACAATGGTAAGCAATTTAAACAGCAGTGGACAAAGGCTCTGATTGACTATTTAACATCAAAAACTTCTAGTCATACAACAACCAAGGCTGTGTAAATATTTTAGGAGTTAACAATGGCTTTCAGTAGTTTCAAAACTATCGGTGAAGTCCTCAAAGCGTTCCAAGTAACTTACATCGAAGCAAATTTTATCAGTGAACTTGCTTTTACTGTTTCTAATTATTTCCGTGAAGATTTAGAACTAATGATGCGGGACGCAGTTGTTGATAATTCAGAGTTTGCTATCTGTGAAAATCTCATTTATCCCGTTATCAAAGAAGTGTGGAAAATCTATCGACATAATTTTATTCTCTGGAGTCATCAATCATTAAATTATGACGAAAAATTATCTGGTTTTCCTGAATATATTTTAGCTAAACGTTCTCCATTAGGAAAAGTCGTATTTGATCAGCCCTACTTCATTTTAGTAGAAGCAAAGCAAGATAATTTTGAAACAGGCTGGGCGCAATGTTTAGCAGAAATGATTGCTGCTCAAAGACTAAATGGAGAATATCTAATCACTATCTACGGAATCGTTTCTAATGGTGGAGTATGGCAATTTGGTAAATTAGAAGGTAATTTTTTCACAAGAAATGTCACTCCCTTCACTATCTATGAACTAGATAAATTATTTGCTGCTGTGAATTTTATCTTCCAACAATGCGAAGTACAACTAAATAATTTAGTAGCAGCTTAATTCGCAATACTTCGTCAACTAAATATACTCATGCACAAAAGATTTGTTAATCGCTGTACTATTGATTTAACCCTAATTCCTAACGGGCCGATTCTCATTAAATCTGGTAAAGAAGGAGCAGATCCAACTAAACCTGATATGGAATTTGTAGAAACCTATCATGCTGGTGGACGTTCTATATATTTACCTGGAAGTAGTTTAAAAGGTGCGATTCGCGCACACGCAGAACGAGTTGTGAGAACTGTAGGTGATGAAAAACCCAACTCTAAAAAATTACCTTGGGCTAACGATCCGTTAAGTGATAAGTATGATTATCTCAAAAATAGAGATGGTAAAGATTTACCTGCACCAGATATTTACAAACTATCTAGTTTTACCGATCAAATATTTGGTAATACTTCTATTGCAAGTCGAATAAGAATTGAAGATGCTTATCCAGATAAGTCTCAGCCTCTCAAAATTGAAGAACGTAATGGTGTAGCAATTGATAGAGTGTTTGGTTCTACTGTTCCTGGAGCATTGTTCAATTATCAAGTTTGCACGGCTGGGGAATTTAAAACTAAAATTCATTTGAAAAACTTTACTCTCTCTCAATTGGGTTTAATTGGTTTAGTATTGCGAGATTTAAATGATGGTTGGTTTGGCTTGGGTTTTGCTAAATCTCGTGGGTTAGGTACGGTAAAGGTTGAATATAAAAAAGCTGTTGTGCAGTATCCTGGTTGCATATTGCGGGATGGACGAATTCACGGTTTGAAAGGTAATCAAAATTGGTCGAATACCATGCTATTAGGTGCAGGTGAATTTGTTGATGATGCAGATGTTTATGGGTTTCCAAAATCTGATTATCAAGATACACCTGTTGCTGCGGAAGAAATGGATTTTGGTTTTGGAGTTCAGTTAATTTGGCGTGAAGGTAGAGTCACAGATTTATTTGAACGTGCTGTGAGGTCTTGGAAAGATTTATTGTTAAGTACAGCAAGATAGTTGAGTTTAAAATTTATCTATAAAAATGCAAATAGAAGAAATGAGGCCTTTTGTTGGTGTTGGCAAAGAGTTGTTGTCAAGATTAAAATTGCAAAATTTAATTACAAAACTTGCAATTGAACCTAGTTATTACTTTTTGCGTTGGACTCACAAAGTTAGTGGAATTCGGGAAGAACAACCCACCGAAATTGACTTTCCCATGACGGAAGGGCAAATGTTTAATCACAAATATGAACTTCGATGGAAACTGCAACACGATCATCTTTATAATGTTTTGCTATTAAGTATTGCAGGTGAACATTCTGATTTTACACCTATAGGTAATAGCTGGAAAGTAGAACCAAATAATCAAGAAAAATTTCCTGACTACGCCTATCCTGCTTATGGGTATCGTCGCAATGAAGTGCGCTTTCCTAAAGAATTTATTTACCCAAAAAGTCTTGACGTGCGACATGGCGAAGACGACGGAGACAAGCCACTATTAGCACAACGGTATTTTATTGATGGCGAAACTTCAGCGGTGCAATTTGTTGCTTTAACACTAGAAGGAAAACATAAATGACTATTAATCGTCCGCAACGTCGTCAACAAGACGAAATTGCACCAAAACCCTATGATTTTGTTTCCTTTCCCAAAGAACCACCGACAAAACAGCGTCCAGTGGGACATCATAAGTATCGTGCTGATAGGCTACATGGCACGTTATCTTTACGTCTAAAAGTGCAAACCCCTCTCCATGTTTCCACTGGCGTTGTTGTCATGGGTAGCGATATTGGTAACAACCGCATCCCTCTAATTAAAACTATGGTGCAGGATGTTGATCAAAAGTTGTCTATTCAAGGTAGTTCGCTTAAAGGTTGCATTCGCGCTGTTTACGAAGCAATTACTAACAGTACTTTGGCGATAATTACCTCTAGATATCGCGATCGCATACCCTCAGAACGTCTACCTTGTAAAAATAAAGAACAACTCTGTCCCGCATCGCAACTATTTGGTGCATTAGATTGGCAAGGCTTGCTGGAATTTAGCGATGCCAAATGTGAAAGTATGGGTTTCACTACTGGTTTTATGCCCTCATTGTACCGTCCCCGTCCTGACGAACGACGAACGTATTTTACTCAAGGTCGTGTAGCAGGACGTAAATTTTATTACCATACAAAAAGAGCTATTGATAAAGGGCAAAATGCTGGAATCCCCGTACAGCAAGCAGGTAGAGAATATATTTTTACAACTAAACTGCATTTCAAAAATCTCAAACCAGAGGAATTAGGCACTTTGTTAATTGTCTTAGGACAAGATCCAAAGTATCCAATTGCTTTGAAGGTGGGAGGTGGGAAGCCAATTGGTATGGGAACGATGACAGTAACGGTGTTTGAAATTGAACAAGCGGATAATTTGCGCGATCGCTACACTTCTTACAACCTTCCAGAAAATAACCATCTAACGGGTGAAGCTTTACAAAGATTCATGCAAAAGCAAATTCAAGCTGCACATTCATCGCGTCTAGTACAAGCCGAACAACTCCAGCAACTAACGAATATATTGCGCTTTCCTAGCGATCGCGAACCCCCATCTGGAATGTATTAATCATGACTATGAACGAAGAACAATGGAATACAGCACATAAAATTGCCCAAACATTAGTCCAAAATAATACAGATGTCAACGAACTAGGAAAAGCCGTTGCTTATCTCCGCGCCTCTGTAAACCAGCCAAATGCTACTTCCAGGTTTTTCCAATACCTGAAAACTCTCGTCAGTAATGGTAGACAAATTGGACACAGCAGCAAAACCACCGTTTACTACCGCAGTATCGAGAAAGCTTGTACCGATGATCTTAAAGGCGTGAGCGATGCTTATACCATGCTGCAAATTTTAGGCTGGGTATCGCGCCTGATGCGTTATTACAAAGATGCTGGTGTCCCAATTGGGGAAATTTCTACACCTACAACGCCTGTTTTCAAGTCAGCACGTCAAGCGGAAATTGCTAAAGTGGCGCAAGCGCAAGACTTTCAAGTTGAGCAAATTATCGAGGCTAAAGTTACCAAAATCAGTGGTAACAAAGTCACCTATGAAATTTTGGGGACGGTTAAGTTAACTGAGAAGGAACCGAAGCAGGTTAGTTGTCTCCATGAAGGACAGACAGTAAAGGTGAAAATTTTGTCTGTTAAAGATGATGGGAGCATTAAGAGCGTGAAATTTATTGATTAATAATGAATTCTTCCCAATAACTTCTTCTTATACCGATTCTCTGTGAAGCTGCACATTATTTTCACCCCTCCCAACCTGCCCTTGCGAAGGGGAGGTGCCGTAGGCGGTGGAGTTTTTTCTATGCATCTTCATAAGAAATTGGTATTAGGTCTAATAGTATATAAAGTAAGGCTATATTAGCTAGCAATATCTCTAGGAACAAAACATGAATCAACAAATAACCACATACTTGGGTGAATCTCCCCCTCTTCTAGCATCAAGCTCGACTGAATCAACTTTTCAACTAACAAACAGTAGGACTGAATCAACTTTTCAACCAGCACACAGAAAGAAGTATTTTATAATTGGAAATTACCAAACATGGCAACCGAAGTAGAGTACACAGAAGAATTCGAGCAGTGGTACTTAACGCTTAACGAAGCAGAGCAAGACTCTATTGATTCTGTAGTAGAGATACTTGAAGAAAAAGGTGTTAATCTTCGCTCTCCCTATAGCTCAGATATCAAGAGTTCTCGTCACGGAAATATGCGAGAACTTCGGATACAACATAAGGGAGAACCATACCGAATATTGTATTGTTTCGATCCTCGTAGGATGGCGGTACTCCTTTTAGCTGGTAACAAAAAAGGTAACGACCGCTGGTATGAGGAGAATGTACCAAAAGCTGATAGACTCTACGACGAATTGCTAAAAGAGCTAGAGGATGAAGGATTTATATGAAGACAAAGCCTTTTAGTGAATTACGAAACCGGATGTCACCTCAGCGAAGAGAAAGAAATAAAACTCGCGCTCAAATTGCATTACTTCATCTTAGTCTAATGGAACTGCAAGAATCGTTGGGGCTGACACAGGATGATTTGGACAAAAAACTCAATGATGTTGATTCTACAGTTTCGGAGTTGGAGAACCAAGAGGACATTCAAGTTTCCACTCTCTCGCGCTATATTAAAGCTCTTGGTGGGAATCTAAAAATAGTAGCTGATTTCCCCCAAGAGGAAATTGTTCTTGCTCAATTTGAGTAACGACTAGTTATTTTTGAAAAGCTTTATATAATAGCTTGACTAATTAAAAATGTCAAGCTATTATTTTAATGACTAGAGAAATAGTGTTTTCCCCGCGAGGGGATTGAAACACTCCTCTAGTATGGTGATTGAACAGTTGTTTCAGTTTTCACCACTTCCCCGCAAGGGGACTAAAAACTAAGTATTATATTTATTCAGATTGTTTACCCATACACTCAGGTTTGAGGAGAGCGATCGCTTTTCCTTCTCAGTAATTAGGGCTGGCTGAAAAAGTAATAAAAAAGGTAGAGACAGAATCCGGATGGTTTAAGCGAATGCTATCCCAAAATCTACAATTCTATCCGTGATTTGCAGCCAGATCTCACTCATGAGATTATGGCTGATATCATGTCCGGCAAAATAACCATATTTCTTGTTTTACCCCTCCCCTCTGCTCACGCCAGTTGCTACAACGGAGGTTCCCTCCCTTCGGGTGACGCTCAAGAGCGTCGCTAACGCTGCGCTAACACAGTTGCCTGATGCCACTTGCTCCACTTGGGGAGACCCCAAGACCGCAGTGGCTCCGGAGGGAAACCCTCCCTCCGCACTGATTCACCGCAACGCACTGGCTCCCCTCTGCCCCTCTGCACCTGAAGCTGCCTTAATGATCAGTCTTTCACCGGAGACGATATCAGTCCTAGTTTTGCATATTGCATTGTTGATGCACAGATAATAAAGTACATTCCCAAACTAAACGTGGTTGAGCATAAACTAATAGAGATTTACGTGCTTGTTCTAGCTGATTAATAATTCCAGGTTGATGCCACTGTTCCCAATAAGAATGTAGGAGATAATCAATTAACCACAGTTGTGCTTCTGTATCTAAATCTTGGTCTATTTTCTTAGCTAATTCCAAAGCATGGCGAGAAGATTTTGGCGCTGGGGTTAAGTTTGTGAGTAACTCAAGCGGAATGGCTTGTAATTGTTCGTAAGAGGCGATCGCACTTCCCGGACTGCCAGCTGCTATGCTCAACACAGCCGGATGTTGCAAAATTTCCTGATTATTTGTTTGCATCAATACTTGAGTTAAAGATGCTGTATCTAACCTATAAAAAGGAATTTTTTGACACCGCGATACCAAAGTTGGCAACACAGACTCAGGCGAAGGTGCAATTAAAATTATTGTTGCTTGTCCTGGTTCTTCTAAAGTTTTCAGTAGCGCGTTTGCTGCTGGTTCTGCCATTGTTTGCGCTTCTTCTAGCACCACCACATTTCTGGGTGCTTCTAAAGGCGGACGGCTGAGAAATTCTGTAATTTCCCGAATTTGTTCTAATCGAATTAACGGCGGTGCTTTGCGCTTCAGTTTTTTCTCAGCTGCTTCTGCTGCTGTTAATCTTTGTCCTTGATATTGATATGTTGGCTGTACCCACAACAAATCAGGATGGTTGCCTTGACGCACCCGATTTTGTACAGATGCAACAAAACGCGTCTCTACAACAATAGAAAATAGCAATTCTACAAAACATCGGGCTGCTAAACTTCGTCCTACACCATCTGTTCCGACAAACAAATAGGCTGGTGCAACGCGATTTTGCCTAACAGCCTCAGTCAGTAATTCTATGGCTTGCTGTTGTCCAACAAGTTGTGCAAATGGATTAGTAGTCATTAGTCAATTGTAAATTGACTAAGCTCTTTAGGCTGATCATAGGGAACAAAGCTTCCTCACTGTTCCCTGCCTCCGTTGTAGCAACTGGCGTGATCAGAGGGGAAGGTTTTTGGGTTCTCTGCATAGATTCGGGAATTATAACTAATTAGCCGGACTTGATATAAGTTATAAGTTCCTGCTTCTACTACATCCTCAGCCGTATAAGCAGGGCCACCGTTAGTAATCATGCGGAACTTATCAGAAACATTGCAGAGATGAACTCTAAACTTGCAGGCGATCGCGCAAAATATCTTGAATAACACCATGTACAGTTTCTTTACTCAAACTACCATCTACTCGCACAATTCGGGATGGATGCGCCGCAGCCAATTTGCTATATCCGTGGCTCACGCGGCGATGAAAGGCGATGGTTTCTTGTTCAATGCGGTCTAAAGGAACTGCATCTCCACGTTTGCGGCTGAGTCCCATCTCGACATCAACATCTAACCAAATAGTTAAGTCACTTGTTAAGCCAGCAGTCGCAATGTAGTTAAGTTGTTCAATTAAACTCATATTCAAACCGCGACCGTAACCTTGGTAAGCAACGGTAGAATCAGTGTAGCGATCGCACAATATATATTTTCCTAATGCTAAATTGGGTTTGAGTTTTTGTTCAACGTGCTGGGCGCGGTCAGCTGCATATAATAACAGTTCAGTGACATCAGCTACTGGCTTATCTTCAGACTTCTCCAACAATAAACGCCGCAAATGCAAACCTAACTCTGTTCCGCCTGGTTCACGAGTGACAATTACCGAAATACCTAAATTTTCCAACCACTGACAACAAAGCTGCATTTGTGTTGTTTTGCCGCAGCCTTCTACTCCCTCAAATACAATTAACTTACCACTCATGCTTGTTTAGTTTTGTCCTTTGTCATTTGTCATTGGTCAATAGTCAAGAATTGATGACCATTGACATTCATCGTCAAACTCAAGTTACAGCAATTTTCAGGTAATTGAACCACAAACTACGATAACCTAAATATGAAGTAATTGTTTGATTCGATGCCAGTATCTTACTCCGAGGATTTGCGTCGTCGCGTGATTGCAGCTTGGTTAGCAA
>NZ_JAIVFW010000200.1 GCF_020829595.1 Nostoc sp. CHAB 5844
GGAACAGGTCCGCCCCCGCGAAGAACGGAATCTCGAACATGCCGTCATGACCAATAAAACGGATACGCTTGCCGGCCTCTTCATAGCTTCGGCTTTGGTTTGGAAAACTGAGACTCATGGAACGCTCCTTACGGTGACGGCGCCTCTTCGATACGAAAAGCCGCTATGAGCACCGGAAATAATCCCGCCGGCGCTGTTCAAAAATAATGTCATCAAAAAATCTGATGCAGGCTGCACAAAATTCCAAAAACTCAAATAAAGCATGTAACTCATTACTGTAAATTCTCATCGACAACCCACGAGTTCATGTGTTTTTCGATTGAATTCATCATATCACAAAAATTGAAATCATGTATTTTTGTTTTGCAACCGGAAAAAAATGAGGGAATTCAAAGAAAAATCTTTAATTTCATTTGCTTTCTGCGCGTTGAGGCGCACACTGAAACTGTCCGGATTGCCATTGGCTCCAGGTCCGAGCGCGGGCCCTTATCGATCCCGATAATCATCGATTATAGGGAGTAACGTCATGTCATTCAGTTTGAACATGGAAAAAGCAAAACCCTACATGGTGGGTTTCGTTCTCGGCCTCGTGGCTGCGCCGCTCATCGCCTTCAATGCGGGATGGGTTTCGACCACCAGCGCACGTATCGAGGCGGTCAAGACCGCACGGGTAGAGACTCTTGCGGGCATATGTTCTGCCTCGGCCAGCCGCATCGCCACCGCCAGCAGCACCGATCTGGCAACCTACAAGGGATATGAAAACCGTACGAAGCGGGATGAACTCGTTGCCGCCGCGATGGCCGACATCCAGGTGCCAGCGGATCTTCTCAGCAAGGTCACTTTCGATTGCGGGCGCACATTGTCCTGACAAGCACTGAACTCACAAGATACGAAGCCGAAGGCGTTTTCGCCTTCGGCTTTCAGTTGGAGTAATGCTTGAATTTGGAGCAGACAGTCGCGCCTGTCATGCAGCTTCCGACCACACCTGCTCCGTTGCTACTTTCGCTTCAACTTCGGCAAGGGTGCAGGATTGGACACCTCTTTCGCCAGGCGGAGCGCGCGCAGCTTCTCGGTCTTCTTTTCCCACGTTGCGGCCTCCCGATCGATGATCCTCCAGGCGACCGAGTTGGTCTCCGACGCCTTTTTATCCGCAGTAGTCTTTGTCGGCTTGAAAAACCGTTCGCTATTCGCTGTCATCCGTCAACTCCTTCACCCCGCAACGACTGATCGTCATCCGGGCGCCGCTTATCTGTCACGATTGTGATGCGACCACGAAGTCGATGGCGTCCCGAACCGTCAGGAATTCCTCGGCCGGCTCGTCAGGAATGGCGATGCCAAACTCGTCTTCGATGAGCATCACGATTTGGACCACCTCCAAGGAATCAGCGCCCAGGTCATCGACAATTGAAGCGTCATCGACGACCTTCGATTTCTCGACAGCCAACTGTCCGATGATGATGTTTTTCACACGCTCGGCAATATCGGCTCTTCCGTCTTCCATGGCGATGTGTCCTGATGAAGAATAATTACTGGGACGCTGCCGGCTGACGCGATTGGGAGGGATGAAGGCGATCATAGCGGCTCTGGTCCGGGCGGTAGGACCAAACAAAACCAACCGCCAAAACCAAGACAACAAGAATCACCGTCAGACGATTGGGCATCGTGGCCACGCGGCGGTGGAACCGCCCTCGTTTTCCCAAACCTCGACACCGGCGCGCTGTTCTTGCGCGCGCGTTTTGCGAGATAGAGGATAGTTTCCGGCATCGATCGTCGCCGACTTGATCAATCGGATAAGATTTGCCGCATCCTCATTCATGGTTCCCTGCCCGAGCACAAGGCTGTGGGTCTCATAGTCGGCGTTCTTGAGAATCTGCCGGAGGACGGTTCGGCGGTACGTTCCCGGAATATCGGGGCCCTTGAAGATGAGGATTACCATAGCCAACCCTCCATGAAGAGGATGAGGATCATCGTCAGGCTGGCTGCAAAAAACACATAGCCACCCGCGGTGGTCCATACATGTCTTTGCTGTTTGTGGAAGAATATGGAAGACATTGAGTCCTCCTTCATTTCAGGGCCAGGGTAACCAACCCTCAAACAGCAGCGCCCTTGTC
>NZ_JAIVFW010000201.1 GCF_020829595.1 Nostoc sp. CHAB 5844
AAATTTCGACCAAGCTTTGACAGTACCAGGTTGGACTTGCCAATCACTATAAAGCCCATCGTTGACTTTACCAGTTTGGGGTGCAGCCCGTCGCAGTGCTTCTACCATTGCTGCTACTTGAGTATCATGCAACGGCTGCGTTGCGCACCAGGTCGAAGGTGACGATCTGCTTGACGTTGGCGACCTGACCGGAGGGCAGGATGGCCACGCTGTCGCCAGGCTTGACGGCGCCACCGGCCACCGTGCCCTGATAGCCGCGGAAGCTTTCGCCCGGACGCGAGACGCGCTGCACGGGCAGGCGGAAACCGGTCGACTGGCCGGAGCGCAGGGTCGCAAGCTCCAGCGTCTCGACCAGCGTCGGGCCTTCATACCACGGAATCACGGCGCCGGCCGGATAGACGACGTTTTCGCCCTTCAGCGCCGACATCGGGATCGCAGTCACCTGGCGCACGCCGAGCGTCAGGGCCAGCGCCTTGAACTCGGTGCTGATCTGGTCGAACACCGCCTTGTCGTAGGAAACGAGGTCGAACTTGTTCACCGCCAGCACGAACTGCTTGATGCCCATGAGCGAAGCGATGGTGGCATGGCGACGGGTCTGCTCGAGCAAGCCGGCACGCGCATCGACCAGCAGGATGGCGAGATCCGCCGTGGAGGCGCCGGTCGCCATGTTGCGGGTATACTGCTCGTGGCCGGGTGTGTCGGCCACGATGAAGGAGCGGCGGTCGGTGGCGAAATAGCGATAGGCGACATCGATGGTGATGCCCTGTTCGCGCTCGGCCTGCAGGCCGTCAAGCAAAAGCGCGAAATCCGGCAGGCCGAGATCGTTTTGGCTCCCGCTATCACGGCGCAGCGTCGCCGCCTGGTCTTCCTTGACGGCCTTGGTGTCCCAGAGCAGACGCCCGATCAGCGTCGACTTGCCGTCATCGACGGAGCCGCAGGTGATCAGGCGAAGGGGGCGCGAGTCGCGGATGACCGGTGCGGCTTCGGTAAGCGGTGCCTCGGAAACGAGGGCGGTGTTGGCAACAGCGGTCATCTCAGAAATATCCTTCGCGCTTCTTCTTTTCCATCGATCCGGCCTGGTCGCGGTCGATGGCGCGGCCCTGGCGTTCGGAGACTGTGGCGATTTCGAGTTCGGCGATCACCGCGTCGAGGGTGGTCGCATTCGAGCGGATGCCGCCGGTGAGCGGCCAGCAGCCGAGGGTGCGGAAGCGCAACATGCCTTCCTGGATCTGTTCGCCGGGTAAGGCCTCGAAGCGCGGGTCTTCGGCCCACATCAGCATGCCGTCGCGCTCCACATATTTCTGCTTCTTCGCATAATAGAGCGGTGGCAGTTCGATGTTTTCGGCCTGGATGTAGCGCCAGATGTCGACTTCGGTCCAGTTCGACAGCGGGAAGGCGCGCACGCTCTCGCCGCGACGGATCATGCCGTTATAGATGTTCCAGAGTTCCGGACGCTGGTTGCGCGGGTCCCATTTGTGGTCGGGCGTGCGGAAGGAATAGATGCGCTCCTTGGCGCGGGAAGCCTCCTCGTCGCGACGCGCGCCGCCAAAGGCTGCGTCATACTTGCCGGCGTCGAGTGCCTGGCGCAGCGCTTCCGTCTTCATCACGTCGGTATGATAGGCCGAGCCATGGGTGAAGGGGCCGATGCCCTCTTGCTTGCCGCGCGGATTGGTGTGCACGATCAGGTCCAGATCGAACTTCTCCGCCGTCGCATCGCGAAACGCGATCATCTCCGGGAATTTCCAGCCGGTGTCGATGTGCAGAAGCGGGAAGGGCACGCGGCCGGGGAAGAAGGCCTTGCGCGCCAGATGCAGGAGCACCGAGGAGTCCTTGCCCACCGAATAGAGCATGACCGGCTTGGAAAAGGTCGCCGCAACCTCGCGAAAAATATGAATCGCCTCCGCTTCCAGTCGCTGGAGGTGAGTAAGAGACGTCAATGCGTGCTCCGATGGTCCATTGAACATCCCGCTCTCTTTGCACAACGTCCGCACGATAGCAAAAGGCTTTCTGGCGAACCGCTGCTTGGAGACGCCGATCTGCTCTGGCGGAAAAGGCCCCCTGTTGGTTATATCTCGCTACGACATACGCCCTTCCCGACCCACGAGGCC
>NZ_JAIVFW010000202.1 GCF_020829595.1 Nostoc sp. CHAB 5844
TACCTGCGGAAATTATTTTCGACCAAGGACTAGGCGATTTATTCGTTGTGCGAGTCGCTGGTAATGTTGCCAGTGATATAGCTATCGGTAGCTTGGAATATACTACAGCCGTACTTGGAACACAACTTGTCGTGCCGTCGAGCGGCATGGTGGTGATCGAGGCTCTGCTGTCCGATCCAGATCACGCCGACGACACCATCATTCTCGCCGGTTTCGGCCATAGCGGCTGGGACGGCCATCCCTTCGATGCGGAGCGTCGACTGGTGGACCGCTACATCGCCAGCGGTCGCGTCATGCGCCTCCTACCTCTCTTCGCTTCCTCCCTCGCCCAAGGAACCTGACGCCCATGTCCTACAAGATGTCCCGCGCCGCCTATGCCTCGATGTTCGGTCCGACCACGGGCGACAAGGTGCGTCTTGCAGATACGGAGCTGTTCATCGAGGTGGAGAAGGACTTCACCACCTATGGCGAAGAGGTGAAGTTCGGCGGCGGCAAGGTCATCCGCGACGGCATGGGCCAGAGCCAGGTGACGCGTGCCAACGGTGCCGTCGACACCGTCATCACCAATGCGCTGATCCTCGACCACTGGGGCATTGTGAAGGCCGATATCGGCTTGAAGGACGGCCGGATCGTTGCGATCGGCAAGGCCGGCAATCCGGACACGCAGCCGAACGTCAACATCATCGTTGGCCCCGGTACCGAAGCGATTGCCGGCGAAGGCAAGATCGTGACCGCCGGCGGCATGGACGCGCATATCCACTTCATCTGCCCACAGCAGATCGAGGAGGCGCTGATGAGCGGCCTCACCTGCATGCTCGGCGGCGGCACGGGGCCGGCGCATGGTACACTTGCCACCACCTGTACCCCGGGACCCTGGCATATCGCGCGCATGATCGAGGCAGCCGATGCCTTCCCGATGAACCTCGCCTTTGCCGGCAAGGGCAATGCCTCGCTGCCGGGAGCGCTTGAGGAAATGGTGCTGGGCGGCGCGACTTCTCTCAAGCTGCACGAGGACTGGGGCACGACGCCGGGCGCCATCGATTGCTGCCTCTCGGTCGCCGACCAGTATGACGTGCAGGTGATGATCCACACGGATACGCTGAACGAAAGCGGCTTCGTCGAGGATACGGTCGGCGCCATCCGCGGCCGTACCATCCATGCCTTCCACACCGAAGGGGCAGGCGGCGGGCACGCGCCTGATATCATCAAGATCTGCGGCCAGCTCAACGTCATTCCGTCATCGACCAATCCGACGAGGCCCTACACGGTCAACACGGTGGCCGAGCATCTGGACATGCTGATGGTCTGCCATCACCTTTCGTCGTCTATCCCCGAAGACATTGCCTTTGCTGAAAGCCGTATCCGCAAGGAAACGATCGCTGCCGAAGACATCCTGCACGACATCGGTGCTTTCTCGATCATCTCGTCCGACAGCCAGGCCATGGGTCGCGTCGGCGAAGTCATCATCCGTACCTGGCAAACGGCGGACAAGATGAAGCGCCAGCGTGGCGCGCTGCCGTCGGAGACCGGCGACAACGACAACATGCGCGCCAAGCGCTATGTCGCGAAATACACGATCAATCCGGCGATTGCCCATGGCGTCAGCCACGAGATCGGTTCCATCGAAGTCGGCAAGCGCGCCGACCTCGTCATCTGGAACCCTGCATTCTTCGGCGTGAAGCCGGACATGGTGCTGCTCGGCGGCGTGATCGCCGCTGCTCCCATGGGCGATCCGAATGCGTCCATCCCGACGCCGCAGCCTGTGCATTACCGCCCGATGTTCGGCGCCTATGGCAAGGCACGCACGAACTCCTCCGTCACCTTCGTCAGCCAGGCCGCCCTCGACGCCGGTCTCGGCAACCGTCTCGGGATCGCCAAGCAATTGGTCGCGGTTAAGAACACGCGTGGCGGTATCTCGAAGAAGTCCATGATCCACAACGACTTGACCCCTTCAAGAGTTTGCAGATAGTTTGCACCATAAATCCGCCACAGTTTTTCTTGAAGTTGATGCAAAATGCGATCACCGACAATATCATCACTACCCGGCCGTAATAACCAATGGGTTCGCAGGATTT
>NZ_JAIVFW010000203.1 GCF_020829595.1 Nostoc sp. CHAB 5844
ATCTACGCCCTGCCCATTCGATGACAGCGCCCGATCAACGGGCCGGGGGACGCATGGACGACACCAAGAAGGGCGGTTTGCCGCTGCACTGGCTGATGCTGATCGGCTTTGTCGTGGGACTGGGCGGCGGCATGGCTGTCCACCTGCTGGCCGGAGCGGAAGCGCCGTGGGTGGTGTGGGTCACCTCTAACATCACCGGGCCTGCCGGGCAGATATTCCTGCGCCTGCTGTTCATGCTGGTGATCCCGCTGCTCTTCTCGGCCCTGGTGGTCGGCGTCGCAGAGATGGGCGATCTGAAGTCTCTTGGTCGCGCCGGCTGGAAGACCCTGGGCCTGACCGTCGTGGTGTCCAGCATCGCCGTCGTGATCGGCCTGGCCATGGTCAACATCTTCCAGCCGGGTGCCGGTGTGGACCCTCTTCTGGCGGCCAGTCTTCTGGAACAGGGACGCGAGGGAGCGACGGCCATCACCGAAAAGGCGCCAGAGACGGTGCAGTTCGGTCAGTTCTTCCTGGACCTGATCCCGTCGAACGTCTTCACGGCGGCGTCGGAGAACCAGATCCTGCCGGTGATGATCTTCGCCCTGTTCTTCGGCATCGGCCTGGTCATGGCCAAGAGCCCGGCCACCGACCGACTTCAGACCGTGATCGAGGGCATCCTCGAGGTCACTATGAAGCTGATCAACATGGTCATCAAACTGGCCCCCTATGCGATCGCCTGTTTGATGTTCAACTTGGCGGCGCTGTTCGGCTGGGACCTGCTGGTCAAGCTGGCCGCCTTCGTCGCCGTCGCCGTGGGTGCCATGCTGATCCACATGTTCGTGGTCTATCCGCTGGTCGTCTGGATCGGGGCGCGTCGCTCGCCGCTCGCCTTCTTTCGCGGCATCCGCGAACCGATGGTCGTGGCCTTCTCAACCGCCTCGTCCAATGCGACCCTGCCGGTCGCGCTGAAGGCGGCGGACGAACAGCTGAACCTGCCGCGCAAGATCGCCCGCTTCGTCCTGACCGTCGGGGCGACCGCCAACCAGAACGGCACGGCGCTGTTCGAGGGTGTGACGGTGCTGTTCCTGGCGCAGTTCTTCCAGATCGAGCTGTCGCTGACCCAGCAGATCGTGGTCATGCTGGTCTGCATCCTGGGCGGTATCGGGACGGCGGGCGTTCCGGCGGGCTCCCTGCCGGTCGTGGCGATGATCCTGGTCATGGTCGGTGTGCCCGCCGAGGGTATTGGCCTGATCCTGGGCGTCGACCGCTTCCTGGACATGTGCCGCACCACCCTGAACGTCACGGGCGACCTCGTGTTGGCCACCGTCGTCTCGCGGGGCGAGGAGGACGTTCCGGTCGTGGCAGACGACGAGCTACCCGTCGCGCCCGCGACCTGATCTAGCCGGTCTGAACCCGGGTGTCCGACCGGGCACCCCATTCGGCCCAGGAACCGTCGTAAAGCTGGCTGTCGGCACCAAGCTCGGCCAGAGCGAGACTAAGGACGGCCGCCGTAACGCCGGAGCCGCAGGTCGTGACGACGGGGCGATCGAGGTCCACCCCAGCCTGCTGAAACGTTTCAGCCAGGGCCATCCCCCGCTTCAGGCGACCGGTGTCGTCGAGGACCGCCTTCATCGGCAGATTAATCGCGCCCGGCATGTGACCGGCGCGCAGGCCGAGACGCGGTTCCGGCGTCTGGCCCGCAAACCGGGCCGCGGGGCGGGCATCAACGACCTGGGCGTCGCCGGTCAGGGCCGCCATGACGGTGGGCACATCGGCGACGGCATCGCTGTCGAAGGTGGCGTGGAAGGTGGCCGGCGGCGGCGCAGCGCGTGGTCCGGACTCGACGGGACGGCCCTCGTCCCGCCACACAGGCAGACCGCCGTCGAGAACGAAGACCCGGTTTGCGCCCATCGCCCGGAACGTCCACCAGACCCGGGCGGCGGAGAACAGGCCGATAGTGTAGAGCGTTAAAGATTGAGCATTAGTTTCAATCAATTTTGCCAAGTCTTGCAGAAAAGCGGCGGCATGAGCGCCGTAAATAATCCGGTGGTCACAGGTGATATTTACCTGCATTTGTTGGCGTACCC
>NZ_JAIVFW010000204.1 GCF_020829595.1 Nostoc sp. CHAB 5844
GCACCTCAAACGGATCGAGCGCAATCTGCCCGAAAAAGGCGAAATCCACGTCCTGACCTTCACGGACAAGCAATATGAATCGATCGTTCGATTTTCGAGCCAACGCCGAAAGCGCCCGCGGAAAAACCCCGATCAATTGGCGCTGTTTTGATTTGGATGCGGTCTTTTGCTTGACCGGATACGGGGTTTTGTCGTTTCAGAAAAACGACTTAACCTCGCATCCGGCCTAGCAGTTCAGAAATCGCAGGCCAACCGCAACGGCACCGACGAAGGCATCTGGCGGCGCATGGGCCTAGCAGTTCAGAAATCGCAGGCCAACCGCAACGACGTCGACGACGTCGTGCGCAAATATGCGGGCCTAGCAGTTCAGAAATCGCAGGCCAACCGCAACAGTAGGGGTAGCGTTCGGATGGACAGCTTGGGCCTAGCAGTTCAGAAATCGCAGGCCAACCGCAACACCATCTTCAGCGACTTGAATACGTCCAGCGGCCTAGCAGTTCAGAAATCGCAGGCCAACCGCAACGCACAATGGTAGCGGGCCAAGTTTCCAGCGGGCCTAGCAGTTCAGAAATCGCAGGCCAACCGCAACACAGCGCCGAACCATTTGCACAGACGTGATGGCCTAGCAGTTCAGAAATCGCAGGCCAACCGCAACTCAACGTGGTTCCACGCCATACTCAGCACGGGCCTAGCAGTTCAGAAATCGCAGGCCAACCGCAACCAGCGCGCGGTCGCTGCGATCGAGCGTCGGGGCCTAGCAGTTCAGAAATCGCAGGCCAACCGCAACCAAGTTTAGCTCTGGTCGTCGCATCGCGCCGGCCTAGCAGTTCAGAAATCGCAGGCCAACCGCAACAGCGCGGTCCATTTCAAGATCAACGCCCGTGGCCTAGCAGTTCAGAAATCGCAGGCCAACCGCAACGTCGCCCGCGTTGAAGCGCCGGGCCACGGGGCCTAGCAGTTCAGAAATCGCAGGCCAACCGCAACGCGTCAGTGGCTTGCCCTTTTTCAGCCCGCGGCCTAGCAGTTCAGAAATCGCAGGCCAACCGCAACATTTCCGACGAATGCTCGTTCTTCAATCAGGGCCTAGCAGTTCAGAAATCGCAGGCCAACCGCAACCTTGTTCGGGTAGCGGTCACCCACCGCCTGGGCCTAGCAGTTCAGAAATCGCAGGCCAACCGCAACTGACCACCATCCGGTTCGCCTCCGGTTTCAGGCCTAGCAGTTCAGAAATCGCAGGCCAACCGCAACAAGGTGCGGGCGCATCGCTTGAGCGCGTCCGGCCTAGCAGTTCAGAAATCGCAGGCCAACCGCAACTCCTGCTCGGCTGGGGCAACTTGCCCAAGTGGCCTAGCAGTTCAGAAATCGCAGGCCAACCGCAACCCTTCCTGCTGTTGCTGGGTTAGAGCGCTGGCCTAGCAGTTCAGAAATCGCAGGCCAACCGCAACCGCATCGCGTCACACCAAAATGGTCGCGGAGGCCTAGCAGTTCAGAAATCGCAGGCCAACCGCAACGAAACCGCGCGACTTTCACATCACCACCCAGGCCTAGCAGTTCAGAAATCGCAGGCCAACCGCAACACGCGCTGCGGTTGCTTACCGAGGACGTGTGGCCTAGCAGTTCAGAAATCGCAGGCCAACCGCAACCAATCCGATCGTCGCTCGCCATTTCGTGTAGGCCTAGCGGTTCAGAAATCGCAGGCCAACCGCAACGCACTAGCGGCTTGGGCTTGAGCACTTATCGGCCTAGCAGTTCAGAAATCGCAGGCCAACCGCAACCCATGCAGGTCCGCCATTATGGCCGATCAAGGCCTAGCAGTTCAGAAATCGCAGGCCAACCGCAACAGCCAATGGTCCACTACGCTTTTCCGAGTGCATCGCGGCTAGGGAAGTGACGATCGGCATTTCCCAAAAGAAAAGCCGGCTCAAGGGCCGACTTCGTTTCTAATTTGAAAGGGTAAGGGCGCCCGACCCACCGGCCGACGATCGCTACGATCGCAGGGCCGTCAGGTCGGACGCAGTCGGGATTACCAGGGGCGCAGGCC
>NZ_JAIVFW010000205.1 GCF_020829595.1 Nostoc sp. CHAB 5844
AGCCCCAGGATGTGATGAGCCGACATCGAGGTGCCAAACGATTCCGTCGATATGAGCTCTTGGGAATCATCAGCCTGTTATCCCCGGCGTACCTTTTATCCGTTGAGCGATGGCCCTTCCACTCGGGGACCACCGGATCACTATGACCGACTTTCGTCTCTGCTCGACCTGTCGGTCTCGCAGTCAGGCAGGCTTATGCCATTGCACTCTTGCAGCCGGTTTCCAACCGGCCTGAGCCTACCATCGCGCGCCTCCGTTACTCTTTAGGAGGCGACCGCCCCAGTCAAACTACCCGCCACAGAGGGTCCCTACACCGGCTAACGGTGCGAGGTTAGATATCAGAAAACAGCAGGGTGGTATTTCACCTTTGGCTCCACGACAGCTGGCGCCGTCGCTTCAAAGCCTCCCACCTATGCTACACAACTCTTTCCTAATACCACTCTGAAGCTGCAGTAAAGGTGCACGGGGTCTTTCCGTCTAACCGCGGGTATCCCGCATCTTCACGGGAACTTCAATTTCGCTGAGCATATCCTGGAGACAGTGGGGAAGTCGTTACGCCATTCGTGCAGGTCGGAACTTACCCGACAAGGAATTTCGCTACCTTAGGACCGTTATAGTTACGGCCGCCGTTTACCGGGGCTTCAATTCGGAGCTTGCACTCCTCCTCTTAACCTTCCGGCACCGGGCAGGCGTCACACCCTATACGTCGCCTTGTGTGGCTTCGCAGAGCCCTGTGTTTTTAGTAAACAGTCGCTACCCCCTGGTCTGTGCCCCCCGCCATGGCTTGCGCCACAACGGGGCCCTCTTCTTCCGAAGTTACGAGGGCAATTTGCCGAGTTCCTTCAACACCATTCTCTCAAGCGCCTGGGTATACTCTACCTGTCCACCTGTGTCGGTTTGGGGTACGGTCTATACGGCGGGGCTGTTTCCTGGAACCGGTCCACAGCATGTCCAATCCGATAAGGACATACACGCTTTCCGATCCGTCACCTCCGCCAGGCCCACGACTATTAACGTGGTTCCCATCGACTACGCCTTTCGGCCTCGCCTTAGGGGCCGGCTCACCCTGCGTGGATTAACCTTGCGCAGGAACCCTTGGACTTTCGGCGAGAGTGTTTCTCACACTCTTTGTCGCTACTCATGTCAGCATTCTCACTTCCGATACCTCCAGGCGGCCTCACGGACACCCTTCGCAGGCTTACGGAACGCTCCGCTACCACGCGATCAAAGATCGCATCCGCAGCTTCGGTACACGGCTTGAGCCCCGATACATTTTCGGCGCAGGCCGGCTTAACTAGACCAGTGAGCTATTACGCTTTCTTTAAAGGATGGCTGCTTCTAAGCCAACCTCCTGGTTGTCATGGCCTTCCCACATCCTTTCCCACTTAGCCGTGATTTGGGGACCTTAGCTGGCGGTCTGGGCTGTTTCCCTCTCGACGATGGACCTTAGCACCCACCGTCTGTCTGCCGCGCTCTGCTCACGGGTATTCGGAGTTTGGTTAGGTTTGGTAAGGCTCGCGCCCCCCTAGCCCATCCAGTGCTCTACCCCCCGCGGCAATACGCGACGCGCTACCTAAATAGCTTTCGCGGAGAACCAGCTATTTCCTGATTTGATTGGCCTTTCACCCCTAGCCACAGGTCATCTCCGACTTTTTCAACAGGCGTGAGTTCGGTCCTCCAGTGCGTGTTACCGCACCTTCAACCTGCCCATGGCTAGATCATCAGGTTTCGGGTCTAAAGCATGCAACTCGGTCGCCCTATTCAGACTCGCTTTCGCTGCGCCTCCACCTACCGGCTTAAGCTCGCTGCATACTCTAAGTCGCTGACCCATTATACAAAAGGTACGCCGTCACCCCATGAAGAGGCTCCGACTGCTTGTAGGCATCCGGTTTCAGGAACTGTTTCACTCCCCTTGTCGGGGTGCTTTTCACCTTTCCCTCACGGTACTGGTGCACTATCGGTCACTGAGGAGTACTTAGGCTTGGAGGGTGGTCCCCCCATGTTCAGACAGGGTTTCACGTGCCCCGC
>NZ_JAIVFW010000206.1 GCF_020829595.1 Nostoc sp. CHAB 5844
TCGATCTGGTATTTCCAGGGGGATGCGCTGATCGCCGTGGACGCCATCAATGACGCCAAGGCCTATGTGACAGGCAAGAAGCTTCTTGACCTCGGACGATCCGCCGATCCGGTGATGATCGAAGACCCGGCATTCGACCTAAAGGGCTTGATAGCCTGAGGCCACGGATCCGCCGTCGCGGACGGGGCAGGGCAGGAGATCACCCTGTAAAACGAAGGGCCGGACAAGGCCGGCCCTGTGGCATTTTAGATCGCCGTATCCCTCACGAAGCTGCATGATTTTGGCAACGGCGAATTCAACGCCGCCTTGGAAGCACTTCAAGCACCACCCGAGCTATTGGCTGAATTGATGCAAGCCTTGGCGGAGAACCCGCCAGTACTGATTCGAGATGGAGGCGTAATTGCTGACGGTTACCACACCGAACTTGACGAGTTACGAAACATTCAAACCGGCAGCGGGCAGTTTTTAATTGAACTGGAAAAACAGGAACGCGAGGCCACCGGTATTTCCAACTTGAAAGTTGAGTTCAACCGGGTGCATGGTTTTTACATTGAGGTCAGCAGTTCTCAGGCCGATAAGGTGCCCGCGCACTACATTCGCCGGCAGACCATGAAAAATGCCGAACGCTACATTACCGAGGAATTAAAAGCCTTCGAGGAAAAAGCGCTCTCCGCAAAAGACAAAGCACTGAACCTAGAAAAAGTGATCTATGAAAACCTGATGGCGTGGCTGGGGCAATTCACACCATTTTTGCAGCGCTGTGCGCGTGAATTGTCTGAACTCGATGCCATGGCGGCCCTGGCGATTGTGGCTTTCGAGGCAAATTGGGTGCGTCCGCAAATGGTGCCGCATGCCCTGCTGAACATTCAGCAAGGCCGTCACCCAGTACTCGAAGTACAAGTGGAACAATTCACACCGAACGACTGCGCCTTGCACCCCGGCAAACACATGGCGCTGATCACTGGGCCCAACATGGGCGGTAAAAGTACCTATATGCGCCAGACAGCGCTCATTGCGCTATTGGCTCACATGGGCAGTTTCGTACCAGCAACCAACGCGCAAATTGGCTTGCTTGATCGTATTTTTACGCGCATTGGCGCATCGGATGACCTTGCAGGAGGTCGCTCAACCTTTATGGTGGAAATGACCGAGGCCGCAACCATTGTTCGGCAAGCCACACCTCAAAGCCTGGTCATCATGGACGAAATTGGACGTGGAACCTCAACTTTCGATGGTTTATCTCTGGCTTGGGAAATCGCAAAGCGCTTGGCCAACACCAACAAATGCCTGACCTTGTTCGCCACACATTACTTTGAAATTACCGCGTTGGGTCATGAACTTGACAGTGTTTTCAATGTGCATTTGTCAGCCACCGAACATCAAGGCAAGCTGGTATTTTTGCACCGCATTGAAGCTGGCCCTGCCAGCCAAAGTTACGGCCTGCAAGTGGCCAAGCTTGCGGGCTTGCCCGCCTTGGTGGTGAAAAATGCACAAAAACGACTTGACCAGCTCGAGGCTGATAAACGTGCCATGAACGCCCAGGTGGATCTGTTTGATATGCCAACTCAGGAAGCGGCCGAGCAACCAGCCAGTGCTCAACACGTCAACCTGATTCTTGAAAAACTCAACGAAATTGACCCGGATGAACTTAGCCCGCGTGAAGCATTGCAGTTAATCTTTCAATTGAAAGGCCTGCAAACATGAATCTTCGCCGCGCAGCCATCAGAGCCTGTGCGGCCGCCTTGGTCACTTTCATTGCGGCTGTCCAAGCCAGCCCCCGGCAAATCACCTTCAGCTTTGCACTGATTGGAGATCAGCCTTACAACAATTTCTTCGAGCCGGCCACTGAAAGCTTGATTCAACACAAAGATGTCCGTTAGCAATTCACCAACCCAACTCAAACGGGAGTTAGGAGTTTTTGGTGCAACCTTGATGGGGCTGGGTTCGATTGTTGGAACGGGTGT
>NZ_JAIVFW010000207.1 GCF_020829595.1 Nostoc sp. CHAB 5844
GATCCCACGTCGCCGCGGCTGCAATCGACCTCATCCGCCAGCGTCAGCGTGACCGACTGGCCGGCGACCGCCTCCGCCAGCGGGCCGGTGAAGGTCTCGATCGTCTTGACCGTCGTAGTCCGGCCCGAGGGGACGATCCGCACCGCGTCGCCCGGCCGCACCGTGCCGCTGGCGATCTGCCCGGCAAAGCCGCGGAAGTCGAGATGCGGGCGATTGACCCATTGCACCGGCATGGCGAAGGCGCGGCCCTGCGCCTCGTCCCCGGCGATCTCCACGCTCTCCAGGTGCTCAATCAGGCTCGGCCCGGCATACCACGGCGTGTTGGCGGAGGGGCCGATGATGTTGTCGCCGCGGAAGCCGCTGAGCGGGATGGCGGTGAAGGTGCTGACCCCGATACTGGCGGCGAAGCTGCGGTAATCGGCAACGATGCTGTCGAACACCGCTTCGTCATATCCGACCAGGTCCAGCTTGTTCACCGCCAGCACGATGTGGCGGATGCCGAGCAGCTGACACAGGAAGCTGTGCCGCCGCGTCTGCACCAGCACGCCCTTGCGCGCATCGACCAGGATCACGGCAAGATCGGCGATGGAGGCGCCGGTCACCATGTTGCGGGTGTATTGCTCGTGCCCCGGCGTGTCGGCGACGATGAACTTGCGTTTCTCCGTGGCGAAGAAGCGATAGGCGACGTCGATCGTGATGCCCTGCTCGCGCTCGGCTGCCAGCCCATCGACCAGCAGCGCGAAGTCGATCTCGCGCCCCTGCGTGCCGACGCGGGCGCTGTCCGCCTCCAGCGCGGCGAGCTGATCCTCGAAGATCATCTTGCTGTCATACAGCAGCCGGCCGATCAGCGTGGACTTGCCATCATCGACGCTGCCGCAGGTGATGAAGCGCAGCAGGCCCTTGTTCTGGTGCTGCTGGAGATAGGCGTCGATATCGGCGGCGATCAGCGCGTCGGGGGTGTAGGCGCGGTCCCGGTCCTGAAGAGCCATCAGAAATAGCCCTCCTGCTTCTTCTTCTCCATGCCGGCACCGCCTTCGTCCTTGTCGATCGCGCGGCCCTGGCGTTCGCTGGTGGTGGTCAGCAGCATCTCCTGCACCACCGCCGGCAGGGTGGTCGCCTCGCTTTCCACCGCGCCGCTCAGCGGGTAGCAGCCCAGCGTGCGGAAGCGGACCGATCGCATCACCGGCTGCTCGCCCGGATGCAGCCGGAAGCGTTCGTCATCCACCATCAGCAGCAGCCCGTCCCGCTCCACCACGGGGCGTGGGGCGGCGAGATAGAGCGGCACGATCTCGATCCCCTCGGCCATGATATATTGCCAGATGTCGAGCTCGGTCCAGTTGCTGAGCGGGAACACCCGGATGCTCTCGCCGCGGTGCTTGCGCGCATTGTAGAGGTTCCACAGCTCCGGCCGCTGGTTCTTCGGGTCCCAGCCGTGGCTGGCGGTGCGGAACGAGAAGATGCGTTCCTTGGCGCGGCTCTTCTCCTCGTCGCGCCGCGCGCCGCCGAAGGCGACGTCGAAGCCGTGCTGGTCGAGCGCCTGCTTCAGCCCTTGTGTCTTCCACATGTCGGTATGCAGCGGGCCGTGGTCGAACGGGTTGATGCCACGGGCCTTCGCCTCCGGGTTCTGGTGCACCAGCAACTCCATCCCGGCCTCGCGCGCGGCCTTCTCGCGCATGGCGTACATCGCCTGGAACTTCCACGTCGTGTCGACATGCAGCAGGGGGAAAGGCGGGGGTGCGGGATGGAACGCCTTGCGCGCCAGGTGCAGCATCACCGCGCTGTCCTTGCCGACCGAATAGAGCATCACCGGGCGATAGGCCTCCGCCATCACCTCGCGCATGATGTGGATCGATTCGGCTTCGAGCCGCTGAAGATGGGTCAGCCGCAGCATGGCTGCGCGACCTGCCGCCTCCGGGCCGCGGGCACAAGCATCGGGGTGCGCCACATTTTCTTGGGGGCGGGCAAGCCTTCTACAATGGGTCCGGTGTGGGCGCGGGCAGCGGCGTCCATTCACC
>NZ_JAIVFW010000208.1 GCF_020829595.1 Nostoc sp. CHAB 5844
GATGAAATCCATATCCACAAAGGCCGCATCCGCATTGAATTTCTTCAGTTCCGCCAGAAGCTCATCTGTATTGCTGATCCATTGAATTCCGTGAAAAATTCCTTGCTGTTTGCAACATTGCTGTATCCAATACGGGGCCATCGGATCGTTTGTGGCAACGAGCATTCTTTTGCCATGACCGGGACTATTTTCTGGCATCAATCCATCCCATCTCTATTCCATAGCGAATGAGGTCAATGTCCTTGCGGATGCCCAGTTTATTCATGACCGCCACCTTGTGCGTACTGACCGTCTTGATGCTGCGATAGAGTTTTTTCGCTATTTCAGACACTGTCATTCCAGAAATGAAAAGGAGCAGAACTTCCTCTTCACGCTTTGACAGTTCTATCGATGTTCGTACCGCCCCGAGCCATTCTCCGCCAAGCAGTTTGCTTGCGCTCGGCGAAATGAATTGACCATCTGTGTATGCCGCATAGATCGCCGGCACCAGGCTCCCCAAAGAATCTGTTTTATGGACTATCCTGTAGATCCCCTGATTGGCAAGCGACTTGATGATCCCAATATTCTCAATCATTGTCAGCATCACGATCTTGACGCCGGGAAATCGTCGCCGGATGACATTCAGCATGACCAGGCCGTCGCCATAGGTTCCGCCGGGCATTGAATAATCAGTCACCAGCACATCGCATTCGTTCTGCCTGAGAAAATTGATGATTTCCGTGGAGTTTTTCGCTCGACCCACAATCTCTATCTCATTTTTTTCCTCCAAAACACTTTCTATGCCTGCCAGAACTGCCGGATGGTCATCGGCAATCAGTATCCGCAAGACGAAATTTTTCATGACTCAAAAAATTAGCAAGAAGAACATTCCTATTCTAGGCAGTGGCGCACTAGGATTTAATTGGATTAATCTGATTTTTCCACTTCAAAATCTAAGATTTGTCTGATTTTTTGGCCCAATTGCTGCGAATTCGGGCGTCAGTCCTAGGTAGCACTCCTAGAATTCAACAGATAGTTGAATCGGTGGTTGAATGCGTTGCAGGCCAAGCATCCGGACCACGCGGGAGTCTGTGGATGAGATGCACGCGCCCGGGCAGGAGCCCGCGACCGATGCCGCGGTGGGGCTGAAGCGACCTCACCCCATGGCCGAGCGCGTGAAGAGACCGCCAAATCCCGGCACAATCCGTGGATGCGAATCCTTCACACCATGCTGCGCGTTGGCAATTTCCAGCGTTCCATCGATTTCTACACACAGGTTCTTGGCATGCAGCTGCTGCGAACCTCAGAGAACCCCGAGTACAAGTACTCGCTGGCCTTCCTGGGCTTCGAGGGCGGCAACCCTGGCCAGGCCGAGATCGAGCTGACCTACAACTGGGGTACGGAGTCCTACGACATGGGCACGGCCTACGGCCATATCGCCATTGGCGTGCCTGATGCCTATGCCGCCTGCGAGAAGATCAAGGCGTCCGGCGGCAACGTGACGCGCGAGGCCGGCCCTGTCAAGGGCGGCACCACGGTGATTGCCTTTGTGACGGATCCGGACGGCTACAAGATAGAACTCATACAGGAGAACTCACGCGCCCATGCCGGCGTGCAGCCAGCTGGCGGCGAGAAGTTCGATCCCCTGCGCAATTCCTGATCCACGCAGCCCCAAAAACAAAGGCCCGGAGCGTCCATCGCTCCAGGCCTTTGTTTTTAGCTGCGGCTGCTGCCAGCCGCACTGCTGATCCGGTTCAATCCACCAGGATCACTTCCACCCGGCGGGCCTGGGCATTGCTGCCATCGGCCTGCAGTTGTTCGGGCTTCTTGAGTTCGACCTTTTCCTCGGCCACGCCCAGTGCCGACAGGGCAGCCTGGACTGCCAGGGCGCGCTTCTTGGCCAGTTCGGCGTTGAGTTCGGCGCTGCCGGTGGCGTCGTGGTATCCAGAGATCACGGCGCGCTTGCCGCCCTGCACACCAGCCACCACATCGGCCAGCGCTTCATTGGCGCCAGCCGCCAGCTCGGCCTTGGCCG
>NZ_JAIVFW010000020.1 GCF_020829595.1 Nostoc sp. CHAB 5844
CTGTGAGACGATACAGTTACCTGTTTCGCCCCTTGAAGATGAGGACAAGCTTAGGACACTAGCTTGCAGAATTTTCCCTTGAATTGGGATATTCTGACTCATTACGTGCGACATCGACTCGCACACTATTTTTGTCATCATATTAGATGCTTTAGAGACAATTTGCGGTTTTACATCTACTTAACAGTTTTTTTACAAAAAAATTATTGATTAGATTATTGATATACTCCATTACACTAAGGTTTCTAGGTTTGATTACCGTAAGCTACTGTGATTTAAAAATTTAATTTTGACATTATCTCCCTGCTTGAGCTTTAATTCTTCGGCTCGTCCTGCACGCAGTTCAATTACAGTATCAACTGGTACGTTTGGGCCATAAGTCGCACAAGGCTCATTAGGACAAGGCGGTGCAGCAGCTTGAATATACTTCACTACCCCATTTTGTAAAAAGACCATATCTAGTGGCACTGGTACATTTTTCATCCAAAATTGCACAGGTTGTGCAGAAGGAAACTTGAATAACATACCGCGATTATCTGGTAACGCAGGTCTATTCATCAAGCCTTTTGCCTGCTGTTCTGGAGTCACTGCTACTTCCATCTCAATTTTTGTACCGTTAGGAACAACTGCTTGAGCCGAAATTGGTAGCGTTTGACCATTAGATGTTGGCACTTGAATTGGAGAATTAGGTTTCTCTACAGGAGGTTTAGCCGTTGTTTGCGTAGAACATCCCATAAGAAAAAGACTTAGCATTATTGGGAGTAAACTTAGCCAACGTATCATAAAATTTGCCATTTTGTTATTTAAATTTCGATTTTACAGAATTTGCCCCAGAAAGCCCACTTTTTTTAGTATCTTTTTTGGTCTTATGGGCAATATGAGTTAATCATCACCAGTTATGTTAAAATTGCACCTCCCATTAACCTGTCATACCGATATTTCAACTCTTCTTTCATCAAATACCAACGCTCTAATGTGACATCTATTTCTATGACTTTCTCTGCGGCTTGCCGAGCCAGCAGCAATACTTCTTCATCTTCAACCAAACTGGCTAAAGTAAAATCTGGCACACCTGATTGACGGGTTCCCAGCACTTCCCCAGGGCCACGAAAACGCATATCCATTTCTGAGATGAAGAAACCATCCTGAGATTGTTCTAAAACTTTTAGCCGTTGTTGAGCGTCAGGACTTCTGGAACTGCTCATTAGCAGACAGTAAGACTGAGCCGCGCCTCGACCAACACGCCCCCGCAGTTGGTGTAGTTGTGATAAGCCAAAGCGCTCGGCATTTTCAATGAGCATAATTGTAGCATTAGTTACATCTACTCCGACTTCCACTACAGTCGTTGATACCAATATTTGCGTTTTGTTATCCCGGAAATTGGTAATTGCTTCGTCTTTCTCAGCTGAACTCATTCGCCCGTGCAGCAACCCGACTTGAAATTCTGGAAAGACACTTTCTTGTAACTTTTGATGCTCCTCTACCGCTGATCGCAAATCTAGTTTCTCTGATTCTTCTACCAAAGGCAACACTACATAAGTTTGTCTGCCTTGGGCAACTTCACGACGGATGAGGTCGTAAGCATGACTGCGCTGCTGGCTAGTTAGGGCAGTAGTTTGAATTTTCTGCCGTCCCGGTGGTAATTCATCAATTTGGCTGACATCCAAATCGCCATGAATTGTTAGGGCTAATGTTCGAGGAATGGGAGTCGCAGTCATTGTTAATACATGGGGTTGTTCGCCTTTTTGCTGTAATAGCGCCCGCTGCTTCACCCCAAAGCGATGTTGTTCATCTATCACCACCAACCCCAAGCGGTGAAAGTTTACCGGGTGTTGAATTAAGGCGTGAGTTCCTACTAATAAAGGTAATTGCCCTGTTTCTAACAGCGAGTGAATTTCTCTGCGTTTGGCAGTTCTGGTAGAACCTGTGAGTAATTCTACGGGTAAATGCAGGAGATTAAACCAGCTAACTAACTTGCGATAATGCTGTTCTGCCAATACTTCTGTAGGAGCCATCAACGCTGCTTGGTAGCCCGATTGAATTGCGGCTAAAATTGCCACCACAGCCACGACTGTTTTGCCAGAACCGACATCGCCTTGTATGAGACGATTCATGGGTGCGGTTTTCTGCAAGTCATTCAAAATATCGTTGAGGACTCGTTGTTGTGCGCCAGTCAGTTGAAATGGTAAAATTTCGTAGAATTGTTCAATTAATTGACCTTTAGGCGCAAGCACAGCACTGGTTTGAATGGCTTTGGCTTGTTGCTGACGTTGAAGCAGTCCGAGTTGCAGGTAGAAAAATTCATCAAAGACAAGACGACGACGGGCAGATTGTAAAGTATCGCTATCACTGGGAAAGTGAATATTAGCGATCGCATCTTTCAATTCCATCAAATTATACTTTTCTCGCAAACCTTTGGGTAAAGGGTCTTTAAGATGAGTCGTCGCTGGCAAGGCTGCAATCACCGCTTGGCGCACCATACTCGCCATCACTCCTTCAGTTAAAGCATAAATTGGCACTACCCGCCCAATAGTCAGCGACTCAATGGTATCTCCTGGATGTGCCAAAACTTCTAGTTCTGGGTTATCCAGTGTCAAGCCATATTTACTTTCTTTCACCAAACCACAGGCGGCTACCACACTACCCACTGGATAACGGCGTTTCATACTTTCTTGCCAAGCACGACTGGTAAACCGCGCACCCGCAGAAAAGCGACCTACTTTTATTTGACCTGTATTATCTTTAAGTACTAGTTCTAAGATGGATAATTTTTTATTTTTTGGACTAGTAAAACAATTGCACCGCTTCACACTAGCCACGATAGTTACTGTTTCACCCGCTTGCAACTCGCGGATATTGACTTGACGTGCATAGTCAATGTGGTCACGGGGATAATAAAACAGCAAATCTCGCACAGTATACAAACATAAAGCCGCTAATTTGTCAGCCTTGCGGATACCTATTTCTGGTAAGTCGCTGAGTTTTTGGTCAATTCTGGGAGCGAGTCTCCGACTTACCTCATTCACTACAGGTGTGTAATTTGGAACTTTAGATTTATACTTCCCCTGATCCTCTGGGTCTTCTTGCTGTTTTTGCAGTTGGTCGAGATACCTACGAGTTGTGGCAATTAAGTTTTGTCTATCTTTGACTGCCAAATTGGGATAGCTGGCAAATTTTGTCGCTAGTTCTTGCCAGCGGCGACGCTCAAGTGCAGGCAAAGCCGCTGGGAATTTCCCAAAAGTCAAGCTGAGAAATTCACTAAAGCGGTATTGTTTACCCAGCAAGTCTGTAAAGCCATGTTCGGCTTCGACTGCCAAGGCTTTATGCAAGCGTATCCAATCTGGTGTGTCATTAGTCATTGGTCGTTAGTCAATGGTCAATGGTTAATGGTGAGCCAGTGCGTTGGGCGGGTTTTGACTAATCCTCATACCAACTTGAGCGCCAAGCAGCCTCGGCTTCAGCAATAGAACGTTCCCGTTGCTTTTTTTGATACTCTCGTCCGAGTGTTTGGAGTTGGACTAAGATATTACGAATTTGTTTGCGGCTGGATGCTAGTGTCGCGTCGGCAAATTCGATTTCTCCTAGTCGCAGATTAATTGTTATAATCTGTGTCAGGTTAGATTCTTCATCTTGCTCATTGTCAATTTCAATTACCAAGTTTAAGAGATTTGGCGGCCCTGGCATGACTTCGGCTGCTGCTTCTGAGGCTGCTGCCGCTGCTTCTAAAATTGGTTCTGGAACTTTTTTTGGCAAGATATCAGCTTGTTGCAATAACACATTCGCGTCATGGGAAATTTTCTTGAGTGCCTGTTGCGTCAATTCCTCTAAGCTATTTTGCCATTTTGCCAATTCTACAGGGTTAGAAGAGTTAGGGGTATCAGATATTGAGTTCTGAGCAACAAGTTCTCCTTCGTCATCTTCATTATTTTCCGCAACATCCTCATTTTCACTGACTGCTTCACCATTGACATAGGTGAGTAATTGCTCAGATAGCTGTTTTCCTAATTTGCGGATGGCTTGTTGCAATTTTTGCCGTTGATTCAACGACAACTTTAAAAAGTTTTCGGGATAACCTTGAGTACACAGATGATAACTTGCCAGAATCAACTGTTTCCGCACGGCTTCACCTAAGAGGGTGAGATAGATAGTATAGGCGCTTTGAAGTTCTGCTGCGATCGCGCGGAGCGCTTCTTCCAGCATTGCCAAATCCCGATCAATTCGCTCAATTGCTCTCGCCATATTTTTTCTTAATTGCCCATCTGAACCTGACTATGGTACAAATGTACGCAGTTATTTTCTAATAATAAAATACAGGTCAGCTTGAACTGAACTGACCTGTCTTAAAAAATGTCATTACTCAAGAGTCAAAAGCAATGACCATTGACAAAAAATTACTTCGCTCCGATTTGAGCCGCAACTTCATCAGCAAAGTTAGTTTCTTGCTTCTCAATACCTTCGCCTAGGATGTAGCGCACAAAGCGGCTAACTTGAACGTCATCACCGACTTTAGCCTTAACTTGTTTTACCAAGTCTTCCACGGAAATACTTTGGTCGCGGATATAAGGCTGATCGAGCAAAGTCATTTCTTTCAGACGTTTTTCAATCCGTCCTTGAACAATCTTTTCTCTGATGTTCTCAGGTTTGTTCGCCAAATCGTCCTTGCCCATTTCGATGTCTTTTTCTTTTTGGACAACGGTAGCAGGGATTTGGTCTACGCTGACATACTCAACGTTGGGGCAAGCTGCAACTTGCATCGCTGCATTCCGTGCCAAGGCTTGGAATTCTTCGTTACCCGCAGCTGACTCAGAAGCAGATTTTAGCTCAACTAACACACCAACTCGACCGCCAGTGTGGATATAGCTATCTATAACTCCTGGTGTACCATCTGCTAATGCAAAGTTAATAAAACGACGTACTTGGATGTTTTCACCAAGACTAGCAATGCTTTGCTTGATGAATTCATCTACAGTGATGCTGTTATCTCCGATGTAAGGTTGAGTCAGCAAAGACTCAACACTATCAGCAGTGGCAGCTTGCTGTGCGAGGCTTGTCACCAAAGATTTAAAAGCATCATTTCGAGCAACGAAATCAGTTTGGCAGTTAACTTCTATAAGTACACCGACTTTACCACCTGGCTGAATGTAGGTGTCTACTAGACCTTCAGCTGCGATGCGATCGCTTTTTTTACCCGCAGAAGCGATGCCTTTTTTCCGTAGCCAATCTATTGCTTGTTCAATGTCGCCTTCAGTTTCTTTTAGGGCCTTTTTGCAGTCCATCATGCCGGCACCAGTTTTTTGGCGTAGCTCTTGGACGAGTTTTGCAGATATTTCCGCCATGTTGCCTCAATTCCTAACTTGACCTAGAGTTTTTATCGCTCACGGGCGTTGAGTATTTCTATCTTACTCAGAACTGAAGAAAGTCTGAAGTCTGAAGTCTGAAGTCTGAAAATTTATCAAACAGAATACAGGAGTCAGGAGCCAGAATCCAGAATTAATGCTCTAGGAAGCAGCGGATGAAAACCTGATTTAAGATTCCCAACAAATTGAAAATTGAGTAGTCTTCAATCATTGATAAGACTGAATCCCAGCCTTTCTTGTTCTGGCTCCTGAATTCTGACTTCTGAATTCTTTTCAACTTTCATACTTCATACTTCATCCCTAATACTTTATTCGTCTTCGTCTTCGTCGTCGGGAATCAACGAGTCAGAGTAGTCACTTTCGTCGTAGTCGTAATCTTCCTCAGCGCCTTCGTAATCTTCGTATTCTTCTTCTACATCCATCTGACCATGACGACCTTCATAAATTGCATCCGCCAATTTGCCAACTATCAGCTTAATAGATCTAATAGCGTCATCATTTGCTGGGATAGGAATATCCACAACATCTGGATCACAGTTGGTATCCAACATGGACACGATGGGAATTGCCAGTTTTTGGCATTCTTGAACTGCGTTATATTCCCGGCGCTGGTCGACAATCACTACCACGTCAGGGACTTTCCGCATAGTTTTAATCCCACCCAGGTATTTTTGCAGCTTTGCCATCTCCCGACGCAGCATGGAAGCTTCTTTTTTCGGCAATAAATCCAGAGCGCCGTTTTCTTCTCGACGCTCCAAATCCTTCAGGCGTTCTACCCTAGTTTTAATGGTTGACCAGTTGGTGAGCATTCCACCCAACCAGCGCTGGTTAATATAGTGAGCGCCACAACGAGATGCTTCTTGAGCAATGATTCCTGCTGCTTGGCGCTTTGTGCCGACAAACAAAAATTTCTTACCTTGCTCCGCTTGCGTTCTCATGTAGGTATAAGCGTTATCCATCAACTGGGCAGTTTGCACCAAGTCGATAATATGTACACCATTGCGGGCAGTATAAATGTACGGCGACATTTTTGGGTTCCAGCGACGGGTTTGATGCCCAAAGTGAACCCCTGACTCCATCATTTGAGCCAATGAAACGACTGGCATATATTCTTAACTCCTATTCGGGTTAAACCTCCACCCAGGTGTATTTTCCATAAGAAAACACCCGAACTCCTGGATGTGCGGAATTTAGACAACTCTACTAGGGTAACACATATATGCTAATTGTGAAGAAAAGCAGGGATAAAACTTTCACACATTACAAAAACTTAGAACAGCTAGTAAGCTCAAACACATCTAAATTGCATAATCACTGATATGGTCATTAGTCCTTTGTCATTTGTATTGACAAAGGACTAAGGACACAGAGGCATTTCATATTTTAATGGATAGGTTAGACCAGCGACCAAAGGTGATTACTCGTACTGATGAGGAATTTGAAACCGAGTTAAAACGCCGTATTAGCCAAACTAGTTGAAGCCAGTAGAGTGCGTGACGCTGACGCTAATACCAATTTTTTTAAAAGTGAAACAGATTTTTTTGTAGAGACGTTACATTGCAACGTCTGTACAGAATTTATGTGTATCATCTTAATTTAAGATGGTATAACAAGTCACTACGTGTATTGTAAAAACCAAATATGAATCCCTTGTTAGCATAATTTTGTGGCAACTCGACGGAAAATAAGGTATTTAGGCTCCTGTAGCATGATTCTATGGACATACGCAGTTAATCACTACTTCTTATTGTTCGTATTACCTAATGCATAAACAGTTAGCTCTTGGAAAGAAACATTATTCTCGCGTGCAATCTTATACAGCTTCTCAAATGCCTCAACGACATCCTTAGGAACTTCGCAGCCTCTTGCTTTTTCAATCCAATCAAATTGGGCTGTGGTTGGAGGTTTATCCAGTTTCCAATCCCACACATACACCTGAAAAGGAGACTTTATCGTTCCGCAGGTTATTGGAATAGTAAAGCGCTTCAGATTAACGTTCAGGAGACCAACCCGATCCTCGATAGCTTTAACTAGCTGGGGTTTAGCTGGTTGTAACTTTTCCTCTTTATACAGCTTCAGCAGGTTGGTATAAGCAATCTGTACATACATAGGCCAGGCATCTTCACTATCTGGCTTCGTCGTTTTCTCTAGTTCCAGGGCTTTTAGCCCATACTGTTCAGCTTTTTTTAGATCTTTTGCTGCCAATTGTCCCTTAAGGTAAAGATCTGACAGATGAGCTGCTGCTCTCAAAGAACCGTTAACAACAGCCTGCTCATAAAGCTGGATTGCTTCTTTAGAGGTCTTGGGAGTAACTTGAACTTTACCATTTCTAATTAAGTCAGCCAATTCTACCCCAGCTGTTTTAGAACCCAGGTTCAGAGCAATGCGGAAATACTTAGCTGCTTCCTCTGGCTGTGGTTTCCCTAATCCTGTTGCACTCTCATCAGCATATAACTGTGCCAGATTCACAGCGGCATTACTATCGCCAGCAGATATGGACTTTTTGTACCACTCAATTGCCTTTGGCAAATCGAGTTTGACATAATCGCCATAACGATACATCAGAGCTAACCAATACATGGCATCGGAGGAGCCTTTTTGAGCAGCCTTCTGAAAGTAAGCTAGTCTTTTCTCACTGGCTTGTGCAAATGTTTTGGTATCTCCTGCTTTTTGAGCTTTTTTTGCCTTTTCTGTATAAAGACGGCCAAGAGATGTTTCAGCCTCTAATGCCCCAACTGATAGCGCTTGATTGAAATATTTTTCCGCCTGGGCTAGGTCCTGCCCAGCAACCCCTTCTCTGCCATAGAGATAGGTTTCACCAATGTTCAACATGGCCGATGCATTACCATTTTCAGCAGCTACTAACCACCAGTCAAATCCTTCTTTTTTATTGGGTTCTGTCTCTCCCCAACCCCAATAAAGCCGCTGTCCATAGGCAAATTGGGCGCGACTAAAGCCGCGGGTTGCTGCCCGTCTTAACCAATAGGCTGTTCGTTCTGGGTCAGCAGCAACTCCCTCGCCAGCGTTGTAGGCAATTCCAAGTAAGTACTGAGCTTCTGCGTCTCCACCCTCGGCAGCTTTTTGGATATCGTTGATTGATTTTTTAGCTAAGGTCTGCCTGAGAAGTTTGTAGCCATCGTTAACAATATCGTACTGACGTTTTTCAAACCCTGTTTCTAGCAATCGAGCTTGTCCAGAGGCTACTACCGGAGCTGCGAGAGCTTCACGGAACTTAAAGTTAAACAGCACTCCTTCCTGATAGGGACGCTGTCTCCCATCCGTGATTTTTCTTACTTGCTCGTTTACTTGCTCGTAGACAGTTGGTAATGAAGATCCGGGTTGAGAGATTGCCTTGGCAAAGGCTTCGCTAAAAGGGCTATTGGATGCACCAGGATCTCCATCAAAAGCGACTTGACCGGGTGAAGCAGCAAACAAAATAAAGGTGTCAGGGCCACCAGGATTGACATTCATCTTTGCTAGTCCAGCGCCTCCACTACCGCGATGCCCCGGATTGAAAGGATTATTGCGACAAGCATCTAGAACGAAGATTACTTGTGAAGCCTTTGACTCACTTAGGTAGTTCAGAATACCAAGCTGTGCATCCATTGCCAGATCAATGAAGGCGGCCTTACCTGAAGCAGAAAGAAGTTTAGATTTAGCTGGAATCAGGTAGTTATGTCCATCAAACTGCACCGCATGTCCAGCAAAGAAAAATAAGGCTGTGACGTTATCACCAGAGCTATCTATCTTTCTCACGAATGCATCTCTAGCTTCTGTCAAATTTCCTATCGTCGGATTGATCACCAGCGTTACTTCAAAACCAACTGACTCTAGTTCTCGCTTGACCAGTTTTGCATCACTCACTGGCAATCTTAGAGGGTCTTCAGGGTAGTCATCGATACCGACAACTAAGGCAAAGCGTTTTGATGAACTCAGTTTCACTCCAGTGACGGCTTGAGTTGTTTCTGCTGCTTTAGACTGATTAATAGCTATGGGAAATAGCAGTGTGGACACTCCTGATACAGTCAGGGAAAGTACTAGTGCCAGCGGAGTAAACTTCAATTTCCAGGCAGAAAGCAAAAGCATAGCTTATATCTCATCTCCAATAAGCAGGGGAGCCAGCTAACAATGAAGTTGTGTGGTGGTGAAAAATTCTTGAACTCTCCGCGATCGCCCCCGCCAAACCTCGCCAAAATTTCTCTACACCTGTTACTTTCGTTAATTTATGTAATTATACGCAACCTTGTGTTGAATACGGAAAATATTTCGGAATTTTTAACGTGGTCGCAAAACCTGGAGGAACTCAATTTTTCGGTTAGGGCAATCGCTAGCGCGATAACTTTCATCCTGCTGCCCAGATATACTATGAATGAAGCAAGGGATAGCTATGTAGTCTTTGTAATACCTTGATATTCCACCAATAGCCAATAAAGCGCCCAAAGAGATCACACTTTATGTCAAGCTGATCGCAATGGTCATAATTCCAATCTAAATTTTTCAAGCTGGTTTAGTATAACTTTTAAATTCATAATTCAAAGTGAGTCTGACAGGTGGAAGAAAGCGCAAAAAAAGCTGAGAGTTTACCTAAAAAGAATGTAGCAAATGCGTAGGTTGGGTTAAACGAAGTGAAACCCAACCTACGCAGACTTGACGCTAACTCAACTGTACTGCCATATAACTACTAAATTTGAAATTGATTAACGCCTTCTGCTGCCGAAACCGCTGCGGCTAGGAGAACGACCGCCACTGCCAAAACGACTACCGGAATTGCGTCTGGTAGTGCTAGATCTACCAGATGGTTGCAGTTCACTAGCACCAAAACCAGAACCACTAGGACGGTTAACTGTAGTTCGGCGAGGGGTAGTAGTGCGGACAGTGGAACCACTACCACTAGGATATGTCCTTCTAATATTGCCTGTAGTGCGGAAAGCTGTACGATTTCTCACTGCTGCGGGTGGTGCATTATAGCGGCTGCGGTAACGGCCAACAGCTTCGTCATAGCTAGAACCGTAACCACCAAAACCAGTTAGCCCTCCTCTTCCTGGTTGATAAACAGGTGGTACATAGTATTGGGGTCTAAATAACAGACTACCAATTGCCTGACCTGCTATACTTCCAGCTAAAGAACCAGCAAAGGGCGACCAAAAACTATTTTCTTGTCTAACGACAACTGTTTCTTGTTGCCCTGTTTGGGGATTAGTTTGAGTTTGAGTAACGTTGTGAACGTACTCGATTTTAAAGTCTTCGGTGATGTACAAAGCTGGCTGTCCGTTTTCTACCTTCAGGTAAGATTTCTTACCCGCTTTGATTTCGTCATCGGTCAGCCGTGCCATTTGCAGATTTTCGGTTGTAAAGGTTGGGGGTGTACTGTTCAGTAAAAACAGTGTGTATTCCCCTGTGCCATCGTCATATGTAGCTTGTTGTACTTGATACTGACCATCACTCAATTTGGTGGCAGTCGAAGTTTGGCTAACATTCCTTCCTGTGGGAGTAGTTTGCTCTCCGCCCCCACAAGCTACAGTGGTTATACACAAACTTAATGCTAAAAAAACAACTGTAAATTTACGTAATATGATCATGAGCATTGCAGTATTGTCTTATCTCCGAGCTTAACAACTTCTCAATGTACGTGGTGTGCGGACAACCCAACAAGTTACAAAGGTATCAATTCTGGGTAATGTTGCAACAGCTGATCGTTGGTCAGTTCATCGCCTAACTGTGCTGGTGAAAAATGTACTTGAATGGCTTTAAGTTTGTGTTTGTAATGCAAATTGATTAAGGCTTTTAAACCTTCTTTGAGTGCTTGAATATTTGATAGGTCTGTTTCTAACTCCACGACTTCGCCTTCAAAAGCTACGGTGATCATTACCACAACGTTGCGTGTTACGGGGACGGATAAGGGTTCGTCAAAGCCAGAGGGAGAGTTCCAATCAATATCAGCACCGTATCTTTCGGCTGAGTCTGTAAATAACTCGTTTACGTAATCGCCTGCTTCGCCTTCACTCCAAAATACGTCGCCTTCGTTGGCAGCAGACATCCAATATTCATCGTAGCGTAGCAAGGTTTCGCACAGTTCGACTAATACTTCTCCTAAAACCTGCAAGTCGCCATCAGCATCGATCGCTTCTCTAGCGCCGCGATTTAATACGCCTAAAATTGGTGCGACATCTGACCCGCCTAAGTGGATAAACAATCGACAGACTACATAGCGAGTCCGACCAACCATTCTGTTAAAGGTATCACGCATTTGCTACCTCCAAAAATTCGTTTCTGGCAATATCAAGATTTTCTTATTCACTAATATGGTGAAAGCTTTTGAGAAAATCTACAACTATATTTAATGAAAGTGGTGCAAGTGTAGCAGCTTCACTTGATTTTTCAGCTAAGAATGCCGCATCTAGTTGCGAAGTATTAATAAATTTTTTACCAAAGTTTGGGTTATCGTATACTATCAAGGTCTGGGCGCTGGAATTAGTTAAGATTGTTTGTGTAGGCGCTCGAAAGAAATTTAATTTTGCTGCTAACTCTAGATTTTTTTTCATTTGCCTAATAGTCTGAGCCTGACTAATAGCTTGTTCGATCAGGGTGGTCAATTGCTTCACCCGATGGGGTATTTTTGTTCCTAAGTCGGGTACATTTTCTTGATTAAGCAGTTCTACCACTTGGTAAATGCTTTTGTGGGTAATGGTGGCATCTCTAAAGGGCAGAATAGCAATACAGGCTGTGGGCAGTAAAGCTTCATCGCTATCTACCCGAAATGTAAATACAGTCCGGCGACGACCAATTTCCATACTAGGGGGTTGCTTGAGTATCCGATATTCTTGAGCAATGTGGAAATAAGCGCCAGCCAGGGCAAAGTTGGCTTCTGGTTCTAGGGCGGCATCGACGATAATCCGAATGGTGGGGGGCGTTTCGTTAAAAAAGTCGCCAGGGTCGTCGGCTTCAAACTTTTGGATGATCGAGCGATCGCCTTTTGGACTAAGATCAACCCATTCACAAATCATCCCTTCAGTTTTTAGTCCAAATCGTGAGGCGGAATGCAGTTTGGCTCCAGTTAAAGTTGCCCCAGTTAAATCGGCACCAATCCATTCTGCTTTAATTAATGTTGCTTCAGTTAAATTGGCATGGACAAAACTGGTATTAGTTAAATTAGCATTGCTCAAGTTTGCCCCCATCAAGTTGGCACCACTCAATTTTGCGCCGCTTAAATCAGCCCAACTGAGATTTGCGCCACTCAAATCAGCCCAACGGAGATTTGCCCCGCTCAAATCTGCGCCACTGAGGTTAGCGTGGGTAAGATTTGCTTGTTTAAATTCAACATCACGTAAATTAGCACCACTGAGGTCAGTACGATGCAAGTCGGCGGCGTTTAAGTTGGCCATTTCTAAGTTCGCACCAGCCAAGGAACTACCTTTTAAACTAGCATCGCTCAAGTTAGCGCGACGAAGATTTGCTTTTCGGAGTGTAGCTTCGCGCAAATCAGCATTACTAAGGTTAGCTTCAAACAAGTCAGCACGACTTAGTTCCGCTCGAATTAACTCAGTACGTACCAAGGAAGCGCCCCGCAGTTGGGCGCGGCTGAGGTCGGCACGAATTAAGTTTGCCACATTCAGACTGGCATGATTCATGATTGTACCGACAAAATTCACACCACTCAGTCGAGCGACATTTAACTTAGCATGGCTTAAATTGGCTTCACTGAGATTTGCGCCACTCAGGTTTACCACACTCAAATTGGCTTCACTGAGATTGATCCCAATAAGTTTGGCACCACTCAGGTTAGCTTCGCAAAGTTCGATACCACTAAAATTTGTAACCCCTGCTGCGTATTGTTCGAGCAATTCCTCTACAGTCATTGATGCTACCCATAAATATTAAGTAAAAAGTTAAAAGTCAAAAGCCAAAAGAATTAAATTTATTTCCTTAGTTGGTAAAGTATGCAGAATATACGTAAAAAATAAACTGACAAAATCAATATATGAATATTGGGATTTTAGGTTTGGGATTGATAGGTGGTTCTTTGGGTTATGATTTGCGATCGCAAGGTCATCATGTCTTGGGAGTGAGTCGCCGTGAATCTACCTGTCAAACAGCAGTAGCCCTTGGCAGTGTGGATGAGGCATCCGTAGATCTGAGTTTATTAGCAAGCGCAGACATTATTTTTATTTGTACGCCTATCGCCCTTATTGTTCCCCAAGTTGAACAGTTAATTGCACATCTAAATGCCGCTACGATTATGACTGATGTCGGTTCAGTAAAAGCACCGATAGTCAAGGCAATTTCTCCTCTGTGGGAGAAGTTTGTCGGTGGTCATCCAATGGCGGGAACGGCAGATAGTGGGATAGAAGCGGCGCAAAAAAATTTATTTGTCAATAGACCTTACGTAATTACACCAGATACGACAACACCCCAAGATGCGATCGCTATTTTAGAAGAGATTGTGCGATCGCTTGGGGCGAGAATTTACCATTGTCAACCAGAACAACACGACCGCGCTGTTAGTTGGATTTCTCATTTACCCGTCATGGTGAGTGCTGCATTAATTGCTGCTTGTATGGGTGAAACTGACCCAGAAGTTTTACAGTTAGCCCAAAATCTAGCTAGTTCTGGGTTTCGAGATACCAGCCGTGTCGGTGGTGGTAATCCTGAGTTGGGGGTAATGATGGCACAGTATAATCGCCAAGCATTGTTGGGTTCGTTGCAACAATATCGCCAAAACCTTGATGAATTTATTCATTTAATTGAACAGGAAGATTGGACAACTTTAGAAGCAAAGTTGCAGTCAACACAACAAGTCAGACCTTTGTTTACCAAGTAGGAAGCATTGTTGAATCGTGGCTTCAAAAAGAGTTTTCACTTACAGAGTTCAACCACTGCTTTGCTAAAATTATCAGCTAGGATAAACAACTACATCCAAACTTGACCAGCGTTCTTGTAGTATGCCAGACAACGCACGTAAACCCCAGACTTCGCTACGGTGATGACCAATTGCGATCGCTCCTATTTTAGTTTCTTGCAGCGCCTCTGCTGCTGGCTGTCGCAACTGTCCTGTAATGTAAACATCAGTACCACGAGTTGCGGCTTCACGTACTAATGAATCTGTCATCGCACCAACAACAGCAATCTTTGTGATTTCAGGATTTATAGGTTGAATTAGTTGTTCATAGCCGCCAAAAATTTGAGAGACACAATGGCATAAATTAGCAAAGCTTTGAGGAAAGATTTCTCCTAGCATGCCAATTGGTCTATTTTCTTTTTCTCCTAATATTTTTAAATCAGCAATATTTAACACTTGAGCCAAGCGAATATTGAAACCTATTGTTAAATATTCATCAAAAGGTAGATGATAAGAAATTATGCCAATTTCATCGGGAATATGTTCTGTTTCCAGTTTCCACGGTCGGTGTAGAAAAATTGCGTCTAATTCTTCTACACTCAACCATTCTTGAAATTGCTTTCCAGATTCAAGCGCTAATCCTATCTTTTTTATTGGACGAGATGAAGCTAAATATATTCCTCCTCTCTCAGTTGCAGGAAAGCGTTCTACACCAAATAAGCAATTGAGAAAATCTGCGATTTCCTCTAAGGATATTGAATGTTGCTGCATCACGAGATGACTCTTGTTGGTTAGGCATTTCTTTTATTTAACAATCCCTGATTGCAGAGCTAAAAGTTCTAAAATAACTCCATTAGTCCAACCAAAACCTATTTCGTTAGAACTATAACCAAAGCAAATCTCATCAGAAACTTGAGCAGAACATCGCTCAACATCATATTTTTCAACGAAAAAACCACATCGTGTAAATTCTTTAATAGCCATCGCTAGGAATTTATCAGCAATGTCATCGGCTTCTTGATAATATCCATAGCGGCGAAGTCCTTGGACAGCAATCAATGTTAGCGGCCCCCACCCAAAAGGCGCATCCCATTGGTTTCCTGTAACACGAGAACTCGTGAAAATTCCCCCTGGTGCGGCAAATATCGCCAGATTTTGGACAATTTGTTGGGCTTGTGCGGCAGAAGCAAGTCCTGTCCACAGCGGATAGAAGGTGGTGGCAAATTCATAATGACGACGTTTGCCACCGTGGAAGTGATAGTCTAAATAAAGTCCGGTTTCTTCATCCCAAAGGTATTGATTGATACGCTCACGGCGGAGACTGGCGCGATCGCTCCATTGTTGTCCCTGTTCTGGATTACCCAAAATCTCATGAATTTGCGCTAAGTCTTGTTCTATTTGATACAGCAGGCTGTTTAAGCAAACAGGCGCATAGTGAATGATATCAACACTGAAGGGGCCAAAGCGGTTAGTGATATCAAAACCAGACTCACGCATTGAGCGATCGCCTTTGTAAAATAAGTCTGTTAGTTCGTCTTTTTCCCGGTCGTAAAATAGACTGACATCATAATCATCAATCTCAAATGCTTTGTAATACTGCTTGACACGTTCGTAGTGGCTGCGTCCTTCCTCATCCAGTTCAGAAAATAATACTTCTGGGGCTGGCCCTTCGCCTAAAGCGTAGTATCGAGACAAGCCTGTTGCGGGATTCAGATGCGGCGGTACTACCCAGTAGTAATAAAACTGTTCTAACAATGGCAAGGTTGATTTTAGCCATTCATGATCTTGGGTGTGTTGGAACAACGCCAACACCATCATACTCAGGACGGGGGGTTGCGATCGCGTCAGCATATAGGTACGGTTAGCATTGAGGATAGTCCCGTAATGCTGCACTTGATAAAGTAACTGATCAACCTGACTTTGGGCTAGTTCCCATTCTTCATCCCGCAACAAGCCTAACAATATAAAATAGCTGTCCCAGCCATACATTTCATTAAAACGTCCACCAGGGACTACATAAGGCCCTGGTAGATATAACAACCCATGTTCTTGAATATCTGCAACTTCGTTAGGTAAGGTGCGAATTTCTATCTGCTGCATTTCTTTTGCAGATAGCGATCGCTCTAATACAGACTTGACTGTATTACAGTCTTCTTGGGGGGAGATGTAAACTAGCCACGGGGTGTTGGGTTTATGTTCTAATTTGGTGTCTTGGGCTGATTCTAGTAAGTGTTGGTGGGAACGGGTGAGGGTTTTCCAGGTTTGTTTGATGTAGGTGCGGATGGCGTTAATTGGTGGGCTGGTGAGTTGCTTAGTCATGATTTTTACCTCACGGATAGACGCGGTAGCGGCTTCTCGTTCGGCGAAGCCGTTCCCGAAGGGTAGAGTAGGCGCAAAGACGCAAAGGATGGAAGATGTTACTCAGCAATTAATAAGGCTACTGGAAAGTGGGAGAGGGCGGTGGCGATGGGTAGGCTGTTTTGGGTTTGTAGGGTTTGGTGGGTGAGGAGATTTTGCCAAGTTTTAGAGGGGAGTTTTAGGTGTGTATCTTGCCATACTGGTTCGCCTAGTGGAAGTTCACCTGGTTGGATGAGGGTGGTGACGAAACGGGGGACAATGGCGATCGCGGTTTGATTGTTATGTTGTCGGGCAAAGGCGATGATATGGTTGGCGTGAGTTCCGTGGACTTCGAGTGGTAGATATTCGCCGTTTTGGAATAATGAGAGATATTTGGTTCTGGCTTTGAGTGCTTGCAGGGTTAAAAATAGTTTGATTCTACCGTCGGTTTTGTGAGTCAGTAGTTCGGGAATTAAGCTGAGGATATCTGTTTTGATTCCTTCTTGGATGGAACTCAAGTAAGCACGTCGTAATTCAAAATCTACCGGACGGCGGTTATCTGGATCAACTAAGCTTAAGTCCCAGAGTTCTGTTCCTTGGTAGAAATCGGGTACACCAGGCGCAGTAATCTTGATGAGAGTTTGAGAAAGCGAATTAAATATGCCATATTCGGCAATTTTTTGTTGAAAGGGGCGGAAGTTATCTAAAAATTGCCGTGATAATTTGGGATCAAGTACTTTTTGGATGAAGGCGGTACAAGCTGCTTCGTAGTCGTTGTCAGGACGCAACCATGCAGTGTGAACTTTCGCTTCCCGGATGGCTTTAATCATATAATCTTGCACTCGTTCGACAAACGATGCTTGTTCGTGTTCCGCCAAGGGGAATGCGCCTACTAGAGTTTGATAGAGAAAATATTCGTCGTTGCGATCGGGAAGGTTATTGCTACGATGTTCTTGATTGAGTTCACTCCAGTTATTTACCTGTTGTTCCCATTCTTGGGGAATTTCTGACAACACATTTAACCTAGCTCTGACATCTTCGCCGCGCTTGGTATCATGGGTAGCTGTGGCGTTCATGGTGTGAGGCCAGTTTGCTTGATGCTGTTGGTTAAAGCTATGAAATTGCTCAACAGTAATACCGAAATGACTGGGGTTTCCACCAACTTCATTGAGTGAAACTAGACGGTTGTAAACATATAAAGTAGTATCTTCAACACCCTTAGCCATCAGGGGGCCAGTGTATTGCTGCATCCGCAACACAAAATATATCCACTGTTCCCTTTCTGTTTGGGTGAGAGAATCATCAAACTGCAACAGCAAAACTTTTTCTAAAAAGTTCATTTCATGCTGCAACAGTGGTACTTGTTGTCTAGCCGTGTTAATTACTTCTTGAATGCAATCTTGATCACTATCGGTAATTGCATCGGGGGTGATATAAGTACGGTAGATTGGGAATAATGTGAGAACTTCAGCGATCGCTCGTTTCAATCCATTCAAGGTAAAGTCATTACCATAGCGATATTTGCTGGCAATATTCTTCAGCAAACTAGCTAAATTATCAACATCACCTGCCAAATTCTTTTCTATGATGAGATGTTTTTTCTCTCTTACCAGTGATGGATAATCGACGCGTGAACCGATAAATGAATGGTATATCTTATCAAATGAACCTTGATTCTGAGATTGACAAAATACCCCATTGACATAATTCATAAAATCATATCCGGAAGTACCTTGAATCTGCCAATTATTTGGTAAATCTTCGGTTAGTTCGAGAATCTTCTCAACAGTGATATAAACATCGCCCATTTTTTCCCGCAGCCTTTCTAAATACTGCGTGGGGTTATATAGCCCATCAATATGATCAATTCTTAAGCCAGTGAATACGCCATCTTCTACCAGCTTAGAAATCAAACTATGAGTGTTGTTAAACACGCGCATTTCTTCAACTTTTACAGATATAAGTTCGTTAACAGTAAAGAAACGGCGATAGTTCATTTCCTCCGCACCAACTTTCCAGAAGGCAATACGATAAAACTGGTCGTTGAGTAAGCCATCTAGTAAGTTAAAACTTTCAGAATTACCTGGTTCTCCATTAAAACTTTTAAGATTTTCAGTAATGAAATCACGTATATCATCATTAGTGCTATAGAGTTCCCAAATCAAACCTTTGATAAAAGCAATTTGGTCTTGACGCTGTTTACCAGCAACTTCCGAGGGAACATTTTTCAGAATGTAGAGAATTCCTAAAAGTTTAATAAAATCAGGATGATTTCTGCCTAATGTACGTGTGAGTTTACCTAGGTTGTAAGTCAGAAACTTGCTATAAGATTCTAAGCGCAATGGTAATTTTAAGCTGTAATAGTTAACAGTTAAACCATTCTGCTCATATTGTAGTTGAATATCTCCTTTTTCCAGCGCTTCACCATAAAAATCGCCCAGCAACGGGGCAAGAATTCGCTCTTGACTATTAGCAAAAGGTGAATTCCAACAAACATCAAAGTAATCGGTATAGCTAGAATCTGGCCCGTGTTCTAACACATCCATTAAGTAGGGATTTTCGCTACTGTAAGCCATGTGGTTAGGCACAATATCTTGTAGCCAACCCATCTCCAAAGATTGTAATTCCGTAACTAATGCCTCAAAATCTTCCGTAGTTCCTAACTGAGGATTTAACTGTGAAGCATCCACCACATCATAACCATGCGTACTGCCAGTTCTCGCCTTAAAAATCGGAGAAGCGTACAAATCAGAAATACCTAAATCTGATAAATAAGATGCGATCGCTCTAGCATCATCAAAGCCAAACTGGGGTGTAAACTGAATTCTATAAGTTACTTTGGGAATTCGCATAACTTCTTAACTTCAGATAAATAAAATCGAAAAAAACTCCGCGCACCGCTGCGCTTACCCACCGAAGTTTGCTCAACGGGGGGAACCCCCTCCGGGTTCACCACTTTGCTTATGCCGGGAAACCCGTCCACCGCAAGTGGTTCACCGCACCGCAACTTCTCTCAGCGTACCTTTGCGTTTAAAAAAACTTTCTAAACCTCCACCTCATACAACACTAAACTTGTGGGTTGTAATACAACTTCCTCCCCCGCAGATAGTTCGTCAGAGGCTTGAGAACCAGAAGTAGCTGCTGAGTCTAATAACTTCCGCGCATTCTGCTGAATTGGCAAAGTCACTGTCACCGACGACGAATTAAAATTCATCGCAAATATCACTTCACTTGATTTACACCAACGCCGCACTATAACTACCTGTTTATCTTCATCACTTGTCGCTGCAATACTATCGCGGTCAAAATTCAACAATGCGGGATGAGTTTGGCGTAAACTAATTAACTGACGATACCAATCCCACAAAATCTTGTGCTGACCTTGGTGACGCAATTCCCAGTTCAGTTTACACTTCAGAAATGTCTCCGCCGATTCAGGGTCTGGTGGGTCTTCTGCATAGTGAAATGGCTCAAATTCTTGTTTGCGTCCAGCACGTACGGCTTGAATCAAATCGGGATCGGAGTGGCTAACAAAATAGATAAAGGGTGCAGTTTCGCCATATTCTTCACCCATGAATAGTAACGGTAAGTAAGGTGACAACAATACAGCACCAGCCGCTAATTTCGCCCCTTCAAAGGAAATTCTCGCAGTTAAGCGTTCTCCTTTCATTTGATTGCCGATTTGGTCGTGATTTTGAATACAGACGGAAAACTGAGATAATGAGCGATCGCGGCAAGATATGCCATGAAATCGCTGACGATGGGGAGCATAGCGCCAATCGTAGACAAAGGTATCTTGGTAAGCTTTGGCTAAATCGGTACATTTACCGAAGTCTTGATAATAACCCAAGCGATCGCCTGTTAACAATGCGTGTAATGCGTGATGAAAGTCATCACTCCACTGGGCATCAAGTCCATAACCACCCAATTCTGGCGGACGAACGATTTGCGGGTTATTCAGGTCACTTTCCGCAATTAAATGGCGTTTCCAAGTCTCTCCACCAGAGAAATTATGCACAGCTTCCGCCAATTCCCATAAGAAATGCTTTGCACCTAAATCATAGATTGCTTGAATCGCATCCAGTCGCAAAGCATCTATGTGAAAGTCTCTCAACCAATACAGGGCATTCTGAATAAAATAATTTCGCACACCTTGACTATGGGCATCATCAAAATTCATCGCATTGCCCCAAGGTGTTTTATAGGTTCTAGTAAAATAAGGCGCGAACTGACCCATATAATTACCTTCTGGGCCAAAGTGATTATAAACCACATCTAACACCACAGCAATCCCATTTTCGTGGCAAGCATTGACAAATTGTTTTAAATCTGCGGGACTACCATAGGAATTTTGGACTGCATAAGGATAAACGCCATCATATCCCCAATTACGATATGCCAAATCAGGCTGAATATGATCATCGCCCGGAAATTGCGCGATCGGCATGATTTCAATGGCGTTAATTCCTAACTCCCGCAATTCTGGTAAACGAGGAATAATCGCTGTGAAAGTTCCTTCAGGTGTGAATGTCCCTACATGCAGTTCATAGAAAATCATCGATTCTAAGGGAACACCAGACCAGGCTGCATCTGTCCACTCAAACTGCTGATCCACAACTTGAGAAGGCCCGTGAACTCCTTGGGGTTGAAACCCAGAAGCCGGGTCAGCAAAGGCTTCTTGGTCATTTAATCTGTATCGATAAAGTGTGCCAGGATAGACATCATTGACTTTGACCTGCCAGTATCCCTCTGTTAGCGGTTTAAGCGGAATTAACTGCTGCTGTGGCGTTAAAATCTCTACTGCAAGACTTTTTAATATTGGAGACCAAACTGTAAACTTACACTCTCCGTTACCCAAGTAATGAGCGCCAATTTTCACGCAGTATCCTCCCTTCAAATAATGTTTTAAATAAACATTTGTCAAGTACAAATGTCATCAATTACACATTTTTTATTTATCTGCCAGATAGGATCATGGTCTGTTTCTCAGTTAATTAACTAGCGCCAAAAGGCATATTTATTAATAGCTAAAAGTAAGATAATTGCTAGACTTCAGATTCCTGAATTCTCAAATTATTCGGGAATATTGCATCACAACAGCTTTCAGAAGCGCATAATCCCTACTTACCTCAAGATAGATGTTCAAAAATAATTTTTGAATAAATAATTTTAATGGCTAAGGAAAATATAGAAGTATAAATTTCGGCTCACAGTCAAATACATACTCTATATCGCATTAAAAATTGCATTTTTTATGGTATAAACACCGTCATCTATTTTCTCAAGCACAAATATTTATTGTGCGACACAACATAACTAAGTGCGATCGCTGCAAACACTCAAGAGGTGCAGGGAGATATGAAATAAAAAAGCCAGCCTCCCACAGCTGGCCAATTGTTTTTTCGCGTTGTCTTCTCAATAGAACTGAAACCCGATTGCGCGTTCCCAAAAATGCAACGGGCAACTTTTCTTAACAATATTGTAACAGCCAACACAGTTTTTTCTTAAAAATTTACGAAAAAAAGATATAGCCACTTGAGATTGGCTTCCATCTTTGAGAATATTTCAAAAAGCCGGAAGATAGAGGGATTGGGCATCAAAAGTATGAAGGATGAAGTATGAAATTTCATCCTTTAGCCTTCTGCCTCCTGCCTTTTGACAAATGACCATTGACCACTTGCCCTGAGCGTAGCCGAAGGGTTGACTATTGACTATTGACCAACTGCGGCTTCCCCCAGAGAATGCGCTCTTGTTTATAAATGGCAATTCCCGGTTTGGCTCCTTTGGGTTTGTAAACATACTTTGGCTGAGTATAGACTACAGGTACTTGGTCACTTTGTCGAGCGCGACTGTAGTATGCAGCGAGGTTAGCAGCAAATTGTAAATCGGTGTTATCAGGAACAGTACCGGGTTCTAAACGCAAGAGTAGATGGCTTCCAGGAATTTCTTGCGCGTGGAACCACAAGTCATAATCTCCCGCTACCCGAAAAGTTAGTTGGTCATTTTGGCGATTATTCCGACCGATTAAGATTTCTAAGCCGTTGGGAGTGCGGTAACGATGGAAGTTAGTTATAGCCGTTTCGTTGGTATTACGATCGCGGTATTGTGGATCTTCTAAATATTTTTGTCCTATTAACTCGTCGCGGATTTCTTCTAAAGCTTGCAAGTCTTCTGCTGTTTCGTAGTTTTCGATTTGAGCGATCGCAGCTTCTACTTGCTCTAAATAATCAATCTCTGATTGTACATCTAATAGTAGAGGTTCCACGGCAGAACGAGCGCGTTTAAGTTTTTGGTGCTGCTTGTAAAAATATTGAGCATTCTGCACGCCATTTTTATCCGGCTGAAGAGCGATCGCCACTGGTTCACCTGTCTCAAAATCAGGTAGGGTGATTTCTTTCATTCCCGGTTCCCAGTTTTGCAAGTTAGCCATCAACAAATCTGCTTTTTGCCGATAATCATCAGCTTGATCTGATTGCTGCAAGCGTTCTCTAAAAGTTTGCGCCTTAATCTGTAATTTAGCCAAAATATTCTGCAACTTTTGACTCAGTTGATGACGCAGTTGAGTAAATAGCTGTTGATTGAGTTGGTCAGTGTAATACTTATTGAGCAATGATTGAGTATCTTTGGCTGGTGCAACAGCACCCCAACCTATAACTGTGTAACCTGTTGCTGTCCAAGCTGGTTGAAATTTACCTGAATCTAAAGCCTGCAACCATTCTTGCCAGCGTTGAAATAGTGTTTGCCAATCTTCAGAACTCAGTTGATCAGTTGTTGTTTCCGGTGCGATGTTAGCTGCCAACAGCATAGAATCTACCAGCGCTCCACTTAAACCGCTATAACTTTTGATTAGCTGACGCTTAATTACACCAGGAACTAAGCTCACCCTTTCTTGCCAACGAGCTTGAGATTCGCTCAAACTGGGAACAGGGCCTGTGAGTTTGGGTGGAATTTCATAAAGCTGTCCAGTTTGAATCGGTCGGACACTGGATTGTTGTTCACTAACTTGATGGGCAGCAGTAATGATGAAATTATTGGCATCAGTTAAAATAACATTGCTGTATTTGCCCATAATTTCCACATACAAGTGATATAGGGCAGATTCTCCCGGACGACGAGCAAATTGTAAATCAATTGCACGTTCCCAAGGTGCGATCGCTTCTATTGCGATTAAAGCCAAACCACCCAATTGGTGTATTAGTTGTTGGCTAAAAGTAAAAGTATCAGGCATTCGTGGTGGCGGATCACCAATACAAATCCGTGCCGCTTGGGGATGCCAAGAAATTTCTAGCCAACCCCGTTGTTTCAGGGTGCGTAATGCCATAGTAATAGTGTAGCGATCGCGCTGATAAACTTGTTCTAAACGCGATGGCAGCCAGTAAGCGCGTAGTTCGCTACAAGCAGATGTGAGGGTGGTAAAGTCAACTGGTTGCACAACAATAAATCATTGGCGTTCAAACGTCGATGCTCAGTATATGCTATCGTGTCTAGCTCTGCTTGGCATACTATGAAAAAGATGAAATATTGCCTATCCTCTAGCCTTGTTCTAGCTACATTAGTGACTACACAAGCATTGTCATTAATCACTCCAGTCAATGCTCAACAAATTCCTGCACCTGTAGCTAATGGTATTTTGCATCCAAGAGAATCAAGCTTTTTTCGAGAAGGAAGGGAAAAATTTGAAAAAGAGATCCGATTTTTATTCCGAAACAGCCGTTCTCCTCTAGAAGTTCCGTTAAAAATTAATCGGGAACAAACGCAGATTAGAAGACAGCGATCGCTTTTCGATAATCCTCTAAATTTACCAGATAACAAAGTGCCATCCGATTGATGAGATAATTGATTGTTTAGAATTGCTGATTGATTGTATAAACTTTATTTCGTAACTGACACAACATATTTATTTTTGGTTATTGTTTCTTGTGCGATGCTTATTAGAAACAGATCGCTTGTTGATGCGAGAGTTTACAGAAACTGATTCCGAAGCAGTTTTTGTGTATCAATCTGACCCTTTGTACTTGCGTTACTATCACTGGACACAGCGCACAAAAGCTGATGTTGACCAGTTTGTTCAGGAGTTTATTGTTCAGCAAATAGAGCAACCACGAACAAAGTTTCAGTTAGCAATCATCCTTAAACAAGAAAATCAGCTTATTGGTAATTGTGGCATCCGCATCAATGATTTTCTCTTACGAGAAGCGAATATTGGCTATGAAATAGATAGTCGTTATTGGAAACAGGGTTATGCAACAGAAGCCGCATACACCATATTAAAGTTTGGCTTTGAAGAACTGGGTATGCATCGGATCTGGTCATACTGTGTAGCTGAAAACCTAGCTTCAGCAAGAGTTTTAGAAAAAATTGGTATGTCTCGTGAAGGTCATCTGCGGGAAAAAGAGTGGATTCAGGGTAGATGGTATGACCATTTCCTTTACGCTATCCTTAACGATGAGTGGAAAGTGAAAGTCTCAGACTGAGTAGACACATATCTTGCACCTAGCCCCAACGAATAGAATTCGCAGCTATACAAACCAAGTCCGCCTACGCGGACTAACGTAAAATTAAGGGTTTGAAACCCGCGCAGGCGGGTTTTGTCTGTGTAGCCGCGACTTCAGTCGCAGGAGTGCAAGATGTGATTAGATATTTTGCTTCAGTAAACTAAATTTTTCATTGGCTCCTATTGAGATGACTTTTGCTATGAGAATCGGAATTTATTCCAACGCAGGATAAGTAGCGCAAAGGCTTGTGTGTAATTGGATTATTTTCAACATAGACAAACATTTATACAAGAAGTTTATAGCTTTAAATACAATTCTATATTCCTTGTGATATTAAAATTAAGCTTAATATTTATCTAGATTTTTGATAATAGCTTAACCTTGAAAATAGATAAGTATTTTCTCTTCAATCTTATAAAAGAAACCCAGCAAAAACTCACTCATTATTTTTGGCAATTTCGCAAGATGAACTCGCTACTAGAAACATTCGCCAAATACTTAGATTTTTCCCAAGCACAACTAGAATCTATCCTGTCAAAATCGCTGAATGAAGTGCTTGTTTTACCTGAAATACAACAAGAATTAGCAGGTTTAGATATTCATTTACTCAAAGAAACATTACCAACAGCGGGAGTAGTTTTAGCCCAAGAATTACCACCTTTTTACAACTGGCTAACAAATGAGTTGGGAGTTAAACGCGTTCCCGATAGCCCAGAACACGCCACTACATGGGTAATTGGTTTTCTCAACAATCAAGAAACTTTAACTCACTTAGTTGAGTTACACCGTCCAGTAACACGTCCAGCTTTAGAAGCTTCCGTTCCCCGTTTGATAGGGTTGTTTGATGGCGTAGAAGATGCACGAGTTAGAAATGAATGGCAAAAAGCGATCGCAGCTTTATGCTTAGTTTTAGTAGTTGATGCTCGTGAACAAGATAGAGCAACTGTTGCAGCCTGATAATATCACAAGGCGATCGCAAATTTTGTCCCCCTAAATCCCCCTTTTTAAGGGGGACTTTGAGAAAATTTCCCTTCTTTGTAAGGGGGGATCAAACCCTGTATCTGCTCACACACACTATCAAATTGATTTAAAACTTGACTATTTGTAAACCTAATAATTTGTAAACCATAGCCTTCCAGAATGTGTGTTCTCTCTACGTCATAATCTTGACCTTCATCGGTAAAATGGCTATCCCCATCAATTACAATCACTACTTGTAAAGCGGGACAGTAGAAATCAACTATGAAATGATTAATTGGTCTTTGTCTTAAAACCCTAAATTGAAAATACCTCAAATATTCACACCACAGCTTTTTTTCTGCTGGAGTCATGTTTTTGCGAAGTTCTTTTGCTCTTTCTACAAGCTTTGGATTGTAAGGTAAATGGAAATTTCTACTGTTGAGGTTGTCCGTCATAGTTTCTAGTGCTTATCTTTTTATACTCCTCAAAAAAAGGTGGGAATTATTTCAAAGTCTCCCTTTTTAAGGGGTATTTAGGGGGATCAATAAGTGCCACAAATCACACCCAACCACTTTTCAAACAACCTCTAACAACTCATCGCTTAGGCGTACTTAAGCCACGACGCTCAAGAATTTGCCGCACCTCTGGGCTGGGAGTATAGTTATAGCCGTAAGAAGAGTTTTCCGAATCATCCATAACTTGAGGTGTGAGCAACACAATTACCTCATTGCGCTGATTGTTTTTGTTTGTTCTTCTAAACAGTGAACCAATCAATGGCAGATCTCCTAAAATAGGGATTTTAGATACAGTTACCCGGTCTTGGTCTTGAATAATCCCTGAGAGAATTAATGTCTGACCATCACGTAGACGAATCAAGCCAGAATTGAGCGATCGTTCAGATACTAAAAATATACTTTGACTATTACCGCCAAGATTAATTTCTGCTGAAGATTGAGGAGCCTTAACAATAGGAGCTACAGATAATGAAACAAAACCATTATCGTCAATTCTGTCAACTTTGACAGCTAATGTTAGACCTACACTTGTTTTCTCAGCGGTAACTGTTTGCACAGAAGTATCACCACCACGAGTTATTTCATTCTTAACATTTCCTACTACTTCTTGAGTTAGATTGACGTTAGCGGTTTGACCTTCTTGCACAATTAATGTGGGGTCTGTCAAAATTTTGGCATTACCACTTGTTACCTGAGCTTGCAAACTAGCAAGGAAACGTCTGGGAAATTGATACAAAGTAGGCAAACTGAATTCAGCCGTTGCACGAGAGCCTGCTGCATAACTAGCAGTTTGTCTTCCTGTGTTTGGGTCAGTAGTGATTGTTACTGTATCTGGTGTTCCTGGGGTAAAACTGGAAAGACCTGGGGTAGTTGGATTGCCAGTGACTGGAGAGATTGGACTTAAGAAAGTAGCATTTCCAGGAGTGTCTTGTACAAGTTGACCATCTTGTATGACTCTAACACCAGAACCTCCATTTGGCACAGTAAATGTACCATTTTGGCTCAAGAAAGTTCGTCCTTGAATTGGGTTTGTGATTACTGGCGTACCAGTTATGCTACTTGCTGCTTCAGCACTGGTAGCTGGTCTAGAACCACCAAAATTCAAAGATGCAGCACCGCCATCATTGACAAAAAAGTTATTCCCAACACCAAATGAAAAACTGGTATTGGTGTTATGTGTGTTTAAAAGGTTAACATCAACAATTTTGACGTTAACTGCCACTTGACGACGACGAATATCAAGCTGGGTTAGTTGAGAAATTGCTATATTAATCTGTTTAGCAGGGCCAATCAATGTTATGGAATTGGTACGTTCATCTCCTAACGCCTGTAAACCTCGTAGCAAAGGTGTTGTGTATTTAGAGTCATCAAGCGTGAGACGTTCAATTCTGGTTTCAGTAGTTGTCTGACTTTGAGTGACTGGGTTAGCTCCAGCACCCACAGGTACGGCAGTAACATTAGTCACTTGCCGTTCTCTGGTAACTGCACTTTCAGCCCCCATCCCAACTAAAAAATTTAAAGCGACTCCTACATTTACTTGGTTCAGTCGCAGGCTACGTACAACAACATCACGCGTGGAATTTGGTAATCTAGGCCCAACAAAAACTGTACGACCGTTGCGGTTAGCTTCTAAACCACTTAAGCGCAAGACATAATTAAACACGTCTTGCACTGGTTCGTTTTCTATATCTAAAGAGATTGTTTGAGAAGCCTGTCCATTAGCAGGCGCAGCGCCTGGCTGGCCTCCCGAAGGATCACCGCTGATATAAGCCAAATTTAAGTTAGCTGCACGAGCCAAAAGTGATAATACTTCCCGCACCGGCGCATCTCGCAGCACCAATCGCGGAACGCGTTCTTGGGTTCCTAGGTCAATATTGCTGGGAGAGGCATCTGTAGCAGAAACTGCAATATCTCCAACTGGTGGGGCAACGGCTCTAGGTAAGAATGGAGGAGCTTGGCTTGCAGGTTGGCCAGGCCCAGCGGCTTGATCTGGTCTGCCATCAATACTAATTTCTGGGTTAGGAACGAGAACATCTGGCTTTTGACTTGGTTGCACTGGCACAGGAACATTCGCAGGCGGCGCTGTCGATGTTGTCGGTGTTGGTGCTGAAGCTATTGTTCCTGTCGATGGCGTAAAGCCGAGAGTGATTCTGTCATCTTTTCGCACTACTGGTTGACTACCAGGTGCATCGTTGTCACCCGTAACTATCACTCGAATACTATTAGCATCTAGCTGAACGACTTCGACAGAGGCAATTCCCGATGCAGGTTTATCTTGACGAAAGTTACTGCCTCGTGGTAAACGTAGTTGAGCATTGATAATATCAGAAACTAAAGTTTTACCTCTTTTAGTCGTAAAAACTTGCGGGCGAGAACCTGAAGATGTTTTTAAAACAACGTTAATGCCACCATCAACAGGATTTAACTTGACATCATTCACTTGAGTTACCTGCGCCCACACTGGTTGAGCTGCCAAAAATGTCAAAGCAGCACCCAATATTAAGCTATTACCGTGAAGCTGTTTCACAGTTCATTCCTCACTTTATAAACATTTTTAAGCAACACTTTTTGAGAAATAGCACCCCTATCAGCACTAAAACTCTTCTTTCTCCTCAGCACTCAGCACTATTGTTTAGGCGGTGCTTTAGCAGCAGCAGCCAATTCTTCTGGCGTAAGTGGCATCAAAGCCTGTAGTTGGAACGATGTCGTAATTGCAGGAGGCCCTACTTGACGTATCACTTTGCCAGCTTGGGTACTAGCTTGCACTGGAGCCAAAACTGACTGATACTCTCTAACTATTAACAAAGGCTGTAAACGCTCTATGTTACGCAGAATAGATTGAGTTTGCTCATAAGTACCAACAAGTTCGACATTTATATTCATGCGTTTCAGCTTGTTGTTAACTGCCACCCCCAAAGAGCCATCCGTAATAGGTTCTGCTTTATTCGTCACAGGCGCAAACTTCTGAAGTTTCGCTTTGACTGCATTAGAAGAAACTTGAGCATTGCCAGACTCAATCAAGCGGTTCAAATCCAGCAGCAAAGTATCCAAAGTTTTTTCATTAGCAAACAAACCTAAAACCTGAATTTTCTGTTGTTTTGCTTGAGCTAAATCTTGTTTTACTTGGTCAATTTGTTTGATGGTGGCTTTTTTTTGCTCAATTTGTCCTTGCAGTTCGCCACTTTTTGCTTGCTGCTGCTGATAGTTATCCCATGCTGGCATCACGAGGTTGAGCAGTATGTACAATGCTCCAGCCAGCCCTACTACCCCTGCAATAATCCCAATAATTTGGGGGGTAAAGGTAATACCGAATACTACGGGGTAAGGCGATGCACCTGAATCAAATTCCTCACCTTGATCTGCAAAATTGAAATCTTCACTCAGCGTCATTTTGGGATGACTCCTGTTTGTTGCATAGTGCGAATTCGAGCTACTAGTCCTACTGTGCCTTTCTGCTCTAACTCCCGAATTAACTCAGAAGCGGGAACATCACTTAAACTCGATTGGATAGTGTATTTAACTACTTGAGGCGGTTTGATGGGGACTTTAGAGGCAGTCGCAGTTGGTGATAGCGGTGCATCTACTAAGGTTGCTGTTGTAATTTTGCTTTCTGAAGACTTCAAAAATTGAGACTGTTGCAGACTCAACAAGAAATCGTTGACATCGTTAAAAGACCGAGCTAATCCGGTAATTTCGATACCACCTGCCGGATTTGTTGGCGGTTGGCCTTCTGCTGCTGGAGTGGGTGGAATTTGTTTGACGTTCTCAATTTGGACTGCGCCGGGAATGCGATCGCGCAAATCCTGTAACATCGCTGACCAAGGTCGAATCTGGTCAAATACAGTCACTAAACTTTGAGTTTCCCCTTTAACTGCGTTTGTTTCTTCCTTGATTTTGTTAATACTTCCTATTTCCGCATCTAATTTATTGACTTCTTGCTGTAGCTGTGCTATGTTCTGCTCTAGTTCACCATTTTTCGTTTGCAGTATCCACCAACCAGCCCCTGCCAAAATTGGTAGACATAAACCTAAGCCAACTCCCAAAAAAATCGGTTTGGGATCTCCAACTGAAAGCTTTTTACCCCCCTTTTTCTCACTCTTATTTTGATAAATTGGGCGGTCTTTAAGAAAGTTGACATCTAAACTGTACATTCTGTTATACCTCCCGCATTCCCAGGCCAAGTACAACGGCTAAACCAGAGCGTTGTGTATTTGGATATTTTTGTTCATCAACTTGCAAAGACAACGCCCCAACTGGATCTATTTGAGTAGTTGGCAAACTCAAGCGTTGTGTAAAGAATTCGTCTAGCTGTTGCAGTCCGCCCCCTGGCCCAGCTAACAAAATCTGCGCTACTTCCAAATTTTCACTCTGATTGAGGTAAAAATCGATAGAACGACGCAGTTCATCGGTTAGTTCTCCCAAAACTCTCATCATAGCCGCCATACCAGGGTTAATTCCCGTAACCCCAGTTTGCCCACCATCCATAGGAGTCGCAGGAATAGTCATTTCCTGCAAAAGTTCCATATCTCGTGATGTGGGTAAACTCATAGCTCTTGCGAGGGCTTCTTGCATTTGATAAGTGCCAATGGGTACAGTCCGCGAAAATTGCGGTACTCCGTTCACGATGATGGCTATTTCTGTACTGTCGAACTCAATGTCAACTAGTACCACCGCTTCTTGTGGGCCAAATTGCCGCAGTTGGTCACGAATTGTCCGAATTAGTGCAAAACTGTTAATCTCTAAAACATCGATTTGTAGTCCTGCCTGCTCAAACGTACTAATATAGGTATCTGTTACCTCTTTGCGAGTGGCAACTAACAACACCTGTACTTTTTCGATGCCATCCTCATCTACAAAATACCCAAGTTTTTGATAATCTACATCAGCTTCTTCACGCGGATATGGTAAATACAAACCGGCCTCATGGTTTAAAACCATATCCCGTAATTCTTTGTCATCTAACTCAGCTGGCACTGGGATGAGACGTACAATAGAATCTCGTCCAGGTACACCAGTAGCAACACGAGAAGCTTTGATTTTACTTTCAGCCAATGCTTGCTGAATGATTTGCGCCATTGTTGGGGGGTCAGTTATTTGACCATCTGTTACCACACCTTCGGGAACTGGTACAGATGTCAAAGATTCTATTTTTAAGCCTTGGCGCTGCTTACGTAACTGAACGATATTGACTCGTTCTGGTGCAAGTTCGATGCCAACCCCTTTATTAGATTTGCCAAACAGACTATTGAAGCTTTTCACCACAGTTCCGCCGGACTAATAAAATTGAAAATTTAAATTGTCAACGCAATATATTGCGTCTTTACGGGTAATTGATTTAGCCTATAATCTCGTTAATTCTCCATAAGCTTTTCATTTCTATCAAGGGTGAAAATACTGGTAAAATGATTCGATTGCAAAAATTCAAACAACTGACAGCTTGGGCAATAATTGGCTTATTGACTAGTTGGATTGTTAGTTGCAGCACAGGTAACGTCGGCACAGGCACAAAACAGGCGACGACAGAAGTAGCCAAGATTGAGTTTTGGACAATGCAACTCCAACCTCAATTTACTGACTACTTTCAAACTTTGATTTCTAATTTTGAGTCACAAAATCCCGGTGTAAAAATTAACTGGGTTGATGTGCCTTGGTCTGCAATGGAGAACAAAATTTTAACAGCTGTCTCCGCAAAAACGCCACCTGATGTTGTTAACCTCAATCCAGATTTTGCATCCCAACTAGCAGGACGAAATGCGTGGTTAGACTTAGATACTGCAATTCCTCAAGATGTGCGTTCTGCATATTTACCTAACATTTGGAAAGCCAGTACACTGAATGGCAAAAGTTTTGGAATTCCTTGGTATCTCACAACACGGTTAACCATTTATAACACTGATTTATTGAAACAGGCAGGTATCAGTAAACCACCTATTACTTACGCAGAATTAGCACAGGTAGCCCAACGAATTAAAGATAAGACTGGTAAGTATGCCTTTTTCATTACTTTTGTACCGCAAGATTCTGGAGAAGTGATGGAATCTTTAGTACAAATGGGTGTGACTTTAGTAGATGCTGAGGGTAAAGCAGCTTTTAATTCACCACAAGGTAAAGCAGCATTTCAGTATTGGGTTGACTTGTACAAAAAAGGACTATTACCAAAAGAAGTTTTAACCCAAGGTCATCGTCATGCTATTGATTTATATCAATCAGGTGAAACAGCATTTTTAGCTTCGGGGCCAGAATTTCTCAAGACAATAGCTAACAATGCGCCAAAAATTGCTCAAGCTTCAGCTATAGCACCACAAATTACTGGCGACACAGGTAAGAAAAATGTTGCTGTGATGAATGTAATTATTCCTCGCGCAACCAAACATCCTGATGCTGCTACTAAGTTTGCTTTATTTGTCACTAATGACGAAAATCAATTAGCTTTTGCTAAAGCTGCTAACGTTTTACCTTCAACTACCAAAGCATTATCCGATAGCTACTTTAAAGATATGCCACCTAATGCTTCCACAGTTGAAAAAGCCAGAGTTATTAGTGCAACGCAATTACAACAAGCCGAGATATTAACACCCAAGTTAAAGGATTTTAAGAAATTGCAAAAAGCAATTTATGACAATTTACAAGCAGCTATGTTAGGGCAGAAAACTGTTGATAAGGCTGTTGAAGATGCAGCGCAACAGTGGAATAATCGGTAAATGTAGAGACGTTGCAATGCAACGTCTCTACATGGTTTATTTATAGTTGAATGTTCCTAAAAAGTGACCGATTAAATAAAGGGAACCACACAAAACTACTAAATTATTTGTTTCAGTAAAAGCTGATTCTAAGGGTGAAGATAAATCATCGCATGACTGACATAAACTTAGTTCTGGACAAATATTATTAGCCAGATTTGCCAATTCTTCTGGATTTGCTGTACTATGATCTGGGACAGGTACTAAATATAAATTATCTCCACTTCTTAGCAAAGCTTGAAAAATTTCTGTATGCTCTTTTGTAGAAAGCATTCCGATTATCCAAGTAACTGAGTGCTGAGTTTTAAGTGCTGAGTGCTGAGTAATAAAGTTTTCTGAAATATTATTTAATAGGCTATCTACATAATCGCGTAAGACTTGAGCCGCAGCAGGATTATGTGCGCCATCAATTAATAATTTATGGTTGTTCCAAGTCAGCCATTGCATTCTTCCTGACCATTTGGTTTTTGCCATGCCGTTGATGATAGCTGATGCAGAAATTTGCCAACCTTGTTGTTGCAGAATTTCTAATGTGGCTAAGGCTAAAGCTGAATTAGTTAATTGAATTTGCCCTTGTAATGGTAAAGGGTATTGAAATGTATGATATTCAGCCCATCCTAGAGAGATTTGACGTGCAGGTTGGGGTGTAAATATTGGACATTGTAATTCTTGGGCGCGCGATCGCACAACTTTTTCGGCATCAGCTGGCAATGGCCCAACTACAACCGGACACCCAGGTTTGAGAATTCCGGCTTTTTCTCTAGCAATATCAGCTACCGTTGGGCCTAATTGTTGCCAATGTTCGCGGCTAATGGAAGTAATCACAGTTACCAAAGGTTCAGAACAGACATTGGTAGCATCTAAACGCCCACCTAACCCAACTTCTATAACTGCGATATCGACTTGTTGCTGGGCAAAATACAACCAAGCCGCTGCGGTAATAATTTCAAACTGAGTTGGAGATTCTTCATCACCTGAAACAGCAGTCTGGACTTTTTGCAAAAGTTGACTCAATTCTTCTGAAGAAATTTGCTGTTCGTTGATACAAATACGTTCTGTCCAGTCAACTAAATGAGGAGAAATATAACGCCCTGTCCGATAACCAGCTTCGGTAAGTACAGAAGAAAGATAAGCACAGACAGAACCTTTACCATTTGTACCAGCAACATGAATCACTGAGATACGGTCATGGGGGTTGCCAAGGTTTGCTAACAGTTTGACAATACGTGAAAGTCCCAAATTCACGCCAAAATTTTGAAAAGATTGCAGTAAAGAATCGGTATTCACAAGAGGAGATTAAGGAGACTATACGTATCAATTAAAGCCTACACAAACTAAGTCCAGCTACTTGGGAAGTTGCACATTTGGAGGATGATTTTAATGGTTTTGTAGGATGGCATTTTACCCGTTTCTTATATTTTTGGGGCAGGTAAGTTGCCTACCCTACAAGCATCATCCCTTCTTTTAGCAACACCTGACTCAGAGACGTTGCATTGCAACGTCTCTACTACTACCTTAATCTTGCATGGGCTGCCAAAATAATTCTTTCTGTTTCTTCCCAACCAATACATTTATCAGTTACAGAGACACCATATTTTAATTCTTCAGGTTGGCAATTTAATGGCTGATTCCCTTCATATAAATGAGATTCCAGCATCATGCCAACTATTGATGTATTGCCATCAACTATTTGTTGAATTACATCTTCAAATACCTTAGACTGCAATTTGTAGTCCTTATTGGTATTGCCATGACTACAGTCAACAACAATTCTTGGTGGTAAATTAGACTCTTTTAATTTTTGTTCTACTAGTTTGACATTAGCTATATCGTAATTAGGCTGATTACCACCTCGTAAAATTACATGACCGTAGGGATTACCTCTTGTTTGAAAAACACTAACCTGTCCTTTATGATTAATTCCTAAAAAGTTATGCGGACTTTTAGCTGAGTGGAGAGCATTTAAAGCTACTTGAATATTACCATCAGTGCCATTTTTAAAACCTACAGGCATGGAAAGTCCACTAGACATTTCGCGGTGAGTTTGTGATTCTGTAGTTCTTGCGCCAATGGCAGACCATGAAATTAATTCACTGATATATTGCGGTATGATTGGGTCTAAGGCTTCTGTACCAGATGGTAATTCTAATTCAGTAATTTTTAATAACAAACTTCGGGCAGTTAATAAACCTTTTTCAACATGGAAAGAATCATCCATATCGGGGTCATTAATTAAACCTTTCCAACCTACTGTTGTTCTAGGTTTTTCAAAGTAAACTCTCATAATTATTAAGAGTTTATCTTTGACTTTATCTGCTAATATTTTTAGTCTTTCGGCATACTCTATCGCTGCTTTGGGATCGTGGATAGAACATGGGCCAACTACAATAAATTTTCTACTGTCTTGAAAATCTAAAATATGTTCTAATTGCTGTCTGTATTTTAAAACTGTGTGTTCTGCCGATTTGGTTATTGGCAATTTCGTCTTAACGTCGTGAGGCGTTAATAAGACGTGGGAACTTTTGATGTTAGTATTAGATAATTTGTTGTGCATGGAGCGGCTCTGGAGATTTTTGTGATCTCATTGCTTGAGTGGAAATTAATATACACATTTTAGGTCAAAAGCACAACAATAGATGAATCGATTTTTATTTAAACAGACTTTATTCCTAAGTCTATTGCATAGTTTAACTGTACTTGCTGAAGGAGAATTGCTGGCGATCGCTAGTTTTCTAATTATGAATAAAAAAGGGGCAAATGTCGCCCCCTTAACTTCGTTATGATATGCCTAACTCAATGTCAGAGAATTTTGTTATTGCCAAACGAATACCTTGGCTTCGTATGGGCCAATATCAGTTATAATACCATCGTCACCAGCCTCAACATCATAATTACCTGTCCACTCGTGCCATGTGCCGCCACAAGGAAAGTTAGGTACGTGATAGCCAGCTAAAAAGTTTTCTGAAAAATTTGCTACCATAACTAAACGGGAACCTTCATCATTCCAACGGCTATAAGCCAGCACTTTTGCTTCAGCATTTTCGTGGATAAAATCAATATTTTCGGTGTACAGGGCATGATTATTTTTACGTAAATGTATCAAGCCTTTGTAGTAATCAAATAAACCACGATTTAAATCATGACCTAGTAATGTCCAATCAATTTTCGATGATTCTTGTGTTTTTGGTTTATATTCACCAAATTCTTGCCCCATCCATACCAACGGCACACCAACAGCCGTCATCAAAATGGCTACACCTAATTTGATTCGTCTAAAAGCTTCTTCATCGAAAATACTACGATTACCTAACTCAACCATGACTCGATTATGGTCGTGGTTTGTGAGATAATTCACTACATTGGTGGCTCCCATAAAACCTTGACGTTTAGCATCAATCACATCTTTGAGATTTTCTATATCAAAGCGATCGCCGCAAATGTGTGCTGTGATTGTATGCATAAAACTGTCATGCCAGCAACCATCCATTGGGCCATCAATATTGGTAATACTAGTAGTCTCAGGGATGTGTTCAGCAATATTATAAAAAGGTTTAGCACCAGCAGTTTTTTTCGCTTCTTGAACTATCCAGTGCATAAAGTCGTAATTAGCTATTTGTCTTGCTGCATCGTAGCGAATCCCATCTATATGATATTGTTCAATCCAAAAACGGACTGTATCACCAACAAATTTTCGGGCTGGAAAAGTCTCTAAATTTTCATCGTATAGTTCATAATTAAACTCTGGCCCCCAGCTATTATCAGGGTCACGCGGCGCATGGTGATACCAATAGTCATGGTCTATTTGAGTTAAAGGACTGGAAGATTCCGAGTGATTATAAATCCCGTCCATAATCACACGAATACCTCGGCTATGGCACTCGTCAATTAGTTGCTTTAACTCATCTGTAGAACCATAACTAGATTCTGTAGCAAAAAAATATCGTGGGTTATAACCCCAACTATAGTCACCAGGATATTCTTTAACTGGCAGTAACTCAATTGCGTTAATTCCTAAATCACATAAATAATCTAACTTTTCAATAATATGTTTGTATTTACCTCGTGCATGAGAGTCATCTTCACCACCAGAAAAATCCCCAACATGTAATTCATAAATAACTAACTCATGGTCTGGTGGTAAGGGATTATCATCATGATGCCAAACGTAAGTGTCAACAATTTTTTGTCCATCTTTAATCCGGATGACACTATTATCTTGACCGCCAACTTCGTCAATATCAGTTGCATAGGGGTCTGTAACATCTACCCACTGATCTTGTTCAAAGAACCATGATTTTGACTGAACTCGATATTTATATTGATAAACACCATCTTCTAATTCGACATTTGTTATAAAATAACCATCTTTACCTTTTTCCATTGGAATTTCTTGCCAATCAGAAAAGGAACCTATTAATGCTGCGCCTTTGTTATAAGGTGCAAATAAACTAAATTCAATGGGATTAGCCATAAAAATGTTTCAATTATATAAAGTGATTATAAGTATTTTCGGAATTATTAATCAATTTGCATATCGGTCTCAGGAAATAATTAAATAAGCACTTCCTCTATCTATAGAGAGACTAGTTAATATCTAAATAGGTGTTTTTTAAGAGTTAATTCCGAAAAATGCTTGATATATGCCTATAATCAAGTATCTACCATCAATCGATAGATTTTATTAAAATAATTTAATTGGATTTATCCATGATGTTAAAAAATCATATTCAGTTGAAACTATAAAAATATCAACTGAATATCTATATAGCAGTTCTAAATGAGTTAGGATCAAATCTATTTCATACTACATCTCTCCAAAAGTAGTTGATAAATCATCTTGAATTACTAAGTAGGTCGGTGCAATTAAAGATAACTAGTGAAGTTTGTCATTTGTCATTTGTCCTTGGTAAGGGTTTTAAGTCTATTTACATTTCGTAATATAGTTTGGTTTATTTCCATCGAGTTACTTATATGAACTTTCCTAAATAACTATAATTCAGGATTTTGTTGTTGCCAATAACTTAATAACCAATTAGCAGCTGTTGCCCTGCGTGTTTCTCTTGGGGTGAATTCACCAATTTTGTAACCTTTAAAACCCAATTTTTCTTTGAGGCTTTGCTTGTATTCTTTGGGTATAGAACGTGTTAACTTCATGGTTGCAGGACGACTTTCTAGAAAGTTTGGCGGTTCTGGATATTCATCCCGCCATTCTGGTAGAACTTCGCTATTGTCCCATTTGTTAGTTGTGGAGTTATAGCGATATCCTAAGTAGTGCCATACTAATTGATTGACTGTGGCATCATCAATTTGATCTTTGAGTATTCCCCAAACTGTATCTGTATTAAGAGGTGGTAAATTAGACATAAGCAAAGCTGAATTTAAATTTCAAAATTAGCAGATTGATAGATGTAATCTGTAATTGGAGATGCAAGCATCCGGCAGAGTATGGCAATGCCTAAAACATAATTTATCATTATCTTTAGTGACTCTAAAAGCTCAAGATAATTTTCTTGTTATCTACTTTTGCTAAAAAACTTATTTGTCAAAACTCTAGTGCTAAATTAAAATTTTGTACTGGATTCACATAACAGGTAGACTGGAAATCGTAAAGAATTGACCAGTTTATGCAAGATTCCACACAACTACCAAAAATAATTCGCGCCCATGTCTTAATTTCTGGCCGAGTTCAAGGAGTGGGCTATCGCTATGCAACTGTCGATACCGCCAGCCAGTTAGGTTTAACTGGTTGGGTACGAAATCTTCCTGATAGCCGTGTAGAAGCAGTATTTGAAGGGGTGCGGGAGGTTGTAGAGGAAATGATTCGTTGGTGTTACGCTGGGCCACCAGCGGCTGTGGTACAAGAAGTTGTGACTGAGTATGAAAAACCAGAAGGTTTGCGGGGGTTTGAAGTTAAATAGTTGATGATTTGATCGCTCGTAATCAAACCACCCATCATGTAGGCTAGATAGATTGATAGTACATCTGATGTGGGGCGATCGCTTGTGGGAACAAATTAAATCTGACGCTGCTTGATTGGTTGAGCGGGATTACCTGCATAGATTGTCATCGCTTCTAAAGAACGTCCTGTAACTCCACCCAAAGCCAATACTGCTCCCTTACCAACAATAACTCCTGGGCCAACTACTGACTTCGCAGCAATCCAACTACTTTCTTGAATGTGGATTGGCGCAGTAATTAATTTAAAATCGGGATGACTCCAGTCGTGGTTTCCTGTGCAGAGATAAACTCCTTGAGATATGCACACATGACTTTCGATAGTTACAGAAGCAAGGTTATCAATCCAAGCATCTTCGCCAATCCAAACATGATCACCTACAGTTAATCGCCAGGGAAACTTAATCCGCACTCCTGGTTTGATCCGGACGTTTTGACCAATCTGCGCTCCAAAACTGCGGAGTAACCAAATTTTTAAGCTTGAGGCAGTTAACCAACGATTCTTCACCAAAGGAGAACCCAGGAAATACCACAAAACTTGTTTCCATAAGGATGCGCCAGGAGTATAAGTACCAAGAGTGTAGCTATCTAACCGCATATATCAAGCAAAAAAACATTTTATTAAATAGTTGCTCCTGTATAACCTGTAAACATCCACACTAGCGAGCGGAGAATATCACGAACAATTGTGGAAATGGATTCTTCTGGTTGGTCTGATGGTACAGCTAGTGGAGTAAAAGCAATGCCTTGGCTACCAAGAACTATAGTGGCAATCGCCTTAGCTCTGGGGATATGTTCTCTAGAAGTAATCAAGTATAAGTGCTGGATGCGATGTTGTTTAAAATCTGGCACTAGAGTAGTAAAGTTAGTAACTGTATCAATAGCACGATAGTCAAGATGAAGGCGACTATCGGGAATACCTGAAGCGCGAAAAATTTGACGTGTCTTGTTGGGAGAAAGACCTGAGGAAACCCAGATTTCTAAAGATGGATACCAGCGAGCAAATTCAGCGGTAAATATCTCTCGTTCTCCTAATGCAGTGCCACCAAGCATGAGAATAGCTTGGGGTTGAGATGTTTGGTGAAATGCGATCGCTAATCGGATGGGAATCAGAAGCAGCATAGTCAGGATAACAATCGCTGGAGCCAAAATCAAATATTGTGTGAATTGGCGCTTGGATAGTTTTACCCAGATTCCCATAGCTTGAAATTGTATTCTTCATGAAGAAGTTTACCACTATCTTAAAGATAAAAGCGATCGCTTCTGATTAAAGTAGGTGTTACATAGGAAAAATTCATTGAGTTTAGCCAATGAATTTGAAATTTGTAATTTATCCGAAAAGCTTACCAGTTTTAGCTTTTAAGATTTAACCTAGCATTCAGCCTGACGTAGTTTTACTGCAATTAGCTTTACGATAGATGAATTTATGGTAAATTTACCCAGGCGGAATAAAAAATATTCTGATTTATTGAGGAGGTAACAGTTATAACTGTTCATCGTATGTGTTTGATTTGGGCGATGTCTAGCGACAAGCCGCTTTGCATCTACGCATTCAAACTCACTGTTCTACAGCCTTCTTTCTACTCGATTTAACTTAGTGTTAGTCACAATTTAAAATTTTGATTCAAATTTTGGAGATAAGTTTTAAGACTACCCAAAAGAATCAATTGTTAAAAGACTACCAAAGGGTGGTACTTTTATACAAATTAAACTTTTCAGTGTGCATCCCTTTCCTAATTATTTTTAAACTTCTGAATTTAGACAGAAGTGTGTTCCCGACATTTGTGTTCCCGACATTAATGACAATAGGCTGATGAGGTTCTATGAAGCTTTTTAATAATCTTCTGACAGTAGTTTGTTCTCCTACTGTTCTATTGTGTGCTGCTTTCTTTGGAGCAGTTCCCACCAATGCTGCTAATCTAGCCCCAACGAATACATCCCGAATAGCAACCTATCCAACAACAGTCAAAGACACCAACAATAACTCTGTTGAGAATGGTGGTTTAAAGAAATTTATCAACAACATCAAACTGGCTCAGACAACAACTACAGTTCAGACAGTTTTCACAACTCAAGTTCCTAGTGGTTCCGCTAATGATCGTCCCTACGAATTAGGAATGAAATTCCGCAGTAGCACAGGGGGAAAGATTAGCTCCATTCGTTACTGGAAACCTGCCAGCGAGACAGGAACTCATACTGGCAGAATTTGGTCAGCAACAGGAACGCTGCTGGCTAGCGTTACTTTTAGTAACGAGACTGCTTCTGGTTGGCAACAACAGGCTTTGAGTACACCACTAGATATTCAAGCTAATACAAATTATGTGGTTTCTGTGAATGCCAATAGCTACTACGTTTATACTCAAAATCAACTAGCTAGTTCCATAGTCAATGGTAATCTTAGCTCAGTTGCTGACAGTAGTAATGGAGTGTTTAACGTAACTCGCGGAAACTTCCCGACTAACTCCTACCGGAATAGCAACTATTTTCGTGATGTCAGTTTTGTTGCCCAACAACCAACGCCAACACCCACACCAACGCCAACAACTTCCTGGAAAGAGCGGATTCTTAATGCTGATGGCACTATCAATTGGACAGAATACACCAACGTAGCGCAGAACTATCACAAGCGCGAAATGATTGATTATCGTTTCGGGCCTAAATATAGTGATTTTCATGCTACAGAAGAATCGTTTCCGTTGGTGTATCAGCCATCCAGTGATGGTATCCTTCGCAAAAATGCTGGCGCTTGGTGTCGAGTAAACCCAGGTCCAGATGGTGATCCAGGAGGTGCTTGGCAAACATCTGGTCAGATGCTGTTTTCGCCTGATCCGACTGCGCCAGCTGGGTATCAGTTTGGCTCGTCAAACATGAGAAATTCCGATGGTGCTATTAGCTTTACCGACAATGGATTATGTTTAAGAGTCCGTGCAGAATGGATTGGGGATTGGTGGAATCGAAACCTTATTAGTAATCCTACAACTCCAGCAGTTAAACAATTTTATGATGCTTCTGGTGGCACACTGCCGTTACCACCAATTGCAGCATCTCGTTCAGTTGGTAGTTCTTTGACTGGTTTTTTGGCATTCCAAAACGGACTGGTTGGAATGACTGGAAATGGTAACGATGGCTATAGTACCTACCTTTCGACAAAACTTGATCCAGGCAAAATCCCAACAGCAATGGCGGTTAGTAACAACAACGAGTTTGTTTTTCTAACGGTTTGGGATACTGTTAACCGTAAAGGCCAGATAGCAGTATTAGCCGTAAAAACCCGTCAGATGGCACAGGAGCAAAGGTGGTACTGGGGACTGCCAGGATGGCCAGTTGTCAAAGGTTTGAAACTGATTGGTTATATTGATTTACCATTTGCTGCGCCGAATGCAATTGATGTGACAGTAGGTACTAGATTAGGAAATCCTAGAGGATATAATGATAATCTCAATGACGATTTGAACCTGCAAACTGTACGTGACAAGTGGTACAATACAGCATGGGATACTTCTTATGGAGATAACTTCTGGAAGCAAACTGCTCAAGGTGGATATGTAGTCGTCAGTTCACGAGCAGAAAATAAAGTGGCATTTATTGATCTCCGCCCTCTGCTGAAGTATTACCGTAAGATACATTTGACTACTCAGGCAAACTTCGATCAAACTAAAAACGAAGGTACAGCTTCTAACCAATGGCCACATACGTTTAGTTATGCACCAGAACAAATACCAGTTGTCTCAAAAGTTCTGACTATCAATCAGCCAACTGCCGTAGCCACAGGAAACAGATGGAACGGTTTCAAAACTCCCAGATCAGAATACAATGGGGAAGTACAGAAGCCTCTTAAAACAGCATATATTGCTTCTATGAATGGCACGGTAAGTATGTACAACGTTGAGTCATTAATTCTTCCCAATACTACCGCTGCTGTTCCTGACACTGAGTTTAAATCTTTCCAAGTAGGCAGAAATCCAGTCCAAATGTTTCATGGATTTCATAGTACTTCAAGTGACGATTACTATATAGTAAGCCGTGGAGATCGGTCTATCTATTATACTTACTATAATGGTACAGTCAAAGGGATTTTGCGTGATTCCCGCCTTAAAGATCCTGTAGGTGTAGCAGTATCTTTTGACATCGCTGGTTGGGGCGGGACTGGGCCTAATAAGGCAATGTATAGCTATGTTATGTCAGCGATAGACTTTGGTGGCAAACAAATTGTTGACTACATGGTACAAGACGGGTTTAATTGGAATGGGGAACAGATAAAATTTGTCGGACCAAATGGAGAGAACCTGCTATTTATGCATGGATTTTCCAGCCCGGTTAACGGTAATCCATTTATGGCCAACTTTGACGAGGTCATTTAGAATCCTATTTCACTATGACGTGAGATAGTTTTAGCCAAAACCTTGTACACAAAAATTCTGTACAAGGTTTTTTGGGCTAAATACCTGCGATTTTGAACGTCACACCATAACATTAATCGTCTCGATTATCTATACTGTTCTCATCCTTACTTTTGTCTGTTTCAAACAGTACTGCATGAGAATCCTTTTTAGGTCTAATTTGACGAGCAATAGTACGAACCAAATTATCTACTGGATAAAGAACCTTATTCATTACTTCATTTTTGCGACCTCGAAAAGAAGTCACATGGTAATAGTTTGTACCATCCGGAGATTCTTCAGTGAAATAGTAAATGTTGATTGATTTACGAGTATCACCATCTGGGGTAATTACCTGACGATGACCATGCCATGATTGCTTATCAGTAGCAAAAATCAGCATACGGTTGAAAATTGGCAGTATAGCTACGGATTCAGACATATCTGGTGTCCATAGTTCTAAATGTCCGCCTTTTTCTTCTGTCCAGTAAGGATTAAGATAGACAAGTAAGTTGAGGCGACGATACCAAAGTTCGACCGGGTGAGAGCTATTGTCAATGTGAACATTTAAGAAACTACCGTTAGCACCCTGAGCAAGTCCAGATGCGTACAGCTTCGGGTCAGCTTTTAAATTAGGAATATCTGTGATTTGCGACAGAATTTTCAGAAGGCGCGGCGATTGCAAATGTTCAAAAATTATTTCACTAAATATGAAATTAAATTTACTGATGTCAGGATCTTGAGCTTTATATTGCCTTATATCTTTGAGCGTGTCCATTTCTTCCATTTTAGGGAAGACTTGGTAAGCTTGCATTGCTATATCTGGCTCTAAAAAACCATCAATAATTAAATGATTATGTGGTTTAGCTTCTTGAAAAGACCGAGCATATTTGTCAATATTTCTTTCCAAGAGTTCGTAATTAATCATTTTTTATCCCTCTCCTAGTTAATTTACTGTTTATTTGTGAATTCTTCGTGTATTAAATTAATAGCAAGTATTAGTTCAGCAAGAGTTCTTTGAAAGGCATAATACCAACCACGCCATCCATCAAAAATACCACCTTTAACAATTAAGCAGTAGATGAGGATGAGTAAGGGTGCAAGTAATTTCGTACGGCGCACTCGTTCTACAAAACTCAATTGTTCTAAAGGAGTTTCGAGTAACTTTTTTGTTTCCAATGCTGAATATTTTATTTCTGAGCTAAACCATCTACTGACATGTTTGCGATCATCGTGATAAATGTAGCTGGAAAGCTGTGCAGAATTGCCTTCTACCCAAACCTTATGAGCATGGCCATCTTCTTTATAAATAGCTTTTTCTCTTTTATAGAGAACCTTCCTAGGTGGAAGTAAAGTACCACTTAGAGGTTTGCCAAAAACACAGTATTTGAACCTAACGCTGTAGCTGTGTATGTTAGTTTCTTCTGGCAGTGTTTGAATTTCTTGAATTAACTCTTCAGTTAAGACATAATCAGCATCTAGTGATAGTACCCATTCAGATGTAATTTTTTCTAGCCCATAGTTACACTGACCAGCAAAGGAATCAAATTGTTTTTGAAAAATTTGTACTTGAGGATAGGAACATAAAATTTCTAGAGTCTGATCTGTGCTGAAACTGTCAATGACAACAATCTGTTTTGCCCAGATAAGTTTTTTAAGGGTACGCTCAATATTAGGTGCTTCATTGTAAGTAAGAATAAGTGGAGTAATTTTTTCTAACATACATAATAAATCCAAATATTATTATAGCTAATGCGATTATTGATTTACATATTAAGAACAAGCTGATAACTGACCAGCAACACATAATTGCTGAAATAGTAAATTAGCTATTGCCTGATTTCCTGCTTCATTCAGATGTACCTCATCTCGAAAATATGTTTTTACTGTTGTCTTTGGTAAGCTTGACCAAGCCACTTGAGCATCAATTACAGTAACATTTAGAGATTTGAGTTTCTGCATTAATTCGAATTTATATTCAGGTGGGTTATTAGTGGGTTCTAAATTCCAAACTTCAGGTATAAACATGACAAAAATTGGAATTTTTTTGACACGACATAGCTTAACAATAGATTCTAAATATTGCATATTTTGTTGGAATTGGTGCTTGGGTTCAGCAGATGAAGGCGTTGGTGGAAAATCAGGAGAGAGAGAATTTTTTTGAAAAAACCCTAATAAGCTTGGCCAAGCGTAACGAATCCAAGCTTCCTGAATTGCTAGTAATGGACGATGAGTAGGAAAAGCAGGGTTACGCCCCACAGGAGAACTAGTGCTAGTCGGCTGAACCAGATCGTTAGTGCCAATCTCTAAAATAACAGCATCACTTTGAAAGATGCCGAATTTGTTCAAATATCCTAATTGGTTGCCAATTCCCCATGAGCCAGCAGAGGCGTTGAGTACTTCGGCTCGATGTCCACTGGCCGATAATTTAGACTGAAAAATTTCAGTGATTGTTTGCTGCTGATCGGTAGGATTACCACCATTGAGAACTGAATCACCTGTCATTAAAATTCTCAATACGCCCTTAGGCTTTTGTATAGTAATTTGCTCTGAGCGTTGGGAATACTGATTGTACTCTATTTTTTTGCCAAAACGAAAAACTTTTTGATTCGGTTGAAAGCGATAGCCTGTATCAGGATCGGCTTGCGATAAAATTGGATTTCCTAATCCAAATAAAAGTCTTAGAGAAATTTCAATAGCTACTAAAGTAACTATCATAAAGATAAATATTTTATTTTTTAAAAAATTATATTTTTTTCTCATCAATTTTTTAGTGAAGTTTAAGAATAATTTTCCTATTTAGTTAATATTTGAACATTAACTCAAAAATTATGTTGTGGTTTTCTCGCTTCTAAAATAACAGTATGCGGACAGTAAAGATCTGACTCTGGTTCTAAATGAAGAACTTTTGAATCAATCCCAAGCTCTGAAAAATTAGTTTCCTTAGAAGGAATACAAAAATTAATATCGACAAATCCAACCTTAGTAGCTAACTCTGCTAAATAACTTTCATCTAAGGCTGTTAAATGTTCTCCTGCACAGAAAATAAAGTTAGTAAGCCTGCCACCAATGCTGTCTCTTCGTTCTGGAAATTCAGAAAACCAAGCAAAATCTTTCTCTAGATACTTGCGACAAGCATTGCCCAGATGCGGAACACCAATTCTTATACCTCCTCCTGAGCGTAAAGCCTTAAACATCTCTTCAAACTTTTTTTGTAAAAGTGAGTCAGGCAAGTGTTCTAAAACATGGTGAGAATAAAATATATCTACCGAGCCATCACGAAAAGGAAGAGGAGAATTAAGGTCTGCCCACAAATCAATCTTTGAGGTTAAAAAATTAGCATCTAAGTTAACCCAACCAGGCAAATAGTTTTGTTGTCCTGGCCCAAGATGAACCTTTAAACCTGATGTAGGACATTTAATAGTTTTATATAACCAACCATTAAAGTGCATTGGGTACTGAAGGAGAAAGTAATAAAAGGATTTTAATGCTCTTGGTATCATAGGAAACTCCTGTTAGCTATATCTAAAATATACTTTTTTGTTTATTGAGAATTTTTGTGTATATTTGAATCATTTGACAAGTAATCTTTTCCCAAGTGTATTTATCTAAGATAAATTGACGAGCGCGATCGCCCATCTGTTTAGCCAATAAAGGATAATTGAGGCAATCATCAATAGCATTAGCGATCTCTAGTACATTTTGGGGGGTAACATAACCAAGTTTATGCTGTTCAACTACAGAAGCCAATGCCACACCAGGGGTCACAATCACAGGAAGACCTGCTGCTAAAGCTTCTAATACTGCTACACCAAAGTTTTCTGAGTGAGAGGTGAGGACAAATAAATCTGAACCTTGTAGGAATAAGTTTTTGCTCTCACCTTCTAAAAATCCAGCAAAATGGGTGCGATCGCCAATACCTGCTGAGTCAACCAAAGACTCAAGTTCATCCTTGTATTCTGAAGAACCACTACCTACTACAACAAAGGTAAAGCGATGATGATTCAGTTTACCAAGGGCTGGAATTAAATATTCCAGTCCTTTTTTAGGATGTAAACGGGACAAAAATAAAATGATTGGTTGATCAAGAGGAAGATTCAGGTGTTGGCGCAGACTAATACGAACATTAGGGATAGCAGGAGGTATCAAGAGTCCGTGAGGTAAGACAAAGCCAGGAACTCCTAAATTCAGACGATTAGTTTCTTGCTGTTCTAGTTCAGAAGTGAAATGAATTGCTTGACTATGTTGAAGATTGGCTCTTTCAATTAAATCTAGATAAATTTGTTTTTTCCTAGCACTTTGTTGGAGTGACCATTCACACAGTTGTCCTAAAGGGCGAACAATATATGGAACTCCTTTTAATCGAGCGATCGCCATCGCTGCTGTCGAAGTATAAGAAAAAATAGCATGGATGTGTAGCAAGTCATATTTGCTAACATTTTGCCATAACCATGTAGTAAATTTACTAGAAAAAGCAAACTCTCGGATGGAATGAATCTGAGGAGAAAAGCGGGGAAAAAACTGAACCGGAACTTCCTTGTATTCTATCAGCTGACATAAAGGCACATCTAATAAATCAACTCCATTATCATTAGTTGTGACAATTTCTGCATCAACATTAAAATTGCCCAGTTCTTTGACTATCTCTTGTACTGCTTGACTGGGGCCACCTCTGACTGAGGCTACAGAGGGAATCACATGAAGAATTTTCATGTTGTTATTTGTACCTCATAGTACTCTTAAACCAATTTACTTAGCAGTACACTACAAATTTATTAAAATCTTGTGTTGAATGCAAATTTACTAATTTAATTAATTTTACATTCAAGAATAAGTATTATTGATTAATTTGTTGCCACCAGTAATTTAGGATGGCTAAACTCCAACGCCGATACCAAAGTTTAGTATCAACTCCTGCATCAAATTTCGGGACGTTAAAATATTCTTGCCAATCTTGTTCTAACCATTTTTGAAAAGGAAATGAAAACCCGCGTTTGGGAAGGTTAATCAACCAACTGGGTAATTCAGGAACAGATTTAATTAAAGATTGTTTTTTATATTCGAGACGTATTTTGCTAGGAATCGCAGCAATAGTTTCTAGTAAAACCTTATCAACTAAAGGAACTCTTAACTCTAATGCCCACGCCATACTCATCACATCACTGTCTCGCAATAACTGGTTACGCATATAGCAGCTAAGTTCTAACAGACTGACTTCATCTTCTAAAGACGGAATATTAGTAGTATATTTAGCCGTTTTTGGAGAAACACAGCTTTCCCAATTGAAAGCGGCAATTAAAGAATTTGATGAGGAATATTTTAAGTAATGTTGAATAATTCTGTGAGCTTCTTTGTAGGAAAAAATGCCTCTATAACTACCATAAGCTGCTGTAGTTGTTGGCTGTTGGGCTAAAAAGTCTCCTAGACGCTTTTGTTGCGGAGATTTGCCCCAAGATGCTAATGCCTTACCTAAACTACTAGTTACAGGTTGAATTTTTTGGAGTTGCTGTCCCCAACGAACCATTTTTGGTACTTGTTGAAAGCTTTTATAACCCCCAAATAATTCATCTCCTCCTAATCCCGATAAAACTACTTTTGTGCCATCTTGGTGGGCTACTTGAGATACACAAAAAGTATTAAAGCCATCTATACTTGGTTGGTCAATACTTTGGAAAAACTGTGGCAATAAATCTCGCCCCAAAGATGCTGTAATTTTATATTCTGTATGCTGAGTATCAAATACATTAGCTATTTTTTGAGCGGTTTCCCCTTCATTCCATTCATTTTCTTCAAAAGCAATGGAGTAAGTACGTAACTTACCTTTTTGGGTTTGACGTGCTAAAGCAACCACAGAAGTTGAGTCAATACCACCACTAAGAAATATACCTACTGGTACATCACTGACAAAATGGTGTTGAATCGAATCAATCAGAGCATTTCTAATCTTCTCATTGGCATCTGGCAAGGAGATTGCTTCTGGAGTAAAATCAAATTGCCAATATTGTTTTTGATTAATTTGACCAGCGTGCCAATGTAAATAATGGCCGGCACTTAAGCTGTAGATTCCTTCAATTAAAGTGTTTGGCTCAGGAACTGAACCACTTATTAAGTAGCCATACAATCCCTCCATACTCATGTTCATAGCAGGTAAACGAGATGCAAGGATGGCTCTAAGTTCTGAAGCAAAAACTAAGGTTGAGCCTGATTGCCAATAATACAGTGGCTTGATCCCTAAAGGATCACGAGCTAAAAAACAAGTTTTTGCAATATCATCCCAAATCGCAAAAGCAAACATACCACGGAAATAGTGGACACAATCAGAACCTACTCTTTGGTAAAGTTTGAGGATTACTTCTGTGTCGGTTTGTGATTGAAACTGCTCCCCTTGGGTGATGAGATCCTGGCGGATTTTTTCAAAGTTATAAATCTCACCGTTGAAAACAATCCAGTAACGCCCATCAGGAGTAGTCATGGGCTGGTGTCCGGCAAAACTGAGGTCGAGAATTGCTAAACGAGTATGAGCGAGGGCTGCTTGTTGTTCTTTGGCAATATAAATGCCCGAATCATCAGGGCCACGATGTCGTAGAGCCGCTTGCATTCCCTGAATGATGGTTTGCAAGTGATCTTGATACTGATTAACTGTCAGAATTCCAGCAATACCACACATTTAAAGTATTAGCTCCTTACACTTGCCTGGAAATATTCATTCAAATAGCTAGACAGAGTTGCTTGAAAACGCTCATATCCAAAAGTATCAATCACTTGAGAACGCAACGCTTGCGGTTGATACATTAAAGCATTGGCATAAGTACCTTGTAAAATTTGCACCAGTGTTTGAGCAATTTCTGCTGTATCATCCGGATTCACTAATGCTCCCAATTCACCATGACAAAGGGCATCTATTGCACCATCTTGGTTTCCACCCAGTGTGGGCTTACCACAAGCTAAAGCTTCCAGGTAGACAATCCCAAAACCCTCGCCTTTACTTGGCATAGCAAATACATCACACAAGTTATAGTGAGGAACAAGTTCTTCATCTGGAATAAATCCAGTTAGAGTTACACATTCTTGTAAATTGAGACTTTGCACTAATTGCTCAATTCGAGGGCGGTCATCGCCTTTACCAACTATTAAATAGTGAACGTTGGGAATTTGCTGTTTGATGTGGGGTAATGCTCGAATAACTTGATCGTAACCTTTGTAACCTTCACTGCTAGATAGCCGAGCTACTGTTAATATGATCGGTTGATTAGGGTCTAAACTGTACCGTTCAAGTAAGTGTTTTGATTTGGGAGCAATCTCAAACCGAGATGGCTCAAAAGTAACAGGTAAAAGGGAAATTAAATTAGGATCAATGTTTTGTTCTTTTAGCAGGCGATCGCGTGTATATCCACTAACTGAAAGTATTTTTGCTGCTGCCTTTAAAGCTTTTTGTTTTAAAGGATTTTTCAAATCCCAAACATCAATACCATGTACTACCACCCAATAGGGAATTCCTGTCAAACGATAAATTCCGTAAGCGACAGGAGCAAAGTTAATATGGCCAGTTAAAATAAGATTCGGGTGTTCCTTAACAGCACCTAAAATCATGTTTAAAGCAAAATAAATATTTCTGAGAGCATTAGGTGTATTTCCATAAAAATGGAATAATATATTTTTGTAAATATGGCTTGCTTTGCCTTCATGCTTGTCAAGCTTGTTATAAACTTCTATTTTTATATCAATAAAATTATCTGTTATAGCTGTTAATAAAGCTTGTAAGTAATTTTGTATTCCTCCTTTCATCTCAAATATGTTTGGAACCCAAAGATGGAGTTTTAACATAAATTTTTAAATTTCAAAATCAATAAAGTGTTTAATCAATATTAGTTAGATATTTTATTAAAATACTAAATTAAACTTTTTTATAAAAATTTTTAATTTCTAATTGTGGTAGTAAAAATATAAAACCACTCAAAAACCAATAATAAACAACAGCAAGCGGATGAAAAACAACTTGACCGGGTATGTACTGTAAATGAATTAAGAAAGTAACTAATGCCATATCTTTTAAAAAAGGACTTTGGAGCCTTTTATATACAAACCAAAGTGCCATCAATAAACTAATACGCATTCCATACCAAAATATAGCACCAACTAGCCCAATTTCAATAGTGATTCGATGCATTTCTGCCTCACCAACTGGAGGAGTTAAACCAGCAGGTAAGGATAATAGTCTTTTTATAGGCTGAGATCCTGACTGAGTTGCACCAGTACCATACCCATCAACAATAGATTTGCCAGGCACAGAATGAATAGATAAAGCGTAGCCTATTCGAGCAGAAAATTCGTTTGATGAGCCACCACGATTTGCTAAGGCATCAATTGCGGGAGCAAAATAACGAGATAAAAGAAATATTACAATCACAGCAGGAATAGCAATTTTTTTAAAAAATTTCAAAATTGTTGAAAAATTGTCTATACTTTTGGCACAGAGATAACCAAATAAAATTAATACAGAATTTGCCATCACTCCGCGAGAACCAGTCAGAAAAAAATTAGCTATTATCAAAAATAGTTCTAAAAATGTAATGATTTTCCAAAAAAAGAGTTGTTTTTTTTGAGTTGTTATAAAAGGTAGCAAAAAGCCAAAACATATTATTAAATAGGCTGTATAAATATTGGGAAAAGCAAATACACTAGATATCCGAATTTTACCCTCCCCAAAGCCAAGTACTTCCGATGCTTCCTCTCCTCCAGGAGCAATGTTAAGAAAACTAGAGGGTGGACTATAAAATTGAAATATTCCCAGAATACAAACTGGAAGTGAAAATAGAAGGTAACTGCGTAAAAACTTAAAAAAATCTTCTTCAGAATCAAAAATATAGGGAAGTATCCACATTAAAGGAACATATAACAGATATCGACTCAGACCAAATATGCCAATAATAGGTGATCCTAAATCAGGATTAAAAGATTGATAAAAAATCCATATGGAAGCTAGAAACAAGAATGTATGAGCAAGAAATGCATATTTATTTCTAAATGAAGGTTTTTTGTAATAAGAAAGAAAAAACTTTACATAAGCAAGAATCAAAAAAACATCTTTAAAAAGATAAATTAAGTTACTAGCTTGAGGTAAAACCCACTTGCGTAAAGCCCCATCAATAATGATTAAAAATAGTGTGGTTTTCACTAATTGCTGCCAGTTGAGGCTAGTAAAGATAATACATATAACTATTAGAAAGGGTAGAGCAAGAAGTATTTTATTCACTGCACTATTGCTTCTATAGCTTGAAGATATGCTTTTGCGACTGAGCCTTTACTATGTTTTGCTAAGTGAATTTCACGATTGGTTTTGTCTATATTAATTTTTTCAGAATGAGTTAATAAATCTGCTAATACTTTTGTCAAATCTTTTAAACTTCCATTTGAAAATGTAAAACCACATGATCCAATAGCATCTTTCAAACCTCCTTCTTTTGAACCAACAACTACACATCCACAGGCAATTCCTTCTAAAGCCACAATCCCAAAGGGTTCTTGCCATTTGGAGGGTACAACCAAGATTTTATGAGCATTCAGCAATCTAGCCAGAGTTTCTCCCCGCTGAGTTCCCATAAATTGAACCTGATCTGTAATCCCAAGATTTTGTACTTGTTGCTTAAGTTTTGCTTCTTCTGGGCCTTGACCAATAATTGTTAAATTGGGTTTTAACCCTTGCTTTTTAAGTAATGCTAGTGAGTCGAGCAGCAAATCAGTTCCCTTATCGGAAACTAAACGACCAAGAAAAACTAGATCTTGATTGCGAGGAATTCCTGGCATTTCATAAAATATATCATCCTCGTAAGAGTTAGGAATAATCTTCGTCAAGGCTGGAAGCTGATCTGCGATCGCTTGACTGGGTGCAATGTTGGTAGCAAAACGTGTTATCTCATGCTTCAGTGCCGTTTTCCAAGTTAGTTTAGTCCCTGGATACCGATACCATGTTTGATGGGTAACTACTAAAGGTTTTCTCAGTAGTAAAACAGGCCAAATTGCTTTTAGGCTTATGCAACCGTGGAAGCAGATGTCACACCACAGAGTTAAGTTTAAAAATTGATTGATTGTAGGACAGCGAATTACTTCAAACAGGAAATCATCAGCTTGGTCTGTAGGTGTATGTGTAACTAGCTTGACACAATGACCGTGTAAGCTAAACTCATGGGCTAAAGCAGATATAATCGCTTCTAAACCACCTATACTGGGATAAAATACAGATGAATATATGAGAATTTTCATAAAATACTGCTGCTTATCTAGAATTTCCCACTCAGAGACATCCAACCACTCTTTTGTAAACGGGTTTTTACTCGGTTTTCATCAAGAGTGGCAAGAAAACTAGGTGGTTCCCAGGGATGAATATAATCTTGGTTAGGAGAAAGTATGATTGGTTTCCAGAAGCCTTTACAAATTCTGAAAACTTTATAACCATGAGTTTCTAAAAAATTAGATACGGAACTAGGATAGCCTTTATGCTCTTCAAAAACTATATCTCTAATTCGACCATGAATAATTAATTTTGTTGCACCTTCTAGAACTGCTAATTCATGACCTTCAACATCAAGTTTCATAACTCCGATATCATCGTCTATCACTTTATCTAACCGTTGCAGAGCCACGCTATGTGTTTGTTTGGTAGTTATAGATAGATTGGTTTCGTTTATTATAGATTCTTCTGCGAGTCTTCCTGCTTCCCTATTTTCGGATACATATAAAAATCCATTTCCTGCGTGATCAGACAAAGCTAATTGCTCTGTCTTGATATGGTTCCATCCTAAATCCAAATTCCATCTATTAATATTATTGATTAATTCATTGTAAACTTCTGGATTTGGTTCAAAACTGTAAACTTTGCCAGATTTGCCGATTCTAGCTGCCATTAAGCCTGTCATGTAACCAATATTTGCACCGACATCAACTGCGGTTTCGGCAGAATCTAATAACCTCCATAATATTTCAGTAACAATCAAGTCATAAACCCCAGTACGACTTACAGCAAGATTTACGGGATCATAAATTTCTGTAAAAATATTGATATTGATTCCCCAAGGAAGTTGAACCAAGTTATATTTTTTTTGTTTAACTTGGTTTACATGGATAAGTCGAGAAAATAGTTGCAGTGGTCGAAAAAAATATTCAGGTCGATTAAAATAATGAATTAAATTCCTAAAAGTATCCACAATCAAAATTATGTTATTTACTTAACTACATAAATCAATTAACTACAAGTGTTTTGTAGTTGGGATGAATCAGTCACAGACATAAGATATGTTGCTTATGTCGTACATTAACAAGAGTTTTTAAAACCATTTCACAAAGCATTTCGCTTGGGTAACTAAATTATGCTCTTGATACCATTTATAGGCATTTTTAGCGATAATTGTTCCCATAGATAAGCTCAATCGATCATTTTGGTTATCTACTATCCAATAGTGTTTGTTTTCTTCCAATCCATCTTGCTCTTTTCCCCAAGCGTAATAGCTAGTGCCAACTGGGATAACGCCATGAGCACAGTAGGCAGCAAAGATAGTTGATCGAGTTAGGAAGTCAAGAGGATAGTAAAAAAAACCTACCCACGAATTTTGAAGGATTTCACTAACTTTCTCAGCTGGTTGTTGTCCCAATTCAACTACAGTGAGATCGTTAATTTTAGGTATTGACTGGTTTATCGGTGGGCCGATATCAATAATTTCTTGGATATTTAGTTCTCGACAAACACGTTTCAGAGCAGATATCGATTGTTGATAAACGTTGAACCGATTGCCAGCGCCACCAAAAACTACTAACCTTTGTTTTCGTTCAGCTAGTGGTAGGATTGTTTCTGGCTCACCAACATTTGAAAAAACGGGTAAAATTGGAATGTGCTGGTTTTTACCAGGACAAAGTTCTTTAAGTATTTTGCCATATTCAGGCTTATTAGTGATTACGCGATCGCTAATACTAACAAGACGAGCAATAAGATACTTTTGTAGTGGTTCTGTCCAGAATGCACTACTCCAAATTGAGTAACCAGCAGCGTAAAGTTCATGGAACATGGTTACTAAAATAGCTTTACTTTCCCTTGTTTGCCACTGCCGCAAACCATCCACCAACCAAAAAGGACAACCTCGTGTAGCATAGCCATAGCCTACATAGTGTATGACTATACTAATAGATGAGTCCGCAATTTCTTCTAAAGCAGAGATTAAGGCTTTTGGAGAACGATTGCCAACTTTTCGAATTGGAAAATATTCAACTTCTGTGGCTCCATTCCAATTAGGATCGCCCACAATAAAGCTGGTTATAATCCCAAAGTCTTGGTGTAATTGTCTAGCTAGTGCTATTGCATAATCACCTACTCCGCTAGTAGCTGGGTGCATTTGTGGAACAATTTGGATAATCATCTGACGAGATTTATTGTTGTTAGTTATCCTTGTAACAAAATGTGCGTGAATAAAGCTTGCAATTGTTCCCGATAAAGTTTGGGAGTAAATTGTTGGACGAATTCACCTGCTATTTTACCCAGACTTGTACAATATTCTCGATTGTCTCGTAATATTAAAAGCCTTTCAGCGATCGCTTCGGCATTCATAACTGGCACTCGCCAGTTCTCATCGGGAACTGGAACACCACAGTTTTCGCTAACAATTACAGGCAAGCCACAAGCCATTGCTTCTATTGCAACCCAACCAAAAGTATCAACTAATGATGGTAAAACTAGGACATCTGACTGCCAGTAATATTCACGTAATTGAGCTTTGGTCATTGCTTGTACATAATTAAACTTGCCTTCTGCTTTGTCCAAAAAATCTTTGATTTCTGAGGTTTTGGAACCGATAAAAGTCAATTCCACACCCGAACCACATAACTCAGTTGCCTGTAGTAAGTATGGGACTCCCTTACGTAAAGAAAGTCCACCTACAAATAATACTTGTAATACATCAACGTTTTTAGGAATTGGTACTGGTGGAGGGTAAAAGATACTTGTATCTGCCCATAGTGTAATTGCAGTCAATTGTTCAGCAGGAAAACCAGCCTCTAAAAAACTCCGCTTCTGAACTTCTGAAATTACCAGCAAAGAATCTGCTAGTTCATATTCCTGAAGTTTTTGCTTTCGCCAAGTTGGGGTATCTATAGTTTGAGGAACTGGGATCATCAAATTTGATGCAGCTTGGGCTAGAATTTTGTCTAAAAAATTTGGATGTACTTGATGGCAATCCAAAAGAGTTTTTATACCCCGCTCCTTAGCGACTTCTAAAGATTGTAAAGCACAAGTTTCTCCTCCTACAAACAAACAACTATCAACTTTTTTAAGTTGTTGAGCAGCCCAAAAGTCGAATGCATTGTTTGTGTCTTCCCAAACTTTAGGAAGAACAGTACCTTGAGAAAACTGTTTCATCAATTGCAGTAAAAAAGGCCAAGGATATTCGGTTACTCGTTTAGTATCAAGTTCTGGTCGCCGTCGATTAACCAAACGATCATGCCCAAATATTTTGGTAAATAAAGCGCCCCACTTACCGGGTGCATCAATTAAAGAGCAAAAAAATTGATCTAGACATCCTAATTCCTGAGCGGCTAGGGCAATTTGATACATTTGGTGAACACCACTATAAGCAATACTAATCCCAGCCAAAATTATTACCCTCTAAATTCTCCAAACAATATTTCCCTGCTGGTCTAATGACTTACAGGACTCGTGGTTGTATTGATAATTATCAATTTTTTGACACATTAACCAAGTTGATGGCCAGAAAGGAAGAAGTAATTTAGCTAGAGAGTTTGGTAAATAGGGACTACCTAAATAAAGTGTTTTAAAACCTGCCATTTCGCATGTATAACGCAAGGTAGTAGCAGTAAAAAAGTTGATATGATCCCCAAACAATGCGCCATGAAAACCCCTTTGCCAACCATATCGACGAGCTAATTTATCAGAAATGCCTGTCAAAGGGTTCACAATTGGACAATGGACAATTAGTAAGCCTTCAGGTTTAAGATACTTTCTTATTTCTAATAAAACTGTGTGTGGAGAAAAAACATGTTCTAAAAAATGGCTCAACATTACTGCATCGAATTGCCTCCCGGCTAATTCCATAGGTAAAGGCTCTGTAAATGACCATTTGTGAACTGTTAATCCTTTCTCACGACATTTTTGTAGTTCTGTCTCACTCAGTTCTAATCCAACAGAGTTAGGTGCAAAAAAGGGTAGATATTTACCTTGTCCACAACCAACATCAAGCAAAGATAGATTTTTGGCAGGTTGCGGCAACTTAGTTAAAATTTTTCTGAAAGAGCCAGAAGGAATCGGAATATCTGTTTGAATGTTTGTAAGTAAGTCAATACTATTTGCAGCTGTATGTTGTACCATTGTTCTCTCCTAAATATATTTTAATTGTCTATTTTATTAAGTAAAAAATTAATCACTATCAGAATCTGATTGAAGTTTCAAAATTTCTTAAAAACGCTACGACGTTTATTCTAACTATGTTTTAAAAGTCATTTCAAATGCCTAATATTATAATTAACTTGATGATATAACAGTAGAACTTATATCTACTCTATTAAATTCATAGCCCTTCTGTATAGACGACTTTGTTTATGGATACACAAGAGGTTTTCACTCTTTATATCTGATTTATCATTAACAAGAAAAAATTTAAAATCTTGTGATGAGTATGATTTATATCCTAGTTCTGATATATATGCTAGTAAGTCATCCAGTGAGTAGCCAAAAGCTGTCGGCCAGTCTTCTGAATATGCAACTTCTAAAATTATTACAGGGTGATAGGCTTGAATTAAGTTTTTACATCCTCGTATAACAGCAAGTTCATAGCCTTCAACATCAAGTTTAATCAAATCAATCGGTTTTGAGTTTTGTAGGGAATTCCAATAATCATCTAGAGAAGTTGCTGGACATTCAATTTTGATGGCATCAGAACACGAGGATAACAATGGTGATACAGATGATGTTACTGTTGCCCCTGGAATTTGAAAAAATAATAATTTTCCAGAATGTTCTGCTAGCAACTTTTGATTTAGATTAATATTTGAAAATTGACCAGCAGAAATATCTAAACGTAGACGTTCCACAAGTTCTGACTGAGGTTCAAATGTGTGAACCTGTCCCTCATTGCCAACACATACTGAGGCAATCATAGACATCAGTCCAGCATGACCACCACCATCAATAAAAACTTCACCAGGCTGCAATAAACTGGCAATCCATCTAGTTGGAGAAGTTGGAGCAGGACAAAAACGTGACTGATAGAGTGCTGCACCTATTATAATCCGCTGACGTAGCAAAAAAGGATAAATTGTTTTTGCCCAGTAACTATGATTATATTTTTTATATAGTAAATCTATGAGAGCATGATCAAGGGTTACAAGTTTCTTCAGCATGATTGATTCGCTTTAGTAAAAATTTTACTTTGTTGGACAGATTATTAAATTTAATTTTTGAGATTTAAAAGTACCTTTTCCAAGGCTCCTGCCACACTATTTGCACAGACTGCAAAATCCATTTTTTCGCTCAATTTACGAGATGCTTGCCGCATTTTCTGCACTTGTTCTGGTTGTTCAACCAAAGACAAAATACACTTAGCTAGTGCTTCTACGTTGTGGAAAGGATAAATCAAACCGTTGACTTCTGGGTGTACCATATCTCTCCATCCGAGAACTTGGTTAGAAGAAATTACAGCTAAACTAGCAGAAATTCCTTCATTAATTGCACACCCCCAAGTTTCTGAAGATGGATGAATTAAAACATCTCCTGTTCCTAAGTAATTTGGATATTTAGATTGGGGAATTAAACCTAAAAAATGAATTCTTCGCCCCTTGGCATGAGCTTGAGCGTAGGCTTCTAATTCTGGACGTAACACACCATCTCCTAGCACCAATAAAGCTGCATTGTGGTGTTGAGAAATTTGGCAAAACGCCTGTATGACATCCATTGGATAGCGATCTGGGCGATGTTTGGAGGCCATGATGAAAACGATTGTATCCTCATCTAGCCCTAATTCAGTGCGTATTTGTTTCCTAAATGCTAAACGTTCTGGTGTTTGGACATTAAACCAGTCATTATCGACATTGTAGGGTACGTAGAAAAGACGTTCTTCTGGGACGTGATGATTTAAGTAAAACTCCTGATTATAGGAGCCGATGTATAAAGCTGCTGCTATTTGCTGGAGAAAAACAGATAGCCCTAAATCACGAATCTTGGTTTTCCATTTTGCTCTGGGGAAAAAGTCTTCACTTTCTCCTCGCAGAAATAAAGGAGTTCCTGTTGCTTGGCAAGCTAAGAGTGCTAACCAACAAGTAGCATAGCCATAACCATGTACCCAAAGTGCATCAAATTTTTCTTGGGCGATCGCTTTGTATACTCCTAAATTCAAAAGTGACCAAAAACTGCCACCGTCATCAGTAATAGGAGAATGATTATTTAAGAATACATAATCATATCCCTCTAAAACTGGAATATCCCATTGCAGCGTCATTTTGAGTTGGGGATTATAAAAGGCTTTTACTCCTCGTTGAGACATATACATCACTTTCAAACGAAAGCGACTGTCTTTAGCCAGAAACTGGAACAATGGTGCATGATACTGAACTGGGCTTTCCATTAAGATGCCGATATACGGAGTCTTCATGTTATATCTGCTTTTAAATAAACGTAAAATGTAGTCAATATTTTTTGTCGGTTACAGAATAGGCGCTAGAAAACTGGCTTTAGGATTTTAAATTAAAACAGTAAAGCTCTAATAAAAATCTGAAATGAACACTCAACTAAAAATACAGATTCATAAATTTTATTTCTGGTTTTAATCAGCTTTTTGCTTTGCTTTGATCATCATTCGTACAACATCCTTCATTTTATATTGCGCTTGCCATCCTAATTTTTCTTTTGCTTTGGCTGGGTTGCTTCTGCCTATTGCAATATCAGTTGGTCGTAATAAACTAGTATCGCTAGTTGTATGTTCACGCCAGTCTAACCCTACACAAGCAAAAGCTTGGGCGACAAAATCTTCTAATTTTGAAGTCTCACCGGTAGCAATCACATAATCATCTGGCTGTTCTTGCTGCAACATTAAGTACATTGCTTCAACATATTCTGGAGCCCAACCCCAGTCACGTTGAACAGAAATATCACCTAAATACAGATGCTCTTGAGTGTTTTGAGCAATGCGACAGGCGGCAGAAATAATTTTTTGCGTCACAAACCTTTCAGGTCTCAGAGGAGATTCATGGTTGTATAGTATACCTGAGCAAGCAAATAAACCATACGCTTCGCGGTAATTAGCTACTTCCCAAAAAGCTGTAGCTTTGGCAACTGCATAAGGACTTCGAGGCCGAAATGGTGTAGTTTCATCTGCTGCTTGTTCACCAGTATTGCCAAAGCACTCACTAGAGCCAGCGTTGTAGATTTTGATGGGTGTTCCAATAAAACGAATCGCTTCTAATAAATTGAGTGTACCTGTGGCGATGCTTTCTAATGTTTCTACTGGTTGATCAAAAGACAAACCTACAGAACTTTGTCCTGCCAAATTATACACTTCATCAGGTTGAATTTTTGTCAGTACCTGAAGAACACTGCGAAAATCGGTCAATGCTACAGATTCTAGTTTAATGCGATCGCGAATACCCAAGCTGACTAAATTTTGAAAAGAAGAAACTTGTGCATCGCGTGAAGTGCCACATACTACATATCCTTCGTTTAATAATAGCTGCGCTAGGTAAGCTCCATCTTGTCCAGATACACCGCAGATAAGTGCTTTTTTCATAAAACTACAATTTTAGAAACAGTTTCTGTTTTAGAGGATGTCTGAAAAGTAATGGGCGAATATAATTCGCTACTATACAAACGAAGTCCGCCTACGCGGACTAATAGAGAATTAAAGTTTTTGAACCCGCGTAGGCGGTGAGACCAGTGCTGTGGGAGGGTTTCCCTCCGGAGCCACTGCGGTCTTGGGGTCTCCCCAAGTGGAGCAAGTGGCATCAGGCAACTGGCGTTAGCGCAGCGTTAGCGACGCTCTTGAGCGTCACCCGGAGGGGTTTTGTCTGTGTAGCCGCGACTTCAGTCGCAAAGGCTAGTATGAAATGAGACTTCTCAGACATCCTCTTAGATATGATAAAACAGGTTTTAACACTGAATTAATAAAAATACTGTAAGTTTTTGTTTACACAAAATCTCTTCATCAAACAGATTTTGTTTACTTTGTTTACTTACTTGTGAGAATTTTTTTTGCTTCACTCAACACCACGCGTAAATGATATGGGCGTATAAGTTGTTGTACATAAGGATTAAGTTGCAGTGCTTTGTTAATTCCCTGTTGTTGCTTAGTTGCCATGATTTCAATACACCATTCCACCATACGATGGAAACTAACTTCATCAGCAAACCAATTCTCCCAAGCTTGGCGAGCTAATTGTCCCATTTCCTCACTTCTGTGTTCGTAAGATTCGATAATGCTGGGAATTTCTGCTATTTGATTTTCTGGTATCCTAAGGGAAAATTTTTCCCAATTAGGGCCTGTGGGTGGTATCCAACTGTCAGATATAATCACAGGTACAGCCCCGCACTCCATTGCTTCAAATAAACGAATGCTAGAAGTCCCTACTCCACGCGGGCATAACACAAAGCGACTACGACTCATTAACTCTGCATAGTCGATGATGTATTTTGAAAATGCTCCTTGTTGCTGATACCATAAAACTTGACCACCTTGAGAAACATCGTGGCATAATCCCCGTGGATGAATAATTTTGACTATTTCAGCACGAATAGGGTGGGTATAAACTGAGCCAACAAAAGAAAAAAGTAAATCTTTTTTGGCATAGGGCAGTAACTTAAAGGGAATTTTAGTAATGTGAGTAGAAAGGTAGTGACAAGACCGGATGCGGGCAGGATCAAAGTATCTTTGCTCTATAGAACTATACAACCCAGGTAAAAAGGCAATAGGTTTATCTACAGGTGTATACAGAAAGCACTTCTGGTAGTATTTCTTCACATATTCGTGTCTAAGCAACAATCTGTCAGAAAAGTGGCAACCTAAACCATCTAGCTCTGCAAAGAGGATAATATCAGCGTCTTCAGGTGAGCTAACTAAATGGTGAACACCAAAGCAATCTTTATGAGCGCATTCCCATAACTTTTCATAGGCTGCTGTGTGCAGTAGTTCTTTTTGCGGATTGTTAATCCTAGCGCTGGTTATTAATACTTTCATACAGATTAACTAATAGGTAAATGTTGTTTTATTAGTCAATAATGGCAAGAAAATACTTTCTAATCACACCCTTACAAACTTCTTCAATAAATGTATATGCGTACTTCTATCCGTTTTATTTTCGGTGACTATTACATCAAGAACAAAACTGAGATAAGCGAAAATCAGATGTTTTTTTCAGCCTTTTGACTAGCTTGCTACTATCAAATTTATAATATATACACATCAGTTTCTACTATTTATAGTATGCAAAAAGCTGTGCTAAGCTGTCTTAAAAAACTCTTATGCTTAATTAGCAGGATAATAAAACAACAATGCTATTGTGAATTTTTCTTTGTAATATTAAAGGTAGAGAACCAGTAAATTTTTCGCAAGCATTAATCCAATTATCTGATATTAAAGGAAAAAGAGTTCGCAATTTTAAATAGCCATTTGTTAATGGATTATTGAAAAATAAAATTTTTAGAATAGATAAATTAGTTTGTTGAGATAGTAATTCAATTTCATCTAAATGTAATAAAAAGATATGACCATCAGAGTTGGGTTGAAATTGTATACTTTCAAACTGGCTTGGATCGGGGCATTCGGAAAATTTAGGTAATCGATTCTGGAAATATTCACCGTTAGGTGTAGTCATAACAATATATCCACCTGGTTTAACCATGTGAGCAATCTTCTTTAAGAAATCGTCTGGATGAGCGACGTGTTCAATAACTTCAGCAATTAAAACAACATCAAACTCAGAATCAAAACCGAGTGAAAGAATATTTCCTGGTGCATAATTTATTGTGCCGTATTCCCATTTCAATTTGACATAATCAATCAAATCTTCGCGAAGGTCATTCCAGATAACTTCATAGCCTAATTCTGCCAGCATCAAACTAAAATTCCCTTGTGCTGCTGCTACGTCCAGAATTTTTGCTTCAGGTTTTGCAACTTTTTTGATTAACTCTAAAATGTGCCTGCAACGATTAGCATAAGCATAAGCGTAGCCTTTACAACTTTTATCTCCATAAATTTCTAGCAAATCATAAGAATAGCTAGATTTCCAACTATCAGTCCAACTAGATTCAGGAGTAAGTTTCTTCATAATGGTTTTCAATTAGTATTGATATTCTTTTTTTAAAGAAAATTTATGTAGTTTTCTGCTATTTTCTCCCATGAGAATATACTGTAATAATGATTCATATAAGTAGACTTCATCTGTTCATGAGATATTTGCTGTAATGGCGGGAATAGTTTCAGCATATCTTGAAAGAAGGGCTGCAAATCTAGTACTCCTCCTGCAAGCGTTGCAAAAACAGGCATTCCAGACTCTAGCATTTCATGTAACGTCAGCCCCCAACCCTCAACTTTACTAGTAAATAATCCAATGTCATGGTTAGCAAGTAATAAACTTAGCTGACTCCTCTCGAACGAAGGAAGGATTTTTATTCTACCCAACTGAATTAGTTCAGATGGAAAATCTTGCTCAACAGAAGTACCGCATCCAGCGATTGTAAAAGTGTCTTGAGGATATAATGCTGCTCTTTTAACTATAAAATTAACAAGCTCTTTAATTCCTTTGTGGGCAACCCAACGACCAATCCAAAGAAATCGAATTCCTTCTTCTTGATACTTTTTTCGATTGAGGCGAATTTGAGTGAGTTCTACTTGTTCAGCTTTGGAAAGTGCATTGTTATAAACAATTAATTTATTCTTCCACCACGGGAACCACTTATTCATCCATTGAAATTCTAATTTACCGAGGCAAAGAATATATTTTGCTCTTTTCCATCCTTGGAGAAGAAAAAAGATATGTACTGATGCAAGTAAATAGCTCAATGGCAAAAGGATTATATCTTTTATTTTTTTTAGATTACTTGGAATCTTTAAGTTAGACGCTATGTATAAAATATCAGGTTGAACGCTACGAGCTACTACTAAACCTGATTTACTAACTCGTTTTGTGATTAATGGAGCATAGCAATCAATTACATCAAAAGGCTCTTGAGTCTCAAGGAAATCATCTAGCTTTGTTCGCATTAGTGGAAAACTTTGAAGAGCTTGCGACCACTTTGTTTGGCTAGGCATGGGATAAGGAGACCACAAAGTAACGTCATGTCCTTGTGTCCGAAATGCTTCTCCTAGATTTATGGCCATCTGGCCTGCTCCAAATTCCGCAGAAAGAGGAGAGTGTGTCGCTATCAGGATGCGGAGCGATCGCATGGCAAGGTATACCAAAATTAGTAACTTTTTACTTAGTACTTTTGTAAATACTTAAATGTTGCTGAACCACATTTGACCAACTCAAAGATTCTATCAACTCACGGCAACAAGTTTGATATGCCGCATACTCCATTGCAGATAAATTAACCAGTTGATTCAAAGCATTAGCAATTGCTTCTCCCGAATTCTGTTTCACCACAAATCCAGTACGCTCATTATCTAAAAACTCATGCATAGCACCTGCATCTGTACAGATGACAGGCGTTCCACAAGCTTGCGATTCTAGTAATGTAAAACCCATTAGTTCTGGAACAGGACTGTAGTTATTATAGCAATCAGTGTGAACCGAAGGTAAAATTGTTACCTGGGCAGTGCGGTATTCATCCAATAACTGCTGATCGTCAGCATTGTGAACAAATTCAACGCATAAGCCTTCTGCCAATTCTTTGAGGTAGTTATAAAATTCTTCAGAGTAAACTCTGCCGATAATTTTTAGCTTGTAATCTGGGCGTTTGAACAGGCGAAAAGCATCTATTAAATAATTTATACCTTTGTGTGGTAAAATTCTGCCAACATACAAAATCTTCTTTTGTTTTGCTAATGACGGCTCAGGGCAAAATCTTTCGATATCAATTCCTCCTTTAATTAAAATTGCTTTTTTTTGTAGTTCAGGTGGTATGAAATTTAATCCGAATTGAGAATAGGCGATCGCCTGACTATAAAATTTGAAGATAGGTAATTTCCGATTCAAGACAAAACTGCCACCACCACCATAATCAGTAACAAAAACTTTTTTACCTAGTAAGTAACCTATGAGGCAACCTAAATCTGAAACTAAAGTATGAATATGGTGAATATGTACTATATCTGCATTTAATATGGATTTAAGATATTGAAAACTTAGAGGATTGATTTTGTTACCATGAATTAAATTTCTAACTGGATAAGTCTCTACTTTAAGATTACCTTTTCTAGTAAACTTGCGTATTGAGGAGAAACTCACTAATGTAGTATCAGTAAATTTTGCCATCCAAATAGCTAATTCTGTAGGATAACGTTCACCACCACCGATAACTGATTGTTCATCAAAATAAGTTGGAGTAATATGTACAATTTTCATGAATTTATCTTAATTTCCTTGATAGCCTCTAATTCAAAATAAAGATACCAAGCAGGAAATATCCATGCCCATCGCTGTTCATATTTATCAGGAAATTTATTTGCTAATCTACTAATAATAGATCTATTAAATCTACCACCTTGAAACTGTATATGGCGATTCTTAATATGGTAACTACACTTTGAATAGTATGATAAATTATGTTTTTCGCAAAAATAATCAAACGAAAAATAGCTCAAGTGATACTTGTGTGTTGGATCTACAAATGAATTAGAACATGAAAAATGAGGAGTTGTTATTTTCAGCACACCTTCTGGCTGCAAAATTCTATGGAATTCCTCCAATGTCTTAGGTATGTCATCTAAATGTTCTATTACATCAAAACAATCTATTTCAGAAAATTCTGATTCCTCAAAAGGATAGGGAAAGTTATTTAGATTCCAAACCACATCAGGTTTAACTGCTGGAGAAATGTCTAAACGTATTACCCCAGTTTGACTTTTAATCAAGCCACAACCTACAGAAAGAATTTTACTTGTTTTTGTTACATTTAGATTCATACTTCTTATTGTTTTACTAATTTAATTCTTTAAAAAAATTATATTAATTTTTTGTTTGATAGGTATTGAACCCTCTATATGTTAAAAATATATTAACTAAAAATGGGACAAAATTAGAGATTAAGCCGAAATTTATCACACCATCGACTGTAGAAACATTTATAAACATCAGTAATAATGCTTGTAATCCAATTCTAAGAGGCGGTTCAATCCAGGAATAGTCAATCCATCCTTTTGTAGCGTTAAGAGACCACATAGTTCCAACAATAGAAGTAAATACTGTATTTACCATCATTAAAACTAACTCTTTTTCTAAGTGAATATATTTATCTCCTAAAATTAAGAGTATTTGGGTAGGAAAAATAGCTGCACAGCCTATTAGCAAGATACCCAACAAGCAAAAGCTCCCAAGTATTTGGTAGTAGCGACGATATAAACTATCAAACGATTGGCATCTAGCAAAACTTGGTAGAATAATATTATTCATTACTGCGCCGATTAGAGAAAAAATTAGACTTAATCTTGCTAAAGCTCCAATTTCAGCAATACTTTGTGTGTTGCCAAAAATACTAATCAGCCAGATTGTCAGTTGACCCTGTACACAGTAAAAAACGGCATTGGGTGCCTGATGTTTGATGGTTTTTATAATATAGTTTTTATATTCTTGATAAACTGGTGCGTTAGTTTCGATGGTGTCAGCCACCCAATGACTAAGAAGAAAACGTTTAATCATCTGCGCTATTGATACTATCAAGATAGCGATCGCCGCATTCAAAAATGTGAAGCAGGCAGCAACCAAAGCAGTTAGCCGAAAAACAGCGGGTAACAAGTCTAGAGTTTGAATCCGATTAATTTGAGAATGTAGCCTAGGAACAACATCTAACACTCCTGTAGTTAACTGAGAATTTAGTCCAAATAGAACTGCTGCTACTATACAAATTGCATAGTTAACAGAAGCTCCGTTACTGATCAGCATCCATAGCAAAATCGGGGTGATAATTGCGATCGCAATTGCTGCTAAATATCGACGTAACTGCATTGCAGTATTAATTAGTTGTCCAAATTGATAGCGATCCTGCCATACTTTACCACCAAGAGCAGTTAAACTAATGCTTACACCACTATCTGCTAAAAGATCCATCGTACCTTGCATGGTATTGGCAATAGTGAAATAGGCATATTGTTGTTTATCTAAAGTGCGTATTAATAAAAATCCGCTTACTAGTCCTATTGCTTGAATTAATAACTGAATAGATATAAATTTGCTAAGAATTTTAAACCAATAAATTATAGGTTTAGTCATGTAATTAGTTTTTAAGTTAAAAGCAATTATTAACTCCAAACTTCAATGAGTTGGGAGTTAATCTCCCAAGTTTATTGATATGTTCATGAGTTATTTTTTGTATACTTTATCATATTCGCGTTGGTGATATTTGTTGAGTACGTTAGCCTTTCTGAGCCTTTTAGTTTTTTGAGGCAGTAATTGCCGTACTATCAGCCGACTAATATACTTTAGGTGACTCCAGATAACTCTAACAACACGCAATTTCGACTGTCCAAATTCCCGACGCTTCAATTCGGCTGGATACTCTGCAACTTGATAACCCAGTAACATTGCTTCTGCAATAATCTCTACTAAACCTAAAAATCCAGGATGGGTGATTCTGACTGTTTCTAGTACCTCCCGGCGGTATGCGCGAAACATACTAGTGTAGGTATATAGCTTTTGGGGCAGGACTAGTCTATAAAGCTTTGATAAACCTTTACTGAGAAATAAACGCCACTCTGGAACATTTCTGACTTTACCTTTGGGGTGATAAGGAGATGCTGTCACAATATCAACATCGTTATACATTAAATCTAAAAGACCAATTAGCTGGTGAGGCTCATAAGTGCAATCACTGTCTATAGTGCAAATAATATCACCTGTGGAGTGTGCCACACCAGTTTTTGTCGCTGCGGACAAACCTTTATTTTTTGGATGGCGGATGATTTGGGCTTCTTGACCAAAGTACTCGTGTAATTTCAAAAAAGTATCATCGCCGCTGCCATCATCAACACAAATTATTTCCACATTTCTCATTTTTCTTAGTTCTTCTAAAACTGGGAGTAGTTTTTTCTTTAAAGATTCAATTCCTTCAGATTCATTAAAACAAGGAACTATAATGCTAATGGATTGTTTTTGAACTATTTTTTCTAAAAATGAGAATTGTGTGTGCATATTTTTTGCCTTTATTGAAATCAAGTAGAACAGTTCTGAGTAGCCAATAACAAAAACCCCTATCTATTAACAAGTAGGGGTTCGGGAAAATTTAATTGCATTGTAGATACAGTTAAATCAATAGAGAGAAAATGCAATTTTATCAACTAAAAATTCTGTTACGTACTGCAACTCTCCTGTTTTTAAGTCTATAGTATATAGCGATTTACTTCTTTTACCATGAGGAGCAGCAAGAGCATACAATTGTCCTGATGAGGAAAAGGCCATACTTAATAAATCATTTCGCAAAGATTCTTTTTCCAAGCGCAACTGCACATACGGGATAATCTTGGCTTTACCAGTAAGTAATGACCTGTTCTTTAAATCTATTTGAACTATATTTGTATTTCCTTCTCGATCAATGTTTGTAGCGTAAATTTTACCATCAGGAGCTTGAGCCAAGTTACTGAAGCGTTCATCTGGCGACAAATCAGGCAAAGCTAGTTCAGTACCGGCTGTTATTTTACCTGTGGTAGAGTCAATCACAGCGAAGTAAAAAGGTGGAACTCCCTCGCGTAAACTGATAATACTTAAAAGCCGATTATCTTTCAATGCCATCACGCTTTCAATAGTGCCGTTCTTACTACGAAAACCTGATACTTTTAGACCTTCTTGATATGAATTGGTCTTACTATCAAATAGTACAATTTTGTTATAATTTCCCTTTTGTGTGCTGGCTACAGAGGAAATTACCAATCTACCATCAGTTAAAGTAGTTGCGTCAGTAATTCGTTCATAGGTTTGACTATATAAGGCTTTAGGGGCAGTTTCAGTTGAAGTTCTTTGGTTTATAACTAGCTTAGATGCCACTTCAAGTGTTGATAATAATTTTCCACTGACTAAATCCAAAGTTTGTATAACTATTTGCGGAGTGCTATTGACTAGATCGGTTTTCACTGACACATCAACAGAGAGTAACCTATCTACAGACAACCCAACGTTAAGATTATTAGAAGCAAGAGTAAAGCCAACAAGTTTTGAAGATGTAGATTGTGCTAATGTTTTATCTGCCATGTTAGCGATCGCGGCAGTGGTAGCACTAGCGATCATCAACTGACCAAATCTACGGCGTTTTAAGCTCAGGTTCATATTGATTTCCAGATTTATTAAAATTATTTCTATAGGACTGAGAAGATGGAGATTTCTCAGATGTAAAGCAGGTAGTAATAATTGATTTTGCTACCTGCTTTACAGTTTTCATCAAGACACTATGATGCCTGCCCCTGGGGTTGTTGGAATTGCACCCATATCTTTTAAGATATTGACAGTAATTTGCTGAGCGCGGATATCTTCGCGTGGTGTTATAACACTATCACTGTCTAATCCCCATGCCCACTGAATAGAACCAGTTGCGAAGACTTTGGCTCCATTAGCAGTAGTGTAGCGGACAGCATTTGATATTTGATAATCAGTTCCTGGAGGAACATCGGTATCTATATTTTGTGGATCAACTGGTGATTGTGACAAAACAACTAACCCATTTGGGCTAGCACCATTGTTAATCACTGCATCCCATTCAAAACCAACCAACAGTGGTATTGAATCACCATCTTCTAGCCCTGTGTGGGCATAGTAAGGGTCGGTACTGTTTGTTACCACAAAATCATAACCAGCATATACAGAATCGCGATCGCCTGTGTACATCACACCTAGCAGAGCATTTTCCGGTTTATTGTTTTGTGGACTGCGGAATTTGTTAGTTGGAGCGACTGAATCTTGATCCCAGTTATCTTTGTAACATGCCATTACCCGATTAGCCTGACCAGTACTTGAGTTGTCAAACCGCACCCGCCAATAACAAGTATTGGCTGAGAAAAAGGTTAAATTTATCGCTTGACTACCATCACGGGCTTGTTCAACATGATTCCGTGCTTCCATTGACCAATACTCATCATGACCAACCGACATAAATATCTTGTGCTGCTGTAGTAATGCCGAATTAGAGTGTACATCCATGTTAGTAACGTATGCAACGTCATAACCTTGGGACTCTAACCAGCGCACCATGTTATATTCCCAACGCAAAAGATTGTTAAACTCACCAGTTTGTGTAGTTGTTTGTGAGAATGGCAGATCGTAAGAGACTTTAAATGCTCTTTGACCTCCAGTACTATTAAAAGCATACAAACTGTAACCACTACTGTTGCTATAAGCTAAGTAGGTTGTAAAACTACTTTGAAACAAGATATCAGCATTACTACTGTCATCACGCACAACAAACCACACCTGTGATTGCTTGCCAGTTGCCTGATAAGTTAGTTTGGCAATATACAAACCACTCGTCCAATTGCTACCAACGTTTACAGTGTAAGAAGTTGACCAATTAGCCTCTCCAAGACGAGTACTCGTCTCTGTGATTGTGAAAGCAGGTTGGGTAATTCCATTCAGCGAACCACTGCTGGTAATTAGCCGCCCTCCAGTACCGCCATAGTAACCTAAACGATAGATATCTATATTAAATGCCCCAGGTGTTGCTACGGAAACTTTAATCCCCAAGCTACTACCTTTGTTGATGCTAGTTGCTGTGGCATAGCCAGCAATTTCATTGTTGTTTGCTTGGTTGGTGATCTTCCAATTTGTAGTGCCAGGTTTTTGATTTTCAAGGACAATAGGATTGCTATTTGCTGGCAGTGCTGTAGCAGTAAAGTAGACACTACCTATCCCAGAGGCAGTGGCAGTAACCAAAGTACCGTTATTGGCACCACTAGGTATAGCTCCTAATGTCAGCGTTGTGCTTGCTTGACCATTAGCATTGGTAACTGCACTAGTAGGTGAAACAGAACCACCACCACTGGTAACGGCAAAGTTAACTGTGACCCCTGATTGAGGATTGCCGGAAGTGTTATTAACTTGAACTACCAAATTATTGGGTAAAGTACTACCTACAATACCACTTTGATTATCACCACTCACTTTAATCAAGGTACTACCAGCTGAAAACCTAATGTCGCGGAAATAGTTACTGTTGCGATAGGAACTAGTCGGAAAATTATTTGGGCTACCAAATACGCCATTGTTACCATCAGCAACTGATCTTAGAGGCCCATTGACAATTGGACTAGCTAATTGATCGTAGGTAATGGAGAAATTACTATTGCAATTAACGGAAACTACGTAAACTTTATTAGCTTCAATAACTAGTGGCTCTGCCAAATTCTGTTCCTGCCAACCTGATACACTTTCATTTGTGAAAGTCACAGTTGCTAAAGCTGGGCCGCCAGTTCCTGCCCAAATTTTCCCTATATGAGTACCCGTTTCACTAGGAGGTTTTAAGAACCTAATTGCTGTAATCTTACCTGCTGCGGTACTGATAAACTTCATACCGAGTTCATAAGATGTACCGTCACTAGCATCTGCAATACCCGGAGTTTGATTGGTTAATATCGTCAGACTATCGTTTTGGACTACTGGATTAGCAGTTGCCGTGAAGGTGACGCTACCTATCCCAGATGCTGTTGCTGTCACTGTATTTGTTACCGGATCTGTAGCACCAGAAGCTGCTCCTAAAGTTAGGACAGTACTTGCTTGACCACTAGCATTAGTAACTGCACTAGTAGGCGACACCGAACCACCACCGCTAGTAACGGCAAAGTTGACTGTAACTCCTGATTGAGGATTACCGCTACCATCTTTGATTTTGACAACCAAAGGATTAGGTAAGGCTGTTCCTGCTGTACCTGTTTGATTATCACCTCCTACCTTAGTAATAGTAGATACAGCATTGACATTGAAGACAATGTCACGAAAATAGTTGCTATTCCTGTAAGAATTGGTAGGAAAATTACCTGCACTACCAAATACACCATTGTTACCGTCTGCAACAGAACTGAGACTACCATTGACAATTGAGTTTTGCAGTTGATCGTAAGTGATTGGAAAGTGCGTATTACAATTAACACTCACCACATAGGTTGTATTAGCTTGAATACTTATTGGTGAGTTAAATAACTGTTCCTGCCAACCTGAGGCAGTCTCATTCGTAAATGTCACAGTTGCTAAAGCTGGGCCGCCAGTTCCTGCCCAAATTTTGCCGACATGAGTGCCAGTTTCACTAGGAGCTTTATAATACCTAATTCCTGTAATCTGCCCAGCCTGGGTACTGCGAAACTTCATTCCCAGTTCATAGGAGGTATTGTTGTCACTAGCATTTGCATTATCTGGAATCTGATTTGTAAATATTGTTGCCATAGTTGAATTTGGTGTGATTTAAAATTTACTATTAGTGTCAAAGTGAGCTTGACTATCCGTATTACTGTTTGTTACTGTCAAAGTAATTTTAATTACTCATAGTCTGTTTCCTCAAAAATCTTCAAAAGAATAATCATCTGAGCGATGTATCTTTCATAAAAAGAAATACAAGCAAGAAATGCTAGATTCCATAAATGGATTCCTATTTATGTAGCGATAGGCATAACAGTTTTAATTAAATGTCAATTATTTTTAATTCTTGAACTGCATAATTATTTTGACACCTGAGATTGATATATACGAATGTCACCTTCATCTAAAGAAAAAGTCTGAATCAATTTATGTTGCTGGGTAATCCATTTGTCAACTAGAGGGTTAAATTCAGCATAGCTTTGATAACCCCATACTCCAAAAGAACGGTATACATAAACAATAATTTGAGGAGATTTAGCTCGTAAATGCTCCAGAAAATGCTGTTCTTCTTGAGCATCTCCTAGGGTTACTGGCAAAAAGGTCAGTTCTCGACTTGGTGAATGAGTCGCAGTGAGGAAATTGAGAATATTGCCTTCTGGCAAGACCAACACAGATTTAGCACCAGATGCATTGATAGTTTTGATAGTCTGGTTTAAAGCACTAGCAACAATAGCATTGTTAGCATGAAATGTTCCATAGGGGGAATTAACTATATGTTGATATTGGATTAATGTACTATTTATATTAATCAGACTACCTAGTAATATACAGACGAGTAGACAACGGTAGATAACCCATCTGAATTTTTTAGCAAAATAATAAAGCAATGTGAACAATAAAATAATTACTGGTACAGCATACAGTCCATAGAAATTAATGTAGAATCCCCAACGAGCATTAAGTAATAATGCAAGAATAATTAATGATACTAACAAAGTAGTATTTTGATTTTGAGGAAGCTTGCAACAAATTAGAGCTAACCATACTCCAGCAATTGGGAGCAACCAAGATATATTTTGTAGCGGATGAAAAAGAACGTGTTGCCTTCCTAAAAATAGGAAAAATACCCATTTAGCTAAACTTAAACCTCCCCAAGCTAAAGCTACACTTGCTGTCAACTCAACTATAGATTTAAGCCATTGAGGAATAGTTATAAATTTTAAGTTTGCTGCCCAGTGGGCAGTAAATACTGCTACAGAGACCACTAATAAGCCACCAAAAAAGGCTTTAGAATTAGCTAACCAAATGGATATACTTTTAATAGGAGAAACTTGAAAAGAAAGGTTGCGTTGCAAGATATTTACTTTAGGAACCGGAAATAATGAAAGGTAAATTTTTTCCCAAGTAACTGTGTGTGCAAGCACAGCCAACGGCAGGAATAAACAGGCTCCTGCTACTAAGATTACAAGTAAACTACAATTTAATCTATGGCGTAGGTTATGAGTAGAATCTAGATTAATAGCAAATAGGATACTACCTAGTACAGATACTCCATATTCTTGTTTTGCTAACCCAGCTAATCCACAAGCGATCGCAGCTACTACCAACCATCTCAGTTGCTCTTCACATATGAATAAATCCAGACAAGCGATCGCTATCAAAGACAAAACTATTGCATAAACTGCTCCAAAGCTATAAGGCATTATAAAGTTAAATATTCCCGGACCTAAAGCGCAGTAAAGCAACATACATACAGTACAGAGGACTGCCCAATTATTATTGGTTAGTCTTTTTGCCAATTTATAAAACAGTAATGCTGCTATCAATGATAAACCCACACCCACTGTATAAAAAACTTCCAGCCGATGTCCAAAGATTAGCAGTAGTATGGCATTAGCATAGTAGGCAAGAGGCCCATAGTAAGTTGCCACATCTCTATAGAGTACTTGCCCATCTGCAAGACGCGCTGAAATTTCAACTTCACGCCCAATATCAATAATAGGTGTTTCTAACTTGCCCCAATTAACCCAAGTAAGCAGAGAAAAGTACAAGAGTACAGCTACTAACCCAAAGTCAATTTGCAAATAACGATTATTTAGTAGATGCTGCTTTGCAGCAGATAAATTGATAGACATATTTATCAACTCTATAATGCTGGCATTAGCTTTGTTATAAATTGGTCTACATGTTTTACTACTGTATTATTATTAAGCGTATCATTGACAAATTGTGATGTATTAAGTACAAAAAAATCATTGTGTTCACTCACTATTCTTGGCACCAAATTGGAATAGTTTAAAACCTGTAATGGTTGCATTTTTTGAGCGCGATTAATATAGGTTGATACTATATCATTAGTTTTAAGCTCAGGAAAGATTAAACGTATTCCTTGAAAAAATAGCTTTTGCAACTCTTCGTCCGATTGACGTAACAAAGGATCATTTGAATGCACATATTTAGGTAAATATGTAATATGTAATCCTGCTGTTTCCTTTAAAGACACTAAATTACTCATCCCAAGTATCCCTGTAAAAGGAATACATTGATCTGCTAAATTTACTATATAATAGGGAACTAAAGCTTTACGGGTAATCAATACCATGCATATAACACCTAAATATTCTACTGTGTTTTCTATATGCGCTATTTCTACTAAACTTGAATCAGTAACTTTTTGCAGTATGTTTACAGGACCAGTAAAAATTACTTTGTCAAAATGTTCTTTTTGATTATTGTATTCAACCCAAATACCACCATTGGTATGAGATGCAATGTATTCGACTGTAGCACCAGTGCGAACATCACTACCAGCAAGGCGAATTAATTCTTCTAATCTGTCAAAAACTGTTTTGTAACCACCTTCAACATAACCCAGTTGTTCTTTATGTAATGAAGAATCACGGGCTGAAAACAGGCGTTTTATATACGACCAAATAAAGACAGCAGAGACACGCTTATAGTTATCTCCTAATTTTGCTAATAGTAAAGGTTTCCATAGCTTTTCGTATGTATTTTTACCTGAAAGTTTCAAAAGCCAATCTTCAACAGGGATTTTTTCTAGTCTGCGCCACTTGTTAATCCGGGAACCATACAAGAGAGTGATAGCCAACCGCAGCTTTCCAATAATAGTCAATGGCGGAAACAGCAAAAATTCCAGAGTATTGCTAATAGAATACAATTTTTTATCTATGTAACATCCTGTTAGAGTTGGATGCCAACGTAGCTTGTCACCAAGCCCGATATCTCTAATAAATTTAATTAGATGAGCATCTGATGGTAGGATGACGTGATAAAAACGATCCCAAATAAAGGCACCGTAATCATGATAGGTGGTGAGTCCGCCAAGTTGCTGGTTACTCTCAAAAACAGTTACTTTATGACCTTGTTGCGAAAGCCTGTAGGCTAACGCTAAACCCATCATACCGCCACCGACAATCCCAATATTCATCATCTTTAAAATTAGATTTGTAAACACAATTCAATTTGAAGTCAGGTGCGTTTGCTAGATGCGTAACGCACTTGAATTACTTGATATTTGACTTGCAAAAAACTTTTAATATTTATATAATCCAAGACAACGCTGCCATTCAATTGTGTGAGATAATCCTTCCTCTAAATTAACTACAGCCTTCACACCAAGAATTTGTTCACACTTGCTGCTATCGGGAACACGTCGTCTGACATCTTCATATTTGCGACCTGTAAAAGATTCATAGGGAATAAACTTCAGCTTGAGTTCTCCTGGCGTATTACTCAGTCGCTTAATAGTTTTAGCTAAATCAAGGATGGTAATTTCATGATTGCTACCAATGTTGAAAATTTCCCCATTAGCTTCTGATTTAACAGTTGCAGCATAAATGCCAGCCACAGTATCGCTAACAAAAGTAAAACTGCGGGTTTGCAACCCATCACCATGAATAGTGATTTCACCATCGTTCAATACTTGTTCTATAAATACTGACTGCGGCCCACCCCACCACGATAAATGATGGCGTGGCCCATAGGAACCGAAAAAGCGCAGAAGCACAACGGGAATACCGTAACTGTCTTGGTAAGCAAAAGCTAAATGTTCATCAAATAACTTAGATACTGCATAGCTCCAACGTGCCACTGTTGATGGGCCAATTACTGAGTTATCTTCTTCGCTAAAGGGGATTTTGGGGTTACGTCCGTATACATCTGACGTAGAAGCTAGAACACACTTACAATTTAATTTTTGTGCTAAATCTAAAACATTTTCTGTACCTTGGTAATTGATTTTAAGGGTATCAATGGCTTTGCCGTATCGAGGAATTTTGAAAGCGGCAAGGTGAACAATGCAATCAATATCATTGCCTAAACTTTCAAATGTACTTTTTTCAGTAACATCTTTTTGCAAAAATTGAAAAGCCTTATTACTAAAATTATGGGAAATATTTTCTAATTTACCCATCGAGAGATTATCAATACCAATAACTTCATGATCTGATGCCAAGAGCTTATCTAATAAATGGGAGCCTAGAAACCCTGCAACTCCTGTTACTAAAATTTTTCGAGGTGATTGATTCATAAAACTTTTCTGTTTTAAATCTAAAATTTATCTGTAATAAACAGTGGTAGGCATGATTATTTTTGGACGACGAGAATGACACCAGAGACAATAATGGCAATTCCTATCCATTGACTCAATACAACGTTTTCACGTAGAAAATAATAAGATGCTAAAGGTACTAGAGCAAACGTTAATCCTAATGTAGGAAATGCCTGACTAAGAGGAATCGTCCGCAAAACAATTAACCATAAAATAGTTACAACTACATAGGATACAAACCAAATCCAAAAATAAGGTGAAAATAAAATGTTTTGCATTGGCTTGTTTATCACCTGATTAGTAGTAGCTTGAAATGCATATTTCAGCGATAATTGCCCTACTGTACCTAATACAACTACAAGTAATAAAACTAACCAAGGAATTATGTTCATCAGCAAATACCTTCTATGCAATTAACCATAGATTTAGCTAATGTCTTTCTTCATATGTGTGCGATTACTCAGTGGCAGAGCAACTAAAAGAACACCAAGAAAAATTAAAACTATTCCACATACTCTACTAGCTGTAATTTTTTCACCAAAAAAGTAGTAGGAACCTAATAAAATTCCCACATAATTTAAGCTAGTGAGTGGATAGGCTATACTAAGTTTGACAACTCTCAAGGCAAATATCCAATTGACTATTCCCAAACTATAGATAGTTAAAGCTAGTACTAATTGTTGAATAAATGACCAAGTAAAAAGTTCTGTGGCTGTATTGCTCATGGTATGTTTCATCAGCAACTGACCAATTATGCCAAACCCGATACTGGCAAATAAAGTTGTATATGAAATTAATTTCACACGATAAATTGTTGATTTAGAATTCATCTACTAGCTCTTACTTGGAGACAAGATTTTACTTTTTTATGAATCAATTCTTGAATGATTAACTCACAAACTCAAAGTCTTTAATGCTGTTATAGCTAATCAGTTTTGATTGCCTGCGCGTAAACTCTCCAACAGAAGGGTTTCCATGTGGATGTGTAACTCCTGTTACCTGTTGCCAAAGTTCTTGTGGTGCTAGTGAAATTTCATAGGTGCGATCGCCGGACTTTTGTATGTAATACCATTTTGTTTGTTGGCATTGTTCACACCAGAATGCTTCTAACCATTCCCCCTCTATAGGAACTGCTGTTTGGCTGGCTACTAACATTAATGCATTACGCCGACTCATCCCCCTCTGCTGCAACTGACTTGGTTGGTCAGCAAAAATTTGATATTTCTGACTGACGCTATCTATATAGCAGCTGTGAACTGGGCAGTAAATTGCTCTCCTTTTAGAACGCTTCCGATTTCGGTCACACCTTCTCTGCAATTCGGCCTCCCACATTAATGAACTACAAAATAGATAAGGAAGGTTTCGTTGGAGGGACTGAGATCAAAATGACCATCGAAGCCCATCTCCTCAAGATTTAAAATTCGGGTACTAATTTAGTTAGACTGTTTCAATTAATACTTTTTCAGTTGATCTAAATCTTGTAACTTAAAAAGGCTTAGAGTAAATTTTTGATTTTACATTTATTAAGCGTTTTATTACTCAATAATCTAGTGTTGTTGGATGAGATTTTGAAGAGTAAGTAATTTATTAACCTACCTCGCTTGTACGCTATTATAACATGTTTTAAAACGTTAGTTTTTTTGATAACAAGTTTCTTATAAATTTCAAATAATATTGTTTTTATGATAATTTGGAAATTTCCAAGAAAATATATTATTTTCAATTTATTGAAAATTTTTGATATCTCTTGATTTCCAAACTATTTAAAAACCACCTATTCTATAGGAAGTGATGAGTGCCGAAGATAAAACCTGTTACTTGATTTTTCTAAACAATCAACGATTACGCTAATCTATTTGACGACAGCTATATCTCTAACAAATTTAATTACTTGCTCTCTTCAACTAGATGAATAAGAGCAAGCTATTCAATATTATCTTCCTCCTACAATGAAAAGAGAAATGTTAGTTATTCTTAGTAAGTTTATTATCAATAGAACATGAGGAAATTGCTACGATTGCGCTGTTGGAAGATAGCAATACACTTAATATTTTTATACTGTTAAAATTAAGTGTCCAACAAGGTCTATTTTGTCTGGATTTGAGATACAGCCATCACCTCCTCGGAGGCTATTGCTTGCTGTAAAACATCAAAATATTGTTGAGAGATCAACTTAGGTGTAAAGTGCGATCGCAAATACTGACGACCTGCTTTTCCCATCCGTTCTCCTAATTGTGGATCGCGGCTAAGTAAACGAATAAATTGAGCTAGTCCGTGACCATCGCCGTTATCGAAAGTACCACCGCAGTTAGCTTCTGCAATCATCTGTCTAAGATAGGAATATGGGGAACAAATGACTGCTACAGGTCTTCCCGCAGCTAAGGCGGAGTAGAGCTTGCTAGGGACAACTAAACCTTCTGTAGTTTCATCTACACTTACGAAGGACAAATCACAGGCTGTTAAAGAATAGGGCAGTACCTTCTTGTCTTGATATGGTAGAAATGTAAAGTTTCTCAACTCCAGGCGGTTTACTTCTTTAATTAATTCTTCTCGCTTTGCTCCACCACCAATACATACAAATTGAATTGGTTCATCTTGCAGTTCTTTAGCTGCTTCTAGCATGGTTTCAATATCATGACAGCGCCCCATATTGCCAGAGTAGAGAACTGTAAACTTTTGTACGAGGTCGTGTTTCCAGGCAAACCAGTTTTCTTGCTTGGCAATTGGAACAATCAGATCTGGGTTAGCCCAACTGTGAATTACAGAAATTTTGTCGCAGATCTGCGGACAATGGGCTAGTACCCGTTGTTTCATTGCTGGACTTAGAACTATAATCCCTTTTGCATTTAGCCAAACTTGTTTGTTAATAGTACGCCACATTTTGACCAGCCAATGACCCTTAGAAAGTACACCCAGAGCGATCACGATATCAGGATAAAGATCGTATATTATGCAGACATAAGGAAGTTTAAACAACAAATAACCCAAATATCCTAATAATGGCAAAAATGGTGGGGCTGTTGTTACTAGCATTACATTATTTCGCCGCCATGCTCTTAGCAGATATAGGAAAGCACGTAAAGTGTACAACACACCGTTGACAGCTTTACCGCGAATTCTTCCTGGCCACAGTTGAGCAGTCCGAGAGCGCTGAACTCGGATGCGATCTAGTTGCTCAACAGATGGAGCTGCTTGGGAGTTAAACGCATATCCTGGCTGACTTGTAAAAACTTCTACATCTACCCCTTGCTGTCCCAACTGTTTTACTAGTTCCTCAATCAACTGTCCTGTAGCAGCATAATCGGGGGGAAAATATTGAGTTACTACAGACAATTTAATAGATTGCTGAGTTTTTATAGAATTCTCACTTTGTTCTTCTAACCGAGTAGAAATGGATTGTAAAAACTTTTGGTTAATCCATTCATTGAGTCTCATCGGCAGTATCCTACTTAAGAATTTAGAGATTTATAGGGAAATATTACTGAACCACTAAAGCTCTTAAGTCATTAATCTATACAACTAAATACTCACTTATTCATACAAGTTTCTAGTTTGATTAAAGTCTGGTGTATGAATTACGTAGTATACCAATATTTCCTAAAGCTCACTTATGCTTATGTAATTTCGAGATTTACAAAATCTTGCTAAGATAGGTAAGTTTGCTATTATTTCTGTATATTATTTTTCAGTAAACACGGGAACACAAAAGAAATAAGTAGCTTTGTTTTCAAATAAAATTCTCTTGATGAGTGTGTAATTTGCACAACTCAACCTTATGCATTTAGTAGCTTGGGAGTTTCATCTATTGTTCATAGTCTAAAATTACCTCCTGTCTGAATTTTCAGTTTGTGCAATTTTGTATTGTACTTGTTTTTGCTTAGTTGTTAGTGTTTTCATACAACTTTTAACTGTTGTAGTGTATCACAACTATGATTTTAAATTGTAAGATATCATGTTTCAAAGGTTACTCATAGGCTTCATCAAAAATTTATTTTGCTAAAGTGACTTTATACAATATCTTCATACAGGACACTTTTTATTTAAGTACTAGTTATTACCTGTATTTAACTTCAGAATTCCTAATAAAGAACTAATTGGTGAATTAGGTCTTGAGTAACCTCTTGTTAACAGTATAATAAACTACTAATTGACGGAAATAATTATAACTATTGAAAATTTTAAATAGCTTAGTACAAACTAAAGCTAACTAGTTAAGTCCGTCATTATTTATCTTGGTTTATTAGTAAGGCTTTCAAGTATATTTACGTTTTGTAACCTAGTTTATTTACTTATATTCACAATCGGATGAATAAATGATTAACAGAGTGCGTCTGAAGATAGCAAAGCTTCCTGCTTAGTAACAAATCCAGCCATTTACCAAGTAGCGTTCGCTGACTAGCAGGGAAAATATTTTTGATTCAACAGTAACTATTTCGATATAATTTTTAATGTATAATTTTATTTCATGAATAAAAATGTTACTATATCAATAATTACTGTGTGTACATAGTTTAAAACTCTGATAAATTTTGAGATAAATTACTGACAGTTAGTAGATATAATTTGTTATGGAACAGATGAAAATTCTGTATTAAAAGAAAAAACAAGATATTTGAATCTAAATTTATTAGTCTTAAAAACTACTGCTAAATATAATATTACCTAAGTAATTTTATTAAATTTGTATAAATTTTCCTTCAGCTATTACTACTTCTACATAAATTAAATCTAAAAGAATTGTTATAAATAATCTTATATTGTTTACTACCAAGTATTCATAAGTGATGGAAAATCATCGTTCTCAGTACTCCAACTCAGGACACAATAGCAACCCTGAACATCCATTTTCTCAGTCTCAACCTCTTTCTTGGGCTGAAACAACAGAAGGTGGTTGGAACTTTCAAGAAGTTTTAGGTATTTTACAACGAAGATGGCTAACTATTTCTGGAGTTACTACTGCCGTGATGGCCAGTATTGTTGTTGGTTTAACACTAAACCCGACCAAACCAGAATATGAAGGCAACTTTCAGATTTTAGTAGAACCAGTAAATGATGACAGCAAAACTGTAGATGTTGTTAAAGAGCCTAATTCAAGCCAATCAGGTCTTGATTACGATAGCCAAATTCAGATTCTCAAGAGTCCTGTAATTTTGGGAGATATTTTTAAGCATATACAAGTCACTTATCCAGATATCAGCTATGATTCCCTAGCTCAAGCTTTAGATGTGTCTCAGTTACAAGGAACAAAAATAATACAAGTAAGCTATCGTAACAATGACCCAGATCAAGTTAAATTTGTCTTGGATACAACGGCTCAATATTACCTAGAATATAGTAAAGAAAAACGGCAAACTAAATTACGGCAAGGACTTCAGTTTGTTGAACAACAGCTAAAACTTTCACAGAATCGGGTAGATCAACTGCAACAACAACTGCAAACTCTCAAGCAGAAGTATAATCTTAACGACCCAGAAACCGAAACGGAAGCGCTAAATACTGAAACAGCGGCATTGACAGGGCAAAAGCAAGCAATTATTTTCCAGTTGGCACAATCTCGTGCTAATTTAAACCTTCTCCAGAGACCAGATGGTGCGACAGCAGCACTAATTAATGCCGCTTTATATCAACAGTTAATCGCGCAAAAAAATCAATTAGATGCTCAGGTAGCTGCGGAGTCTACACGCTTTCAACCAAATAACCCTGCATTGCAATCATTGAAAGATCGGCGAGATAGCTTGTTACCTTTGATTAACCAGGAAGCACAGCGCTTTTTGGATACTAAACGTGCCGAAATCGTAACTGGAATTAAAATTTTGGAAGTCCAGAGTCAAGCACTGGCAAAAAGGGAACAGGAGTTGGAACAAAAACGCAAACAATTGCCCATTTTGTCACGACAATACACAGATTTGCAACGGAGATTACAAGTTGCTATTGAAAGTCTTAATCGTTTTTTATCTACACGTGAAAATCTACAAATTCAAAAATCGCAAACAGAATTTGGTTGGCAGTTAATTCAAGCACCCGTTAGACCAGGATATCCGGTAACTTCATCCAGCCTAAAACGAAATCTCATCTCAGGATTGGTTGCAAGTATTCTGATAGGGATTGGCGTTGCTTTACTCTTAGAAAAGCTGGACAGTACATACAACACTATTAAAGATTTAAAAGAAAAGGTTCAATTACCTTTACTAGGCAGTATACCTTTTGAAAAGCAAGTTCAAACTGAGCAAGACCGTCATTTTACACAAAATATTCCTTTAATAAACTTACCAAAATACTTTTCAGAATTTCTTCCTGATTCAAATGTTGCTACAGTTCAAGAAAACAGTAACTATTCCACAAACTTTTTAGAAGCTTTACGAATACTGTATACAAATATTCAGCTTCTCAGTTCCGATCGCCCGATTCGCTCTATTATTATCACTTCAGCTATGCCTGGTGACGGGAAATCTACGGTTGCTTTTAATCTGGCTCAAATAGCTACAGCAATGGGACAAAGAGTGTTACTTGTAGATGCAGATTTGCGTAAGCCCACAATCCATACCTTATCAGATTTAAATAATCTTTGGGGGTTGAGTAACTTAATTTCGACAAACTTGCCAGTAGGAGAAGCAATTCAGCAAATACCTTTATTCAGTCAGTTATCTGTAATTACCTCTGGGCCGATACCACCAGATGCTACAAAATTGCTATCTTCGGAAAAAATGAAGCGACTGATGGCAGAGTTTCATAATTCTTTTGATTTAGTAATTTATGATGTACCTCCATTGGTAGGCTTGGCAGATGTCAGTTTGATTGCACCACATACAGACGGTATTTTGATGGTGGTGAAGATTGGCAAAACACAGTCCTTGGTACTGAAACGTGCTATGGAAAACCTAAAGCTTTCTCGCTTGAATATTTTAGGTATAGTTGGTAACGGAGAAAAAACTAGCTTTCACAATTATTAAAAGATAGATAAAATTTCTATCAGTTGGCCGCTCAAAGTGAACTGGAAATATGAAAAGTCGCTTTGCTGCTAGATTTTTTGTAAATTTCTAGCATTGAAAGCGCTTGCAAAGGGTGCGATCGCTTTCAGGCTCCAGCCTCTTTAGCTATAGTAGTTATATACAATTCCTTGCACTACGCTCTGCAAATGCATCCTAATGGAGCTAATGGCGATCGTCGCTTCCCTACTATTTAATACTTTTTAACTATTTTCTACTGACTTGAGTATAGTTTTGCTCGTTGTCTCGTAAAAGTTTATTGGTAGTGATGACCACAAAAACTAACAGCAGAAGCTGAATTTGCCAAGGTGCTAAGACTAAACTCACAACCAGACTGACGATTGTAAACACACCTGTCAGGTAGGCTAGTTCATCACTACATTTCTTAGATAAGTAGCCAGTTGCCAAACCGGCCAACAGTGGAATTAAAAAAAATAAAGGCATCGTAGTCTTCTCCTAACTAAGATGTAAAGAACAGATTAATTTAATTTAAAGTTTTTTCATAATCGTTGCTAATATTACATCTAAAGTTGTTTTCTTCACAATACTCTAAAGAAATAAACCATCCTTCAAGTAAAGATTCCGCAATTCTCTGGTAAATAAGTTTAACACTTAGTGCTGTCACCATAATAAAGATTTAGGATATTACCTTTAGAAGTAACGTTTTTCACTTAGATACCCGATGCTGAACATTGCTCAACTATTAGCAACTGAACTAGACCTCAAACCTTATCAGGTGCAAAACGCGCTAGAACTTTTGGCAGAGGGTGCAACCATTCCTTTTATTGCGCGTTACCGCAAAGAGCGCACTGGTGAAATGAATGAAGTACAATTGCGCGATTTGTTTGATAAGTACAATTACTTAACAGAATTAGAAGACCGAAAATCTGTAATTTTAAATGCGATCGCCGAACAAGGTAAACTTACTGATGAGTTGAAAGCGAAAATTATCTCTTGTCAACAAAAAACTGAACTTGAGGATTTATACTTACCATATCGACCAAAGCGACGCACCCGCGCTACAGTAGCGAAAGAAAAAGGATTAGTACTGTTAGCAGAGTTCATCAAATCGTTAAATATCAAAAATGGCATAGCTGTATCTTTAGAAGTAGAAGCAACAAAGTATATTTCTGAAGAGAAAGGCGTAAAAACATCAGATGAAGCGCTAAAAGGAGCAGCCGATATTCTAGCGGAAGAAGTAGCAGAAAACGCTGAACTCCGTGCTTATTTGCGCGACTACCTACTAGAAGTAGGAGTCTTTGTTTCCCGAATTAAAGATGATTATCCTGAAGGTATAACTAAATTTGAGATGTACCGGAATTATCAAATAAGAGTGAAAAATATTGCTCCTCACAATCTGTTGGCATTGTGTCGTGGTGAAACTGAAGGAGTATTAAACTTTGATATTGCCTTTGATGAAGATTATGTGCTTGCTTATCTTGAATCTCAGATAATCCACACAAAAGTCCGTGCAATTCGGGATTTCTATCAGATGATGCTGAAAGATGCTTTCAATCGTCTGATGAAAATCTCTCTAACGGGGGAGGTAATTTCTGCAAAAAAAAGTTATGCAGACATAGAATCAATCAAAACATTTGAAGCAAATCTGCGCGAGTTACTCCTATCTGCACCAGCCGGGATGAAACCCACCTTAGCGATTGATCCTGGTTTTAGAACTGGATGCAAAGTGGCAGTTTTGGATGAAACAGGCAAATTTTTAGAATATCAAGCAGTTTTTCCCCATCAAGCTGCTGAACAGCGAACTAAAGCAGCACAAACTCTTAAAAATTTAATTGCAAAATATAAAATTGAGCTAGTCGCTATTGGTAACGGTACAGCTTCTCGCGAAACCGATGAATTTGTCGCACAAGTATTACAAACTTTAGACCGTAAACCAATTAAGGTGATGGTCAATGAATCTGGTGCATCGATATATTCTGCCAGCAAAGTAGCGTTGGAAGAGTTTCCTAATTTAGATGTGACAGTGCGGGGTGCGATTAGCATCGGTCGCCGTTTACAAGACCCCTTAGCAGAATTGGTAAAAATTGATCCTAAATCAATTGGCGTAGGACAATATCAGCATGATGTTGATCAAAAGTTGTTGAAAAAGAAGCTAGACGAAACTGTGGAAAGCTGCGTCAACTTTGTTGGTGTAGATTTAAATACTGCTTCTAAGGAGCTTTTAACTTTTGTTTCTGGCATTACAGCCACAGTTGCCAATAACATGGTGACTTATCGCAACCAGTATGGAGCTTTTAAAAATCGTCGCCAACTTTTGAAAGTCCCAAAATTAGGGCCGAAGGCTTTTGAACAAGCAGCAGGATTTTTGCGGATTCGTAATGGAGATCATCCCTTAGATAATACAGCAGTACATCCAGAGAGTTACTCAGTAGTTGAAGCGATCACTTCTGACCTCAACGTACCATTAAATCAAGTGACCCAAATTGCTGAAAAACTCAAAAAAGTCAATTTAAAAAAATATGTCACCGATACCATTGGTGAACCTACGTTGCGCGACATTCTTAGCGAACTCGAAAAACCAGGTAGAGACCCCCGTGCCGAATTTAAGTATGCCAGTTTTAAAGAGGGGATCAAAGAAATTGCAGATTTACAAATAGGTATGGAATTAGAAGGTGTAGTTACTAATGTTGCCAATTTTGGTGCATTCGTTGATATCGGCGTACATCAAGATGGTTTAGTACATATTTCCCAACTCGCCGATAGATTTATAGATGACCCCAAGCTAATAGTTAAGGTGGGACAAGTTGTAAAAGTTAAAGTACTAGAAGTGAACGAGAAATTAAAACGAATTAGCTTGTCAATGAAAGCAGTCAAGCAGTAATTTCACAGAAAATGAGTAAATGCTCAGAAAGCTTTTAGAAATTAGTTTTTCTCACTCTGGCAGAACAGAGATATACTAAGTAAGAAGACACAAATAAACTTAACTATACCAATCAAGGGCAAAATAGCTAAAAACCTCTTCCCTCCTGCCCCCTGCCTCATGCCTTGTCCTAATTACAATTATCTATGTCCAAATATTTAATTATTTATTTAGCCAAACTGAGTGATTGAACACCAGTAATAGCAATAGCTTCACTATCGATTGATAGAGATAGTTCAATACAAAACTCTGTTCCTTTTCCAGGTTCTGATACACACCTCATCTTTCCCTTATGCTTATCAACTATAATCTGATAGCTAATTGATAAACCTAATCCTGTACCTTTACCGACGGGCTTAGTTGTAAAAAATGGATCAAATACTCTTTCTTTAACTGCTGCTGGCATTCCTGAACCATTATCAATAATTCGGATAGCTACGTAGTTTGTTTCTAAGATTTCTGTAGTAATTATAATTTTACTGGGGTTAGCTTGAATTTCGGCGATCGTTCGTTCACTATTGAAGCTATCTAATGCATCAATTGCATTACTGATAATATTCATGAAAACCTGATTAAGAGAACCAGGATAACATTCTAGTAAAGGTATATTTCCATAATTTTTTACAACTTCAATCCTATAATGATCTACTTTTTCTTTAATCCTATTTTGCAAAATTAATAAAGTACTATCAATTCCTTGGTGAATATCAACTTTTTTCATCTCCGCCTCATCAAGACGGGAGAAATTTCTTAAAGATAGAACAATCTCTGTAATACGTTCAGTTCCTACCTGCATTGAATGGACAATTTTGGGCAAGTCCTCCAGTATAAAATCTAATTCTATAGCTTTGATATGATGGCGGATTTCAGCCTCTGGATGCTCATAATGTTTTTGATAAAGATGAACCAGTTTGAGCAAGTCTTTAGTATAGTCATTAATATACTTTAAATTTCCATAAATAAAATTAACAGGATTATTGATTTCATGAGCAATCCCTGCAACTAATTGTCCCAAACTTGACATTTTTTCAGCTTGAATTAATTGGGCTTGTGTTTGTTGTAGTTCCTTGAGGGATTCTTCCAGTTTTTGAGCCTGCATTTGGGCAATTTTAGTTAGATGCTCTTTGATTCGGAGAGCGTTCTGTAATTCTGTACGTTGCTGAGTTAATTCTGTAGTTAACTTTTCGGTATCAGCTAAAGCGGTATTTTTAGCTTGTAAAAGAAATAAAAAATCAGTGATTGGGTCGTGAATTGCAAAATCCTTAAGTTTAATACCAAAAGGAGGTAAACTGGCCGTATCAGTAATCCAGGGAGAGCCTAGGAAAAATATAATTTCCTGCTCTTGCTGATACATCATTTGACCCTTAAGATACATACCATTATGGATAAATTCCAGAATAAAAAGAGAGCGTGACTTTTTATTAATGGCATCAAAATCAAGCGTAATACTTGGACGATTAATATGGAAATGCTGCTCAATCTGGCTACCAACTAGTGTTTCAGGACTGATACGCTCTAAAACATCTCCAGCCTGTAAAATTTCTCGCTTACGGTTGAATACAAAGTGGAATGGAAAAGCTTTAGCAAACAACTCTGGTGAAAGGCTGATGTGAGGAGTAACCATTCATGTAACGCTCAGTGTGGTTTATATTTCACTAAAAATTCATCATGTTCAGCACCATCATCCCGGCTCTGGGTTTGGGTAATATCAACTTCTGTGTCAAACCTTGTTCCCAAACCCTTAACTAAACCAACAATCATTGGAGTTAAACCCTGTCTGCTAGAGCGATAGTGTAAATTGAGATAATTTTCTTCCATATCACTACATTCAAATGATGGAGGTTGGAGATGAGGAAAGCTGACTCCTACACGAGCATGAAGATTATCAAGGTTTTCTAGAAACTCCGGTAGGTTATCTCCACTCATATCCATCATCTCGCCGTAGCCTTCTTCGGATGTGTATTTTACCCAAAATTCTCCAAAGGCTTGCATAATCTCAGAAGTAGATAAACTTAAAACCACACTAGCAGCTTTCACCAATCTGTGAGTGATGTCATCAGGATAACCTTCCATACTAATGAAAACGTCTACACCCACCTCAGCTTTTTGCTTAATCTCTTTCCAAGTTTCTTCACCAAAGCGACTACAAACCATATCTTGAATCGCTTTGTTGACTAATCCATACATAAAAGCCCTCCTCTAAATCTATACCCAACTTTGAATTGGTCAAGTTGACCAATGCTCAAATAGATTGTTTTTTACCTTAGTGATTTAAATCTCACTTTTTTTATTTTTCTTTAATCCGGCTGAACATTTACAATTTAAAAACTGAGAAAAGTAAAACACATTGCTTGAATTTTAATGCTACAAGTCATTATGTTTGCATCCGTATTTACACCCTTTTCATTTGCCTAGAGTTATGAATTGACGAGAAACAAAGAATCGGGAGAAAAGCTATATTTAGAAATTTGACGCTGGATTCCATTAAAGAATTGCACACGAGCGTCCATTGCTTCTACAATAGCCAGCTTAACCTTGATATCGCTATCTTCTTCACTCATTGCAATTCGAGGTTCAATAACTTCTGCTAGTTTTGCTGCATGGCTATCATCCACATCAATATGGACTTCAAAAAAGATTAAAGATTCTTTAGGTAAAGGAGCAGCTCCAACAATTCCGTTATATAGTTGCGTGTACAAAGAGCTAACAATTCCTTCAGAAGCATAACAAACTGCACCCAGCGCTGCTAAGTAGCCATATTGATGTGGAATTCGTAAATAGGTTTCAATTAAGGCACGAGTTTCTGGAGCTGTGGGTAATTTTGCTAAAGTGTTGTCATCAATACCAAGTGCGCGGGTAAATCGACGAAACAGTTCTGGATGAGACTTATCTGAATCTCCCTGTCCCATTTCGTCAAATAGGTTTTCTAAGATAACTAACTGAACAACTTCATCTGGGCAGCAAGACAAGATACTGGCTAAAATTCGATTAAATTCTTTGGAGAATTTATACATCTGAACAGCTAAGATCTGTATGTCTGAAAGGTATAAATTTCCAGTACGACAACGCCTCAGGAAATCATGGTTCCATAAAGGATGATTAACCGTAATTTCACTGTAAGAATGTTTGATTAAAGATGACATAGTGCGTTATTTACTATTTCGATACTTTGATGGCTAAATGGAGAGGTAAATCGAGTAAAGGACTAAAAAATGATTGATCTAATGCAATATGCTCTGGAGTAACACGTAATTCTTGCAAAGTTGGCATGGTATTGAAGCCAGCAATTTTCATAGCACTAAAATAATCCTCAAGAGTTTTGTGGATTAGTTGGACATTTAGCCAAGAACCATCACGCTTCCAAATACGACCAGGAAACAGCTGATCCCGTTTGCTAAAGTAGCCTTTATTTTCAACTTCAAAATAGAATGGATATGCTGCTTCCCGCATATATGGAAAAGACGGATGAGGTATGCTGAATATGAATTGACCTCCAGGTTGAAGAATACGTGCAACTTCTTTCATACATTCTTGGGTCTGAGAAATTGTCAAATAGTTAAATAAGAAAACTGCAACTATTAAGTCAATTTCTTCATTACCAAATTGTTTAAGGTCGGTAGCACATCCTACTTCGTATGTGATTCCTAAACCTTCTTCTAACTCTTGTGAACGAGCTGCTTCTATCATTCCTTGGGAAAGGTCTATGCCATGAACTTTTGCAGCACCCCGTCGCCGTAACTCTCGACTGCAATAACCTTCACCACAACCTAGATCTAGTACTCGCAGTTCATGAACAGGTTCACAAAGTTCTAGTATAAAAGGACGTGCTGTAAAGTCAGAGAGAGAAATAGGTTGATTTCTAATCCACTCTGATGCTGTGCAATTATATAACTGCTTAGTAGATTTAGTATTATTTAACATTGACATTATTAAATGATTATTTATATTTTGGATATATTAATCTTTGTACATTTCAAAATTCAAAAGACTAATAAGTACTGAAATTATTTATTTTCTAACATCCATTATCTGAAATTTTAAATGTAGATTTTACTGAAATTTATTTATTTAATCTGTTTTTGGCTAGATCGCGTTCACTTGCAGTATATTAGATGCTTACTAACATCAAAATATTGATTATTTAAACGCAACTAAATAAATCTATATCTCACTTCATAAATTCTTTATTCTAAAAATATACATAAAATTCATAATTCTCTTTGCTTATTAAGTTGTCTTTAATTTCATCTGACTTTAACTGAGATTACTAATAATTAATAATTCGCTAAAGATAAACTTAAAAATAAAGTAGTATATCTTACGAAGGAGAAATAGAATAAAGTTGTTAACTTTTAATAACAGTATTCGTTTTAAAAAACGATTTATCTGTGGATATACTAAGTAGTTCGGCTAAGTTAAAAATATTTCAGGAAAAAATGATAATCAAAGAATCACCAGTAACCGATCAATTACAATATGATCGTGCGATCGCTTTTTCTCAACTTGGTGACAAATTATTCAATGAGCTTGCACAAAGAATTGCTACAAGGCATCAGTACCGATTGCTATTTGAACATACATTAAAACCTGAGCTATTCCAGCAGATTAGAGTCGCAGCCGCAGGTTACATTTCAGCGTGTCTGAATAGTCCAATTATTCTCTCAGAGAATGAAATGCTAAATCGGCTGTTAGAAGCGAGAAATACTTTACCTAACTACACTGGAACTGGCTTATTAATGCCCAAGCGAGAACACACTTTAGCATTTAATATGTTTCAAAAAAGTGTGGCTGAAGCTTTCTACCAACTGGGTGCAAATGACATCATTGATGCAGTAGATTTACCAGTAAATCTACGTATGGTTTATGGTCAAACTAGTGCAGAAAAGCTGCGTTTGCCCTTTACTAGTTCAAAGTGTCATAGTGATGTATGGGCTGGTGTTCCAGCTGATGCAACTGTAGTTGTTTTACCATTGTTTGGTGATATTGAGAATATCACCATCGAAGCAGGTGAAATGCCCCGTGACATGGAACTACAAGCTATGCATGTGATGTCTGACTTCGACGAAGGTAAAGATATTCCGATGGTTGTTTCTTACGCAGAAGCAAAACTACAACACGGGACGATGTATTTTAATGATGCACGCGGATTGCACCAAACAGTTAGAAGGAAAACAGAAGGTCTGAGGATTTCAGTAGATTTTCGGTTTCGGAGGAAATTTAATGAAGCTTACCGAGCAATGGTAGCACCCAGTATTGCTGGTGTTGAAGAAGATATGAGTGTTCCTTATGAAAACTGGCTGAAGGTTGGTAAAGAAACTTTAATTGTATTTGATGAAACTGTTGAACAGATGAAACAACGCCAACAGACTAAAGTTTCTGAGCCTCTTTATACTAGAGGGTATCGCCTCGTAAAAATGTTTAATTGAATTCTAGGAATAATTTAGAAATAGTCTTCAAAATAGGGAACAGGAAATGGTATAGTGCTTACTTTCTGTTCCCTATTAAGTTATGCAGTACCCTTAAACACTCGTTCAGCCGGGCCAGTCATATAAATTCGTTGGTCTATTTCTGACCATTCAATTTGCAAGCAACCTCCTGGTAATTCTACAGTAGCAGAGCGATCGCATCTTCCAGTTAACACGCCAGCCACAAGGGATGCACACGCACCTGTACCACAAGCTAATGTGATACCTGCACCTCTCTCCCATACCCGCATTTTTAGATAGTCACGACTAACCACTTGAATAAATTCGGTGTTTGTTCTTTGAGGAAAAACTGGGTGATGTTCAAACTTCAGTCCGATGGTTTCTAGAGGAATCGCTGCTACATCTTCGACAAAAGTGATGCAGTGGGGATTACCCATACTCACACAGGTAACTTCCCAAGTTTGCCCTGCTACTTCTAGAGGTTGATTGATAACTTTGGTATCAGCTGCACTCAGGGTGGTGGGGATTTCTCCAGCTAGTAGCCGAGGTAAACCCATATCCACCTTGACTTGACCATCGGGCGTTAGCTGGGGTGTAATTGTACCAGCCAAGGTATGTATACGATATTTATCTTGATTGCGAGATACACCTTCTAAATCGGCGAGAAACGCAGCTAGACAGCGAATGCCGTTACCACACATTTCGGGTTCTGAACCATCGGAATTAAAAATCCGCATGGTGTAGTCAGTACCGTTTTCTCCGGGTAAGGCAAAAATCACACCATCTGCACCAATACCAAAGTGGCGATCGCACCACTGAATTGCCTGCTCTGGAGTTAGGACTGGCGAGGATGACGAGCGATTATCAATTAAAATAAAGTCGTTTCCTAGACCGTGATACTTAGTAAATTCGATTGCCATTTTTCCAATGATGAATTATCAATGATTAGGAAAGTATGAAGTATGAAGTATGAAGTATGAAATTTTGTCCTTCATAATTGATAGTTCATAATTTACAACTCTTTCTTAAAACATTTTCTATTGTGCATAAACCATTATCAAAGATGTCTACAACTGAATTTGATACGTCACTGCCAAGCATTCGGCAAGTGCAGAACCTCATTAAACAAGCAGCAGTAGTTGAGTTCAAACTGGTCACAGGCGACCTGTTGACAGGTAAGATTTTATGGCAAGATCCCAGTTGTGTGTGTATTGCGGATGAAAACAGTCAGCAAACAACCATTTGGAAACAAGCGATCGCCTACTTCCAACCCAAAGGTTAATCCTTAAGGCAGTAGCTCTTTCAGCGTTTGTGCTTCATTAGCTTTTGTTATGGGAATAGATAAAGGCACTTGATTGGCTGCGGTGAATAAGGGTTGTAGTTGATTCAAAGTCGGTAAGCTACCGCACAATAATACTTGGTCGTCAACTTTTAAGTCTGTTTTTTCATCAGGGCGGCGAATAAACTTACCATCGCGTCTCAGTGCTTGCACCTGCACGGATTTTTCGTGCTTCTTCAAGTCTGCAATGGTTTTCTTCTCAATTGGAGCATCAGCATCGACGGCTATCCACTGACAAGCACTATTTTCTCCAGGAACGGCTATCTTGCCCTGAGCAAATTCTTCTAAGGCTGCTAGTTCCTCAGATGCGCCGACAACCAATAAGCGATCGCCTTCTTCTAATTTGGTTTGATTATTGGGATAGTCGATTTCATTTCCATTAGCGCGGCAAATTGCCATCAAACTCACCCCTGTTAAGTAACGCATATCTGCTTCTTCTAAGCTCATACCAATTAGAGGTGAAGTAGATGGTAGGGGATACCAGCGACGATTTAAATCACGGGTTGCTTGTCGTAAATCGCGGGAAACCTCGTCAGCAGAACGTTCTGGCCGCAAATCTAAGTAATGATCGTTGCGGATTTGTTGCATCTCGCGTTGGACGATAAAGGGTGAGAAGCCTAAGCCATTTAATAGATAAGTTGCCATTTCTAAACTGGCTTCAAATTCTGGTTGTACTACTTCCCTCGCCCCTAGTTGATAAAGTACTTCAATATTTTTGTCTTGGGTAGCGCGGACAACCAAATTTAACTCTGGGTGTAATTCTAAGGCACGTTTTAAGCAAAGACGAGTACTCATTGGATCAGGAAGTGCGATCGCCATTCCTTTGGCGTGGTTTACACCTGCGGTTTCTAGAACGTGAAAACTCACGCAGTTACCATAGACATAAGGCACTCCAGCATCTCGTAACTGCTGAATTCGACTTTCTGATTGGTCGATTACTACTACAGGCAAGTCATGCTGTTGCAACAACTTTACTAAATTCTTACCCACACGCCCATAGCCACAGACAACTATATGGTCTTTTATAGGTAATTCTTCTGATACATCTCGTGCTTCACCTTCTCCAGCTAAATAGGGTTTCAGCCAAGGCATGGATTCGGCAAGATTAAATAAAAACGGTAGTAACCGCAGCACAAAAGGAGTCAGGATTAGGGTGACTGCTGTCGTTCCCAGGATTAATAAATATATGCGTCGAGATACCAACCCCAGCGCTTGTCCTTCACTAGCAAGCACAAAGGAAAATTCCCCAATTTGTGCTAGTCCCAACCCAGCAATTAAGGCTGTTTTTAACGGGTAGCGGAACAGTTTGACTAAGGGGGTAATAATCAAAAACTTACCGACAAACACCAGCGCCACTAACCCTAAAATTAATTCCAGATTCTTCCATAAAAACACTGGGTCAATTAGCATCCCAATGGCGGCAAAGAATAAACTGGCAAAAATATCTCGTAGTGGTTCTACGTAAGTCAGGGTTTGGTCGGCATACTCGACCTCAGAAATCATCAAGCCTGCGACGAATGCTCCCATTTCAATCGACAAGCCCAAATACTCTGTCAATAGAGCAATACCTAAGCATAGAGCCACTACACCTAGTAAAAATAATTCTCGACTTTCGGTGCGGGCTAACATTCGCAATAATGGCGGTATGAGCCAAATGCCTGCGACTACTGCCCCAGCGGCAAATAAACCAATCCGCACCAACGCTGTGAGTACTGCTATGCCAATGACTTCTCCTGGTGCGTGCAGCGCGGGTAAAACGGCAAGCATTAGCCCTAAAGCTAAGTCTTGGACTACCAAAATACCAAGCATTACCTGCCCGTGGGGCGTTTCCGTTTCGTTACGCTCCATCAAGCACTTGAGGACAACGGCTGTGGAAGACAAGGAGAGAATTGACCCCAAAAATACGCCTTTGGCGGGTAAACTGCCCCAAGCTCCCGTTACGCCACACACCAGCACTGTGACTAAGATTGTCAAGGCTATTTGCAGTCCACCTCCACCAAGGGCGATCGCTTTTACTTTTTTTAATTCGGCAAAAGAAAATTCTACACCCAAAGCAAATAATAGAAAGGCAACCCCGAACTGTGCCAAAGTCTCAACTTGAATAACTTCTTTAATCAACCCTAGCCCAGCAGGCCCAACAACCATTCCGCCGATGAGATACCCCAACAACACCGGTTGTCTTAACAGCGATGCCAACAGCCCGCCACAGGCTGCGACTGCCAAAACTGATACTAAGTCGACAATTAATCTAAAATCTTCCTGCACAATCTTTAAAAATAACTATTAAGACCTGTTAACTTCAGCATACAAATTTTTATCTATCTAGAGGTTAAATTGTTGGTATAGAAACAACAAAATTTGTACTTTCGTCTTGAAACTGACCAATTACAACTTGCTTGAGCAGTTATTTACCAAGAACTTGAATATTAATTTATAGATTAGGCTAATTGCTGCCGCCATAACAAGCAAAAACCGATGTTTGGCAATGTGTTACTTGGCAAAATAAAAAGTATAAAACCATACTTAAAAGTCAGTATATTCAATAATGGTCTGGAAAAATAACACCTGAGATGGTCTTTTTCTTGTAATGTACTTACGGCTGGATGACCGAAATTAATATATTGCTAACTTTTTCTACAATGAAAACTCTAGCTAGTCAACATTGCAAAAAATACTTTATCTGGCTAAAAATTATTGTTATATGTATTTTGTTGTTAGGAATTTATTTTCGTTTCGTTAATCTTGATCGTAAAGTATATTGGGCAGATGAAGTTTATACATCATTATGGCTTTCTGGTCATTCTAGTTCAGAAATTATTGAAAAATTTTATAATGGTGTAATTGTTAATGTTAGCGTAATACAAGAATACCAACAGCCACATATTGAACAAGGTATCAATAGTGCAATTACTCGGCTGGCTTTAGAAGACTCTCAACATCCACCACTATATTACTGTCTTGCTTGGTTATGGTCAGTTTGGTTTGGTAAGTCAGTAGCTATTATTAGAAGTTTATCTGCAATTATTAGTATACTTTCTTTAGTTAGTATATATTATCTCTGTCGAGAATTATTTGAGTTATCATTAACAAAGTGGATAGCTATTTCATTAATAGCTATCTCTCCGTTTCATGTGTTGTATGCTCAGGAAGCTAGAGAATATAGTCTTTGGATATTGACTATTTTAAGTTCTAGTTATTTTCTCCTACAAGCTTTAAGAAAAAAATCGTTTTTAAGCTGGTTAATTTATGCAGTTACACTTGCTCTAAGTTTCTATACATTTTTGTTATCAATATTTGTAGCACTTGGTCACGGTATCTATATATTAGGAATTAATAGTTACAAAAGAACTGAAACATTAATCGCTTACATTTTATCTTTGATAGCAGCAATTATAGCTTTTGTACCTTGGCTATTAATTATTTACCAAAGCCAAATGGCAGGAAAAATTCTACGACTAGAATGGCTGGCAGAACCAACTATTTTACCTGCATTAATTGGTAAGTGGTTATTAAATATCACAAGACTTTTAATTGACTGGGTAGATATTAATGAGCGTACCTCAATCACACAAATAGCTTGGCTGATACCGTTCGTTTTGGCATTACTTATTTTGATTGGCTATGCAATTTACTACCTCTATCGCTCAACTCCTAAAACTTCTTGGTTATTTCTACTAACTTTAATTTTGACAACAGCAATAGCATTAATAATTCCTGATATTATCTTTGGAGGGAGACGTTCAGGAGTTGCTAGATATCTCATACCGACATTTTTAGGCATTCAACTGACAATTGCTCATCTGTTGGCTAGTAAATTAGTCTCGATTCAGAATTTAAAATGGCAAAAAGTCTGGAGATTGATTACTATTTTTGTACTTTCCTGCGGTGTAGTATCTTGTGTAGTTATTTCTTCGGCTGGGGTTTGGTGGAATAAAGGTTCAGGCGATAATTTAAGGTTAGATCAAGTCGCATCTGTGATTAATCAAACTCCTCATGCTGTGGTAGTTAGTGATGCGAAATTCACATATATTTTAGGATTAACTCATTTACTTAATTCTGATGTGAATTTTCAATTAGCTACTCAGCCTCAAGAGTTAGCGATTCCCGCAACCAAAGATAATTTATTTTTGTTTTATTCATCAATAAATTTATACAACTATTTGAAGGTTAGCTATAATCTAGAACCTCTTTATATTGACAAAAATCCAATTCTGGGTTTATGGAAATTACACCCTGTTAATCAGCGCAGTTGACAATTAAATGTGTTAAAGCATCAATCAGGCGATCGCTCTCCATTGGCATAATATTTTTACCGTGCATAATCTCCTGGGTAATCACAAAATGCACTAATGAACCAATGAGTATCCTGGCTGTGGCTTCTGGGTCGGGGATGTTTAGTTCGGCACAAGATGCTAAATATTTACTGATAGTCTTGATTGCGGGTTTGGCTATGCTACCGATAAATACCTGTGCTAATTCGGGAAAACGCGCTGACTCTCCCATCAATAGCCGTTCAAATGCTTGATATTCTTGGTCATTCACCATCTGATCTAATGCTGTTTTGGCTAACCTTCGCAGCACTATGTAAGGTTCTCCTTGCAGGGGGTGCGTCCCCAAAATCGAATGAAACCGCTTTCTGGCTAGTTTCTCTATTAATGCCCGAAATAACCCTTCTTTATCTTGAAAATGGCTGTATACTGTCGCTTTAGAAACGCTGGCTGCTTCTGCCACTTTATCCATACTAGTAGCAGCATAACCGTGAGCGAGAAACTCCTGCATTGCCCCTTGGAGAATCTTTTCCACTTTCTCTGTTGAATTTGAACGGTCAATTTCCCCCACTTTTGGGCGTGCCATTTTTCTATATTCCTTATCTTGTAAACCGTCTTAAGAATTTCTGTAGCTGTAACACTTGAGTCGAAAGCAAGTCTGGCAATGCTCTTAAATAGTAAATACTTTTCGGCGATCGCTTGACTAAACTAATCGGTTTAGTATAATCCTAATTATAAACTATACGGTTTAGTTTTGTATTTCACGCTTCGTTGTTCTCTAATAACCGTTGGGCATCTACAAGCAAACTGGGTCACGACATTTACCAAAATTCTATTTTTCCTGAATTTGAATCAACCTATTTGGAATGGCTTCAAAGGTATGCTATCGTGCAGAACTCAAAGCTAGGCAGGCCGATATCTCGTCAGTCAATTTTCCGTCCACCCTTTTTGGTCGCCACTATTGTATCTTTAACCATAATTGGCAGCAGTATTTTTACTGTATTGAAATTTCGGGAAGCTGCTAATCAAAGGGCGCAAGTTCCAGCAACACTGTTGCCAGACATCAAAACGGTAACAGCTTTAGGACGAATCGAACCAAAGGGAAAAGTTATAAAACTCTCAGCTTCGACATCAACTGAAGTTAGTCGAGTCGAACAATTGTTAATAAATGAAGGCGATAAGGTAAAAGCAGGACAAATAATTGCTATTTTAGACAACCGCGATCGCTTAGAAGCAGCATTTAAAGAAGCACAAGAACAAGTAAAAGTCGCCCAGGCTAATCTAAATCGCACCCAAGCAGGTGCAAAACGTGGGGAAATTGCTGCCCAAACAGCAAAAATTGCCAGTATAGAAGCAGAACGTCACGGAAATATTGCTTCCCAAGCAGCAACTGTTGCCCGCTGGCAAGCCGAAGTCCGAAACGCTGTAATTGAAGATAAACGCTATCAAGTGCTTTATCAAGAAGGTGCAATTTCAGTTTCCCAACGAGATAGTAAACGCTTAAATTTAGAAACTGCTCAAAAAAATCTTCAAGAAGCCCAAGCCCAGTTAAAGCGCATTCAAGCAGCTAGTCAGCAACAAATCAAAGAAGCCACAGCCACACTCGACCAAATTACTGAAGTGCCGAAAGTCGATGTCGAAGTTGCCCAAGCAGAAGTGAATCGTGCCATAGCAGCAATGAATCAAGCTAAAGTAAATTTACAACCAGCTTACGTGCGATCGCTCCAAGATGGTCAAGTATTTGAAATCCACACCCAGCCGGGCGAATTAATCAGCAACGATGGTATTGCGGACATTGGACAAACCAGCCAGATGTATGTTGTTGCTGAAGTTTACGAAAGTGATATCGGCAAAGTCAGTCCAGGACAAACAGTGCAAATAGTCGGTGATTTTTTACCAATTGAATTGCAAGGAACAGTAGAACGCAAAGGCTTGCAAGTGCGTCGGCAAAATCTGGTTAACACTGATCCCATGAGTAATATTGATAACAGAGTCGTAGAAGTACATATCCGACTAGATAAAGTATCCAGTCAAAAAGCAGCCACTCTTAGCAATATGCAGGTTAAAGCCGTAATTCAACTGTGATGAAGGGGCTAGAGGTTAGGGGCTAGAGGCTAGTAGGTTGTGTGAAAGTGGAACCCAACATCTACGCCTAATTAGCCACACGAGTAGTTGAATGGAACTCAGCATCTATACCGAACTTTGTTGGGTTGCGCTACGTTTCACACAACCTACTTTTCTGAGTTTTTACTCAGCACTCAGCACTCAGCACTCAGCAGATTGCTTGCTGCTCCAAAAAAGTTGAAGTGCTGACTCATCAACTATGTAAGCTGACTCACTATCCCTAATCTGATAAATGAAAGATTCCTTACCCGGAGGTACACGAGCGATCGTCACGCCAATGCGTTTAAGACCGACAGCACGCCCAAGGAACCGTAAATAAATTTCTGAATTGGGATTGAGCGGATGATGAAACTCAAACGCATCCATTGAATTAATGTCTGCTGCTTTCAGCAGAGAATGTTGTTGATCAGTCACGTTGATGTCCTCCTATCAAGTTAGCAAACGGTCTGAACACCACAATAAAGCCTAAATTTACTTTTCTTTTCCTGTAATTACGAATTACCAATTATGATTAGGCTGATCAAACAAATGCAGCTACGTACACCTTTAGGATGGCTGCAATTGAGTCATGAAAAAAGTCGTTTGTTGGTAGCATTATCAGGTATTGCCTTTGCTGATGTGCTGATGTTTATGCAGCTTGGCTTTGAAACTGCATTGTATGACAGTAACACACGACTGCATCGGAGTTTACAAGCAGATATTGTATTACTAAGTCCCCAAGCGCGTAATTTGCAAAGTATGTCTTCGTTTTCGCGGCGACGACTGTACCAAGCGATGGATGTGCCAGGGGTAAAGTCAGCCGAGGCAATGTATTTCAGTAACAGTATTTGGAAGAATCCCCAAACGCGACGTGAGACGGGGGTGTTATTGATTGGGTTCAACCCAAATAAGCCAGCATTTGACTTACCAGATGTTAACCAACAATTGCAGACGATCGCTTTACCTGATAATGTTCTGTTTGACCGTGGTGCTAGAGGTGATTACCAACAAGCGATCGCCCAAATTGATCAAGGTAAAATCCTCACCACGGAAATAGAACGGCGCACAATTAGGATTACTGGATTATTTCAAGTTGGTGCGTCTTTTGGGGCGGATGGCAGTTTAATTACTAGCGATCAGAACTTTTTGCGGATATTTTCTCGTAGAGAGTCAAGTACTATCAGTTTGGGTTTAATTCAGGTAAAACCTGGCTATGACTCGAAAAAGGTAGCAATGGCATTGAAATCACATTTAAGAGATGATGTCAAGGTGCTAACTCATACAGAATTTATTGAATTTGAGAATAATTTTTGGCGAACAAACTCACCTATTGGGTTTATTTTTAGCCTTGGTGTGTCAATGGGGTTTGTTGTTGGGGTGATTATTGTCTATCAAGTTCTTTCGGCTGATGTTAATGCTCATATCAAAGAATATGCTACTTTTAAAGCGATCGGATATCGCAATTACTATTTGCTCAGTGTAGTGTTTGAAGAGGCGTTAATTTTAGCATTACTGGGTTTTATTCCCGGACTAGCAGTATCTTTAGGACTTTATCAGATAACTCGCGCCGCCACAAATTTACCAATGTATATGACTTTAATCCGGGGATTACAAGTCATAATTTTAACTTTTATCATGTGTGCTATTTCAGGAGCGATCGCTACCCGTAAACTTCAATCTGCTGACCCGGCTGATATGTTTTAAAAGTCAAGCGATCGCATGAGAAATGCAAGATGCGATCGCCCGTCATGTAAGTTGCGTTGCTGAGTTACTATTTTAAACTTAATTCAACACGCCCTTTTTCTTTTAGTTCGTCTAAAACATCAGAGGGAATATTGGTTATTCTTGAATATGCAGAAAGATTGCGTTTAGAGGCTGGAGAATCCCCATTAGCTCACAGACTCCGTGCTGAAGGATTGATTAAATGAGCCTCAATCTTTATTTGCGATCGCTAAATCTTTTCGGGTGCGTATAGCCTATTACAAATAGACAAAAATATTCACCAAATTTCCGCCAAATCCAAAACAAACCCTGGTAAAACATCCTCTCCCGATAAAGTTTGTGGACTTTGCAAAATTTCAACTTCTCGATTATGGCGATAAATTTCTACCTGCTGCTGTTGGCGATTAATTAACCATCCTAGTCTTGCGCCATTATCCATATATTCCCTCATTTTGGCGCGTGTCTTTTCTAGGGAATCACTAGGAGACATTAATTCAACCACAAAATCGGGACACAAAGGAGCAAATCTTTCTTTTTCGGCTTGAGTCAAAGCGTTCCACCGTTCCATTTTCACCCAAGACGCATCTGGCGATCGCTCTGCACCGTTAGGAAGTTTGAAACCAGCAGAAGAGTCAAAGGATTTTCCTAGCTGATTCTGGCGACTCCAAGCTCTTAACTGATAAGTTAGATCGGCATTACGATCACCAGTTTCGCTTCCTGTAGGTGGCATAATAACTAATTCCCCTGTAGCTGTACGCTCGAATCTCAAGTCACGATTATTTTGACAAAGCTGAAAAAATTGCTCGTCAGTTAAGTCAATAGTTAATTCGAGGGGAACAGGTAAACTGACGGTGTTAGTGTTCATATTATCTGTACAAAGAGCAGCAATATATTTCTCAATTTTAGTATCGTTCTTGTAGCGATTGTCTGAGCTTAATCGCCTCTTTTGTAGCAGTGTAATACTTTCTACACATATGGATATTTTTTCATAAATCAAATCTGATTCTGAGTATCAAGGACAAAAAATCATAATTATCCCTGATTTCATCACGACTTACTTATGAATCACAAACCCATTATTGCCATTGACAATCTCAATCACTACTTTGGTTACGGGCCACTGCGTAAGCAAGTTTTATTTAAAATCAACTTAGAGATTCATGCTGGTGAAATTATTATTTTGACAGGCCCTTCTGGTTCTGGTAAGACTACTTTATTGACTTTAGTAGGTGGGCTGCGCTCTCCACAGTTTGGCAGCTTGCAGGTTTTAGGTCAAGAACTTCGCGGTGCTACAGCAGAACAATTAGTGCAGACACGCCGCCATAACGGTTATATCTTTCAAGCACACAACCTACATGGTAGTTTGACAGCAGTTCAGAACGTCAAAATCGGTTTAGAATTACACCCGCATATTAGCCCACAAGAAATACAAACTCGTCCAATTCAGATGTTAGAGCAGGTTGGCTTGGGAAATCACTTACATTACTATCCTGATAAACTTTCAGGTGGGCAGAAACAAAGAGTTGCGATCGCCCGTGCCTTGGTAAGTTATCCTCAAATTGTCTTAGCCGATGAACCTACCGCCGCCCTTGATAGTCAGTCCGGCCGAGATGTGGTGAACCTGATGCAAAAACTTGCCAAAGAACAAGGCTGTACCATCTTGATGGTGACTCATGATCATCGGATTTTAGATATTGCCGATCGCATTGTGCAGATGGAAGATGGCAAGCTAGTGCAAGCAGCTAGGAAGTAAAATTATTCACAAATTTGTCGCGTGTTTGCAATATCGTCGTCACACGTATGTGTGATATTAGATGCTGTATTTGGTTACAAAATGCTTTTTTTGGGTATGAGGTAGGTCTTCCTACCTTTTTTTATTTATTAAAAGGGAATAGGAAACAGGAAAATCAACCTCCTCAAATGATCTAATATAAGCAAGCCAGATCAATCATTGTGAGAGCCACAACTGCCTATTTTTGCCTGATCATACTTAGTATAGGTATATCTAGAGAAGATTATTTGACTTGTCACGAACTTTAAAAAATAACCGTAATTGTACTAAATTCTTTTTGATTCTCCTCAAGGAAACTAGATACAGAAAAATATTAAAACTTACTTTTGTAAGTTTTGAGGAGTAATGATTTTATGTTTAAAAACCAAAAATCTGTATCGAAATTAATAGGAATTTGGACGTTTCTCTTACTTTTTATATTTAAAGGAATTTGTCTTAAACCTGCTTACGCACAATTATCAACCTTAGATAAATGTGCTACTGATCCGGAATGTGTTGCTGCTGTAGGTTCGGAATTAGCTCCTGTAGTTTCTGCTCCAACTGGTGTTGGTTATGGTGCTTCAACTCTTAGCACTAGTACATCTATTGGCTCCACTAGCGTGTTTGTAAGGTCTGCTGCTGGGATTGCAATTGTTGGAAGTAGTGCTGCTGGAGGGTATGCAATTTGGCGGCATTGGAGCCAAGCTCAAAACGAGCAGGTTCAGAAAAAAGCTAAAGAAAAATACTGTGTTACTTACCCTACTGATTTTGAAGTTTGTGCTAGTTGGATTTTTCATGGATCACTCACGTTAGGAAATCGATATGCCTAAAATATGTTGTTTAATTACTATCGTTAGGAAATATTTTTATGCCCAAAATTAGTTGTTTGTGTGGTGAACTCATTAACTTATCCCCAATTCCAAATCGGCAAGGTTTTAAGCTTGTTTGGGAACCATTAATTGAAAAGCTTGCTGAGAATTTAGTTGCTGCACATCAGCAAGCTGAATCCGATGAAAAGTTTGAAAGACAGGTCTATAAACTTTTAATTCCTACAAGACCAAAGCCAGAATTTCCACAAGTGTATGAATGCCCTCACTGCAAAAGACTAGCTGTGTTAGCCCGTGCTTCTGACCGTGAAATTACATTCTGGTATCAGCAAGAACGGGCAAACACAGATATAGATTCATTACGTTCCTTAGTTGAGAAAACAATAGATAATCAGGGTGATGCGATTTGATACCCCATAAGCTAAAACCTTGATTCTTTTGTTAATCGAATTACGTGAAGAACAGGGTTACGTTTAATCAAAGTCCTACTAAAAAGCTTAGTTATAATCAACGCACTACAAAGAGGCAGCAAAGAAATATTTCCTTGCTACCTCTGTTTGACTAACTACTCAACGCTTTGATAAACCGTTGCAAACTCTTAAACACACTGGGCTTTTTCACGGGTGCAGCATCAGTTGATGTCTGCGATCGCCCTTGCATGAGAAGATAATCTATGTCATCACCTGATGGTTTTTTGGGCAGTTCCGCAATTTTTTCCCAAGTTTCTCCCTTTTGTACCAACACTTCCCACTGTCCGGGATAGGAACGAAATACAGCAGTGTTCTCATCCACTGGACGCAGGTAATAACAAGATTCAATGGTATTGATGAAACGATCGCGGATTTGTCTGGCAGCGTAACCAATACCCACAATGCCAGAATCTTGTAGGCGTGGATTTAACATAACTAAAGCGCGATCGCCGATAATTTCACAAACTTTTTCTAGTTGCGGTACTTCTACAGCTGTGGGGGCAACAAATAAGAAAATTTCGTCTTCTGGCTGAATTTTAGACTGAATCGAAGCCGCTCTACCTGTACCAATATCAATAATTTGGAATGGTGCATCTACCCAATCTCGAAGGGCTAAGGCTGCACCACCAGCATCGGCAAAGAAAACTTTCAGACGAGACTCGTATTCAGCAAATAGCGGCAGAAATTGTTCGGCTACAGGCATAGGTTTGAGTTCGGGGAACAGTAACTCTACTTGCAGACGAGTGTAACCATCTGCCAAAGCGGCTTTAGTAGCTTCACGGGCTTGAGCGATCGCATCTTCAAGTGTATTGGGAAGTTGGCTCATAGTTTATATCGAGTTTGAGAAATTGAATCACCAATGCCTAATTCTTGCAGTTTTACAGTCAAGCGATCGCGCCGCATTCGTTTTGATTGCTAAACTAAAAAACAACCCTTACCCCTGCAAAGGTGTTTTATGACCTCTGCAATCAATCCAGCTACTGAAGAACTCACTCCTTTCCCAGACCATACGCAGCTACCGGAGTCTGATGGTACATT